>JBEKFZ010000023.1:0-50588 GCA_050013075.1 Thermoguttaceae bacterium | reverse complement strand
AAGTTGACCTTCGTGGAACACAAGGAAGAATTTCGCCGACTTTCCGAACTCACCCGCGCTGCCATGCTGGAAAAAAACCTTTCGGAAACGGATATATTGGCGGATTTCAATTGTTTCCGAAAAAAATTGAACGGATAGCATCTTGGCCGAACCATTGGTTATCGACGCAAATCCCATCATCTCTGCATTGTTGGGCGATACGGCTCGTGAACTGCTCTTTTCACATAAATTCCTCTTCTTTTCCACCCAGCACACACTCTTTGAAGTCGAAAAATATCTTCCAAATCTTGCCAAAAGATTGGATCGACCGGAAGAAGAATTATACCGGGAATTTCAATTATTGTCGATTACCGTTTGCCAAGCAAACGAATATGACGCGCACATCAAAAGAGCAAACGACTTGATTGGCGGTCGAGATGCCAAAGACATACCCATCCTTGCATTGACTTTATGTCTTGGTTGTCCGCTTTGGACCGAAGATCGCGATTTCGATAATCTTTCCGACATATTAGTACGACACACGGCGGATCTGATCGGCTGAATTCGGTGTACGGAATGCCGCCCTGACATTGGCACGGTACATAAAAACCAACAGCACGACGGGATAGACGGGACCTACACACGTGCCGAGGACCATGCCCATTATTCCCCCCATCGCCGCCATTTTTTCCGGGCCGGGCGGCAGCGCGGCCTGTTTGTCCATCATCGGCGCGAGCAGGAAATAATAATTAACCGCCGTGTTGACGATCACGCTGATAATCGCAAAGACCGCGTAGGCTATCGAGAGCAATCGCCCCCAAGGCCGAAGCATGAGCAACCCGATGCCGGCCAAACAAAGCACAAGCGTCAGCACGCCGCCCAAGACCATTGATATGTTTGCATACATCGCATACCCCGCATTCTGCCGCATCAAATCCAACACCGGATTTTTCGCGTTTAATGCCGGCGGCATAAACATCATCGCGATGTAAAACGCAATGCCCATCAATCCCCAGGCGGCAAATACGACGTTCAGTATTCCCAATACCGTGACGCTGGTCGGCCGACGCATGTTTCACCTCGTCGTTTAGCCCCGGAGCTTGCTCCGGGAGCGAGTTCGCTATTGCATGATCGCACGGAGTATACCCATTGCGAAACCGCAAGCGGTTTTATCCTTCTAAACCGGGCAATAAATTGCCCGGCCCTCACTGTCCACCGCCCACTGCCCACCGTCCACTTCGTCCTGCATCCTTGTTTTTTATTTCGCCCGCCGGGCGGCATGCAATTGGGCGCGGCTTTGCATCACGGCGCGATCGCGGATGGCCATCAGTTCGGGCGTATCGGCCGGCTTGGCCCGGGCGGAGATGAGTTGTTCCAGGGCCACTGCTTCGTCTATTTCGGACGCCAATACCGCCCGAGCGGTAAGCACCGTAACCGCGTCTTCAAGCACTTCGATAAATCCGCCCTCGACGTAGTACCGGTCGGTATTATCGTCCAATGTGACCCGCATTTCGCCGTAGCCCAACCGGCCGATGAACGGCGCCCGGCGGGGCCATACGCCGATCTCGCCGTCGAACAGCGTCACGACCACGAAATTGGCCGGCCGCTCGAGCACGGTGCGTTCGGGAGTCACAATTATGCACTGGAGAGACATGTATGTTCTTGGTTTACAGTTTACAGTTTTCAGTTCTGAGTTTTGAGTACGGAGAGGTTGTGAATTTTTGTAGGGTGCGTGAAACTCACCATAATCAATATCTCACGCCAGTGGGCAGTAAACTGCCCACCCCTTTTTTTATTCCCCAATCCCTAATCCCCAATCACTAATCCCTATTGCATTTTCTTCGCTTGTTCCTCGGCCTGTTCGATGGGACCGACGTACATAAAGGCTTGCTCGGGCAGGTGGTCCCACTTGCCGTCGCAGATCTCCTCGAAGCTGCGAATCGTATCGGCCAGGGGGGTGATTTCGCCCGGCTTGCCGGTAAACACCTCGGCCACCAAAAACGGCTGCGATAGGAATCGTTCGATGCGCCGGGCGCGGTGCACCACGAGTTTGTCGGCCTCGTTCAGTTCGTCCACGCCGAGGATGGCGATGATGTCTTGCAGTTCGCGGTAGCGCTGCAAAGTCATTTGCACCCGGCGTGCGCAGTCGTAATGCCGCTGGCCCAGATATTGCGGATCCAAAATCCGGCTGGACGACGCCAGCGGATCCACGGCCGGATAGATGCCCTTTTCGCTGATCGCCCGTTCCAGGTAGATGAATGCGTCGAGTTGGGCAAAGGCCGTGGCCGGGGCCGGATCGGTCGGATCGTCGGCCGGCACGTACACCGCCTGCACCGAGGTTATCGCCCCCTTGTTGGTCGAGGCGATCCGCTCCTGCAACTGGCCCATCTCGGTGGCCAGCGTGGGCTGGTAACCCACGGCCGAGGGCATCCGCCCCAAAAGCGCGGACACCTCGCTGCCGGCCTGCGAAAAACGGAAGATGTTGTCGATGAACAACAGCACGTCGGCACCGGCCGTGTCGCGGAAGTATTCGGCCATGGTCAGGGCCGAAAGGGCCACGCGCAACCGCGCGCCCGGCGGTTCGTTCATCTGGCCGAAGACCATGCACGTCTGCGATAGTACGTTGCGCCCGGTGTCGCCGATTTTGGCGTGCCGCATTTCCAGCCACAGGTCGTTGCCTTCGCGGGTCCGTTCGCCCACGCCGGCAAACACGGAAAAACCGCCGTGGGCCGTGGCGATCCGCGCGATCAACTCGGTGAGGATCACGGTTTTGCCCAATCCGGCCCCGCCGAACAATCCGGCCTTTCCGCCGCGCACGAAGGGCGTTAAAAGATCGATCACCTTGATCCCCGTTTCGAACACCTCGGTCTCGGTCAACAGGTCGGTCAAAGGCGGCGAATCGCGGTGGATCGGCCAGTAGTCGTCGGCCTTTACGGGCCCGAGGCCGTCGATCGGTTCGCCGATCAGATTGAACACCCGTCCCAGCATGGCCTTGCCTACCGGCACGCGCACGCACGAGCCGGTATCGATGCACTGCATGCCCCGGACCATGCCGTCGGTGCTGGCCAGTGCCACGCAACGGACCCGCCCGCCGCCGAGGTGCTGCTGCACTTCGCCGGTCAAATCGAGCTTGATACCCTTTTGATCGCTCTCGACTTTGACGGCATTGTATATGGGCGGCAATTGTTTTTCGGGAAACTCGACGTCGAAGGTCGAGCCGATGACCTGGCTTATGCGGCCGACGTTCTTTTTCTGGGCGGGTTTGGGGGCTGTGGCTGTGGGCATGGCGTTATAAACTGTATTGAGTATTGGATTACATTTTCACCACGAAAACACGAAATAGCGAAATCACGAAAAGATCAAAATAACTTAATTTCGTTTTTTCTTTATTTCGTGTTTTCGTGATAAAATAATGGTGGTACTTTTTTATTCTGTAATTTTTATTATTTTTCCAATGCCTCCGCCCCGCCGATGATTTCCAGCAGTTCGCCGGTAATCTGTCCTTGCCGGGCGCGGTTGTAGGCCATCGACAAATTGGCGATCATCGAGTCGGCATTTTCCGTGGCTGCTTTCATGGCCGTCATGCGGGCGATCTGTTCGCTTGCCGCGGCATCAAGAAAACATTTAAACAATTTAGCCTTGAAACTCGCCGGCACGACCTCGTCCAAAATGCTTTCGGCCGAGGGAAGAAATTCGTATTGCGTTTCCGCCAACCGAGGCTCTTCCTCGTCCGCGCCTTCCAATTGGGCGATCGGCAAGAGCGTTTCGATCAGGGCGAACTGGCGGCTGGCACTCTCGAATTTCGCGTATGCCACGTCGAGCCGGTCGAGTATGCCCGCCTGAAAATCCTCCAAATACCGCCGGGCAAGGACGTCGACTTCCTGGAACGCCGGTTTGTCCTCAAAATGCGTGAAGCGCTGGTCCGGCTGGATTCCGCGAAAGCGAAAATACGAAACGCCGCGCTTGCCCGACACTTCCAATCGCACTTGGCGAGCCTGCTGCCGCAGTTCTTTCAATCGCGCGTTGGCCAATCGCAGCACCCCGGCGTTATACCCGCCGCACAGCCCCCGGTTGGCCGTAAGCACCAGCAAGATTGCATTTTTTGTTTCCGGGCGCGACGCCAGGAGCGGATGCGACATTTCCAAGCCGGCGCGGACAAGATGGCCGACCAATTTTGTGATCCGCTTGGTATAAGCCGTTGCGGCAACGGCCCGATCCATCGTCCGCTTAAACCGCGCGGTGGAAATCAACTCCATGGTCCGCGTGATTTTGCGGATGTTCTTGATCGACTTGCGGCGTTTATCAAAAGTTTTGGCTTTGGCCATTAGTGGAGTTTACAGTTGTCAGTTTACAGTTATCAGTTTTTCGGCATTTTGCATTTTGCATTTTGCATTTTGCAATCTTGATTATACGGTTACGGTCGCCTTGGAATGTTCCGCGGCGTAGCGTTTTTGGAATTCGGCTATGGCCTTGTCCACGGCGGCCATGCCGGCGTCGTCGAGTTGGCGGGTGTCGGTGATCTTTTTCCAAAGATCCGCTCTTTCATCGCGGAAGAACTGCAAAAAGCCTTGTTCCCAAGCGTGGACTTCACCTACTGGGATTTTGTCCAAGTGGCCGCGGGTGCCGGCGTAAATGCTCAGCACCTGATCGGTTACGTGCATGGGCTGATACAAACCTTGCTTCAACAACTCGGTCATGTGATAGCCGCGGTCGAGCCGGGCCTGGGTGGCGGGGTCCAAATCGGTGCCCAACTGTGCGAAGGCCTCGAGTTCGCGGAACGAGGCCAAATCTAGGCGCAGGCCGCTGGCCACTTTTTTCATTGCCGGCACCTGGGCCGCCCCGCCCACGCGCGACACCGATATGCCCACGTTCATGGCCGGGCGCTGTCCGGCGAAAAACAGGTCGGGCTGGAGGTAAATCTGCCCATCGGTGATGGAGATCACATTGGTGGGAATGTAGGCCGACACCTCGCCCTCGAGCGTTTCCACGATGGGCAATGCCGTAAGTGATCCGCCGCCCAACTCGTCGCTCAGTTTGGCGGCGCGTTCCAAAAGCCGGCTGTGGCAATAGAAAATATCGCCCGGGTAGGCCTCGCGTCCGGGCGGGCGGCGCATCAAAAGCGACAGTTGCCGGTAGGCTTGGGCCTGCTTCGATAGATCGTCGTAAATCACCAGCGTGTCGCCGCCCTTGTAAGTGAAATACTCGGCCATCGCGCACCCGGCGTAAGGAGCAATATATTGCAGAGGCGCCGGATCGCTGGCCCCGGCCACGATCACCGTGGTGTAGTCCATCGCGCCGTACTTGCGCAGCACCTCAATCAGTCCGGCCACGGTCGATTCCTTCTGGCCTATGGCGATGTAAAAGCACTTTACGCCCGTATCTTTTTGATTGATGATGGTGTCGATACAGATGGCGGTTTTGCCGGTTTTCCGGTCGCCGATAATCAGTTCCCGCTGGCCGCGCCCGATGGGTGTCATCGAGTCGATGGCCTTGATGCCGGTTTGCAGCGGCACCTTCACCGGCTGGCGTCCGGCAACGCCCGGGGCGTCGGATTCCACCAGCCTGCGCTCGGTGGATACGATCGGCCCGCCGCCGTCCAGCGGACCGCCCAGCGGATCGATCACGCGGCCCAGCACGGCGTCGCCCACGGGCACGGAGAGCAGTCGCCCGGTGCTGCGGACTTCGTCGCCGCCGCTGATTTTCAGGTAATCGCCGAGGATGATCACGCCCACGGAATTTTCTTCGAGGTTGAAGGCCAATCCGATGATCCCGCCGGGAAACTCGACCATCTCGCCCGACATCACGCCGGACAGGCCGTAAACCCGGGCGATGCCGTCGCCCACCTCGATCACTCGGCCGACTTCGCGGACGTCGATGCGGGATTCGAATTGCTCAATTTCCTGCCGGATTACGGAAGCGATTTCGTCGGCTTTGAATTTCATGGGCGCTCCTGTCCATCATTTGTTGACGGAGAATTTGCAATTGGTTGGCGATCGAGCCGTCGTACACGGTGTCGCCCAGGCGAAGCACCGCTCCGCCGATCAGCTTGGGATCGGACTGGAGTTCCAGGACCGGCTCGCCTTCGAGTTTGCCGCGCAAGGCAATGCGGATGCGGCTGGCCAATTCGGTGCTCAACGGCGCGGCTGTGGTCAATCGCACTCTAACGCGGTTTTGAAGTATGTCGTACAAGGCATGTGCGCGGCGATGAATCACCCGCAAACAATCCAGCCGGCCGTGCCGCGACAGGACCTTGAGAAAGTTAAGCATTAGCGGCGATATCCGGCCGCCCAGCACGCGGTCCAACACGGCCGCGATCTCCTCGCGCGATATCATCGTCGAGCAGATCACCGCCTCGAACTTGGGGTACCGGTCGAGCACGTCGGCCACAAGCGAGTCGAATTCCGCCAGCAGGGCCTGGGTTTGCCTTGCCGCTTCGGCCGCATCCAAAAAAGCCCGGGCGTAAACCTCGGCTATATGCTCGACGCTCACGTCGGCCTCAATCCGGGCCGCGCTGCGGGCATGTTCGGCGGTAACGTCTCGGGATTCGGCCATATTCAGCGTTCAGCAATCGGTTCTCAGTTTACAGTTCACAGTTTAGCCGCGAGCCGGAGGCGAGCGATCTCTTGGCAGGAGGTTTTATTCGCGCTCCCCTTCGGGTCGCGGCTAAACTAACAAATTCCCGCTCCCCGACCATGCTACGCACGGTGCCCGGTCGCGGCTAAACAAAACCTCCACTGCCCACCATCTTTTTTTTAATTTCTACTCGCCCCGCCTTTGCTCTCGGCGAATCCGGCCACGGCCTGCTCGATGAGCTTGGCGTGATCCTTGGGATTAAGCCTGGCATGGACAATTTTGCCGGCCAATTCGACGGCCAGGGCCGCGCTGCGGTCGGCCAATTCCTTGATCGCGCCGGCGGTGGCGGCGTCGATCTGTTTGAGCATCCGCTCCCCTTCGGCCTTGGCGTTGGCCTTGGCCTTTTCGATCATCGAGCGCCCGACCTCTTCGGCGTCGCGGCGGCCTTTTTCCAGGATCGCGCGGACCTCGTCCTGCGAATCGGCCAGCTTTTTTTCATAATCGGAGAGCAAATCCTTGGCCTTTTGATTGGCCTCGTTGGCCTGGAAGATCTGATCGGCGATATGCTGTTCCCGCTTGTCGAGCCCTTCGGCCAACGGTCCCCAGGCGAATTTCCAGAGGATGACCATGAGCACCAGAAACACGACGGCAGTCCAGATCGTAAGATCGCCTTTGACCTGCTGCCAGGACATGGGAATCGGATTGATATTGCCTTCCTCTTGGCCGGCCGCGGTTTCGCCGGAATGCGCCGGCTTGCCGACGGCCTGCTGCGTGTCTTCAGCCAAGGCCGGGACGCAAAACGCCAACAGGGCAAGACCGATCGTCAAGCTGACTACAATTCGAATAAACATATTACCGGCGTCTTAGAATTCGAGGCATTTCGATCTATTTTGCAATACATACAATCAAGGCTTTGCAATACAAACAATCAAGGCGAAGAAGGTGGCCCCTTCTATAAGCGCGGCGGAAATAATCATCGCCGTCTGAATGTTGCCGGCCACTTCCGGCTGCCGGGCCATGTTCTCCACCGCGCAGGATCCGATTTTGCCGATTCCATATCCAGCCCCTAAAATCACTAAACCGGCGCCGAACGCGGCCCCTTGCAGAATATTCAAATTGGTTATTCTAGGAGCGCCGGTTTCTTGCGCCCAAACGGGTGCGGCCGTCGTCAACAACACGATGACGCATAACAACGCAATTTTTGTCAGCCTGTTCACTGGATTTATCTCCTTATAAAAAAGTTTTTCTCGGCGCCGCGGCCGCATCCTGTCAGTGCTGATGGACCGCCATTCCGATAAACAACGCGGTTAAAAAGGCAAAAATATAGGCTTGTATAAAGGCCACTAACAATTCCAACATGCACAGCGCCACGCCGCCCAGCACACTGGCCGGCATTACACCGTACCAAAATATCGAGGCGGCAAAATCCGCGGTAAATGCCACGACCACCGCCAGCACTATATGCCCGGCGAACATGTTGGCCAAAAGACGTACGGCCAATATCGTGTGTTTTATAAACAATCCGAATATCTCGATAAACAGAATCATGGGCACCAGAAATATTTTTAATATAAATGGCAAATCCATGGGCGGACACAAACCGGTCCAGAATTTTAGCATTCCGTACTTCTTCATACCCGCTCCGATTACCGTGCCGAAGGCAATAATAGCCAACGCGCTGGTGACGGCGAAATCGCCCGTCGGCGAGCCGGCCCATGGGACCAGTCCCAACAGATTGCAAAAGAGGATAAAGAAAAACAAGGTCCAAATAAAAGGCAAAAAGCGATCGGCGCCGTGCCCGATGGCCGGCCGCACCATTTTATCGCGAACGAACAAAAGCATGGCCTCGAACATGTTCGAAAAACGGCCGCGAGATATTTCGCCATTTCTGATTCGCCGCGCCAAAGGTATGAAAACCACAAGCATCAACACCGCCACTACCAGTTCCAGCACCATGAACTTGCTCAGGTGCAATTTCAATCCCAGCGCCTCGAAAGGCTGAGGGATGGGTATATGCGTCTGAAACGGCAACTCGAAAATGTCGTTGTCCTTGACGTGTTCGACGAGTTTTACTGGATCAGCCATCGCTTTTTCGTGATAAAGGCAGCGTCAACATGGTTTTCATTGCCAACGTTAACAAGTAGAAGAACAAAAGATAGTACAAGAATCCCGATTCGGAAAGTGGCCCACCGTGCAGATGGATGGCCACCCCGAACGCCAAGGGTATTCCCATATTTACCGCCATGCCGAGCAACAGCGCGGTCAATGCCAATTTGGGGTCACCTAAAACGTAATGTATCCATAACCCTAAAAGCGCGCCTACCGTGCACAATCCCACAGCCACTCCCGCAGTGGTAAAACTCCATGGAGATCCAAAAATCCACAAAAATGGTGTTATAGCAGCCAATAGGAATATCTCAAAGATCACCAGCGCCACAGAGCGCATGAAAATGCTTTGTTTGCGCAAAGTTTGCCACATGGTTTTATCGGCTGTTATTTTGTTTCGTTAATTTAATCAGTTGCCATATTCCGCCCACTAAACCCAGAATCAATCCCAGGGTTAAAAAAACCACTTTCGTCCCCAACCACCGATCGATCAAGTAGTATCCGATCACTCCTGGCAAAACCATTTCCAGTGAAATGGCGGTAATGCGCGATACCCATTGCATCGCATTGGCATAAGAAGACTGGTCGTCGGGCAAATTATCCATTTTGAAGTAGGTTCGGGCAGGTTCGGAGAAAAAGTGACTGGTAAAACCGGATAATTAAGGCAAATTAACAAGGCAGATTGATGATAATCGACCAAAAGACTTGCCTATTATCTTATCCTTTCCCATTCCCTGCCAGAGCATAATAACGGCTTAAGATTTTAATACAATTTTGCTGTGATAATTTACTTCTCTTATATTGTTGATGATACATAAGTATTTATTTATCAAAGACTTATGACGATCTATCATCATCGTCGCCACATTTGTTTTTAATGAAAATCATTGCGAAAAAAGCATTTTATGATATAATCAATACTGCCAGAATAGCCTGTTTTACCTGAATTAACAACCGAAGCCTGCCAAACCGAGGGTACCTAACTTGTGGCGTATCCATGATTTGTTGTTTTTTGTCACAGCGGATTTAACGATTGATCGACCCAGCCACAAAGCTCTTCCGTAGGAAGGGTAAGGTGTGGGGACCCGCGCGGCTGGGCAGTGTCCCCCTATGGAGTCTGGAAAGAGCAAATTGATAATTAAGTGAAATTTAGGATTGCCGATGACCCCTGCTGATCTGAAAACGCGAACGGTAAGAGATCTTGCCAACCTGGCTAAAAAGCAAAAAGTGCCGGGTTGGCACGCCATGCGCAAGGATGAGTTGGTCAAAGCCCTGCTGAAGCACGCCCGGTCAAGACATTCTAATCGAGCCGTCCAGGAACGCCCCGGAAACGGCAAAGCCAAACCCTTATCCCATAGCGATAATACCGAAGGCCGGCTGCTCAAGATTAAAGAAAAACTTACACAAATCAAGGACCTTTCCCTTCATACGGATGCCGACGATTACAGCCGATCCAAAGACCGGCTGGTGGTCATGGTTCGCGATCCTTTCTGGCTTCATGCCTATTG
This sequence comes from Thermoguttaceae bacterium, assembly GCA_050013075.1. Classification (GTDB taxonomy): domain Bacteria; phylum Planctomycetota; class Planctomycetia; order Pirellulales; family Thermoguttaceae; genus JBEKIK01. The sequence goes on along the minus strand of JBEKFZ010000023.1, from coordinate 40,422 downwards.
GGAGTTGAATCGGCGGAGTATCGATCGGGCGCGGGTGGCGATGAATCAGCACTGGCACGCCTCGCGGCCCATACTACGGCTGTTCCAGGTGCTTCGCGAGGGGGCCATCGTATCCGCGCGGAAAATCGATCGCGACATTGAAATACACGGCGGCGTGAACAATTGGTACATCGACGTAAAGGATCCGCCCAAGACTTTTCAATTGGAAATCGGCTACCTGGCCGCAGTCGGCAAATTTTTCTGCCTTGCCCGCAGCAACGTGGTCACCACTCCCTCGGCTGGCAAGGAAAACACATTCGATAAAAACTGGTCTGAGGTGGCTAAGGATTTCGAACGCATCTTCGCCCTTAGCGGCGGATACAGCGAACCGGAAAACCGCGGCGACTTGAAAGAAGTTTTTGAAGAACGCCTTAAGCGGCCCATGGGCGACCCGATGGCGACCCAATTCGGCATGGGCGAAGCCGCGCCCTCGAACAGCCAAGGAAAAATCAAACTCAAAATTGACGCCGAACTCCTCGTGCACGGCGTAACCGAACCCGGCGCACACGTGACTTTTCACGGCGAGCCGGTGCGATTGCGCAGCGACGGCACCTTCGCCGTCAGGTTCAATCTGCCCGAACGACGCCACATCCTGCCCGTGGTCGCCAGCAGCCCCAACGGTGCAGAACAACGCACCATCGTGCTCTCAATCGACCGCAACACCAAGATCATGGAACCTTTTATCCGCGAGTCGAACGAGTGACGAGCGGAGACTAAGGGGTGGGCAGTTTACTGCCCACTTGCCTCGTTCCCACGCTCCGCGTGGGAATGCAATTCCCTGACGCTCCCGCATCAGATGTACTGCTTCCCTAATTGTTCAGCCCCGGCACTCGTGCCGGGAGGATTTTCATCGAAAAGCGCGGCATAAGTGCCCCGGTTAAACATCCGTTCGCACAATTATGTTTTTAGTGCCATTAACTTGACAATATGCGTTATATCACCATAATTCATGTTGATCTTGACCTCTTAAAAGTGTTCCAATACATGTTAGTCGTGGTACAATCTCGGGAGATTTTGAAATGGTTGAATTGCCTTGGGAAGATAATCTCTTAGAGAGAAAACTAGAGTCCGATTTAAAGGATTTACTCAAGACTTTGGTAGCATTTTCCAACTCGGTAAAGCCTGGGCACATAGCGATTTTGCTTGTCGGCGAGAGAAATGATGGCACAATCCAGGGTGTCACAAATCCGGATGATATACAGAAGAAGATTAGGAAAGAGTGCGATAAGATTTATCCTCCAATCCTATGGCGTTCACAAGTTTATGAAAAAGAAGGTAACCATTGTGTTCGTGTTGAGATTGAATATGATGGAGAAACTCCCCATTTTGGAGGGCCAGCTTGGATTAGGAAAGGATCAGAATCAATAATTGCTACCGACGAAGTCTTTCAAAGACTAATTGATTTGCGGTCTGGAATTGTTTATGAACTAACAAAATGGCTGGATAAAGAAGTTACAATTCATGGTGATGAATCAACCGTCCCAGCAACTTTACGTGAAGGGGTTTTTAGTTCTCCATCGGTTAGAACATTTAGCCATCGTTGGAAACGGGAAGAATATGCCAAAATAGTATTCGTAAATACTTATTGGGTTACTTTCACAAAATTGGGAACTGACAAGAAGGTTTCTGAGCCACTAAGTAAATTAACCTTATCTTACGATGATAAAAAAGAACAATTAAAGGTGATTATTGATTATTAACCTTTCAAAAGATGTGAATTTCAAAGTTGAAGCGGGGGATCGTTTGTTCTTTACGTCTCCCGGGCCATGCGGCGGACCTGGCGGCGGGCGTCGTCCAGGGTAAGGTGCGTTTCGGGCAGGTTCAGATACGGATCGGGGAAATCGTCCTCGATCAGCGGGGCTTGCACCTGCTCGGCCTCGTCTTCCAGATCGGCGAGCCAATCGGGCGTTTCAAAACCGGCCCCGGCGATCTTGCGGGTAAATTCGCCCACGAGTTTTTCCAATTGCGGAAAGGTTTTTTGATCGCGGCCGTCGCGAAGCTCCTCCATCGCCGGCCGGATCATTGCGCACAGCCGGTCCACCTGCAGCGGCCGGATAAACTTTTCTTCCAATCGTTCGGCGATGCTGGGCAATTTCATGCCGTATTTTTTGTTCATGTTCCGCAGCCTGCGCAGACAATCCTCGGCGATATCGCCGGTCCGCTCGGCCACGGCCTTGCGCCAGATTTTGGCCGAGTCGTCGCGCCCGCACCGCACCAGCACCTCATGGGTAAGCAGAATCGGGCGCAGATTCCAGGCCATGCGGTCGTAGCCCGCCCGCAGGCGAAGAAAGTCCAAAAGGGTGTAAAGCATGTCGCCGCGGTCGGATTGAGTGGTGATGCTATTGTAATCCACGTACTCGGGATAGTTTTCCACGACTGCCTCGACGGCCACGCCGAGCCAGCGGACCGCCTCGGCCCGATCCAACGGGCCGCCCAAATCGTCCAACAGGCGCAGCGACGCCTCGCCCTCGGGCATTTCGCCGATCCAGTCCAAATACGCATCCACGCCGGCCAGTAAAATCGCGCGGAGATTTCCCAAATTCATGAAATGCTGGGTAAACAAGTCGCCGCCGTATTTTTGGATGAACTTCCGCAAGCGGGTCCATTGTTTTTCATCGCTCACGGATTCCAGCACCGAAAGCCTCACGCCCCGGCTGTGCGCAAGCCAGCAGCGCAGCAGGGCCTCGGCGGTCTGTTCCAACAGGGCGATAAGCTCGTTGTCGATAAATTGTTTACCGCCGCCCTCGCGCGGCGGCGACCAGTCGGCCGAAGACGCGACCAGCGATCGCACGATGGACTTGCAGCCGATCTGGAAAACTCGATCGAACTCGGTAATCGCGCCCGGCCCTTGGGGATGCTCGAACTCCATGCCCTGGATGGTCTCCAACAGTTGCGCGGTTTCGCACACCAGGCCCAAGCGGGGCAAATAGGCCAGAAAACGGCACAACATGCTTTGCAGGCTTCGCGCGGATACGATCTTAAGCGGATTTCCGCCCCGGGCCAACGACACGTAGAGCAACGGCTCTCGCCCGAGCGAGGTCAGAAGTTCCTTCCAGCCTTTTCTAACGCCGGCGGCATCGCCGCGCAGCACTGTGCAAAGCACCGCGTGCATCGGCTCTTCCCATTGCCGGGCATCGGCAAGGGGCATGGAACGGGCCATGGCCGCGCGGATCATCCGCATCGCGTCGGCCGTATCCACGCAGGTGTTGATGATGCTCTCCAGCAGCATCTCCTTGACGCTGCGGCGGCGATCGTATTCGACCATCGAATCGTGCGCGCCGCTGGGCGCCGGAATGCGATATCGCTGCACCGCGGAAAGCAATTCCAACAGCTCCCGGTAGTTGGCGCCCGCCTGATCGCGCCAACCGGCGAGCACCTCGTCGCGCCGGGGATCTCCAACGTCGGCGGAAAGGCTGACCGTGGCCGTCATCTTCCACAAATGGGCGATCATGGCCAAAAACGCCAGGTGGCCCACGATCCGCTCGGCCTCGAATACCAACTCGCTTTCTTCGGCGTCCGGGCCGGCCTCGAACAGCGAACTGTCGATGCCGTCGTCGGTGCTGTCGCGATAAGTAAGCTGTTCGTAGGCCGCGCTGAATAAGTTATCGCTTTCCTCTTCAGGCTCTTGTTCATCTTCTTCGCTCTCGCCCGCCGCCAAGCCTTCGGCAAACGCCTCCAGTCGCGGCACGCGCCAAAACTCGCCGGCGTTGGCTTCCAAGTAGTCCAGAAATTTTTTGGCATAAGCCCAGCGCCGCTGGGGCGAAAGTCGATTATTCCTCGGCTCCTCCCCGGAGTCCCGCCCGGAGCGCCAAAGGTCTTCCATCCACAGGACTGCCAATTCGTTGAAGGAATAGCTTTCCTCGGCCAAGGGGATGACGTCGGCCTGGCTGAGCCAATGCACCAACAAGGCCTGGGCGGCCACCAGGTCGCCGTGATCCAACAGGGTATCGACGACCAGGGCATAGGACTTGGCCGTGCGGAAATGCTCGACGTGCCTGCGCCAAAAGGCAACGTCTCCGGCCGCGGCCCCGGCTTCGTGCCAGGCCCTGAGCGCGGAGGCTGCCTGTTGAGCCGATTCATAAGTCTCCCGGCCGGAAATGCCGCCGATTTCGCTCACCTCGGTTGTGGCGAATTGATCCCACCACTCGGTCAATCGCCGGAGCTGCCCGGCCAGCACGCCCTCGACGGCATTATTGCCCAACGCCGCCGCCTCCTTGCCGGCGCGGATATATAAACCGAAAATGTCGCTCATCAGGTTGATCAATTCGTCGATGCGGTAATCGTGGATGCTGTTTTCCGGCGAAGGGAACAGCCCGAATTGCCCGCCGAAGCCCAGAATGTTCCAGGGATCGACCATCGCCCCGCACTCGATCGCCCGGTGCAGGATATTTTCAATCTCACTCAACAGCGTCACGACCGGTTCCAGCCGTCCGCGATCGATTTCCCCATGCGCGGCAGTCAAGCGGCATTGCATGTCGCAAAGCATCCGCGTCGCGGCCACGGGCACCACGCGAACCTGGCGCCGGGCCGCCTCGACGTATCCCATCCGGGTAAAAAGCTGCGCCAGGTGCACGTGTTGCAATTGTTCGGCGCGGCGCTGGGCCAGATAATGATTGAAGTGCTGCCTTGCCCCGCCCAAGGGCTGCTTAAGCTCGGCCGCTTCGCGATTAAGCCGCTGGGCATGGTCCCCGTCCAGCCGGGCAAGAAGCCGATGATAAAAAGCGTCGCGATAATCGGCTATCTTCTGCACCAGCGTGGCCAGACTGACCGTGGACTCATGGGCATTGGGCCGGCTGCCGCTGATGCCCGAACCCATCAAAATCGTGCCGGCCAAAACCGCCGCTTCCTCGAAAAGAAGCTCTTTACCGGCGATTTTGCCGTGGTTTTTCAGGCGGTCCATCATCGCCTCCAACGCCGCCTGCTGCACCACGAAGCGGCGGCATCGCCCGGCCCCGTCAAGCTGGTTCATGTCCCATTGGCCGAAAAGATAATTCGGACGCTTGTTTACCGGATGATCGAAATCGTACGCCCGGGGATCCACGGCCAACTCGTCGAGCTGCTCCAGGGGAAACATGGCGTCGAACAAGATGGCCGCGTCGGTTTCACCCAGGATCGCAAGGGCCGCTTCCACCAATTCGCGATACGGCCCGGTGCTCACCCCGGCCCCGCGAATATATAGGGGAATCGGCCGAATCCACTCCTGCGCGTATGGCTGGATTTTTTGCGCGGTTTGCAACACGGCCACGGGCCGATACCCGATATAGTCGTTCAGCCCGGCCAGAGCGCCGCGGACTATGCGGTCGATTTCGTTCCAAGGCGGGCCTTGCCGCAATACCTCCTCGCACGTCCGGCCGATGAAAAACGGCAAAAATAGTTGTTCGTCTTTCTGGTGAAACAATAGATCGCGATGATGCAGGCGATAACCCGGCAGGGCGTGAATGAAAACCAACCCCACCACCGCCTCGGCCTGTTCCACGCTGCGGAAAGCCTCCGCAGTGCCGGAAATACTTAGTAAAGCATCGCGAAGTGTGTTCCCCAGTCGCCGCCACGTCGGCTCGCCGCCATCGTTGTGTGCATCAATGCGCCCGAATAGGTCGTTGAGGTTTTTGAGAAATGTCGGGTCCGGCGCGCCGGATGAGAAATTCAAATAACCCAGGATTTCTTCAACAAGCTGCAATGCGCCAGTTCCCAAAGCGTTCCATTCCATGTTCCTTATGGTAAGGCAAAGGAGCCGATCGGTCCAGCGGGCGAAAAAACGCGAGTCGGCCCGCTATCACATCCTAAATCGAAGCAAACAATCGGAGATCAGAAATCAGAAATGGGAAAATAGAGATAAGATCACAAAATACCACACCACCCAACAGTCGGGTGCATCTGCTATCCTTATCACCCGACATGGGCAAAATCATAATCCGCCATGTTGATATTTTTTCGGATTTCACTGCCGGTGTTGAACCATTTTGGCCCCAATGGGGCACCCGTTTCGGGTTTTTCGCGTGCATAATGGGGCGGAGTATATTATTATAAAACGTGTTATTTGAACGTGAATATTGATATTGTTCCGTTTAGCCGCGGCACTTGTGCCGCGAGCCATGAAATAATTCTCCCGGCACGAGTGCCGGGGCTGAACATCGGTTGAAAATTGAAAACGTAGTGTGAGTGTAAGGGGATCATCCATCATGATACGACGTTCACTTTATCTGATTGCCCTTTTGGCCGCTTGGCAGCCTTGCGCGTTGTGGGCCCAATCGGACGCCGACAAAATCATTCCCCAGGGCCTTGCCGCCCGGCACGGTTTGACCCGAGCCTGGTTTACGCAAGTGGAAATGGACCCCGGCCGCTCGCGCTTGAAGGATCTGGTGCTTTACGATGGAATTCTTTACGCCCAGACCGATAGGGCCATGGTCCATGCCGTCGACGCCGAAACGGGCGCCACGCTTTGGGCAAAACAAATCGGCCGGCCCGAGCATCCCAGCATGACGCCCGGGATCGGCCGCAGCGTACTAGCCATTGTCAACGGCTCTCGTCTGTACGTGGTCAATCGCCTAAACGGCAACATCCTTTTGGAAACGGATATTGACGGATCGCCCGGGGCGGGGCCGGCCGTCAGCGACCAGCGAGTATACGTGCCAACGGTAAAGGGTCTATTGTTGGCTTACCGCATCGAACAGCTTGCCGAGGCGTTGAAAAAACTAGATACGGAAGCCCACCTCTTATCCGAAGACTCGACCAAGGAAAAAACCGAAGATCACCGGGATATCCGCCTTGCTCAAAAAAAAGTCAAACCCATATCCTGCCAGTCAAAAGGCCAGACATTGGTGCAGCCCTTGGTCACGCGCGAAACCGAATTTGAAGAATACGTCGTCTGGCCCACGGATGAAGGCTGCCTGTACATCGGGCGCGTCGATCGCAACGCGGATTCCCACATCGAAGTAAAGTATCGCCTGGAAACAACCGCTCCCATTATCGCCGAACCCACCTATCTGCCTCCGGATCCGGAAATCTCCGGCAATTCCGGCCTTGTTCTGGCGGCTTCCGGCGACGGATATGTTTATGCCATCCTGGAAAAAACCGGTGATCCGTTATGGCGATTTTCGGCGGGTGAACCGCTCGCTCAACCCGCCGTGGTTATCGACGAGCGGGTATACGCCGTGGCCTCTCTCGGCGGGCTGTATTGCATCGATGTGAAAACCGGCAAACAAATCTGGTACGCTCCCGGTATTTTCCAGTTTATCGCGGCCAGCAAAAACCGCGTGTACTGCGCGGACAAAATAGGATCAACTCGAATCCTCGACGCCGCCACCGGCGCCCAACTCGATGTCCTGCCCACTGCGTCGCTAAACGTTAAAATGCTTAACGACGACACCGATCGCATCTATCTGGCCGACTCGAAAGGCCTGATTCAATGTCTGCACGAGATCGGCTTGACAAAGCCCGTCTCGCACGGCGAAGCGCGCAGGCGGGCGGCCGAAGAGGCGGCAAAATCAAGCGCCGCTCAAAAGACCCCGGAAAAAACCGGCGAAGAAAAACCGGCCCCTAAGAAAGAAACCGCCGCGGAAAAGATCAAAGCCGGCGATGAGACGGAAAAACCCGCCCCCAAAGACACTAATAAAACCAAGACGGATAAAGACCCCTTCGCGGAATAAATTATTTCATCCGCCGAAAAACCGACCTTTTGCACGCCCGCGGTTATCCACCCGCGGGCTTTTTTTGTTTATTACCGGCGATTTTTCTCATCCCACTCCTTGACGGCTCACCGCAAAACCCGTAAATAAGTGGCTGTCCAAAAATAACTTTGGAGTTTGGAAGTCAACCTGCCCTCACCCCCGGCCCCTCTCCCGCAAGCGGGAGAGGGGAGTAATACTTCGACAGCCGCTAAGGATGTTGAATTATGTGAAATCCATAAAGCCGCGACCGTTGATCGCGCACCAATGCGCGGCCGACTGCCGCGGACCAATGCGCGGCCAACGGCCGCGGCTTTTTGAATGAAAAGGTGTCTGGATGGAATCGCCGAAAATTAAACGTGCATTAATCAGCGTAAGCGACAAACTCGGACTGGCCGGTTTCGCCCGGGGATTGACCGCCCTGGGGGTGGAAATCTTCAGCACCGGCGGCACCCGTAAACATCTGGAAACCGAAGGCATTCCGGTCCGCGACATTGCCGAATACACCGGCTTTCCGGAAATGATGGACGGCCGGCTGAAAACTCTCCATCCCAAGGTCCACGGCGGCATCCTCTGCCGACACGACAATCCCCAAGACATGCGGGCACTGGCCGAACACGGCATCCTCACTTTCGAGCTGGTCGTGGTCAACTTGTATCCCTTCGAGACCACCGCGGCCCGCAAGGGAGTAACGGCCGAGGAAGCCATCGAGCAGATCGACATCGGCGGCCCGACCATGGTCCGCGCGGCCGCGAAAAACCACGCTTTTACCACCGTGGCCACCAACACCGGACAGTATTCGGAGATCCTCGAGGAGATCACGAAGAGCGGCTGCACCACGCTGGAACTCCGCCGCCGTTTGGCCGCCGAGGCCTTCGCCCATACGGCCAATTACGACAGGGCCATCGCCAACTTTTTCGCCGGCGATGCGGCCGGGGGAGTTTTCCCCGACGTTATCCGCATGAATCTCACCCGCAAAGGAGTACTGCGCTACGGCGAGAATCCGCATCAGCAGGCCGCCGTTTACGCCCAGCCCGATTGCAACGATGCAAACGTCGTCACTGCCAAGCAACTCAACGGAAAAGAACTTTCCTACAATAATCTTCTCGACCTCGATAGCGCACTGGGAATCGTGCGTAGTTTTTCCAGGCCGGCGGCCGTGGTCATCAAGCACAACAACCCCTGCGGCGCAGCCGTGGCCGACAACCTGGCCGCGGCCCTGCAACGGGCTATGGAAGGCGATCCGCTAAGCGCATTCGGCTCGGTGCTGGGGCTTAACCGCGCGATGGACGCCGCCTCGGCCGATGTGCTCGCCGCCCCGGGTTTGTTCATCGAGGCCATCGTCGCTCCGGATTACGACGCCCAGGCCTTGGAAATCCTCACCACCAAGCCCAAATGGAAAGCCAACGTGCGCTTGTTGAAAGTAGGCCGGCTGGACCCGTCGCGGCCACACTGGACCTATCGCTGCCTCGAAGGCGGCGTGCTCATGCAAGAGGCCGACGTCCTGACCGATCCCGAAGAGTTATGGCAGGTTGTTACACAAAAAAACCCCTCCGCGGCACAAATGGCCGATCTGCGCTTCGCTTGGGAAATCGTCAGGCACGTAAAATCCAACGCCATCGTGCTTGCCAAGGATTGCATGTTGCTCGGCGCCGGGGCGGGCCAGATGAGCCGCGTCGATTCGACTAATATCGCCATCCAAAAGGCCGGCGACCGGTCAACCGGCTCGGTCCTGGCCTCAGACGCCTTTTTCCCATTCCCCGACTCCATCGAGGCCGCCGCCGCCGCCGGAGTAAGCGCCGTAATCCAGCCCGGCGGTTCCAAAAAAGACGACGAAGTAATTGCCGCCTGCAATAACAAAGGCATACCCATGATCTTCACCGGCCGAAGACATTTTAAACACTAATGTCCACTATCCTCGACGACATCGTCGCATCCAAACTGGAGGAGGTCGAACTGGCCAAGGCCGAAACGCCCGTGGAAAAACTCCGCGAGTATTCGGCCCTTGCCCCGACGCCGCGCGATTTCCTCGGCCCGCTTTCGCTAGGCCCCCCGATCCGCCTGATCGCCGAGGTGAAAAAAGCCAGCCCGTCGGCCGGAATCATCCGCGCCGATTTCGATCCCGTAAGTATCGCGCAAATCTACCGCCAACACGGGGCATCGTGCATCAGCGTGCTTACCGACGGGCCGTATTTTCAAGGCAGCCTGGATGATCTTAAACAAGTTCGCGCCGCCGTCGATCTGCCCGTGTTGCGCAAGGATTTTATTATCGACCGGTACCAGGTGTGGCAATCCCGGGCGGCAGGCGCGGATGCCGTGCTCTTGATCGCCGAATGTCTCAACGATTACACCCTGCACGAATTACACGACGCAATCGTGGAGCTGGGCATGACGCCCTTGGTGGAAATTTACCAGCCGGAAAATCTCCGCCGCGTGCTCGACGCCGGCGCGCAACTGGTGGGCATCAACAATCGCGACCTGCGGACCTTTCACGCCGACCTGGGCCATTGCATCCGCCTCAGAAAGCAAGTGCCCGCCGGACGCATCGTGGTGGGCGAAAGCGGAATCCGCACCCGCCGCGACGTGGAGCAACTCCAAGCGGCCGGCCTGCACGCCGTGCTGGTGGGTGAAACCCTGATGGCAAAACCCGATATCGGCAAAGCAGTCGATGAACTGCTGGGAATTAGAGATTAGAAATTGGGAATTAGTGGGCGGTGGACCGTGGACAGTTTTTGTTTAGCCCCAGCACTCATGCCGGGTGCTTTTGGACCTATTTTCGACGTGCCTCAAAATCCGCAAACTTGGCCGGGCTAAGAATTCGCACCTGACCATACTGCCCTAAAACCAGTAAATCCTCATCGCCGGTGATAATGCATTCGGCGTTTCCGGTAATGGCTGTGCCCAAAATCATGTCATCTTGCGGATCTCTACAAATATGTTTCTCTATCAATGCCGGAGAAACAGTTTGCATCTCGGCGGAAAACAAAGCAACGGCCTCGTCAATCTCTTGGGCATCGAAATGAAACTTGTTTTGTAAATTTTCGCGTACTTCATTCAGAATAAAATCGGAGATGATGATCTGATGCCTTTGCACGCAGTGCTCCAATAGATCGCGGCATACTCCGCGCGTGATAAGGGCCGAGATCAAAACATTCGTATCGAGGACGATCTTCATGATACTCGATCAAAAACATCCTGTTCCGATATAATTCCTTGCGATTGGGCCTTGGCCGCCATGCGATCGCTAAGCACGCGGAAGCGGCGCAGAAATAGATATTGCTTTATTGCTCGCCCGACCAATTCATTGGACGAAACGCCCTCGCTGCGAACTGCCTCGTCCAAGGCGATCTTGATCTCACCAGGTATTTGCACCATAATTTGGTCTTGCATAATCCAAACCTCGTCAGAAACGCCTCTCTGCTTTGGGAGTAAACAAAAACGATTGGCAATTCACTTTAATAGTATATTACGCCGGCTTGATTAAATCAATCCGGTAGAAAACACCATTTATACGATACCCAAGCAAAACGGGCCGCCCGCGCGGACGGCCCATTCGTCTTGCCGTTCGATTATCTTTGACGCTCTACGCCGCCACCTTTCTCCGCCCCCAAACGTAGGCAAGCAGGCTTATGGCGCCTGCGCCAAGGAGGACGAGGGTGGAGGGTTCGGGGACTCCTTCGTACAAATACGCGATACCGATCCCGCCCTCATAGGACGGGCTACCGACCAGGATGTCAGAGCCCAGCGCAGCTCCCGCGTCGCCGGAGCCAGGGCCCGACCACAAGAGTTGGTACGGTGCGATGCCGCTGTACAACTGCGGTCCGCTGCCACCGGTGGGAGTGATCAACACGTTGCCACCGACGGTCGTGACCTCGCCGTTCGGCGAAAACGTGTTTTCTAGGGCCCCGGTGTTGCCGTCGAACAAGTACGTGTGCGCATAACTGGAGATAAGAAGGTCGTTACCCAATGCTGTGACTGACCGGCCGAAATAACCGTCAACGTGGGGCATCGGTTCATAGATCGTCTTAGGATTCGCATCGTTCCAAGTGGAAGTGTATTCATCAAAGGTATACAAGTACGCGGCGCCGCTGTCGTAGCCGTGCGTGTTGTCACATTGTGCGCCGATGAGGACTTTGTTGCTGCCTACCGCGCTGACGGACTGGCCGAAGTACTGGCGCGCGCCGATGACGGGCGGCTGAAAGGTGTGCAGCCAAGCCCCACTTGTCCCATCGTAAAGGTAGACCGCGCCTTCCAGCGCCGCCCCCCTGGAATTGTCCCACTGAGCACCGACGAGGATGTTGTTGCCCATCGCAGCGACACAACTGCCAAACATCTCGTTTGGATTTGGAGTTGGGTTCACAATGGGAAATTTGCTTTGGCAGGTTGAACCGTCATAAATATAAGCGCCTCCAGCGGTGCCGTTTGCGTAGGGAGCCCCAACGAGAACGTCGTTGCCTCTGGCCGCGACGGAATACCCAAACCCGTCGCCGGCGGCTGCGCCGTACCATTTGTTGAGAACGGTCCCGTCGTTCCTGTTTAGTAGGTACGCGGCCCCGGCATCGATCCCCGCTTGGTCGCTCCCGTAGGCGCCGATTAGCGGGTTGTTGCCGACGCCTGCTACCTTGCAGCCGAAATAATCGTTGGAGTGCGGCTCGGGATTTGGATAAGTGTACAACAGGTCTCCTGGCGCCGCCGACACCTGCCCCACGTTTGCGGCACACAGCCACAAAATCAGCATCAGGCCCACCAAACCAGCAATGAAACTTCTCATCACACACCTCCCTTGAAATTACGGACGATTTGTCGCCCTAGAATGAAATAAGCAAATACAGAAAATCTTCGCAAACAAAAACCTTGGAAAATCAGCCCATCACAAATGAGCCGACCATAGAATGCACGCCGAATCGTACTGACACGATTCAGTAAACCGGCTATCCGCGTGCTCGCGCTGCCTCTATAAACATTGCCACAAAGAAAAAGCAATGTTGCCTAATTTACCCCCCCCCCCCCCGCAAATGTCAATCAATTTCCGCCAAATTTCTTAAAATCAGTGCTGTAGTGGGGGCAAGGGGGGTATAATGCAATATGTTGAATCATGCGATTCTATTTGGTATCTTTAATTTGAGGGTAATTGGAGGAAGTCAAGCATGGCAACCAATCTTTCGCCGGAAAACGAACAATATATTCAAAACGCCATTGCGGCCGGTCTCTATCACGACCGTGGCGAGATCTTGGATCGGGCAGTCGAATTACTGAAAAGACGCGAACAACTGATCCGCGATGTGAATATGGGTATCGAACAACTCGAACATGGAGAAGGCATACCTTTGGATATTGAAGAAATTAAATCCTCGGTTCGGACCCAATTGAAATCGTCATAGGATCAGGCTAACCGATGGTTCGTCTGATTATCTCTTCTGAAGCAAAACGGGATCTTGTGGAGATCGGTCTCTATATAGCGCAGCAAAGTGGAAGCCTGGAACGGGCTGATAACTTTTTACATTCCATCCATCAGACATGCGAAATTCTGGCAACCCAACTGCAAATGGGACAACTACGCGCCGAATTCGCCACAGGTCGATATCGTAGTTTTTCCGTTAGTAATTATGTTATTTATTTTCGCCCTATTAAAAATGGTATCAAAATTGCCCGGGTACTTCATGGCGCGCGCGATCACGACGCTTTATTATGATTTTTATATTCCTTTAATCCCCAATCACTTCCGCGATTCCCTGTTCCACCACCCCGAGGATCTTATCCAACTGCGCAAGCGTGATCGAAAGCGGGGGCATGATTACGATTACATTGCCCAGCGGGCGTAGGAGCACGCCTTCGGTTCGGGCGTAATCGCAGACCTTCAGGCCGCGCTTTTCTTCCCAGGGATAAGGCGCTTTGGTCGCTTTGTCGCGGACCAACTCGAGCGCCCCGATCAGGCCGCATTGGCGGACGTGGCCCACGTGCGGCAGTTGACCCAAGCGGGCAAGATGTTCGGCCAATCGGGCGATTTTCGGTTGCAGTCGCTTTAGGGTTTTTTCCTCCTCGAAAATATCCAGGCAGGCCAAGGCCGCGGCCGCGCCTAGGGGATTGCCGCCGTAGGTATGGCCGTGGAAAAATGTCTTGCTCTCGGCGTACGTGCCCAAGAATGCCTGATAAATTTCCTCGGTCGCAATGGTGGCGGCCAAGGGCAGATATCCGCCGGTAATGCCCTTTGCCAGGCAGAGGAAATCGGGCGTTACGGCCTCGTGCTCGCAGGCGAACATTTTTCCCGTTCGCCCAAAGCCCACGGCCACCTCGTCGGCAATCAGGAGCACGTCGTATTTTTGCGTCAGTTCCCTGAGTCCGCGCAGATATCCACTGGGATGCACGATCATGCCCGCCGCCGCTTGCACTAGAGGCTCGATCACCATCGCGGCGATGCGCCGGTGCTGCTCAGTCAACACCCGCTCCAATTTTTCCAGGTGATATTTGCACAATTCGTCCGGTCCGACGCCTTCGGGCGTTCGATACGTATCGGGCGCGGGCACGCGAAGCGTTTCAAACAGCAGCGGCCGGAACATAGCATGGAACCGCTCCACCCCGCCCACGCTCACGCCGCCCAGGGTATCGCCGTGATAGGCGTCGCCCAAGGCCAGGTAGCAGGTTTTATCCGGTCGGGGATCTTTTCGTTGCCGCCAGTATTGCAGGGCCATTTTTATGGCGACTTCAACGGCCGTGGCCCCGTCGTCGGAAAAGAAAACGTGCTTAAGACCCGGGGGTGCAAGATCGACCAGCCGCTTTGCCAATCTGATGGTCGTGGGATTCGAGCTGCCCAGCGAGGTAACGTGCGCCACGCGATCGAGCTGCTCGCGGACGGCCGCGTCGATTCGCGGATGCCCATGCCCGTGGATATTGCACCACAAGCTGCTCACACCGTCGATATACTCCCGGCCGTCGATGTCCCAGAGCAGGCAGCCTTGCGCCCGCTCCAGAATCAACGGCTCGTACTCGGCCATCTGCGTAAAGGCATGCCAGACGAGTGTGCGATCCCAGGTTTTTAGATCTTCAGTGTCGGGAACAGGCATATCCACCACGGAGGCACGGAGTACACGGAGGAAACAATTTAGAAAGAATAATAAATTACTTTTGTTAATTCAACAATTAAAGGACAAAAAAAGGCATTATTAACTTGAATTTTGGATAATGTATCTTGATATTTTGCCCCGGAGGGGCTTAGTTGTGTAGCCGGCGGCGTTAGCCGCCGGAAAATAGGATACGCAAAATCAGAAGCCCTGAAAGGGCGACATTGAAGTGGAAAACGTCCATCAATGCCGCCATTTCAGGGCTTGATCTGCCGTTTAAACTCTACCAGGGACTCACGTCCCTAGCTACACGACTAAGCCCCTTCGGGGCAATAGACAGTTTCGTTAAGTAAAACTCAGGATAGTAAAATACTTATTCTTGTTCGTACTCCGCGATCTCCGTGTTTCCGTGGTGTGCGATAGGTTAGAAGGTGAATTCAAACCCGGCCGTGGCGCCGTGATAAAAGAGCGTGCCGCCCATATACGGTTTCGGATCGGCGTACTTGAGGTTTTCAACCTGATCGCCGGCTAGGGCTATGCCGTCGA
Organism: Thermoguttaceae bacterium; assembly: GCA_050013075.1. Taxonomy (GTDB): domain Bacteria; phylum Planctomycetota; class Planctomycetia; order Pirellulales; family Thermoguttaceae; genus JBEKIK01. The sequence continues at coordinate 25,115 of JBEKFZ010000023.1, read as the reverse complement.
GCCACATGGCTTGATAACCGAGGCGTGCCGAGAGGCGCTCCGTCACCTGGAATATGCCCATCAGGCCGATTTCGCCCTGCGCGGCGGTATGATTGGTTGCGTCGCCTCGGCGAATACGGTCGCGAATTTGCATCGTGACATCGGCATTATTGCCGTACACTCCTGCTTTTATCACGCCCTCGATGCTGCAACGGCAAGTGTTGACAAATGCGACATTCATGCCGATCTGGCCGCCGTATAGATGATTGTCCACATTGTCATCATTCAAATACAGCATATCGTTCACCGTGGCGTGAAGCTCTTCGTGCAATTCCACGTTACGGAAACCCATCAGCACGTAGAGCCTTTCCCAGATAGGATGCCGCAGGTTTATCTCCACGCTGTGCAGCCGGGAAATATAATAGTAATTAACCTTGTCGCCTGGATCCAAAGTAAAGGCCGTTGCATTATATACCATGAAATTCGCCCCTTCAGCGGGAACGGTGATGCTCTTCACGGCCGACCAGCCGTCTATGCCGAAGTAGCTCGCCTCCAGGTCGCAACAGCAACAGATGTCTTCGTGGACGATACTCACCCGCGGACCGGCGGCCCAGGGAAAATTGAATCCATTCGAGTTAAATATTTCCCCGCCGGTCCCGGCGTTTAACAATAAACTGGACGTCTTGCCTCCGCTGCGGGACATTATCATCGCGTCGGCCGAGGCGGTCCAGATCCAGCCGGAATCGAGCCGGTTGCGAATGACAAATGTTTCGGGATTATTCGCGGCTGGATTGTCCGCTTGACAGGTCGAAAAAGTATATGCCAGATTTCCATCCGTTCCGACTTGTGCCGCGGTTATGCCGGCGGACACTAAAAAGGCGAACATGCCTGCCAAAATGATCTTAGTGCAGCGTTTCATTTCCCCTCTCCTGTAACAGTGGGTATGTAAAAGAAACTTGTCAGGCATCTCCGTTAGGGAACAAAAAAGACTAGTTCCCCAGCGGCCCGAAAAGCTCACCTCACTGTTTTTATCGGCATTTTTAGAAAAGTTTGCCTAGGAATTAGTCTTTATGGAAAGGTTGTAATGAATAAATTCCCTACAACAAGGCGCGTTAAATTTTACTCAGCTTTGCCATTTTAGCTTTTCGCCTATTCCCAGGCGATAACCACCGGCATTCCCACATTCAGCCCCAGCCGGGCGGCGGCATTGTCGCCCACGATGGCCAGTTCCAGACGGCCGTTGGATCCAATTACTGCGCAAAGAGTTCCTTGCGGTTGCTCGGCATAGGTGTGGTATACGCCCCAGGTTTCGTAAATATTGCAGGCAATGCAGGCCCGTTTGTCGGTAGGCCGGCCGGCGAGCATCTCGGAGGTGATGTTGGTTATGATGTTGCCGAAAGAATCTACCTCCAACACCGCTCCGTCGATCCGCTCGGGACTGATCCGCACCCGGGGCCAGTCCAAGACAATAATTTTTTCCAGCGACGGCCCCAACTGCTCGGGCGGCAAACCCAAACTCAGACGCGCGGCCACCGGCGCCAATATATCCCGCCCGTGGAATGTGGACGAGACCTTTTCCAGCCAAAATTGAGATTCCGTAATGCGAAAGATTTTGGTGGGCGGGGTACGTGCAACCAGCCGGCTTAGCAGCCCGTTATCCGGAGCAAGATATTGTTGTAATCCGATCCGGGCGTAGACGATCGCCCGCAGGGTTCCAACCCCGGGATCAACCACCACCGCGTGTATTGTCTCGGGTGGAAAATACTCGGTCGCGTCTTCCAGCGCCAAGGCTGCTTGCCGCACGTTTTGGGCAGGAATCTCGTGCGTGATGTCCACGATCGTTACGGCAGGATTGATCGAAAGGATCACCCCTTTCATGGCCGCCACATACGGGCTGCCGGCGCCGAAATCGGTAGTCAAGGTAATGATGCTCATCGATAAAAGGATAATACAGATAACCCCGGTTGTGAAGAAGAACTACCTAGACCCGGGTCCACTTTTTGTTACATGCTTTTAGCTCGGAACGAGGTCTTTGATAGGCTCCACCCCCCCGCCCAACCCCCAATCGTGTCATCGCGGATTTAACAAGAACTCTGATCTTAGCGGCGTCCGGGCGGCACTAGCCGCGTTTCGAGCCTTTTCTTCAACCTGAAAACAGGTCTTCGATCCAATCGAGATATACACGCCAAGCTATATTATATGAGATTGTTTTCTGGGGCGGGGACGAAACAATCTTTTTGATTGGCCGAGGTTCTCGGATTCCGAGGGGCATGTTGATCCGGCAGGTAGAAACAAATCATGCCCCTAAAGACCGTGAAGGTTCCCCAAAACATCGAGCCCATCTTCGCACAGATGGAACCGATCGTGTCGAGCTTCTTTTCCTCGCGCATATTCAAGCCCGAGCAGGGCACGATCGAAATCGGCGACGAACGCTACATCTTGGTTCGGGGAGCGGCGCTGTCGATCGAGTTCTTTGCCTTGATAAAACGGCTTTTCGGAGCGGGGCGGGAGCCCGAGGCCAACGAGTTCGCCCGGAACATGCTCTTCGATTTCGCACATGCCATCGGCAAGTCCGACGCCGAATGTTTCCACGCCAAAATGCATCTTGAAGATCCGGTGGCTAAGCTTTCCGCGGGTCCGATCCATTTCGCCCACAGCGGCTGGGCCTTCGTCGATATCCTGCCCGAGTCAAATCCATCCGCCGACAAAAACTATTATTTGATCTATGACCATCCGTATTCCTTCGAAGCCGACGCCTGGCTGCGCCACAAGCAAACATCCGATACGCCGGTGTGCATGATGAACGCGGGCTATTCGTCGGGGTGGTGCGAGGCCAGCTTCGGCCTTTCTTTGGTTACCGTGGAAATTCTCTGCCGCGCCGCCGGAGACCACACGTGCCGGTTCATCATGGCCCCGCCCGAATCCATCGCCGATCGGGTTGAACAGTATGTCAAGCACCGCCACGACACGGCCTCGCGCCTGCTGGAAAGCAACCTGCCCGAGTTTTTCAACAGAAAACTCACCGAGGAACGCCTCCGCCACAACGATATGCTGCTGGCAATCAACCGCGTATTCGAAAAGTCATTGACTTGCCAAGATGAAAAAGAATTGGCCCAATTATGCCTCTTGGAGGCTCAAAAATTGACCAAAAGCAAATTCGGCTTCATCGGCGAGATAAACAAGGCCGGGTGTTTCGACTCTTTAGCCGTCAGCGACGCCGGCTGTAATTCGTGCCACGTCACAAATGCCGCCGCCATGACGGCCACGCGGAATATGGAAATCCGAGGCATTTGGGCAAACGTGATCAAGGATGGCAAATCGGTAATAAAAAACGATTCATCCGGGCTGCCGGACGCCATGGGCATACTCGAAAACCAGCCGGCGCCCAAAGCGTTTCTGGGCCTTCCCTTGCAGGAGGGCGGAAGAACGATCGGGATGATCGCTTTGATCAATAAGGAATCGGGCTATGACGCCGCCGATCAAAAAACAATCGAGTCGCTGGCCACCGCCTTTACCGAAGCCATGATGCGCAAACGCGCGGAAAGCCAATTGGCTAAAGCCAAAGAAGCGGCCGATGCCGCCAATCGGGCAAAAAGCGCCTTCCTCGCCAATATAAGCCATGAGATCCGCACTCCAATGACGGCGATCCTCGGATTCTCGGATATCCTTTTGGGCGATACCACGAGGCAAGAGGCCAACGAAGCGGCCTGCATCATCAAACGCAATGGGGAATATCTCCTAGCTATTATCAACGATATCCTCGATCTATCCAAGATCGAAACCGGTAAGTTCGAAATCATGCCCGTGATATGCTCGCCGGGCCAGATCGTCTCCGACGTGCTCTCCACCATGAAGGTATGCGCCGACGCAAAGGGGCTTTCGCTGTCGCTGGATTATGAAGGCGACGTTCCCGAAAACATTCTCACCGACCCCCTTAGCCTGCGGCAAATACTGGTTAACCTCATCGGCAACGCCATCAAGTTCACCGAAATCGGCGGCGTGCGGATTGTCCTGCGCCGCGTTGCCGGCGCGGATAATCAACCCAAGTTAAACTTCGACATTATCGACACGGGCATCGGCATGTCGGAGCAGCAAATCGACCTGCTTTTCCAGCCCTTTTCCCAAGCCGATACCTCGACATGCCGCCGATTTGGCGGCACCGGCCTGGGTCTGGCCATCAGCCGGCGGCTTGCCGTAATGTTGGGCGGTGATATCACGGTGCACAGCGCTGTCGGGAAAGGCAGCAAGTTCTCAGTCACCATCGACACCGGTCCGCTGGACGGAATAAAACTCGTTGACCGTCCCTGCCAAGCCGCCCTGGACGGTTCACAAGCCTTAAGCCAAGAGATTAAGTTAAACTGCCGCGTTCTCCTGGCGGAAGACGGACCAGACAATCAACGATTAATAGCCTTCATTCTCCGCAAGGCGGGGGCCGATGTGACCGTGGCGGAAAATGGTCAAGAAGCCGTGAACCTTGCCCTGGAAGCCCAACGGAACAACCGCCACTTCGACGTCGTTTTGATGGATATGCAAATGCCGATCATGGATGGATACCAAGCGACCGGAAGTCTGCGCAACGCCGGTTATACAAAACCAATCGTTGCCCTGACCGCCCAAGCCATGCTGGGTGATTACAAAAAATGCATCAGCACCGGCTGCGACGGCTATCTTACCAAGCCCATCAATCGAAACGAGTTGCTCAAAGCGCTTGAAGCCTACGCTCCAAAAGATCCTTGCCTATCTTGAGGAAGGCGGCCCGCTGTTCAGCTCCGGCGACCCGGCGTGAATGGAATTCAACAAATCTTCGGCCTGCCTGGCCAGCGCAGTCTGCCCTTGAGATCGGGCAATATCCAATGCCCTCCGGGCCGCGGCCGCGGCCTCGGAAAACTGCCGCATCCAGGCATAAGAGAACGACAATTGGTAATAAACTTGGGCGTCGTCCGGTTTGTACCGCAGGAACCACTTGTAATGTTCGATCGCCTCTTGATGCTGACCCGCCAAAGCCAGTGCGGTGCCCAAGGGAAAGTGGGCGTCAGGATAAGCAGGAGCCAGTCGCAGGGCTTCCCGGCACTCGTCGATCGCCTCGGGCAACCGGCCGGCTTTGGCCAAGGCGAAACCAAAGTGCGCGTGGAACTGAGGAGACTTCGGCTCCAGGCTGATGGTCGCCCGGTATTGTTCAAAGGCTTCCGGAAGCCGGTCCATATGGACCAGTGCAAGCGCCATATTGTCGCGGATTCCGGCCGAATTCGGCGCCAGTTTGAGGGCCTTTTGATATTGTTCGATCGCCTCCGTATACCGGCCCAGACTGTCTAGCGCGTAACCGAGGTTATTCATGGTAGCGGGATTCTCCGGCACGAGCTCGAGGGCTTTGTGGTAAAATCCAAGCGCGTCCTGCCATTGGCCCAAGGCCCCCAAGGCATTGCCCAGGTTGTTGTGGGCATCGGCGTAGTCCGGATTAAGCCGGAGGGTCTCCTTGTACTGTGCCATAGCATCCTGTTTGCGACCCTCATCGGCCAGAAGGACGCCCAGGTTGTTGTGGATCAGCCAGCAGCCGGGATTTTTCTCCAGAGTCAGCCGATACAGCTCGGCGGCGTCGCAATACAACCCGTTTTGCAGCCTACTCAGAAGCAGAATCGCGAGAACCGCGATTACCGCCGCCGCGTAGGCGCTCCGCGCGAACGCGCCCCGCAAACGCCCGTGCCAAACACTCCAACCCGCCGCGGCCAGGGCGATCACCCCAATGACGGCAATGTGCTGATAATGGTCGGCTACCAAGGAGTGCTTCATGAATCCCACGTCGGTAAAACCCATTACCGGCAGAAGCGCCACGCAGAAAAATCCCCAAACGAACAGGATCGGCCGGCTCCAGCCTTTTCTATACAGCCACAATACTGCCGTAACGGTCAATGTCGCCGCCAGCGGCAGCCACCAGCGGAAATCGCCGGGATCGATGCGCCACAAGGGATAGATGAAAACAAGATTGAACGGCAGGACCGCCTTGTACAAATAAAACCAGACGACCGCCCCCGCTTCCAATATACGCACCGATAAACTAGCGGTCCGGATCGATCCGCCCATATGCGTTTGGAACCATACGTTCACTGCCGCCAAAGCCGCGGCAATCAGGAAAAACGGCGCAGTCCGCGCCAGGTCCCATTTTGTTAAAGGGCGCAGCCACCAGACAATCCCCAATAACAACAGCGGCAAAATCACTATCGAGCCTTTGCTAAGCATCCCCAGCGCGAACGCCAGAAGACTGAGCCAATACCAAAGTGAAGAGTGCTGAGTGGTGAGTGGAGAGTGATTTTTTTCTCGTTCCCACGGTCCTCCGTGGGAACGCGCGGGGGCCGCATCCGCGCTTGCCCGGGGCATGTCGGCCTTCAGGTACCACAACATCGACAACAGAAAAAACACGATCGCCAGATCGTCCTTGCGCTGGGCGATCCAGGCCGCCGACTCGACGTTCACCGGGTGCACGGCGAAGATCAAGGCCGCCAAAAATGCGCCGGGGATGGATAACTTCCGCAATATCAGCCAAATCAAAAGCGATGTGGCTGCATGCAGCACAAGGTTGGTGACATGACACCCGGCCGGATTCATTTCCCACAGCCGCCACTCCATCCATAGTGTGCTGTTCGTCACCGGCCAATAATCGTAGGCTTTAGTGGTAAGCCAGAATTGGTACAGGCCGTCCGAGGCCCGAATCTGCTCGTTTAACGTTAAAAGTTTGTCGTCGTCCAGGATAAACCCGCTGCTGAAGGCGGGGAAGTAGGCGATGCAGATGGCCGCCACGATCAGCGCCGCTCCGGCCATCGCGCCCAGCCGCGCCGCCGCCGGGACGGAAGGCCGCAACCAAGTCCGGGGAACGTGTTTATCGGATGATTTCTTGCCCTTGGACATTCTTCATCAATGCTTTCGCCCCTCGCCCCTATTTACCGCGTTCTGATACGATTTCAACCAATCTTCAATCGTCTTGGCCAGCGCCGTCTGTCCCTGGGATCGGGCAAGTTCCAAAGCCTTCCGGGCCGCGGACTCTGCCTGGACGGATTGGTGTATATTGGCATAGGCCAATGCCAACTTGAAATAGCCCTCCGTGAAGCCGGGTTTTAGCCGCAAAACCTCCCGGTAACGCCCGATCGCCTCCTCGGGCCGCCCTGTTTCGACCAGAACATTACCCAACGCGTAGTGATAAGTATAATCCTTTGGATTCAACGCCAAGGCCCGCATGTAGTGGTCGATCGCCTCCGGATATCTGCCCCTTGCTTGATAAACAGCGCCCAGGTTGAGGTGGGCGTCGGCAGTGTTAGGTTGTAAGAGCAAGGCTTTTTCAAGATGTTCCTTGGCCTCATCGAGCCGGCCCGTTCTCAGCAGTGCGCTGCCCAGGCTGTTTTCGGCATCAGGGTAGAAAGGCGAAAGCTCCAAGGCCCGTTGGAAATGTTCGATCGCCTCGGGCAGCCGCCCTACATTGACCAGTGCGATCCCCAGGTTGTGATGGGCCTCGGGATATTTATTTTTTTTCAGACGCAGGGCTTCCTCGCAGTGTTTTATCGCTTCTTCGTACTGACCTGATTGGAGCAGTCCGACGGCCAGGTTGCTGTGAGCGTCAGCATAGTCGGGACTTAACCGTATGGCCTCTTTAAACTGTCGCATCGCCTCATCCACTCGGCCTTCTTGGAACAATGCGCCGCCCAGGTTGTTGCGGACCAGCCAGCAGTCTGGATTTTTCAAAAGCGTGGCCGGATATAAAGTTTTTGCATCACGGTAAAGTCCGCTTTGCCGAAACGTCAGAAACGCAAGCGCTCCCAACGCAACCACGGCAAAAGCGATCGCCGCCCGGCGCGCCCGGCCCCGGACCCGCTCTTGCCATGTGCCCAAACCAGCCGAAACCAACGCAATTACGCCAATAATGGCAATGTGCTGATAACGGTCGGCCACCAGCGAGTATTTCATGAAACCCACGTCGGTAAAACCCAGCACCGGCAGAAGGGCCACGCCGAAAAATCCCCAGGCGAACAAAAGCGGTCGGGCCCAGGTTTTTCTATACCGCCACAGCACGGCCGTAACGGCCAACGCCCCCACAAGCGACACCCACCACCACAGATCGCCCGCCTCGATCTGCCATTGCGGATATACAAAGCTCAAATTGATCGGAAAAAACGCCTTGTAAAGGTAAAACCACACCGCTCCGCCGGCCCCCAGCACTCGCTCCACGAAACCGCAGCCTCGAATTATTTCGCCCGAACCGTGCGTTTGGAACCAAACATTTGTCCAAACCAGCGCCGCGGCAACCAGGAAAAAAGGCGCAATACTCGCAATATCCCGGCGAGTATAAGGGGACAGCCCCATTTTCGTCCAGCCGAAAATCGGGACCATTCCCGCGGGCCGCAACCACCAGACAATCCACAAAAGCAACACCGGCAATATCGCCACCGATCCCTTCCCCAACATCGCCAATACGAACGCCGCCAGACTAAGCCAATACCAAAGTGGAGAGTGGCCAGTGGAGAGTGGAGAGTCATTACCTACTCGTTCCCACGGTCCTTCGTGGGAACGCGCCGGCGCCATGCCCAGGTTTAACGCGGGCCTGCCGGCCTTAAAATACCACAAAATCGACAGCAGCAAAAATAGCATCGCCGTCACGTCTTTCCGCTGAGCAATCCAGGCCGTTGCCTCCACGTTCACCGGATGCACGGCGAATATTATCGCCGCCCAAAAAGCCCCAGGAATACATAACTTCCGCAAGATGACCCAAATCAGCCACGATTCCACAATGTGCAAGATCAAATTGGTGACGTGGTATCCGGTCGAGTGCATCCCCCACAGCCGCCACTCGAGCCAAAACGTGGTATTAGTCATCGGCCAATAGTCCACCGGAGCGCTTGTGCACCAAAAATTATACAGACCCTCGGAAGTCTTGACGAAAAGAGCATCTGTTAAAAGATGGTTGTCGTCCAGGACGAACCCGCCGTTTATGGAGGGGAAGTAAACCAGAAAAGCAATGACCGCGATCGCCGCCGCTCCGGCCAATGCGCCAAGCGGCAGCGCCGCCCGGACTGATGTTGCCTGCTGCTTCCGCGGAACGTGTTTTTTTGGAGATTTCTTACTATTTGACATTAGGGCAATTTTAAATCGCGGAGTTCGTATTCCACCCCCGCGCCTATAATCGCACCCGGGGTCTTGTATACAAACTTCATATTGGCGGGCGGTTTGTCAAGGACGAAAATATAGGAAACCCCGACTTCGTTTTTGGTTTGCAGGGTGGTTTCCATGGTATCATAAGCGATAGGCTTGCCGTCCGCGCCTTCCAGATAGGCTTCGTTGCGGAAGATCCAGCCGCGGTGCGAGGCCAGGGCGTCGCCAGGTTCATCGAAGCGGGCGCGGACGAAAACCTCCCAGGCCTCATTGTTCCGGCGGACTTGCTCCAGGGTGACGGTCACGCCGGCCAAACGTTTTTCCACGTTTTTGGCCTTCAGTAGATCGTCGAAGCGGAACTCCTCGATGCGCCCGGGGATCGAAGCGGTTATTTTGCCCTTTACCCGGGCGATTGCCTTGGCCTCGCGCGGCGGCAGCGCAAAGGGCAGCGTCAATTCGACCGCCGATTTCAGACCCTCCACTGGGACTTCAATTTCCGCCTCTTCGGATTCCACTTTCAACCGCCCGGAGCGATCATCGATCGCCTGCACGTCGGTCAGGCGCTGCGCAAGGCTGATGGGTTTTAAGCGCGGCTCCCAGGCGACCTCGATCGTCAGGCGCAACACCGAAGCCTTGGAATTGCTCAAGTCGCGCTGGGCGTCCAGGCGCGTCGGCTCGAACCTAAACGGCCCGGCATACACCGCGTTTTGCACGCGGAGCGTTTGCCCCAATGCCCGGCCCACAATGTTCAATCCCGGCTCGTCGGCGTATGGATACACCGTCAAATTGGCCTGGTCCAGGACTTGATCCAGCGCCTGCCAGAACGGCGTTTTATCGAAATGAACTTTTAGCGCGGGATCGGACGCCGGTTGCCCGAACCGCTCGCGGTAATCCACGATCTTGTTGCCCGACTGCTCCTCCAGCGCGGAGAGCACCTTGGAAAGCGGCATGGACTCGGCGTCAAGCATAATAAGCGATGGCTTTACAGACGATTCGACCGCTGCTTGTTGCAGCTTTTGCCGGACCCGGGCCAGACGCTCCCGGACCTCGGCCGACGTGCGATCGGTCGGCGCCGGCAGCAGATCGAGCGCGGCCGGGCCTTTGCCGATCAGTGTCTCCTCGGCGGCGTTGCGTTGGGCAAGCTCGTCGGAATCGAGTTCATGCACCAGGCGGCGGACCTCCTGTTTTAAGTCGTCGCTTGCCGACGGTAACGGCTCGCCCGCCAAGGACCAGGCAATCAACATCAAACCCGTGAACATGCTTCCACCTCCGCCTTCTTGCACAATATAGATGGATGTCGCGTCTTATCCTCAGAGCCGGGCCGTGTCGGCCCGTAATTACCGGGGCGATACGCCCCGGCTCTGACTTTTCTTACAACATTCTTTTCTGAACTCTCAATAAATATGAACGCGGAACTCCACAAACATCCCATTATTTTAAGCACTTTTTACACACTTGGCCAGGGGAATCGCCTTTTCGCACCCCTGGCCAAACGACCGGATAAACTGTATAAACATTAGGGAGGTTTCCCCCATGATTCAATCAATAAATCCCCCGGCGCCCCGGCAGGACCAGCCTCCGTACCAGTCCGGACAACCGGTGGCATTGTTTATTCCCTGCTACATCGACCAGTTTTTTCCCTCTATCGGCCGTTCCACGGCGGCTTTGCTGGAGAAGTATGGCGTGCCGGTGGTCTTCCCCGACCGCCAAACCTGCTGCGGACAACCGGCCTTCAACTCCGGCTACTGGGAAGAAGCCCGTCGCGTGATCCGTCATTTCTGCAAGGCAATGGAAGGGCAACAGTGGATCGTGTGCCCGTCCGGATCGTGCACGGCCATGTGCCGGGTGTTTTTCGGGCATGTCGATCCCAGAGCGGAAGTGGTCGATGCCGGACGCCGGGTATTCGAACTGACTGAATTCCTCGTCGATATCCTGGGTGTGACCGATACCGGCGCGACCTTTCCACACAAAGCCGCGTTGCACATCGGCTGTCACAGCCGGCGCGAACTGGGCGCGGCGGAGCAGCCCCTGAAACTCCTAAGCAGCGTCCGCGGCTTGACCTATTGCGAGTTGCCCAACATCGAGGAATGTTGCGGATTCGGCGGCACGTTCAGCGTGAAGATGCCCGGCACTTCGCTGGCCATGGGCCATACCAAGGTGGAAAATATCGTCAAAAGCGGCGCGGACGTGGTCGTTTCCAACGACGTCAGTTGCCTCATGCACATCGGCGGAATCTTGCGGCGCAACCCGGCCACGAAACACATCCGCACCATGCACATTGCCGATGTGCTCACCGCCGGCTGGCAGGAGAATGGAAATAAGTTAACAGAGTAAAATATATAATATTTGTATACGGGGTGGGCAATTTATTGCCCACCGCTTATTGCCCACCACGGTGCGTGGTAAATGAATTAGGGGTGGGCAATTTATTGCCCACCGCTATGTTTTAGCCCCGGCACTCGTGCCGGGAGGAGCAATTGGGTAAAGCAACTTTAAAAGAATGATCTCCAGGAAATTAATCGATGCTTAATTTCACTTATTTCAACCCGGTCAAAATAGTCTTTGGCAAAGGGACCATCAAGGAATTGCCGAATCTGATTCCGGCCGCGTCCAAAGTAATGATGGTCTATGGCGGAGGATCGATCAAGCAAAACGGCGTGTACGACCAGGTCGCAAAGGCCATGGCCGGCCGGCCGATGATCGAGTTCGCCGGCATCGAGCCCAACCCGCGCTACGAAACGTGCATGAAGTGCGTCGATTCGATCCGCAGCGAGGGCGCCGACTTTCTTTTGGCCGTGGGCGGAGGTTCGTCGCTCGACGCCGTCAAGTTCATCGCCGTCGCATCTTGTTACAGCGGCGACGATCCTTGGGACTTCATGAAAGATCCGCGCCGTGTCCCGGCCGAGGTTTTGCCTCTTGGTTGCGTGATAACGCTGCCGGCCACCGGTTCGGAAGCGAATTGCTTCGCGGTCATAAGCCGCGATTCGACCCGGGAAAAACTGGCCTTTTCCAGCCCGCAACTGTTTCCCAAATTTTCCATACTCGATCCGGCCACGACCTTTTCCTTGCCGCCGCGGCAAACGGTTAACGGCATCGTGGACGCCTTTGTCCACGTAATGGAGCAGTACATGACCTTCGACGCAGGCTCGCCCCTGCAAGACCGCCAGGCCGAGGCGATCTTGCTCACGCTCCTGGAAGAAGGCCCCAAGGCAATGGCCAATCCCAAAAGCTACAGCGCACGCTCGAACATCATGTGGTGCGCGACCAACGCACTGAGCGGGCTGATCGGCTGCGGAGTGCCCCAAGATTGGTCCACACACATGATCGGCCATGAAATCACCGTCCTATACGGCCTGGATCACGCCCAAACCCTGGCCTTGATTTATCCAGGCACGATCCGGCATTTTCAAGAGCGGAAAAAACAAAAACTGCTGCAATACGCCCGGCGCGTGTGGGGACTTGCCGACGGCGACGAGAACGCCCTGATCAATGCAGCCATTGAAAAGACCGAGGATTTCTTCCGCTCCCTGGGCGTGGGCACTCGCCTGGCCGATTATAAAATCCCCGCCGAGGCCGGCAAACTGGTCGCCGAGCGGTTGGCCAAACGCGGCCGCCCCCTCGGCGAACGCGGCGACGTCAAACCAAGCGACGTGGAAGCGATATTTGCTTTACGTGCATGAGTATAAAAAGGAACATTAACATTTAGCCCCGGCACTCGTGCCGGGTGGATTTTAACGCAACGCGCGGCGCGAGTGCCGCGGATATTGAGTCTCAGAAAACTAACATTACACGCAATAGCCGGCGGCTAACAGCCGCCGGCGGAAATTCGCTTATATTCCGGCGGTCGTTGACCGCCGGCTAGTGACATTATCAATCTGTGACCCGCTAAACGAAGAACATTTTTATTGTCAATGTCTTTCCCATGTCCAACAAACTCTCCCATCTCGACGGCGCTGAATTTCTCACGCCCCTAACCAAAGGGCTGTGCGAACCCCACGCACCCGCGGCCCTGGGCGTGAATACCGAAAAATCGAGCAAAAGCAACCGCGCCGTAACCGACTCCGTCCCCTACTTCCAGGACTGGCGCGAGGCCGCCCATCAAATCAAGGCTTATGCCCTCGCCAATTTGGACAAATTGCTAGTCGAGTTCGAGCGCAACATCTCCGCCCGGGGGGCCACGGTCCTATGGGCCCGAAACGCCGCCGAGGCCAATCGCCTTATCCTCGACATCGCCCGGGAAAACAAGGTCAAAAGCGTGGTCAAATCCAAGTCCATGGTCACCGAGGAGATGGAACTCAACAGCGTGCTGGAGTCCGAGGACATCCGCGCGGTGGAAACCGACCTGGGCGAATACATCGTGCAACTCGCCCGCCAGAGGCCGGTGCACATCGTCACCCCCGCCATTCACATGTCCGTGGCCGACGTGGGCCGCCTGTTCGCCGATAAACTTAATGAACCCTACACCGTCAAGCACGAAGAACTCACTGCCATCGCCCGCAAACACCTCAGGAACGAATATCTTCAGGCGGGCATGGGCATATCGGGCTGCAATTTCGCCGTGGCCGATACGGGCACGCTGGTGGTGATCGAAAACGAGGGCAACGCCGGCCTTTCCACCGCCACTCCGCCGGTGCACGTGGCATTGATGGGCATCGAAAAAGTCCTGCCCCGCATCGATTATCTGCCCGTGTTCCTCAACCTCTTGCCCCGCAGCGGCACGGGCCAAAAACTCACCACCTACACCCACTTGATCCACGGCCCGGCCCCGGGAAAAAAATTATATGTCATCATTCTCGACAACGGACGAAGCAACGTGCTTACAGACCCGGCGGCCTGGCGGGCACTCTACTGCATCCGCTGCGGGGCCTGCCTGAACAACTGCCCGGTCTATCGCCGCGTGGGCGGCTGGGCCTACGGCTGGGTCTATCCCGGACCGATCGGCTCGATCCTCACCCCGCATTTGATCGGCATGCGCAAGGCCGGCATACTGCCTTTTGCTTCGTCACTGTGCGGGGCCTGCGGCGAAGTCTGCCCGGTGAAAATCGACATCTCGCACCAACTGGTTCACCTCCGCCATCGGGCCGTAAACGAGCGCTCGCCCATGAAATCCTTCACCGAACGGATGATGTGGCTAACATGGTCCTGGTTCATGGCCGGTCCGCTCCGATACAAACTGGCCATGTGGGGCGTGCGCCTGGGCGTGCGGATGGCCAGGTTTCTGCCCTGGCATCCGGGCAAACTAGGCGCCTGGACCCGCGGCCGCGAGTTGCCCCAGCCCTCCGGCCCGCCCTTCCGCAACTGGTGGCGAAAGAACAAAGGATAGAGAATAGAGAAGGAAATAGGGGTGGGCAGTTTACTGCCCACTTGTACATGAATAAAAGCGTGGCGATGAAATCGCCAAAAGTCGCGACCATTGGTCGCGCATGAATTTTGTTTAACCGCGAACCGGAATATAAATAAACTTCGTTTAGCCGCGACCCGGAGGGGAGCGTAATTTATGTCCACAACCAGCCGAGACGCCATTTTGCATCGCATTCATGCCGAATTATCCAAGGGCCCGCCGACCGAGGCCCCGAGTGTGCCTGAGGTCTGGCCGCGACAAAATGCTGATCCCGCCGCGCTGGCCGACCAATTCGAGAGCGAACTTAAAGCCGTTCAAGGCGAAGTGCTCCGCTGTGCTACGATGATTGAGGCGCAAAGGCAGTTGGCCGAGTTGGTCAAAGGGGCCGGGTGGACGGCAATCGGAGTAATGTATCGCCCGATCTGCTGTGACGCGGTCAAAGAGCTCGATCCCAAAACCATCCAATGGCCCAAGCCGAACTGGGCACCCGTCGAAATGGCCGAACTTTCGGCGAGTATTGTGGCTGCGGATATTTTATTGGCCGACACCGGCTCGTCGCTTATCGCCTGTCCGACGGCCGAGGATCGTCTGCTTTGTTATCTGCCGCCGGAGTGCGTGATAATCGCCCGGGTCGATCAATTGTCCGAACACCTGCCGGCGGCCTGGCCGATCGTTGCCCGGCGCGCGGCCGAACGCGACTTAAGCGGCGAGTTCGTCATAGTCACCGGCCCCAGCCGCACCTCTGACATCGAAAAAACCCTGATCCTCGGCGTCCACGGCCCCAAACGCCTGATCGTGCTGCTGGTGGGATGATTTAGGCTGGAGGCTTTAGGCCGGAGGGTAGAAAAGGATGAGGGATGAAGGATGAGGGATGAATAAAACCGCTTGCGGTTTCGCGCTATCGACTCAAAATGATCAATCCGTATCCCGCCTTCATCCCTCCAGCCTATAGCCTAAATCCTGAAGGTGATGTGGCGGTTCCAATGTTCGTCGTCTGCATTGGGGAAGTCGGTGCGGACGTGTGCCCCTCGGCTTTCCTGGCGTTGCAAGGCGGCCTCGATCATCAGCCGCGACAGGCAGAGCATGTTTTGCAATTCCCAGCCGCCGGGATCGGAAAACTGCCGCGACAGGACGTAACGGCGCCAGTGGTTGATGCTCTCGGTGGCGTCGGTCAGGCCTTCAGCGTCGCGACGCACGCCCACGTCGCGCCACATCAGGCTTTTCAGCGAGTTGCGGATGTCTGCCAGGTTCAAAGGCTCGGTCACAGGCTCGACGGGCGGATTTTCGATCACCAGTGCACGGAAAGTGTCGTGCATCGCGGCGGCGGCCCGCGAGGCCCCTTCGCCGGCCGATGCGCCGTAGACCATGGCCTCCACCAGGCTGTTCGAGGCCAGCCGATTCGCCCCGTGCAGGCCGGTCGAGGTAACTTCGCCCGCCGCCCAAAGCCCGGCGAGCGTGGTGCGGCCTTCCAGATCGACCGAAATTCCACCCATCATGTAATGCGCCCCGGGCCGGACTGGAATGCGGTCGCGGGTAATATCCAAATCGAATTCGGCGCACACGGCGGCGATGCTCGGGAAGCGGGCGCGGACCCAGGCCGCCTCAAGATGCGTCAGGTCCAGATAAACGTGCGGATGCCTGGTCTTTTCCATCTGGCAAACGATTGCCAGGCTCACAACGTCGCGCGGGGCGAGTTCGCCGCGCGGATCGTAGTCGGTCATGAAGCGGCGGCCGTGGCGATCGACCAGCCAGGCCCCAGCCCCGCGCGTGGCCTCGGAGATCAGATGCCGGCTGCCCCCGGCGATGTACAGCACCGTGGGATGGAACTGCATGAACTCCATGTCGCGCAATTCCGCGCCTGCGCGATAGGTCATGGCCATGCCGTCGCCGGTGGCGATCTCGGGATTGGTGGTTTCGCGATATACCTGGCCCGCCCCGCCGCTGGCCAAAATCGTCTGCTTCGCCCAGACCATGGTTTTGCCGTGCCGGTTGTTCCAGACCATCGCCCCGCGGCATGCGCCCTCGCAGGTGAGCAAATCTATCGTGAAAGTATTTTCCCAGACATGGACGTTGGGCAATTCCCGGGCCCGGCCGATCACGACTCGCATAATTTCCTTGCCCGTGGCGTCGCCCAGGGCGTGAGCAATGCGGTCGCAACTGTGTCCGCCTTCGCGCGCCAACGCCAGACGCTCGCCGACGTGGTCGAATTGCACGCCCCACTCGATCAACTCCTGAATGCACCGCGGTGATTGGCGAACAACGTGCTCGACCACCTGCCGATCGCACAGCGACCCGCCGGCCACAAGCGTGTCCTCGACGTGGTCCTCGAACCGGTCCGCCGGGTCCAAGACTCCGGCAATGCCGCCCTGGGCCACGCCGCTGTTGGATTGCCCTACGACGTCCTTGGTAATAATCACCACCGATAGATTAGGGTCGACACCCAGCGCCGCGCGCATTCCCGCCAATCCGCTGCCGATAACCAGCACGTCGGTAAAAAAATGCGGCACGTGTTTCGGGTGAAAGGGAACGAGATAGCGAATGGTCATTGTAGTGGTTAGTGGTTAGTGTATGTCGCGAATGTTTAGCCGCGGCACTTGTGCCGCGCGTTCAAACACATTCTATCATGTACGCATTGTTTTTTTAATTGAACAATAATGGGAATCGATACAGCCGGTTCCCGTGCCAATGCCCCAATTTACGGGTGGGCTTTATTTTCACTCGTCGCTTGGTTAATATGATACAGAATTACGCAATATTAATCATTTTTGGAGTATTAACGATGCCCAAGTACGCCATACCGAAATTGACCAAACCCGCCAAAGTCGGAAAAAAGCAAGTTCTATTGGTGGCCAGCGGCGATTTGCGATTGTCGGCAAATCAAAATTGCTGGGCCAAACAAAAAGAATTGGAAGACGAATTGACCAAGGCGCTTGCCGCGGCGGGTTATGAACTCCTCCGGGCACATCCGTACAAGGAAGACCAAAAGCACGGTTTTATCGCCTCGCAAAAGGAAGGGCTGGAGGTGTTCGCTACAATCGATCCCGCGGCCAAGCTCATCGTGGCCGAAGCGGTATGGCAGTATTCTTATCACGTCCTGCCCGGATTGCTCTCGCATCGGGGTCCGATTTTGACCGTGGCCAACTGGTCGGGCACGTGGCCGGGACTGGTCGGCATGTTGAACCTCAACGGATGCCTGACCAAGGCCGGCAAAAAATACTCCACGCTCTGGAGCGAGGATTTCACCGACAAAATGTTCGTCTCCGGCCTGAAACAGTGGTTAGCCAAGGGCAAAGTCAAGCATCCCACAAAGCACGTCACGCCGCTTAAAAAAATCAAGGTCCCCGGGCCGGAAGGCAAACTCGGCAAAACCCTGGCCGAACAAATCGCCCGCGAAAAAGCCATCATGGGCATCTTCGACGAAGGCTGCATGGGCATGTACAACGCCATCATCCCGGACGAACTCTTAAACCCCCTGGGCGTGTATAAGGAACGCATGAGCCAGTCGGCACTGTATTATGAAACCACGCAAGTCGACGACAACCAGGCCCGTGGGGTCCGCCAGTGGATGGAAGACCGCGGCATGAAGTTCCTCACCGGTCCGAATGAGGAAACCGATCTGACCGACAACCAGATTCTTATACAGTGCAAGATGTACATCGCCGCGGTGCGCATGGCCGACGATTTCGGCTGCAACTTAATCGGCATCCAATACCAGCAAGGCCTGAAGGACCTGTTGCCGGCCTCCGATCTGGCCGAAGGCACGCTGAACAACGCCGAACGCCCGCCGGTCAAAAGCCGCGACGGCAATCGAATCCTTTTCGAGGGCGAACCGCTGCCGCACTTCAACGAGGTCGATGAGTGCGCGGGCTTGGACGCCTTGATGACCTATCGTGTCCACAAGGCCATGGGCCAGCCCGTGGAAAGCACCCTGCACGACGTCCGCTGGGCCGATTGGGACCTCTCGGGCACGGTGAAAGACTACGTGTGGGTCTTCGAGATCTCCGGGTCGGTCCCCCCGGCCCATTTAATCGGCGGCTGGTCCGGCGCCACCAGCCAGCGCCAGCCGGCCATGTACTTCCGCCTGGGCGGCGGGTCGATAAAGGGCGTTTCCAAGCCCGGCGAAATCGTCTGGTCGCGGATATTCGTCGAGGGCGACAAACTGAAAATGGACCTGGGCCGGGCCTCGGTCGTGGAGCTGCCCCAGGAAGAAACCCAACGCCGCTGGGACCTGACCACGCCCCAATGGCCCATCATGCACGCCGTGCTCCACGGCGTTTCGCGCGATCAATTCATGGCCAAGCATAAAGCAAATCACATCCAAGTGGCTTATGCCCAAAGCGCCAAGGAGGCCGACTCCGCAATGCTGGCCAAGGCCGCCATGGCCCGGGCAATGGGCATGGATGTCTCCATCTGCGGAAAGCGAAAAAACGGCAAGGCTTGGTGAACAATTGGAACCCGTTTAAACAACGGCCTATGAAGGCGTCTTCCCATTCTCATCCACGCCGCCTTGGGCGCCGATTATTTTCCATCCTGCGTGTTCGCCGCTGGCGCCAATGCGAGCCAGCCGGATGCTGACGAAGAAGGTCTTTTTCCCGCCCGATTCGACAAAAGTCACGGCATACAACTGCTCGACTATATAATATGGCTCCATGAAAAACTGATCGAGCGTGCTTACGTAGCGCACGTCGGCCGAATCGCCCAAAGCCAACAGAGTACGCACCAGATTGGGCGGTTCCCCCTCCTTGCCCGGCGCAACGTAATTTTTCAAGGCCGTGAACCATTTAACTTTATCTTTCTCCGAATCCACGTAAAAATTCCAAATTCGCTCGTCAAAGGGGCGACGCTGTTGTGGATATAGGGTCAATTGGAAAGCCAATTCCGGCCGATTCTGGGCCAGCAACTCGAACCAAAACAGGGCGACTTGCCGGGCTTCGTCCCTGATGCGCCAGCGATAATAAAGCCAATCGCCGTATGCGGCGCTAAGTGAAAACACCGCCAGCCACAGACCGGCCAAGGCGGCCTTGCGCCCGATCAGCCCCGGAGCGTTTTGCCTGATCCGGCTGAACGCCAGGACGCAAACGACGCCCGCGGCAATGGGCAACGCCCAGAGCAACGGATCGGCCAAGGCCAAGGGCGAGAGCAGGCCGAGGATCAATCCCGCCACGGCCCAGCCGCTAATCGACCGATACTCGGCAAGTTCCGCATCGGTTTGCTCGGTTACGCGGGGCTGGCGGATGTCGGGGGACATAATTTTGCAATCACGTTCCAGAGGCACTAACTTTAAGTGAGCCTTTAGTCTTGACGTTGCTCTCCAGAGTCGCCCGCCGGGTGGCGTATTTGGGAAGAAATTCGCCATGCGGGTCGAAAATCGTTTTTTCCGCCTTCCACTCAGCCTCGCTGACGGATCGCTCGTAAGGCCCCTGCGACATTTTTTGCGTGAATCCCAGCCATTGACGATCGGGAGCAAATCCCATAAACATCCGCTCTTCCGGCTGGAAACTCTCGGCAAGGCAATTTCGCGCCAGCGGAGCGGTGTGCAAGCTCGCCATCGTGAAGCACACCATCACCCAGCCGATCCACAGAGCCAAAACCCCGCTGCCGATCTGATCGGCCATCTTGAGAAACTTCACTTTCACATTCGACAGCCTGTCGGTGGCAAGTCGAAAGATCAAGGAAAAAACGATGAATAACCCCCATAGGGCGATAAAATCGCAAAAGTAGCCGTAAGTGGGCGCCTGTTGCTCCAGCCAATCGGCCACCGGCTCGAAAAAGTTCATTGCCAGCAATCCCGCGGTGATCGTATTTATCAGCCGGATGGAATTGCTCCACATGCCGTCGTTATACAGCATCGCCGCACAGGCAAAGAGAATGACCAACATCAATACCGTGGTAATCATGCCAATATCTAAAAACCTTTGTGTTTATAGTTTCTGGTTCACGGTTTACAGTTCACTGTAAACTGTTAACTTTTCACTGTTTCAACACCCTCATCAACTCGGGCAGGGAAGTAACGCCCTTGGCCACCAGCAGGACTCCTTCTTCCTGCAAGCTGACCATGCCGTCTTTGCGGGCGGCTTGGCGCAACAAATCTATTTTGGGATTGGTCGCTAAAATCCTGCGTGAATTGTCGCCGACGGTCAATAACTCTAAAATCGCCGTCCTGCCGTAATAGCCCACGCCGCTGCATTTTTCGCAAATTTCCTTGGGCCGGTCCGGGTCGGCCGGGCGGGGCCGATAAAAAGCGGGAATGCGACCCTCGGGAATGCCCAATTGTTGCAGTATTTGCGGGGCGGGTTGATATGCTTCCTTGCACGACTCGCACAGTTTCCGCACAAGCCGCTGACAAAGCACCCCGGAAACGACCTTGGCGAATTCCAAAGGCGGCACGTCCATGGCCAACACCCGCAACATGGCGTCCGCGCAGTCCTTGGCCCGAATGGTGCTTATCATCAACCGGTCTTCGACGATCTCCCGGCACATCATGCTCACCGTCTGCGCGTTGACCAGATCGCGCACGATCACCACGTTCGGCTCCATGCGGAAGAGCTTGATCAACAGGTCGGCGGGCGTTTGGCCCGATGCCGCGCTGTAGGTGGTCACCGCCACGTTTTCCACGGGTTCATAGCGGTTGTTTTCCTCTTCCAGGGCGGCGAACTCGCGGGTAAAACGGTCGGTGCAGTGCAAAATCACGCCCGTCGAACTCCGCAGTCCGTTGGCCGGCAGCGCGCTGAAAAGCAGAAAGCCTTTCGTAAGCGCCAGAAGTTCCTTGAGTTGTTCCTGCATTTTGGGGCGCATGCCCAGTTCATCCAGGGTTTTGAAGCGGATTTTCTTTTCCGCGAATTGCACCACTGCCCGCTCGCCCTTGGGCGTTCCTTGCGTGGCCAGCGTGGCCGAATAACGAGTCGATTTGAATTCGGCCGCGAACGTGCCCTCCTGCCTGTTCTGGCGATCCTGCGGATTCAGTCCGCTGAGAAGTTTCAAGGCCACAAGCGCCGGGTCGGCCTCTTCGCGGTCCATGCCTTCGCGCGGCAGCCACACCCCGTCGACCATGATGTTCATCGCCACCGACTGCGCGATAAAATCGAGCATGATCGCCGTGGAGCGGAAACCAAGGGCATCGGCCAGAATTTCCCGGGCCGTGCGCAAGCCGGGCGCTTGCCGGGCGGCCAATAACCTGGCCCCGTTGATCCGCTCGTCCACCCCGCCCTGAGCAAATACCTTCACCGGCGGGCCGGCCTCGTGCGGATCGGGCTTCTCGTAGGAAATGTCCATGCCCATCTTGTTCAAGTAAAAAGCCCCCAAGTAGCGGATATGCTCCGGAGTCAGCACCTGTTGGTCGTTGGTGACCTTCGAATTGCGAATGATAATGAACGCTGTAAGCGGCGCCATGTAGGCCAGAAACAACAAGATAAATCCCACCCAAAAATAAGGGATCAGCCAGTTCAGGACAAAAGCCCCCAGGAACGTGCCGAAGATAATCGGATTCCAGCGCAGATAATCCATCGCCTTCAGTTCCTGGCAGTCGACGTTTACCCAGTCGGTGGTTTTCACCCACAGCATGAACAAAAACCAACAGGCAATAATCTTCGGCCAACTAAAATAAAAGCCGTGACCGCGCCAGCCTCTGGGGGCGATGGGCATGGCCGGCCATTCGCCGGCCGCCAGCAGATCGCCAGCACAGAAAATAACAACAAACGCAACAACCGCTGATATTATTAGGAAACGGCGCATTACAGCATCCCGGATTCGTGGAATTCAATGCCCTTAAGGGCCATTTTCAGGGCTTCGGCGTTGGGCGCCGCCTCGAAGGCCGTCGCACGGTCGATCAGGTCGGTTTCGACAAGCTGTTTCAAGCTCCAGGCGAAATCCTGCATGCCGTCGTCTTTGCCGATGCGGATGGCGTCAGGGAGCTTGTCGTCCTCCTCCTCCAAAATAAGTTTGCGCACGGTGGGCGTGAAGTTCATGATTTCGCACGTGGGTACCCGGCCCACCCCCTGCTTGATCGAAGGCAGCAGCTTCTGGGCGATGATCCCCCGCATGTTGAAAACCAATGCGCTGCGGATGGCCGAGTGCATGGTTTGCGGGAACAGGTCGAGAATACGGCTGATGGTGCTCGCCGCGGTCGAGGCGTGGATCGTGCCGAACACCAAATGTCCGGTCTCCGCCGCCTGAATGGCCGTTTCGAACGTCTCCCGGTCCCGCATTTCGCCCACCAACATCACGTCGGGGTCCTCGCGCACCGCGTGTTTCATGCCGATTATGAAATCCTTTACGTCCATGCCGATCTCGCGCTGGTTTATCAGGCATTTATCTTCGGTGAAGGTGAACTCAATTGGGTCCTCGAGCGTGAGAATGTGCCGGCGATAATGGCGATTGATCCAGTCCAGCATCGAGGCGATGGTGGTGCTCTTGCCCGATCCGGTTATGCCCGCCAGCAGGACCATCCCCTGGCTGAACTTGCAAAGTTCCTCCAATTGCGGCGGCAGGTGCAGGCTTTCAAAATTGGGAATGTAGTTGTTCACCCGCCGGGCGACCATTCCGATGTGACCCAATTGCTGCAACACGTTGACGCGGAACCGCCATATATTGTTATCGACCTTCAAGGTGTAGGCGAAATCCACGCCGCCGTCTTCCTCGAAAATCCGCTCCCGACGCTCCTGCAGTTTCAGCATCGGTAAAATCAACCGCAGCATTTCTTCTTCGTCTATCGGATCGCGATTAAGCGGCCGAAGCGATCCGTTCACTCGCACATAAGGCGCCAAACCCACCTTCAAATGAAGATCGCTCCCCTCCAACTTCACCAGCGCGCGAAACAACTTGTCGATTTCAAAATCCTGGTGCTTGCCGAGAAATTTTTTCGCGTCAGCTTCGTTTATGCTTGCCATGGGGATTAAGAATTAGTGGGCGGTGGACAATGGTCAGTGGATTTGTTTGTTTATTATAAAAATAGTCCGGCCCATGCACTTGTGCCGGGAGTTGTGAGTTGTTTTTAGTTTTTCATTCTGCATTCTGCGTTCTGCCTTCTGCCTTCATTCTTACGTGTATCCCGCGCCGGGCCATCACTTGTTTTGTCTCGTCGATCGTATATTCCCCGTAATGAAAAATGCTGGCGGCCAAGGCGGCGTCCGCGCCGCCCAGTAGGATGGCATCGGCCAAATGGTCGGGACATCCCGCTCCGCCGCTGGCCACCACCGGAATGGTAACCGCGTCGGTCACGGCCTTGGTAATTTCCAAATCGTAACCGTCCTTTGTCCCGTCGGCGTCCATCGAGGTAAGCACGATCTCGCCGGCGCCCAGGCGCTCCACCTCCCGGGCCCAGGCCACGGCCTCCAAGCCCGTGGGCACGCGCCCGCCGTTTATATGCACCTCCCAAAACTCCTTATTATCCTTTATAACACGTTTTGGGTCTATATTCACTACTATGCACTGGCTTCCGAATCGCCGGGCGGCCTGGAAAACGAACTGGGGATTGCGGCAGGCGGCCGAATTGATCGAAACCTTGTCGGCCCCGGCTATGAGCAAGGCCCGGATGTCCTCGATAGTGCGGATGCCGCCCCCCACGGTAAGGGGCATGAAAATCACCTCCGCCGTCCTCCACACCACGTCCAGCATGATGTCCCGGCCTTCGTGGCTGGCCGTAATATCCAAAAAAACCAGTTCGTCGGCCCCTTCCTCCTCGTACCGCGCAGCCACCTGGACCGGATCTCCCGCATCGCGGAGATTCACGAAATTCGTACCCTTAACAACCCGCCCGCGATCAACGTCCAGGCAGGGGATAACGCGTTTGGCAAACATCGATGTTGTCGGTTTACGGTTTACAGTGTTCAGTTTACCGTTTAGCCCCGGCGCTTGCTCCGGGAGTTTTTTAATTGGTTTTCAGTTATCAGTTTACAGTTTTTAGTTTAGCCGCGACCCGCAGGGAAGCGGGAGGGGTTGTATACCATAGGCGGAAAACCAAAAACCGCGACCATAAGTCGCGTTGTGATTGATATTTCTTAACACGTATACCTGAAAGCCACTTGAAATCTTTACTCTAGTTTGCCATAACACCCCGGTCAACACCCCATAACGGTGGTGTGTTTGATCTATGGTGAAGATTATGATTTAGAATAACATCTTGTCGTCCGGATAACGCCAAGAAGCTGCCATAATAGACCGGCAGCAGTCAACCTGAGCTTTTTTGAGCAAGCATCTCCCGAATAGCGGGAACGAATTCCATGGGAACGACCACCGTGGTTTGGCCTTGCGAATCCAAGGCGGTCTCATCTTCGGCCACTTGGGATTCCTCATCCAACGCTTCGTAATGGGCAATCAAGCGTTGCACTCGGTCGGCGTCCCAGCCGGGCGGAAACTTTTGTTCGCTCATGATCTTCTCCTCCGCTTTATCATATGTGGATGTTTTGTAAACCCTTAAAACCACTAAGAAACTATCCGAAAACCTTTCCCGTCATTCTGAGCGGAGCGAAGAATCCGGGGGAAAATACCTATCCGATGAGATCCTTCGCTTCGCTCAGGATGACAAATGGACTTTTCGGATAGTTTCTTATCTGAACTTTCGCAGGTTTTCGCGCTGTTCAAACAGCGAGATTTAGGTAATTTTCCAATTGTTGAATCAATTCATACAGGTCGGCTTTGGTGGCCGAGTTGATGGTAATTGTTTGTT
>JBEKFZ010000022.1:0-51031 GCA_050013075.1 Thermoguttaceae bacterium | reverse complement strand
CAGTGGAATTTATGGCAATACTTCTCCACGAACGGCCTGGGATTCCACGAATATCTCCAGCTTTGCGAGGATCTGGGGGCGGAGCCGCTACTGGTGATCAACTGCGGCATGTCGCACCAGGAACAGCGTGAGCAGCCGAAAAACACGGATGGCGTTGGTGAATTCGTTCAAGACGCCTTGGACGCCATCGAATACGCCACCGGCCCGGCCGACGGCAAATGGGGTTCGCTAAGGGCCAAGGCCGGGCATCCCGCCCCGTTTTCGCTGAAATACATGGAGATTGGCAACGAAAACGGCGGACCGGCCTACCTCGAACGCTACGCCCTGTTCTACGACGCCATAAAGAAAAAATATCCGCAAATGAACTTGATCGCCGATTATTGGGACAGCAGCAGACCGACGAGCCGGCCCGTTGAAATTATCGACGAACATTATTACAGCAACCCCGAGTTCTTTTTCAGCAACGCCGATAAATATGATTCTTACGATCGAAAAGGCCCCAAAGTCTACGTGGGCGAATATGCCGTCACGCAAAACACCGGCCAAGGCAACCTCCGCGGAGCAGTCGGCGAAGCGGCCTTCATGACCGGTATGGAACGCAATTCCGACGTGGTCCTGTTGGCCTCATACGCACCGCTTTTCGTTAATGTAAACGACAGGCGCTGGAACCCAGACATGATTCAGTTCGATAGTTCCCGGGTCTGCGGCATCCCCTCCTACTATGCCCAACAAATGTTCAGCCAAAATCGCGGCGATGTCATTCTGCCCCTTAAACTGGAATTCCCGGCCGCATCGGTTGAAGCCAAAAAAGGCGCAATCGGCGTGGGCACCTGGATCACCCAGGCCGAGTACAAAGACATTAAAGTCACTAAAGGCGATAAAACGCTTTTTGACGAGGATTTTTCCAATGGCAGCGAGGCATGGAAAATTGTCCGCGGTCAGTGGGCCGTGGAAGATGGCGCATTCCAACAAACGTCAAACGACTCCGATTGCTTTGCCACGGCCGGCGACCCCTCCTGGACCGATTACACCTTGTCGCTTAAGGCCCGCAAACTCGGCGGCAACGAAGGATTCCTCATTATTTTCAACGCCCAAGGGGATAACCAACTGATGTGGTGGAACATCGGCGGCTGGGGCAATACCAAACACGCCCTAGAACGCCGCACCGGGTCCGGAAACGTGCTCTTCGGCAACGACGTGCCCGGCGGAGTCGAAACCGATCGCTGGTACGACGTCCGCGTCGAAGTCGGCGGCCAAAACATCCGCTGCTATCTCGACGGAAAGCTGATCCACGATGTTAAGTATCCTGTCACCCAGCCGCTATATGCGGTAGCCGGTCTCAGCAAAACGGGCGATGAAGTGATTCTGAAAGTCGCCAACGCCTCCCAAACCGCCCAGGAAACCGACATTCACCTTGCCGGCACGGATAAAGTCCTGCCCTCGGGCACGGCCATCGTCCTCAGTTCGGAAAAACCCACCGATGAAAACACCTTGCAGAATCCCACGAAAGTGTCCCCGGTCACCCAGCAGATTCAAGACGCCGCCAAGGACTTTAAATACACCTTCCCGGCCGATTCGGTCACCGTGCTGCGCCTGAAAATAAAGTAAGAGATTGTAAATCATTTAAAATCGTATCGAGGGCGATCGTTTTTATCGACCGGCGACACAAAGGCGATTCATTATCTTAAGATGCCGATTTCGAAAGAATACAATAGATACAATAGGAGGCAAACGTTAGTGAGTCTGAAACGCTACACGGCGGCAGCAGTCTTGGGCGTGGTTGCCGCCGCAATATTAACTACAACCCTAACGGCCGCCGAAGCCGTTAAGCAACAGGGCCTGCCCGACGCGGAGGCGGCAAAATCCGCGCTTTCAAAGCTTCCAATTGTCGATGACAATCCGGCCCCCGAAACGTCCCTCGATGCGTTTATCCAAACCCGCTGGCAACAGAGCGCGCAGCAGAAGCGCGAACTGACCCGAGACGTGATCTGGCTCACTCACGAGCCGCTGGATTTTCTCATGCGCCGCGGCGAGCATTTCGATGATGAGGCCGATCGCTACCAGCGCATGTGCGATCCCGAGAACCTGAAACGCATGGCCGGCGCCGGCGTGCGTTGGGGACGGCTTTTCTTTTATAAAGGATTCGGCCTGGAATACGAAAAACCGCACATCGAGCAGGCGAAACGCACTGCCGAGATCATGCACCAGTTGGGCATGAAAGTGGCCCTGTACATGGCCGGCACGATGTTCACCGAGACCCTGTACCACGAAGTTCCCGAAGCCAAAAACTGGGAGCAGCGCGACCAGAACGACCGCTGGGTCCCGTACGGCATCCAGACCTACCGGCATTATGCCTGCCCCAACGAGCCGGCTTATCGAAAGTATTTGAAGAGCATCTTGCGGATCGGAGTGGAAGACTTGCATGCCGACGAGATCTCGTTCGATAACGTCATGCTCCAGCCCGAGCCAAAGTCCTGCCGCTGCCCGCGATGCATACAGGCCTTCCACGATTTCCTCAGGCAGCGATATCCGACCAAAGAGTCGGTAATGCGCCGCTTCGGATTGCCGGAAGTGGATTGGATCCGGGTCAGCGAGTGGGACTCGCCCACACAGCCCGATGGCCTGACCGCGCTAAACGACCCGGTGCTCCAGGAGTGGGTCCGATTCCGCTGCGAGTCGCTGGCAAATTATACGAATGATCTGCACGACTATGTAAAGGGCCTTAATCCCAACGTGGTGGTGCATCTGAACATCAAGGGCCTTTACAGCTTCAATCGATACTGGACCAATGCCGTCTACCACCCGCTGTTCGCCAATCACGTCGACGTGTTGTCTTTCGATACCGGCGGCTACGATGCCCGCATAGACCCGGCTACCGGCGCCTTGGTTTCCCAGATCCGCTCTTACAAAATGGCCCGGCGACTGGGAACTAGTTGCGAAGATTCGATGCACGACGAACTTCGTGCCGCGGTCCACATGGCATTTGGCTACCAGAAGCCCGTTGCCGGATACCCGGGCGCACCGTTCGGCGCAGGGGCGCACAACGTCTTCACACCCATCATGGAGTTCTTTCGACAGTACAACGATCGCTACTACACCGGAACCGACAACGTGGCCGACGTTGCCGTGCTGCGGAATTGGCCTTCCATGGCCTACAGCATCAACTCCGCGTACTTTCCCGCTACTTTAATGGAGCAGGTGCTAATCCAGTACAAAATCCCCTTCGACTTGCTGTTCGAGGAGCAACTCGACCGCATCGGCCGCTACGGCGCGGTGATCCTGGCCGGACAGGAATGCGTTTCCGACACCCAGATCAAAACCCTGCTGCAATATGTCCGCGGCGGCGGCGCCCTGGTTCTGACCGGCAACACCGCGCAATATAACCAGTGGCGGGAACGGCGACGCACAAACCCCTTGCTACCAGAGCGGAGCGAAGGCAAGGGCCGCATCATATACATCCCGGAAATTGTCCGCGCCGACGCGCGCTCTTCAAGAATGCCGGTCGACGATCAGGACCCCGAGCCGGGCGCCGGCCCGTCGAAGAGCCAGCGCATGTCGCCCGCCCAGTGGGTGCTGCCCAAAAACCACCGGGAAATCTTTCATGCCGTAGTCGAGGCCCTGCCAAAAGGCACTTCCATCACTACCGAGGCCCCATTGACCACGGTTATGGAACTCTTGAATCGGCCCGCGACGCGCGAAACCATGGCTCATTTCATCAACTTCGACCGCAAAAATAAACTCGCCCCTTTCCCTGTCGCCCTGCGCAGGCAATTTCCCGGCCGGGTAAAATCCGTAACCTGTTTTTCCCCGGACGCGGATGATCCGGCCCCGCTGAGTTTTCAGGAATCGGGCGAATCGGTGTCCTTCATCGTGCCTGCCACAAGACTCTATTCGATGATCGTGGTCGCACATGAATAAATTTTTTGTTTGATATTTGCGCGCTTTCACCGCGCATCAAGTAAAGTACTTGCGCGACCTCCGGCCCACCCACTGTGAGAAATGCGGGCTAGCCCGAAGGACTTATGATAAGACAGATCCATTCTACGGATTCCAATTTCAAACCGCACGCATTCGATAGCCCGAAGGGCTTTCATAGGATAGCCCGGGGTTGCCGCGCCAGCGGCTACCCCGGGTTTCAGACTATGATGTAAAAGAAAGGGGAGTTTTTTCGTGAAGGGGTTTGGAGTTTTTCCGCGTGTACGGAGAAAAGGCATTTTTCTTCAAGAGGACAGATATTAAGGGGTTGGAAAATAAGGGGTTATGGTGCCGTTTTTTTAGGCATTTTAGTGCTTAAAAAATATCAGTGAAAAGACTGTGGTTGCAGTGCGCGCAAATGTATTGCGGGATAAGCAGTTGGAATTTTTCCACAAGAGTTTTTTGGAAATGAATTATTTCTGAAAAGTCAGAATTTGAGTTTTCAGAAAAACCATCTGGGGGGCTGGAAGCAAGTTGTTGTGTAAATAGGAGATGCGAAGAGCGATGGGGGCAAACACACTAGAAAAAAGTTACACGTGAGGAAATTCATATTCAACTATTTTTGGTATTTTTGGGTATTTTTCCTGATTTTTGGCTGAAGTGATTTTTCATGAAAAAGGGCAATTGTTCGCCAGGCTATGCCTAGAGGTGGCACAAGATTAGATTTGTATTCACCACGGAGGGCACGAAGAACACGGAGAAATAAAGTGGGCGGTGGTCAGTGGGCGGTGGACGGTATCCTACTTACTCAATTACTTGATCAATCGGTATCAGGGTAGAATGATGTTCTTCTAATACTATATTTTGGGCCTGCTTTAAAAACAGGAAAGGAGAACGATACACTCGGCGGATATTTCTAAACGGAGAACCTTTCATCCAAGGTTTGTCACGGGCGAAGTTCCGCAATTGAAAAAATGTTCCGTCTCTTTTTTCAATGACACATCCCTGAGTGATTCGGAATCGCTTGATAATATACTCAGAACGACAAAGTTCATCGAAAGCCACTTGCCATCTGCCTAAAAACTCTTTCAAGCTTCCTTTGGAGCCCAAGGCACGACCACGAAGCGGGCTATCTGCGGTGATATCTAGGACTTGTACCCCACTACTTTCCCTTTTGGTTACTGCGTAAATCTGGTTAACGCAGAATAGGACCGGCCGTGAGAGATCAAGCACACCCTTCTTGTTTTTTCGGTATCCCACATAAAGGGCTTTCAAGTGTGGATCAGTTTTATAGTGCTGAAAAATTCTGCCTGTCATATCACATCGAGTAACATCGAACATCGAAAATGACGATCCGGCAATAAGACAACGGATACCGATTATTTGTGGAATGTCTTTGCGCCCATCCTTATCATCTTTCAAGAAAATCTCAACAGGGCTGTTAACGAACTCCTCCAGAAGTCTCTTTCTCGCCTGGTCGGAAGGATGGTTCCCCATTTTTCCACTCGAAAGGCCGCTTTGAACCGATTGCTGTAACCAGCGTATGAGTTGTTCCGCTGCTCCTTTTGGATTCGATTCCAGCAGTTTTTTTAGGGCGGGATGGGCTATACGTTTAATTTGCTCATCGCGTTTCCTTTGGTCTTTCAGATTTGCAAACACCTCCGTTGCCGGTTCTCTCTTGATTGGCAATTTGCCATCTGTCATCCCGACGGGATCAAGCAGGTGCCCGGATTGGTGTTTTCGATTCCAACTGAATGCGCTCAGATCGATGGAACAGTAGCCGTTACCTATTTCTCCCTCAAAAAACGGTATGAATGTAACCGGTTCTACCCGGGGTATGCCATTTTCCAGCGCCGGCCCGGCGGCTCGAACCTTATCACGCCAATCATTGATATCGCGTGCACGGGCATACCAACGGGGATTCTCAATTGCAGCCGCAGAAGGCAGTTTGCAGCCCAGGATTATTGCGTCCACCGCATGATTGATCAAATCATGTGCCGCCTTTCTATCTTGCTTTTCATATTCAGGCAGAAGAATCTTGCGGTAAAGGGCTGTATGGCGGCCAGAAATCCATAAGCTCTCGCAGGGGTATCCGTTCACCTTGCTAAGTTGGCCTGCAAGATATCTTGCCAGTGGTCGCGGCCCTTTCTGAGTAGCGCTTATCGTCACCAGGTTATCTGCCAGCATCCCCAACTGTTTCTCGACTTCCAAGGAGTTGCCATTCTTGGAAAGAAGATTGAGCATCCCTTTCTTGATTGTGTGAAACAAGTGTGGTGGCTTTTTCCGACCAACGTAATCGGCGTATGCTTGATAAGCATCACGATTTATCGTCATCCCAGCGGCAAATGCCGTACGTGCGCCTTTTCTGGCATTGCAGGCGCTGCAAGCAGGCAGAATATTCAGATAAGAGTCAAAAGGGAACTCGTTTCGCGACAAAAGGTGTTCCACCTCATTTATCGCATTAGTTTGACCGCAGTAAGCGCACCGGCCGCCGAATTCCTCCTTGAACATTTCTCGGCGATCGCTGAAACCGTATTGTGGACCATACCTGTACATTTCCGAGGCTTTGTCCTTGGAAAGTTCCCGCCGATCCTTAGCCTTTCCGGCAAGTATGCTGAAGGCCACCCGTTCCACGACAACTCGATCAATCTGCCCGCCGGCCAAGGGCAGCAACCGCTCTTCCAACAGTCTCCAGATTCGCGAGAACAGGATTTGCTGCTTGCGGCCAAACAGGTCGGCCATGGTTATATCTGTTCGATTGGGAATCTGCTTTCCCGCGAGAAAGAAATCAACGAAGCTATTCGAGTGTTCTCGGCAGTAGCGAATCCGCCCGCCCTGTCCACCGGTAATGATTTCTGTAATATTGCTCCCGTATGTCTCAGTCCAGTTCTCACGAAACTTTTCGGCCAATTCTTCGGATACTTCCTGACATACTCGCGACTTTATGTGCTTATATATCAGGTTCTTCCGCTTGTTAATGAGTTTTTGTGTTTCCTTGCGGGCTTGATCATTTAATTTCTGGCTTTTGGCATACCAGCGGGCCAGTCCATCAAGTTCTAGAATCCAATGATCGACTGAATGGCGAAGTCCTTGGGGATTACTGCATTCATCGAAGACTGGTTTCATCCAAGCATATAGAGCTTGTTGAATCCGCTCTTTGATCGCATTGGCAGCCTTAGGCACGCTCTTTCGACAGCCTATCCATTGGCACTTTGTAGGTCCTCGGTTATCAAATCGGGCAGGTCGCAATTCCCTTGTCTGTATTCGTGCTTCGTTGAGATGTTTCGAGCAGACCCGCAACGTTCTGTCACGTTCTTCTGGAGTAATAACGCGATTGATCTCTTGCCGTAATACATCAAAGAAATCTTCACGTGAAAAATGCATTCCCCGGGCGCTTTCATCCGAATCCTCCGGTTCGTGGCTGTAACCTCGTCGGCGGCAAAATCGAACGATTTCCTGTGCGCCTTCGGTGCCGGCAAGCGCCTGGCTTAACCGGCGTAAACGCCCGACATGGGTCTTCCTTGATCGCCGCATCCTTCGCGACAGTGCTCGGGGTTGCACGGCTGCATTGAGTGGTTTAGCAGCAACCACCATCGTTCCCGCGTATAGAACGCGATTGGGCACGCTCTCAGTATGCTCAACCAAAGCGATGCCGATGTTCTTTGAGCCAAAGTCGATTGCCAGAGTACAAGACATGTCACGGAAACCTTTTCGCGAACCACCAGTGGTTGCAGAAAGCCCGGTAGGTTCGCGTTTGTCGTAACTATACATCTTCGAACAATTTGTGCATAAGGCCCTTTGAATGCGAACATTTCCTCTACGATTGAATGGCTAGGTTCGCGAAAACCAACTCGTAACCTAGTCGCTAGTAAGGATTAACGAGGGGTGCCATCGCAACGGAGAGGAAAAATCAGGTTGGCTGAAACACGGCCGCTGTATGCCACTTCTCACGCCAGTACGCATCGCAACGGAGAGGAAAAATCAGGTTGGCTGAAACAACCATAGTAGTCGGCACGTTGATACAAGGGCCGCCGGATCGCAACGGAGAGGAAAAATCAGGTTGGCTGAAACATGACCCTGGAACAAACAGCGACCAGCACGCTGGTATCGCAACGGAGAGGAAAAATCAGGTTGGCTGAAACGTTTAAGGCAATCCAAATCAGTCTGTTCAGCGCAAATCGCAACGGAGAGGAAAAATCAGGTTGGCTGAAACACAACGGATTATACGTTGGAACTTGCGAACGTCAAATCGCAACGGAGAGGAAAAATCAGGTTGGCTGAAACATCAAGACACCGCTGACGACATCGGTTGCGGGCAATCGCAACGGAGAGGAAAAATCTGGTTGGCTGAAACTCACTCGACCAGTTACTCAAGAGTCCGGTCATTAATCGCAACGGAGAAGAAAAATCAGGTTGGCTGTGTGCCTTTATCAATA
This sequence comes from Thermoguttaceae bacterium, assembly GCA_050013075.1. Classification (GTDB taxonomy): domain Bacteria; phylum Planctomycetota; class Planctomycetia; order Pirellulales; family Thermoguttaceae; genus JBEKIK01. Next base: position 42,680 of record JBEKFZ010000022.1, on the reverse strand, counting down.
AAAATAAATGGACTCACCACATAAGCCGGCGCCATTTCGGCACGCTTCTCTGTGCTGCCTTGCAGGGCCGGGAACTGTCCCATTCCCGGGTGCTGGCTGCCGGCTGTGGCTCTTTTCAGTCACCACCTAATGTTCGTATTGTCAAAGAGCAGTCTGTATGTATGTATCCCTAAAGATAGACTTTCCAACACAAATGTCAACCCCAAGCTATGCCCTTGAATGCCATTAAGATGTTCGGGGTACAATCTGATCTTTTCCCTCTTTACTTCTATATGATCATCCTTCCCTAGCCCCTCGCCCCTATCCCCTCGCCCCTCATTTCCGGCCGATAATTGCCTTTTTTCAGGAAAATCTTATCCATCTTAAAGCCCAATGCCGGTGTATGTGTTGACGACTCAATGAACAATTCATATATAATAGCGTCTATATGATTGGGACATGGTGGCTGTAGCTCAGTTGGTTAGAGTGCCAGATTGTGGATCTGGAAGTCGGGGGTTCAAGTCCCCTCAGCCACCCCTTTTTTGTAAGATATAATGATGCCGGGACTTAGCGGCTGTTTAAGAATAAGTTTGGAGTTTGGAAGGCAATGGGCACTCACCCCCGGCCCCTCTCCCGCGACCAACCGACTATGCCGACCAACGCGACCATGCCGACCAACGCGACCATGCCGACCAACGCGACCATGCTCCGCATGGTGCCCCGTCGGTGCCCGATGGTGCCCCGTCGGTGCCCGATGGTGCCCGTCGGTGCCCGGATAGGGGAGCAATACGTGGAGAGCCGCTTACTCTCATTAGTCGGTCGGGGCGCCGGCAGGATTCGCAGTGATTGCCGGTTACTGCTGCGTTGCCGGCTGTTTGAAGCCCTCCGGGCGGTAGGAGGGATTAATGGTTGGGCCATGTCCGGTGCCGCCCTTCAGCGCCACGCCGATCACCACTTCCATCCCTTCCTTTACGTCCGGGCTGCTGATTTCGGTCATCGTGCCATCGGTCAGGCCGGTTTGAACATCAATTTGCCGAACATGCTGCCCGTCAGGGTCTTTCACCCAGAGGCGGCAATAATTATCTTTATCTTTAGCAGTTTGATCCGACTCACGAGCGTCTGGGGCAACCATTTCCGTCCGGGGTTTCCAGCGCAGGGCGGCGTTGGGCACGAGGAGTATATCGCGGCGGGTTTCGACCTGGAACTTTAGATTCGCCGTCAGATAAGGCATGAGTTTTAGGTTGGAGTTGTCGAAGCTTAATACCACGGTATATGACACGGCATTTTGAGTTCTTTGGGCATCTTTGCGAATTTGAATCACCTTGCCTATGAAGGTTTCGTTGGGAAATGCATCGACGGTGAAACTGGCCGCCATTCCATCGCGAATCCGCCCGATGTCGGCCTCGTCGACCGAGGCCAAGATATACATATTTTTCATGTTTTTGGCGATCAGAAACAGGGTGGGCGCATTGGGAGTTGGTGCAACATTTTGGCCCACGTTCACCCGGCGATCTACGATAACCCCGTTGACCAGCGACTTGATGACAGTGTGGTTGAGACTGATTTGAGCTTGTTCCAGCGCGGCCTTACTTTGTTCCACGGCCGCTTCGGCCGCATCCACGACTGCCTTGGGGACTTGATCCGCATTAGGCAACCCTACCTTTTCCTGTGTCTGCGCCCGTTCATATTTGACCTTCGCCAGCGCCAACTCGGCTTCAGCACGACTTAATCCGGCTTTTTCCTGCTCGACTCGCGATTTGTATAACGCGTCGTCGAGGCGGGCCAGGACCGTGCCTTCCTCGACGGGCGAATTGTAATCGATCGGCTTGCCTTTGAATTGTGGATCGGTTTCCCCGCGTGGATCGTCGCCGAAATTCACGATCCGCCCGCTAACCTGGGCCGAAACATCCACCGTTTCCGCCGGCTCGATAGTTCCGGTAGCGCTGAGCGTCGCCGTAATATCGCCGCGAGTTATTTTCGCGGTGCGAAATGATGGCGTCGAGGGTTTTGCAAAAACATCCCGACCCGCACTATGCATCAAAAGAGTATCTTCCTCTGTAGATTTTTCTCCGATTGATTTGGCCGGCGAAGTCTTGGCGGACGGCTTCTCGATTTTCGCTTTGTCAGGCAAATTGACTTCAACCTGACCATCTGGGCCGATATGCGTAGTGCTACCCGGAGGCACTTCGACTGCCGTTTCCCGGCCGTCTTTATTAATGCGGATTATGATTCCCAATGCGAAACCGGCCGCCATGAAAGCCAGCGCAAGGGCAATGAAAACTGGAATCCAGCGACGCCGGGCGGAGTCGGGGAGGGGAGCGGGATTGGTTTTGGTTTGGATTTTGCCCGCAATCTGATCGGCCCTCACCCTAGCCCTCTCCCGAAGAGAGAGGGAACTATCATCGGCTGATGCGCAACCGACCAACCGACCATGCTCCGCATGGTGCCCGTTGGTGCCCGTCGCGGCTTTACATGTTTCGGACAGGGCGCGGGTGATTACATCAACCAGGTTCGCGCCGCTGCAAAATGGTTCGAGGATTTTGGCAACTTCGGCGGGCGTGGGGAAACGGTCGGCTGGGTCCTTGGCCAGAAGTCGGTCGAGGATCGCGGAAAGTTCCTCCGGCACGTTGGCAATGAATTGCCTGATGGGCGGCGCCGGCTGGTGCACGTGGGCGTTGAGCTTATCGAGCGTGCCGTGATACTCCGGGCCGCTGAATGGAGCGCGGCCGCTTATGAGTTTGTAGAGCGTGCAGCCAAGGCTGTAGATGTCCGCGCGGATGTCGACGGTACGGCTGTCCGAGGCCTGTTCCGGGGCCATGTAATCGGCCGTGCCCATTGCCTGGCCCGTGCCGGTCATCTCCTCGCCAGCCGACGCCTGGGCATAGAACCGGGCCAGGCCCAGGTCCAAAAGTTTCACTTCGCCCGACCGGGTAAGCATGATATTCGACGGCTTGATGTCGCGATGGACTAGCCCGTGCTCGTGCGCGCATTGCAGGGCCAAGGCCGTGCGGCGGACCAACTCGCAAGCATCGGCAACAGGCAGCGGCCCTGTGCGATGCGCGATTTCGGCCAGGTCCAGTCCGTCGACGAATTCCATTATGAGAACCGGCGTGCCGTCGATCTCCCGGGCGTCGTGGGCCTGGACGATGTTTGGGTGTGCTAGCCGGCCGACGGCCTTCATTTCGCGTTCGAATCGGGTGATTGCATGGCGGTCTCCCAGGCGGGCGCGGGGCAGGACCTTTACCGCAACCACCCGATCGAGCTTTGTGTGCAATGCCTTGAATACTCTGCCCATGCCGCCGCGGCCCAACTCTTCCAGGATTTGGTATTCACCGAGGGAAAAGGGGAAGGAAACGGGGACAGGACCATTTTTTAGGGGTCCTGTCCCCGTTTCCAGTCCAGTCCCCTTTTCCCCTGCGATGGCCTCGGCCAAGGCGGTCTGGAACTGCGGCTCGGCCAAACAGGACTCGGCACTAAGCGGGGCGCGCAAACGGCCGATAAGCGTATCCTCGGCGTCCTCCAACGTCATGATCGTGGCCTGACAATCGGGACATGATTCCAGATGCCCGGCCAGATCGTCCGACTGCTGGTTGGACAACGTGCCTATCGAATACTGAAAAAGCATTTCCCGGCTTGGGCAGCTTGGTGCGGCCATGTTGAAGTCTCCCGATTTAAGACATTTTTCATTGTAGAACAAAACGGAGGTAAAGGCACTATGGTAGCAGGCACATGCCATGTGCCGTTTCCGCACACGGCGTGTAAGGACTACTTCCATAAGTAATAACGCGGGAGTCTTACAGCATTTTGGAGTAACCGGCAAAACATATTGTCCGACAAAGAGTTATGACAGGGGGCTTGAAGATGGCTACCGCGGCAACTCGCCCATTACCTGGCGTAGGCGGCGGAGAACGCGCGATTTGGCCGTATACACGGCGGGAATGCTCATCTCCAAATCTTCCGCGACCTGCGATGACATCTGCCCCTGGATCGTGACCCGGAAGAATGCTTCCCAGGTGCGGGTCTCGAATTCCACCCGGATCAGTTCCAACGCCCGGCGCGAGACACACGCGGCCGATTCGGCGTCCGGCCGGATGCAGTCTTCCGACGGCTCGGGCGGTTGAGGGATCTCGGCCATTTGGCGCTGAGCGGTGCTGCCGCCCCGGGCCTCGGCCCTGCCGTGCCGGCGGCGGTAGTAGTCCCGGACCTTGTTCCGCGCGATCGCGGCAAGCCATCCGCTGAAACTGTCTTCGGGCCCGTCGCGGCGAAAGTCGGGCAAATGAAGCATCACCGCCGCGAGCACTTCCTGAAACACGTCGGCGGCGTCTTCGGCAATCAGGCCCGACCGGCGGCACCAGCGATAGATCACCGGACTATAGAGCCGTGCGAATCGCTCCCATGCTTCCGGCCGACGAGCCCGAAGCTGATCCAGGAGCGTAGAGGAGACCGAACTCGAATCAGAGGAAATAGCCATGTGTTTACCGCTTTACATCCATCATACCATGACTTGCCAGTGATGAATATATCTGTCATTATGGAGTATTAATTACTGAGATTGTCTGGGAATTGATCTTGAAAATTCCGGATAATTCCAGTGCTCCTTCCAAAAACACCGGGAGCAAGCTCCCGGGCTAAAACAATGAATACGACATTCATTACATGACCTTCTGTAAACTGATAACTGTGAACTGATAACTATATACTTTGCCCAATCGAGGACTTGTATGAGCGACGTACCGACAACGGCCAAGAAGATCATCGCCAACGTGGAAAAAGTCATCGTCGGCAAGCGCCGGCAGATCGTTCTGTCTTTGGTCTCGTGGTTTTGCGGGGGTCACGTGCTGCTGGAGGACGTGCCTGGAGTGGCCAAGACCATGCTTGCCCGGGCATTGGCCCAGAGCGTGGGCTGCTCGTTCAAGCGAATCCAGTGCACGCCGGACCTGCTGCCCACCGACGTGACCGGGGTATCGGTGTTCAACCAGAAGACGACGGAGTTCGAGTTCCGCGCCGGCCCGATCTTCGCCCAGGTCGTGCTGGCCGACGAGATCAACCGGACCACGCCGCGGACCCAGGCCGCATTGCTGGAGGCCATGGCCGAGGGCCGCGTTACAGTGGACGGCATAACCCACCAGTTGCAGCCGCCTTTCTGGGTCATAGCCACGCAGAACCCAATAGACCATGAAGGCACCTTTCCCTTGCCCGAGGCCCAGTTGGACCGATTCCTGGTGCGTTTCAGCCTGGGATATCCGAGCATGGAAGAAGAACTGAAGATGCTCGAACTCTTAGAGCACGGCAATCCGCTGGATCGATTGGAACGAGTCGTTAGTGCCGAGGAGTTGCTGGCCGCCCAGCAAGCCGTGCGCAACATCCACGTCGATCCGAAGGTCCGCCGCTACATAATCGAGATCGTCCATAGCACGCGAAACTGCGAGGACGTCAGTTTGGGCGGCAGCCCGCGTGCGTCACTGGCTTTGTTCCGCACCGCCCAGGCCTTGGCCGCGGTATCGGGACGGAACTACGTGCGGCCCGACGACGTGAAACAAATGACCGGACCGGTGCTGACCCATCGGCTGATCCTGCGCCCGGAGAGCCGCCTGAGGAAACTCACCGCCGCGGCAGTCGCGGCACAGGTCGTCGAGCAAATCCCGGTCCCGCTGCTGCCCAAGGAAACAAGAGAACCCGAAACCTTGTGAACTGCTTCATTTTCGTAACGGTTGGAATGGCAGTTGTGGTGCCATCCCAGGTCGACAGTGCAACTGTCGCCCCAACAAGTATTGATGTTTTATCGCATTTTGCGGGCGTATTTTTTATCGTAAATTGAACAAACACAACCACTTTCGCGATTTTTCGCTTTACTCCGTACTTTGTACTTTTTACTGAAAACTGATAACTGACAACTGATTACCACCCTCTATATGAAATGGTTCGCCGCAGTTGTCCTGATATTGCTCATTGCACTGGCCTTTGGGCTGGGACTGATGGCGTATGCGATGTATGCCCTGCTGGGCGTCATGCTACTGAGCCGCTGGCTGGCGCGGTACTGGATCTGGAACCTTTCCGCCACAAGAGAGTGTAACCGCTACTCGGTCAACGTGGGCGACACCGTAGCCGTGGTGATTATGGTAAACAACTCCGGTTGGCTGCCGGTGGTCTGGGTGCTGTTTGAGGACTTGTTGCCGCGCCGGGCCTTTATCTACCAGCCGCCGAGTCTGCAAGTCCGGGGGGATCGCATCCAGTTGGTCATGCTCACCGGCCGCGGTAAGCGTACGATTTATTATCAGTTGAAGTGCAATCGCCGCGGATACCACCAGATCGGCCCGCTCATTGTCGAGACCGGCGACTTGTTTGGACTGCACCGGCGCTATCGCGTGCTAACCGCGCCGCACTTCCTGCTGGTGTATCCGGAGGTTGTGCCTTTGGAGGGTTTTGAATTAGCTTCGCGCCGGCCTATCGGCGAGGTCCGCATCTTGCATCGCCTTTACGAAGACCCCACGCGGATCGCCGGAGTGCGCAAGTACGAGGTCGGCGATCCCTTGAATCGCATCCACTGGCGGGCCACCGCACGAACCGGCCAGCTCCACTGTAAAATCTACGAGCCGTCCTGCATCGTGGGGGCAACCATCCTGCTGGATTTGCACCAGAGGGCGTATGACCCGCATCACGAGCCTTACCGTTCGGAGTTGGGCGTTAGCGCGGCGGCATCGCTGGCCAATGCCGTGTATGAAATGGATCAGCAGATCGGCTTGGTCACTAACGGGCGCGACGCCGCCGACCGCATTCGCCAGGAAGGCTGGGATTACGACATCCGCTCGCGCAAGGCCGCCCGGCGGGCCGCGGGCATGTTGGAATATAGCGACCGGCTCCAGCCGGTGGTCGTCCAGACCCGGCGCGGAGCGGATCAATTGATGCGAATCCTGGAAACGCTCGCCCGGGTGGAACTGACCGACGGATTGAGTTTCGCCCAACTGCTTGCCGAAACCGAAGGCCGTATTCCCCGCGACGCCACGGTGGTGGCGCTTTTGGCCTCGCTGAGCATCGATACGGCCGTGACTTTGGGCGAGATGCGCCGCAAAGGATTCGCCGTAACCGCGATTTTGAACTTGTACGACGATACGGAGTTCCTTAGTGCATCGGCCCAATTGGCCGCCGAAGGAATCGAGGCCCGGCACCTGAAAAGCGTCGAGATGCTGCCGGATTTGTGCCGGGAGCAAGTATTGCGATGAGTAAGAAAAGTGCTGCAATGAGTAAGACGTGCGTTCCCACGCCGGAGCGTGGGAACGAGTAAAAAAAACTTACGTATAACAAACAGGCGTTTACGCTGGGTTCGAAAACTTTTATGATTAGTATAAATGACATCGCCGTTTTTCTTGAGCAATTCGCTCCCGCGCATCTGGCCGAGGATTGGGATAACGTGGGATTGTTGGTAGGCGATCGGCGAATGGAAGCGCGGAATGTAATGACTTGTCTCAGTATCACGCCCGACAGCGCGGCAGAGGCCGTCGATGAGAAAGCGGATTTGATCGTCACGCATCATCCGCTGCCGTTTATGGCGCTAAGGCGATTGACCGCCGAGACCACGCCCGGGCGTTTGCTTTGGGATTTGATCTCCGCGCGGATTTCTATCTACAGTCCGCACACGGCGCTGGATTCGGCGCAGGAAGGCGTCAATCAGCGTCTGGTAGCCGGATTGGGTTTGCGCGGCATACAACCGCTCGCGCCGGACGATGAAGGTCTAGGCCCCGGCCGCTGGGGATGGCTGGAAGAACCGCTTCCGCTTAATCTACTGGGCGAGCGATTGAAACAGTTTTTGCACATCGACCGGCTGCAAATGGTCGGCGATCCGCAACGGCCGATCCGCACGGTTGCCGCGGCCTGCGGCGCGGCCGACGAGTTGTTGGCCGCCGCGCAAGCCATCGGTTGCGATTCGATGGTCATCGGCGAATCGCGTTTTCACACCTGTCTGGAGGCCGAGGCGAGCGGAATCGCACTACTTTTACCCGGCCACTTCGCCAGCGAACGCTTTGCCGTGGAATGTCTGGCCGAGGTTCTATCAAAACAATTCCCTCAATTAAAGATTTGGCCCAGCCGCCGCGAGCGCGATCCATTGCGCTGGATGTAATAGTGGGGGGTGGAGAGTGGGCAGTGGAGAGTGGAGAGTGGGTATCGCGAAACCGCAAGCGGTTTGATTATATTTTAGTTTTTGGCAAGTGGGCAGTAAACTGCCCACCCCTTATCGTACACCGCCCAGCGTCTACTCTCCACTGTCCACTGACCACTTTTCATGCTTCTTCCCAATTCTCTGTTCTCTGCATAAAATTGCAGTATGGATTACCGTGCTTTAACCGCACTGCCGGTGTATAATGAAGCGGCCAATCTATCGGGAGCATTGGCCGGGGCCCTGTCGTACAGCAAGGAAGTGCTGGTCGTTGACGACGGCTCGACCGACGGCACTTCGCGGATGTTGGCGGCCCGGGACGACATTTTTTTAATTGCCCACCAGCGCAACCTGGGCTATGGGGCGGCCCTCCGCTCGGCGTTCGCATTCGCAATTCAAAATGGTTACGACGCGCTGGTGACAATCGACTGCGACGGCCAGCACCAGCCGCAGTTGATTCCCCGATTCGTGGAGTTTTCCCGTTCGGCCGATATCGTGTCTGGCAGCAGGTACCTGCGCCGTTTTCCCGGCGACAGCGATCCGCCGGAAGTCCGCAAGCGCATCAACATGATTATAACCGGGGAGATCAATCGCCGCCTGAGCCTGAATATCACTGACGCCTTTTGCGGATTCAAGGCATATCGCACCTCGGCCTTGGCCAAAATTTCGCTTACCGAAACCGGTTACGCCATGCCCTTGGAACTCTGGGCGCAGGCGTATCGGTTGGGCCTGAAAATCGTGGAGGTGGCGGTGCCGATGATTTATCTTGATGAAAATCGGTCCTTCGGCGGCGCGTTGGATCAGGCCGAAGTCCGGCTGGCCGTATATCGCCGGGTGTTGGAAAATAGTTTAAAAGAAGCCGTATGACCGTGAGCAGTGGTGAAAAACATTTTCGACGGCTTCACGCCCCGCGGGAAAATCGCTCAGCGGTGGTCCATCCCACTTGGGATAGAGTGTCCGATCTGATCCAAGAGAATATTTTTCTGCAATCGCAGCCGGACTATGACATGCAAGGTCGAAAGCTATCGGCGATTCGCCGACAAGCGCGGCTGGAACTGCTGGATGCCGCCCGGCTGTGGACGGCCGCCTATCGCAACATCGGCACCACGCCTGATAATCCTTCGGGCTTGATTTTTCTGGCCGGCCATCAGCCGCAGATCTTTCATCCCGGCGTGTGGCTGAAAAACTTCGCCCTCGGACGCCTGGCCGAACAACACCGCGCGACCGCGGTGAATTTGATCGTCGATAGCGATGCAATATCCTCGACTTCGCTGCGCGTGCCGGGCGGATCGGCGGAAAACCCATCGGCCGCGCAGGTCGCCTTCGATCGGCCGGATCCGGCGATACCTTATGAGGAGCGCCGCGTTGAAGATCGCCCTTTGTTCGATTCGTTCGCCGAGCGCGTGCAGGAGCGGATATCACAATTGATTCCGCATCCTTTGATGGAAAAATTCTGGCCCCTGGTCGTCGAGCAATCGCACCAGACCGGCCGGCTGGGAGCGGGTATTGCCCGGGCAAGGCATCTTGTCGAAGCCCAGTGGGGATTGACAACGCTGGAAATTCCTCAAAGCCGGGTGTGCGAATTGGACTGCTTTCATTGGTTTGTAGCTCATTTGTTGGCGCGGTTGGGCGAATTTTCGGCCGTGTACAACGAGGCGGTGCGGGAGTATCGCCGTTTGTATCGCATTCGCAGCGCATCGCATCCCGTGCCCGACCTGGCGGCCGATGACCAGTGGCTGGAAGCGCCGTTTTGGATCTGGTCCAAGGAAAATCCCCGGCGAAAACGCTTATTCGCCAAACACGGCGGCGATGAAGTGCTCATTACGGACAGGCAGGATATAAACTCGCGATTGCCGTTGTCGGCCGAAAGCGACGCATCCAGGGCGGTCGAGCGACTTGCGGATTTGGCCCGCAAAGGCGTGAAGATTCGTTCCCGGGCGCTTATAACAACACTTTGGGCCAGGCTGGCCCTTGGCGATTTGTTCATCCACGGTATCGGCGGCGGGAATTACGATCTGGTGACCGATCGCATCATCGAGCGATTCTTCCATCGCACGCCGCCGGGTTTCATGATCCTGTCGGCCACTTTGCATTTGCCTATCAAGTCCCCTCTCCCTTTGGGAGAGGGTCAGGGTGAGGGTGGTGTAATTACAGTCGACCCCACAGCCATTGATTGCCAACTGCGTGATTTGACTTTTCATCCCGAGCGATATCTCGACGGCATTTTCGATGAATCTAAAAGAATTCCCGGCGAAGTTCAATCATTGATCGACACTAAACGAAAGTGGATTGAAACGCCGCAGACCATAGAAAACGCCCGCACTCGTTGCCGATCGATCCGGCAGTACAATGAATCGCTGCAACCATGTTTGGACGACCTGCGTAGGCAATTGCTTGATCGGCGCGATGAATCCGTCAAGCAAGAACAAGCTGCGAGAATTCAATCCTGGCGAGAATATGGATTTTGTTTGTATCCTGAAGAGACACTGCGAGATTTTCTGGATACTTTGTTATTGCAATAATAGGCTGAAGACTTGAAACTGAAGACTGGACGTTAAGAAATATAATTCATCATGAAGAGCATGTAGAATATATAGAAATAATAGTTGAAGTAAGAATAATTTTAACGAATCTCAATAAATCGTTCCTTCATTGTTAGACGGAGTATACCAGCATGGTGGCAATACCATTCCATTTCATTTTTTGGCTGCGGCGGAATTACTCCCGAAATTGGTCCCGCATCGGGATGGTGTGTTGTGACTATATAGAGGTTTTTATATTCATCCAATATTGATTGCCAATCACTGGGCAAGGAATAGAGCATAGCCGGATCAAATTTGTATTCTTTACTTAGTTTTGAATAGTCAGATACAAAAATGATCTTTTTACCTTTGGAAATTGCTGAATTTATAGATGCTTGTTTTATTTGTAGTGAATTCTGTTCAAGTCCGGCCGGCCCTTCTTTGGCAAAAATGTTGCTAACCGACAAAATTACGTTTTGAGCTAATTTGGAATTTATTTCGGCATATTTCTGCGTCCTGATTCCCCAGGTCATCATTAAATCAGGATCTACTTGTCCTCCTGCTAAATTTAAATTTATCCCTTGCTCTATAAGATTATTATTTAATGTAAATTCATGAGCAATTGCCAAATGATTAGTCCATAGAGATAATTGTCTTGGATTATGAAAAAGTACGAGGCCAATATAGAATGTACTACTGCCGTCGCCAATGAACGCTGAAGATCCGGGTTTTAGAAATGTATTAACTACTTTTTTGGCTATTCTTAATTTATGATCATTAAGTTGTATGATTCTCTTTCCAAACGTGGTGTTGAGGGGATATTGACATATTGATTCGCACATGTGACACCTCTTTTCGGTTAGGCATTCTGTATTTGGTACTCATCATTTTTTTCTTTCCTCAGTGTCCTTCGTGACTCCGTGGTGTTTAATATTTTATTTCTCTTTTACGGCGGCGATGATGTTTTCGACGGTAAAGCCGAAATGTTTCATTATCACGCCGACGGGCGCGGAAACGCCGAAGCCCGACATGCCGATGAATTTTCCATTATCTCCGATGTATTTTTCCCAACCTTGTACCACTCCGGCTTCGACGGCCACGCGCCGTGTTACAGCGGGCGGAAGGACCGAGTCGCGATACTCCTTCGGCTGCTCATCGAACAATTCCCAACTCGGCAGACTGACCACGCGGGCTTGGATGCCCTCGGCGACGAGCTTTTCATAAGCCCCGACGCACAGCGACACTTCGCTGCCCGTGCCGATCAGTATCACCTCGGGCTTGCCGCTTGGGGCGTCGGCCAGAATGTATCCGCCGCGTTTAAGACCGGCGGCCGCGGCGTATTTGGTCCGATCGAGAGTGGGCAAATTCTGCCGTGTCAGCACAAGGGCCGTAGGCCGATCCTTTTGTTGCATGACGACCTTGTAGGCCTCAACCACTTCGTTGGCGTCGCACGGGCGGATCACCAGCAGATTCGGCATCAGCCGAAGCGAGGCAAGCTGTTCGACCGGCTCGTGCGTCGGGCCGTCTTCGCCCACGCCGATGGAGTCGTGGGTGAAAACATAAAACACGGGCAGTTTCATGATCGCGGCCAAACGAATCGGCGGACGCATGTAATCGGCGAATACGAAAAAGGTCGCCCCGAATGCCTTCAAACCGCACAACGTCAATCCGTTGAGGATCGATCCCATGACGTGCTCGCGGATGCCGAAATGGAAATTGCGCCCGGCGTAGTTGCCGGCGGAAAAATCGCCCGCCCCGTCGAAGGTCAAGAGCGTGTTGGTCGATGGGGCCAGGTCAGCCGATCCGCCCAAAAGCCAAGGCACTCGCTTGGCGAGGTGGTTAAGAACCTTGCCCGAGGAAACCCGGGAGGCCATCCCCTTGGCATCGGCCGGAAACGATTGGACTTCCGCATCCCAGTCCTTGGGCAGTTCGCCTGAGGCGATCAATTGCATGTCGGCGGCTTGCTGGGGATATTTTTTTTGATATTCGGCGACTAAAGAAGTCCACTTTCGATGCAGATTTTCGCCCCGGGCTCCGATGCCGGCGCGGAAATGTTCGAGAACTTCCGGCGGAACAAGAAATGTTTCGTTTTCCGGCCAGCCGTAAGCGGCCTTGGTCAAGCGGACCTCATTTTCGCCCAGCGGTGCGCCGTGCGCGCCATGAGTATTGGCCTTGTTGGGCGATCCAAAGGCGATCACGCTGCGGACGATGATCAACGTGGGACGGTCTTGTGTTTCGTGGAAGATTTTGATTGCCTTGCGCAGGCTGGGCAGATCGTTGACGTCGTCGACCTTGACGACGTTCCAACCGTAGCCCTTGAAACGCTCGGCGACATTTTCGCTGAAGGCCAACGAGGTATTGCCTTCGATGGTGATTTTATTGTCGTCGTAGATCCAGCACAGATTTGAAAGCCTCAGATGCCCGGCGATCGACGCGGCCTCGCCGCCGACGCCTTCCATCAGGTCGCCGTCGCTGCAAAGAGCATACACGTTGAAGTTGAACAAATCGAAGCCGGGCTGATTGTATCGGGCGGCCAGCCAGCGCGAAGCAATGGCCATGCCCACGCCGTTGGCGATGCCTTGACCCAACGGTCCGGTGGTGGTTTCTACGCCTGAGGTGTGGCCGTATTCCGGATGTCCGGGACAGCGGCTGTTCAATTGCCGGAATTGTTTGATTGCCTCCAATGGCACGGCAAGTTCCGGCAAAGGGCGGCGGTTTGAATCCAATTGCTTCACGCCGGCCAGATGCAAAACCGAATATAAAAGCATCGATGCGTGGCCGCAGGAAAGTACAAAGCGATCGCGGTTGGGCCAGGCGGGCTGGGCCGGGTTATAACGCATCACCTCGTTGTAGAGTAAGTATGCAACGGGCGCCAGGGCCATGGGCGTTCCCGGATGTCCACTTTTGGCTGCCTGAACGGCATCCATAGAAAGGGTACGAATTGTATTAATCGAGAGCTGTTCAATTTTGTCTGATTTATTTGGCATAATTATCTAATCCCACGTATAATAAAAATAAAAAGACGTTGTTTTCTTTATTAAAAGTTGACAAACACAAAAGACTTATCAGTTTAAGAAAGGTGTATAGGTTCGTCAACGAGATCAAATTTACGGAAGAACAATAGACAACGAGATTATGTATGATAAATTTAAGAAAGAGGGGTATTTACCCCGATTTGAATAGAGAATCCATGGCATATCTAGATTTTTTTTTTAAACGAGGGTATACTAAGCTTATTAAGAAAAGAATCTGACGAAAACATCGCAGATTTTTCTTACTTATGCGACTCTCCTTGGTCTTAAAGGGATTCCCTGCCCCATCCCTTCAGGGGGAGTCGCACCTTTTTCTTGAGATATATTTTGGTATATGGAAACAAATACCAATCACTGGGGCGAATTCTTTTCACACTGGCCGGCCGACCTGCCGCGACATGGGATAATAGTAACTTCTTTTAACGAGCAAATATCGTTTTCCAGTTTTTGGACCAGCGGAAATTTTCTATTGTTGGAGCGGCAGATGCCCGATTCCCTAGGTGCTCGTTCTGTTGTAGTGCCTTATAATCAGATCCTAGCCTTAAAGATCGTTGACGTTGTAAAGCCAAAGCATTTTCAGGCGGTGGGTTTTGAAGGGGTATTCTCAAAGCCTTAGGTTTCGATCAAAGGCAAAGGCCCGTCTTTCGTGTTTTAAAGTCAGGTTATTGTAAGACGGCTTTTAACCACCTCTTTTTGGGCAAATACGAGAATTTACCCGCCGTTGTGGTTATGGTTTTCTATCCGGGGGGCTTGCCACCTGACTTTTTCCAAGCTAAGTTTAATAGGATGAGTTTAGTATGATAAATGTGGTTTATTAGGCCTGTATAAGAAATTCTTCAGGAAAGGACTACAGATGATGAAGACAATTGTTGCTGCTCTGGGAATTGTGCTTCTTATTGGCTCCACATCGTTTGCCGGTTGGTATGTGAGGCCGACCGTGGTCCGTGCGTACTACCCTGGAGTCCCGGTATACGCATACCCTGCTCCCGTCGTGATGGCTCCAGCGCCTTACGTATCGTACATGCCGGTGGCCGCTCCCATGCCTTGCGAATATGGCGCGTATAGCGTTCCGGTTTATGCGCCGGCTCCGGTAATGGTTGGGCCGGCGGCGGTAATCCGCACCAGGGTTTTTTACCCCGGACAACCGGTACGCAACGTGTTACGAGCAGTGGTGCCATAAACGGTGGTACGGATCCAGATCAGCCGAATCAGGGCGGACCGAGGCCGGGACCGCCGAATCCCGGACCAGCATCCCATCGGGCCTGCGAAACCGACACCGGATTGCGAAGTTCGCCTATTGCGGTGCTCGTAAGCGGCAGGAAGCATAGGGCAACGATAATCGTGCCTATTGCCGCGGCTGCCGGACGGGCATATTTATTTGGAACGGGTAGATAATCCATCAACACCAGCACAAATCCCACGAGCGCAATCACCGCGAGCAGCAGCAAGCTCACGTCGGGTTTAAGCGGTTGACGGTTATGTTGGACCTTGGCCGTATTTCGATAAAGCGAGCCGTACTCGTTTGAAAACACCTTCACGAATTTGGAAGATTTGCCTTCAGAAGCGGTTTGGCCCGGCCCGCCACCGCCCGGCCCCATGCCGCCTCCGCCCATGCCCATGCCGCCGGAAAACGTCACGCTGAAATCGCACTGCGAGGCATTCGCCCGACCATTCTCGGACCGCACTTCGCGAAGAATGCCGTTGGAGATCCACTTGCCGGTGACGCCGACAATCAGCGATCCACTCATCGGATCGTCGATGTAGATCACGTCGCCCAAAAGGACATTTTTCTTAACGGCGTCGAAAAACTCATCCGCGCCAGCGCGGCTAAGCATATTGTCCATTCCGCCGGGCATACCCGGTCCGCCGCCTCCTCCGCCCGGCCTACCGCTGCCGCCCGGCCCCATTTGCGGTCCTTGCCTCATATCTTGCATCTGCCTGGTATTCTGTCTTGGTCCCGTATTTCGCGTGGAGCCTGAATCAGGTCTTGACGCGGTATCACGTGTCGAATCCCAGCCGCGTCTGGATTCTTGGTTGCCTTGCGGTCCCATATCTTGTCCGGGTCCCATGTCCCAAGGAAATCCCATCATATCCATTTCTGGATCCATGTCTTGTCCCGGACCGCCAAATCCGCCGCCAAATCCGCCTCCTGGGCCGCCGCCTGGACCACCGCCCCTTGGGCCACCGCCGCCTGGGCCGCCGCCCGGGCCAAAGCCCACTGCTCCACCAGATCCTTCGCCTGAATATACACCGAACAGTTTTGGCAACGCGGCAGTCTGCACGGAGATTCGGTAATTAGCCGCCGCCGTTTTCAGTTGCGACCACACTCTTGCCAGCGAGGAATTTGCCGCTTGTGAATTGCCTGGTGGTCCGCCCGGTCCGCCGCCCGGCCCTCCGCCCGGTCCGCCACCCGGTCCGCCGCCCATTATCGGCAAATTGATGGCGGGATAAGTAATAATCGCGGTTGCCGCGACGGCGAATGCAAAGACCTGCACGCCTGCGCCGAGCCAGCGCCGTGGCTGAAGCCAGCGAACAGTTTCACCCAGTCCGTAGCCTGCCAGACATGCTAGCGGCCAGTGGATATTTAACGAAAGGAACCGGCCGCCGAAGCCCATAGGAAACACCACGGCGAAGCCCAACAGTGCGCCGATCAACGCCAACGGCGGGCCGCGGCGCACGATCAGCCAGGGGATGGCGATCAGGGCAAAGGGGGCCATGAGCAGGCCGAGATTCGCACCTTCGCTAAAACTGCCCAAAGATACTTGGCTGCCCGTGCGGTTGTCGGGCAAGATCGCCCGGTTGGCCCAAATATGGGCGAGCCACGGGCCGTAAAGCACCACCGGCAACGAAGCCGCAAGCAAACCGGCGATCATCTTTTTCCGCCTGAGCAAGGCATTTATGACCAGCGCGGGCGGAAGAAAAAGTCCCATCGGGTGCATCGTCATGGCAATGAAATTGAAAACCGCGCAGGCCAGAAAATGTTCGGTTTCCAACGCCAGGAAGGCAAGCGGGGCAAGGATCAATACGCCCGCCACCGCATTGAAGGCCGCTTGGGTGTAGAAAAATGAATACGGTCCGCACAACAGGGCCAGGGCGAACAGCGCGGAACGCTCTCCTATGATCCGCCGCAGCCAGATCCAGGTGGTCAGCAGGCAGCCGGCGTAGCAGAACGCGCTAACCAGAGTGATAAACATCCGCGGCGAAACCCCCAGGAGCGAGAAAAAGTATCCGATGACGTGCAGCGAGGGCGGATAGATATGGACTCGTCCGCCGGGCGCCATTTCCCAGAAGGCCCGCGTAGTGATCCCGCCCGCCTGGGAAAATCCGTGGATCACTCCCATGTGATAGTAAACGTCGATAAATACCGGATACAAACTCCAGCTCGCCAGGGTGGCTATGACGGCCACGCAGAGCAGTGCAATGCCGCAAAGCGTGTAGTTGCGCGTGGAAGCGCCGGTTCCTATTTCAATCGGCTGATTCATGTAATATCACTCCATCAGAGCGTGTAAGAACTTGCGGCCGTCGAGCATCGCGAGGACAAAGCCGCGAAACCACCAGGAAAAATACGCAATTGATCAGCATCCAGGCAAGGATCAGGCTGGAAAAGGCTATTGATTGTTCGGCGTCGACCCCGCAATGCGCGAAGATGGCGATGAACGCCGCGTCGCGGGTGCCGATGCCGGCGACCGATACGGGCAGAAGCGCGAGCACCGCCGCGACCGATGAACCGGCCACGACGTCGACCGCGCCCAGGGACAAACCGACCGCTTTGGCGCAGCAGTACGCCGAGCCGAAATACATTGCCGACGCGACGAGTGTAGTGGCGGTCATGACGAGCCACCACCCGACGCCGCTTATGCGCAGCGCACCGGCGAAAGAATCGCGAAAAAGATACGTTGCCGCGATAGTGATGCCCATGGCCAACACGGCCGTGACGGCGATAATCGCCCGGCCCGGCAGGGCCGGCATGGCAAGCATGCCTCCCAGTCCGAGGGCCAGCAAGACCACGCCGTCGAACACTCGGTCCAACAGCGAGGCGGCCACGCCGTCGCCAAGAGGAAGGCCGCGCGAAACCAGCAGGGGCGCTTTTGCCAGGTCGCCCACTTTGCCGGGCGTCACTGCTCCGGCAAGCATTCCGGCCGCATATACGCCCGTGCTCTCGCCGAACGAACACTTAAAACCCACCGCTCTGAGCATCCACTGCCAGCGCAGCCCTTTCACGGCGATGGAGGGAATCGAGAGCAAGCAGGCGGCCAGGAACCAGAAAAAGTCGGCCCCGCTTACGGCCGACCAGCATTTCCCGGGCCCTACGCGCCAGAGCATGACCGCAAGCAGCAGCGGCCCGAGCAGGCGCCACCACCGTGCCCAAGAGCGCCGCTTGTGCGGGGACTCGTTGTTTTGGCTTTTATATTTTTTCGCGGCGGCGTTCTTCCAAAGCATTCTTGCGCCGACGTACGCCCGGCCAATGAGGCCGAAAGGGATCCGGTCCACGATCCACCGCGCCGGGCGAGTGCGCAACAGGCGGAAATGCGCGGAGACCAGGACCTCGGCCATTCGCCGGCCGATGGGCGGATTCACCCGGGGCAGATCGTATTGCGGCGCGGGCCGTCCGTGTCGCTCGAGGTTTTGTATACGCAGCAAGGCGCCCGTCTTTTTCAGGTCCAGAGCGTGCGCGTGCATGGCCAGGGCTTCGTCCAACTCGATATCTTCAGCGTCAATATCAATAACTCCGCGGGCGATAAGGTCCGCAACGGTCGATTCGCCCAGAGCGGTCCGGGAGACAACCAAGGACGAGCCGCGGCTGGTCCCATCTCCCGCGTTCCAGGCGTCGGCCACGGAGATATCCGCGCCCTCCGCGGCCAGGTCCGCGCACAACAAACACCTTTCGACCGCGTAAAACGATATCAGGTGATTGAACTGGAACTTGGGCGTTGCGAACGATCGCCGGTCTTTGAGGATGCAGCGCACCTGCCCGGGCCAAAGCCCGTCGCGGTAGCGGACCTCGGCGACCTCCGACAAATCTCTTACTCCGCGTCGGCGGAGGAAACTTCGAGTGGCCCCAAAATACAGTTGATTTCCACAGTACAGGCCGATAATGAGAGAGACGTTCTTCATTACGCGGCGGCCCTGACGCTCCAAGGCCCGAAGCGCGTGAATCTGGCACGGCAAGGCCACGATCGCAAGCCGATCCGCCTCCGGATCGATCTCCTTTAAGGCGACATTCGTCGGAGTCACGCAGTATTTGCTTTGCGCCGCGTGTACGATCTCTTCCCGCGTTCGGGCGATACGGGGCCAAGGCCGCCACGGGGAATCAGGGTGCGAGTCAAGAACGATCGCGCCGGTGATTTCGCCGCGCCGGAGCAAGTCGCAGAGCATGGCGGTCACCACTCCGCCGCTTGCGCCGGCGCTGCGCAGGGCTGGGCTGCGGGCGTGGGCCGCGCGAATGTGTCGGATGGGACCGAGCTGCCGGCTTTGGATGGGCGCATAGCCTGCCGAAGCCCGTAGTTCGGCAAACGATACCCGCTTGCCCGGACATGCGGCAGTGCACAATCCGCAGCGAATGCAGGCTTCCGGCCGAACGGCGGCGGGCAGGCAGGCTTCGTCGATTGCCCGAAATTCGAATACACCTGACGGGCAGACGCCGGCGCAGGTTCCGCAACGGGTGCAGAGATTCGTTTCCACCACGTCGCGAATAAGTTCCTGCCAGGGGCCCGCGCACAGCGGGCGCTGGCACACGAAAAACTGCCGGATGCCCAGTTCGCTTAGCGGAGTGTTCGCGGCGATGCGCTCCACCAGCGGATCCAAGCGCCTGAGCAACCGCGGCCCCACCGGAATGAAAAGCGTGCTCTCGTGGCGTTTTAGTTCCAAACCCGCGGCGTGGAGCAGGCTTTTAACCTCGCGGGTCGAGGGAAAGCGGTGAGGCCCTTCCCCATGATTGGGCAGAAATAGTTCATAAATCCTAAGCGGCAGTTCGGCCGCGGCGGGCGGACAACTCAGCACCAGGCGGCCGCCCGGCTTGAGCACGCGGGCCAACTCCCTTAAAAATCCCAGCGGATCGGGCGCGTGCTCAAGGGTCTCCAAGGAAAGGATGAAGTCGAACTGGCAATCGGAAAAAGGAAGAGAAAATAGATCGGTTTCGATAAAAGTCTCGTCAGGATAGCGCTGGCGGGCCTTGGCAATCAACCGCGGAGAGACTTCGGCATTGACCAGTTCCAGGCCCGGGGCAAGGCGTCTGAAGTAATCCACGGCTTCGCCGTTACGGCTCCAAATATTTAGCGCCCGCATGTTTTCGGCCGGCTGAAAGTGGGCAAAAGCCCGTTGGAACCTCTGGAAGTGCGCTTCCTTAAGGGACCAACCCTCGTGGACGTACTTGTCGGCGACCGAGTCCCAGAAGGATCGGACTTCCCCGGCGGTGAACCGATTGGGTTTGTACCGCCGGCCCATGATAAAAGCCCCGCTCATTCGTGTTTCTCCCGGCGAAGCGCGGCTACCTGGTCCATCACCAGCCCCATGAGGAAGACCATGATGCTGGAAACGGACATGATGACCGAGGTCTGCGGCACGTTCCGCCCAGCGGCGAAATTGGCGATCAGGAACCCCACGGCCACGAGCATGAACGCCGCGCTTATGGGCAGGAAGACTTTCAATGGCTCGAAAAGCGTGGTCAAACGGAGCATCAACAGCAGCGTTTGCAGGCCGTGGCGAGTTTGCGACACCGAACTCGCGCCGATTCGCTTCTTGATCGTGACGGGCACCCACTTCACCGGCCGGCCGCTTTTAAGCATGGCAAAGGTGCTGGTCGTGGAGAACGAAAAACCCGTGGGCATGAGGTGCAGGTAACGCAGGATCACGCCGCGCTTAAACGCGCGGAAGCCGGAATTCACGTCCGGGATTTTTTTACCCGCAAGAAAGTTCGCAAATCTCGAAAGGATGAACTTGCCCGGCCGCCGGATGGGCGGCTCGTAAGAATCGCGCGATCGTGTTCCCACCACCATGTCGTACGCGCCGATCTCATCGACGAGTCGTTTTACATCGTCGGGATTGTGTTGCCCGTCGCCGTCGAAGCAGACGATTATGTCGCCTTTGGCCAGCCGGCACCCGGTCCTCAGGCTTGCGCCGTATCCCTTGTTCCAATCGTGTCGGATGACCCGAGCCCCGGCCAAGGCGGCAAGTTCGCCCGTATTGTCCGTCGAGCCGTCGTCGATGACGAGGACCTCGTAGTCCGGGTATTGCGCGAGCAGTTCTCCGACAACGCTACCGATGGCCTCCGCCTCGTTCAGCGCGGGAATGATCACCGTGACCGTGCATAAGGTATTCCGCTCTTCAGCCTGCCCGGGACCCGGAGCGATGGTGGGGGAGGGACGCTCGTGGGTCCCGAGCCAATGGCTGATCACACTCATGAATTCTCCTTTTCCACTGGTTTTCATGCGTTATACGAACGCCTGGTTGCCGTGACCTTGGCCGATGCAAGGGCAACCAATGTAATAAACGAGAATAAACCTGGCTTTTCTACACAGATAGACAGAGAGGTTGTGAGTTAATCGCTTCTGCGTCACCATGACCACAATATGTAGGGTGCGTGAAACGCACCACCCCCTACAGATTACTGGTGCGTTTCACGCACCCTACAAAAAACTTTTGATAATCAGTTATTCCACAAAGCCGCAACCGTTGCTCGCGCTCGAATAGAAAACAACCCAAATTTAAATCTTGTCCATAATGACTGGTTGTGGCTTTTTGAAAGTTATTTTGAGAATAATGGGTAAAATCGGCTAAATAGGGCGGGGATCCGGGACGTCGGAACATTTTTTTAAGAGCCTTGCACATACTTTTTTGCTAAATGGAATACCGATAATAACCTATACAAGTTAGAGGGGCTTTTCGTGCGATGGGAGAAAGCCTGTTCGTCGCACTTTGTCGGTCCAAAAGAGGAGGAAAAGCCATGTCCGGGGTATCAAGCGTTAGTTCCAGTTCAGACGCCTATTATTATCAATTGCTGTTGCAATTATCCAATGAGTTAAACAGCCAATCGACCAGTTCAACTTCTTCAACTTCAAATAGCGATCAAAGTCTATCATCACTATTGACCGACGCGACATCTGCTACTACTAATAGTAGTTCATCCAGTTCCACTTCCACCGACTTGACTAGCTTGGAGGAGCAAATCAAGAAGGCGATCGAACAGGCCCTTTACGCTTTCCTGACTTCGAATAGCAATACTACATCGGATAGTTCCAAAACCTCGGACACAACCGATTCCACCGGTTCCAGTTCGGCAAGTTCGAGCACAAGTAATGCCACGGATTTAATGACGGTCATCAAGAATGCGGTAGACGAGGTGTTAAAAGAAAACGGCATCAATCCCCAGCAGCTCGCTCCCCCGCCACCGCCGCCACCGCCGCCGTCCGACACCGTATCCGGAGCCGGTTCCTCGAGCACCGACGCTCTTTCGAGCACAAGCTCTTCGGATAGCACAAGCACATCAAGCGCCACGAGCAATCAAAACGACCAGATAATAAAATTGTTGCAGGAATTACTGGCCAATCTTCAGAACAGCCAGAACGGGAATAGTTCCGTGTCCGGATACCTGTTCGATCAACAGAGTTGAAGCAGTTTATTCCGACATTCAATTGCCGCGGCTGTTTGACCCGTCGTCCTTAAGTGCACCGTGCCGGAAATGCCCGGGCGCCTGGCCGCTACATCGTTTGAATGCACTGCTAAAGGCCGCGTCCGTTGCGTAGCCGACCAGGCCGGCGATCTCCTTGATTGAATACCGGCCTTCGCTTAACAAGGCGCGTGCTTTCCGCATTCGACATTCCAAGAGGTATCGAATGGGCGATTTCGACACCAAGGTCTTGAATCGCGCGGCGAACACCGAACGAGACATGCACACTCGCTCCGCCAATGAAGCCACGGTCCAGGACAATTCCGGTTGGGCGTGGATCAATCCCAAGACCAATCTGATGTCTGGATCCATCAGCGCCGCGCATAAGTTGCCGCGCTCGTCAGGCAGCGCCGTTGGAGATAATCGGATGGTATTAATGGACATGCTTAAGGTCCATTACGGCCGGGAATTATCCCAAGTTGCATTCCACAGGCAACTCACCGGCAATCCCGGCGCCCTTGACCGGGATGCTTGTAGTCGTAGCTATTTCCCTGTTTCTCGATCTTAGCGCAAATTCATCCAAAGTAGTAAACGGTAAGCGGCTGGGGATTTCTACAGACCTGTCTTTGCTTTTGCAGGGTTCTATTAATTATGTTCTATTAATTATAAGGTGAAGGGATTGCGGTCCTATGCTCGCAAGACTGGTCTTGCCCCCCTCAAATAGCCTGCAACGGGTGGATTCGCGGATGGTATGGTAGAATAACGGTTGCGATTTCGTATATCTAAAAGGAACATTCAGTGGTTGATGCAGTCGAAGGGCCTGACGAACTGACGGATCGGCTGAAACGCGGCGATGTCGAGGCCCTTGCGGCGCTTTTTGCGGAGCACCGCGAGCGTCTATGGCGAATGGTCGGCTTCAGGATGGACTGGCGGCTGTTGGGGCGCGTTGATCCGGATGACGTGCTGCAAGAAGCGTATCTTGCCGCAGCTCAGCGCATTGGACATTAC
This sequence comes from Thermoguttaceae bacterium, assembly GCA_050013075.1. Lineage (GTDB taxonomy): Bacteria > Planctomycetota > Planctomycetia > Pirellulales > Thermoguttaceae > JBEKIK01. Next base: position 19,382 of record JBEKFZ010000022.1, on the reverse strand, counting down.
GGCAAAGATTCATCACTGTCACCGTTTATCTGGTTACGAATGGTACTCATGCAAACCCTAATTGATATTCACCGTCACCACCTAGGCGCGCAGATGCGCGACGCGGACCGGGAAGTCGGCCTCCACGGACCCCGATATCCGCAAACGACGTCCGTTTCGCTGGCGGCCCAATTCGCGGGAAAATTCACTTCCCCAAGCCAGGCGGCGGCCCGCGAGGAAACACTCTTGCGCCTGGAGCAGGCGGTTGCAGCCATGGATCCGCTGGACCAGGAAGTTTTGGCTCTTAGGCATTTCGAGGAACTCACCAACAGCGAGGTCGCGGAATTGCTGGGGATTCGGCAAAAGGCGGCCAGCATCCGCTACGTTCGGGCAATCAAGCGGCTGAGGGCGGTTTTGTCGCAGATGCCCGGTTTCCTGGAGGGGTGCTGAGATGACTCAAGGCGATCCCGATCGCGATCCCCTGGAAGTCCTGGCGGCCGAGTTTACTGAGCGGCAGCGCAGCGGGCAATGTCCCTCCATCTCCGAGTACGCGGCGAAGCATCCTGAATTGGCGGCTGAGATCAAGGATCTTTTTCCGGCCATTGCCGCCATAGAACAATTAAAGGCTCACAAGGCCCAGGCCAGCGGAGCGCGCGTTTCCCTGGGCGCGCCCAAACTGGAACGCCTTGGCGATTTTCGCATCCTCGGCGAAATCGGCCGCGGAGGCATGGGGATCGTGTACGAAGCCTTTCAGGAGTCGCTCCGACGCCACGTGGCCGTAAAGGTCTTGCCCAGGCAATCGCTCCTGGATCCCAAGCACTTGCAGCGATTCCAGCGGGAATCGCAGACCGCCGCGCGCCTGCACCACACCAACATCGTGCCCGTGTTCGGCGTCGGCGAGCAGGAAGGGTTTCACTATATCGTCATGCAACTTATCCGCGGCGTGGGGCTGGATACGATTTTTGCCGCGCTCCAACAAGCCGGCCCTGACGCGACGGCGGCACAAGACGGGTTCGACAAAGCGCCGCCTCGCTCGCAGCACGCAAGCGAAACCGTTCGACTCGCCGAAATGCTCATTGAAGGACGGTTCTGGCAATCCAGCGAGTCCGGCCCGTCGCAGTTTCGCTCCGCCGAAATCGCCGAGCCGGAGCGGATAAAGAAGGCCGCGGCTACCGAGCCGCAATCGGTCGAAGCGGGCGCGGCAACCGAGGGTTTTCAGATTTCCCGAGTCACCCAGGTGGGCCGGAGTTCGGATTCACCCGGCCGCGGCTGCGCCGCCCAGCCGGCCTTTCCCCAGACGCGGCGGTTCGGCCCGGCTTATTGGCGAAACATTGCCGCAATCGGCTTGCAAGTGGCCGACGCCCTGCACTACGCCCATGCCCACCATACCCTGCACCGCGACATAAAACCGGCGAACCTGCTTTTGGACTCGCAGGGCGTGGTCTGGATCACCGATTTTGGACTGGCCAAGGCCATGGAACAGGATAATGTAACGCAAACCGGCGCGCTCGTGGGGACGTTGCGCTACATGGCGCCGGAGCAGTTTTCCGGCCAGTTTGACGCCCGCAGCGACATCTACAGCCTGGGTTTGACTCTTTACGAGTTGCTTACCTTGCAGGCGGCATTCGATGACACCAACCGCAGCAATATGATCCAACAGATCACGCACGAGGAACCAATCCGCCCGCGCAAGCTCAATGCGAACATACCACACGACTTGGAAACGATCGTGCTGAAAGCCATTTCCCGCGATCCGGCGCATCGGTACCAGTCGGCCGGAGACCTGGCCCGCGACCTCCAGTGTTTCCTCGAGGACCGGCCCATCCAGGCCCGCCGGGCATCCGTTGCCGAAAGGCTTTGGCGCTGGTCGCGGCGCAACCGGGTGGTTGCCGGTCTGGGCGCGAGCACGCTCGTGCTTTTGGTGCTGGTGGCCATCGTGGCGAGCATCGGATATGTACGCACCAAACAGGCCAACGCCGAAGAGGCGATGCAGCGAAAAAAGGCGGAAAACATCTCGGTCCTGGCCCTGGAAGCCCTGGACAACATCTTCCAGCAGTTCGCCCCGGACCGTGTTCCATCGGCGTCGACGCTCACGGCGGTCGACGACTCCGGCAAGGAAATCACGGTCCCGATCCAACCGGTGTTGTCCAAGGAAGCCGCGGCGCTCTTGGAGCGCATGCTCGCCTTCTACGACCGTTTGGCCGCTCAGGGCGGCGACGACGCCAGACTCCGCCTAAAAGTCGCCGAGGCCAACCGCCGCATCGGAGACATCCGTCAGCGCCTGGGGCATTATGAAGAATCGAAAGCCGCCTACTTGCGCGCAATCGAATTGTATAAGCAACTCGCCGAATCGCCGGAAGATAATGCGGAACTTCGCACGGAGATCGCAAGAATCCAGAATGAACTCGGCAACGTGTACCGGGCGATGAATGAAGATAAGGCCGGACGCGACTCGTATCGCAACGCCCTTGCCACGCTGAAAAAAACATCCCCGGAATCTTCTTCCTCCGCCCAATATCAATACGAGTTGGCTCGCACATATTATTATTTAGCCAAGGGCCCCGGCCAGGGTCCGGGGCCTTTACCGATTGCACTCGGCGATCGGCGCGGAGCAGGCAATGGTCCCGGCCGCGATCAGGGGCCGCCTCCGTTTGAATCCGGCGACCGGCGCGGAGAGCGTCCCGGGCCGTCGGATTTTGACGTTACGGAGCAACCGCCTCCTCCGCGGCGAGAGGAAGGCCCGGACATGGCCGGGCCGCCATTCGAACCGCTCGATTTCGGTCCCGGTCCCTTCGACTTTTCGCCGGATTCTTTTCCGCCGTTTTCCGATGATTTTCAGGGAGATCAGCAGGCCAACCTCAAGAAAGCCATCTCACTGTTGGAGCGGCTGGTAGCCGAGCATCCGGACGTGCCGGCCTATCGCCACCTGTTGGCGCGCTGCTATCGGGAGACGCCCATGCAAGGGTTTGGCCGCCGCACGGATTCAACCCGCGAAAACACGAACAAGGCCGTCAAAATTCTACAGAAGCTGGTGGAGGAATATCCGGACGTCCCCGACTACCGTTACGATCTAAGCGAAACCTACGCCATGCAAGAAGACCGAGGTCCGTTTTCCGCCGAGGCGACTGACTCGACCGCCCGGAAGCGTTCGCGCGAGACGCTCGAAAAAGCCCTGGCTATATCCGAGGAACTGGTCGCCGAACATCCCAACATCCCGGATTACGCGGTCTCTCAGGTATTCATTCGCCTGCGATTGGCGAATGTCCTTCAGGAAAGCGACCGTAGCGGTGCGGAATCCAACCTCCGCAAGGCCCTGGACCTGCAATCGGCGCTCGTGCGCCACTATCCCAAAACTCACTCCTACAAGTTCGGCATGGCACTCATCTACGAGTCGCTGGCCGTGCTGTTGGAAAAACGCGGCGTTCTGTCCGAGGCGCGCTGCATGCTGCAGGCTTCCATCGACGCGCTTAGGGAACTATCGCAAAACGATCCGAAAGCGCCTCCGCTGCAGGGCATAATAGCCCAGCATTATAGGAGTCTTGCCGATCTGCTCCGCCGCATGGGCGAAAAACAAGCCGCCGCAGATGCCGATGCCCAAGCACGCAATCTGCGCCCGGGACCGTGATAAAATCACTTGGCATGGTCTAACGGCCGCTACTAAAACGGTTCATGGTAGGTGGTTATCAGTTTTCAGTAATCAGTTTTCAGTTAAAATCACAACGTGCGGAAAAAAGTGACAAATCGCGCAAGCAGTTGCCGGTGTTCAATTTGCAATTTGCATTTTGCAATTTCCAATTTGCAATAAAAATAGATAGATTTAGTAATTTAGGCAATTTAATTCCGCGCCTATCCGCATTCCGCCTTTGACGAACTGATCTTGCCGCCCATTGTCGGCCTTGTTACCATCCGCCCTGCTTGTCTTGATAGATTCAAGGAGATTATCGCCGTGCCGCGATTTCCAGGTGGGACATGGTTGTTCGGTTGTGTGCTCGTCGCGCTGGCCGGCTGCGCCGACAATCCCATGGTGCTCAAGGGCAAAGTCGCGCAATACGAACAGCAGCAGCAGGCGATGTCGCGCCAGTACGCCGAATTGCAGAATCGGGCGACCGCTTTGGATAAAGACAATCAGGAATTGGGACAGCTCTTGGCCCAATCCCGGCAGCAATCGAAGGTTTTTGAAGATCAGTTGGCCGCCATGCGCGATCAGTTGCGCGGCGCAACGGCCCAACTCGCCCAATCCCGGTCGGACAAGGAAAGCACCGATAAGAAAGTCCAGACCATGACCGCCTCGATGCAGCGTCAAGGCGGAGTGACGATCACGCCCAACAACAGTTTTCTGCAAACCCTGCCCACGATCAATCTGCCCGACGTCTTTGTCCGCCGCGACGGCGACGTGATCCGCGTGGAACTGCCGGTCAGTCGGCTGTTCGAGTCGGGCAGCGCACGGCTGAGAGCCGGCGGACCGGAGATGATCGTCACCGCGGCCACCGAATTGATGCGGAATTATCCGGACCAACTTATCGGCGTGGAAGGCCACTCCGACAACGACCCGGTCGCCGGCGGCCAGTGGCGGAACAATCATGAACTGTCCATCGCCCGGGCAATGGCCATTTACGACGTGCTGGTAAGCCGCACGCGCTTGCAGGGCGATCAACTCTTCGTCGTCGGCCACGGCTCGAACCATCCGGTGGTCTCCAACGCCACCGCCGAAGGCAAGCAACGCAATCGGCGGGTGGAATTGGTGGTGTATCCGGAGCGGAAAGGGCAGTAGCGATTGCCCCGGGGCGAATTTATTGAGTTCCGGGTAATGAATGTCGCATTTTCGCCTCAGAGCCGGGGCGTGTCGCCCCGGTAATTCCGGGCCGACACGGCCCGGCTCTGACTTTTCATGTGACATTCTTTTTCTGACACTCAACAACCGCGAGCCCCGGGCTCATCCCATCACCCGCCGCAAACTTTACACGGCGTGCCCTCGGTAGGTCCGCAGGGCCGGCCCTTGGTTTTTTGATAATACCGGCATTTGCTGTTGTGGCGGACGTTGCTGGAAGCGGTAAGCCAATAATTTTGCGTTTGATCGGCCGGCGATTTTGTCGTTTTAGGCGCGTTCGGATTGTTTGCCTTTACGTCAAACGGGTCTTCCGAATTGTCGGCGTTTGTCTGCAGGCGCCACTGCCAAGGTGGAATCGGATTCTCGTCGGCCCACAATCCGATTTTTGCCTTTCTGGCTTCATTTTCGGCATTGACCAATGTTTTAGAGGCCGAGTATGCCGTGTAATGCCAGGCAAAGCCTTCTTTTACCAGTTCCAGATTTATATTTTTTCCATCAAGACTGACGATGCCCAGTGTATTCCCATATATGTCTTTCCCGTAGGTCGTAACTTGGAGCGTCTTTTCGAAGACCTTATCCGAAAGCGCCTTGGTTGCCTGTTTGCCAAAGGGCTGCTCGTCCTCAGGCGCGTCGATTCCCAGCAAGCGAATCTTATATTGCTTTTTATCAACCTGTAATGTCAAGGTGTCGCCGTCGGTTATGTATACGACCTTGCCCTTAAGCACCTCGCCTTTCGCGGTTCCGGGAGCGGCCTTTTTTTCCGCGCTCGATGCATTGGTATTTTTTGACGTGAAGCCTTTTGAATTATCCGTACTTTTCTTGGTAGCATCGGTCGATGGTTTATTTTCCTGGGGAGGGGTAGTTGAACCGGTTTTCTCCTGGGCAAGGGCGACGCCCGGCATATTAGCGGCAACCAATAAGATAGGCATCCAATAGAGAATAAATCTTGTACTCATGGCTCTTCCTCGTTCAAGATAGTCCAGGGTCTAGTAAGATTGCCCATAATCTAGCGGTTTTTTGCTCGACTCTCAAGATGGGACCGCTTTGTGGGCGTCATCAATATTTTGATCAAAAAGAAGTCGAGGCTGATTGGCACTGGCGTCTCGCCAATGCTGCCGTCCTTCACAGGCAAGAAGTCCCTGTCACCCAACCACTGATTGCACTGGCGGAATGCCTGTGCCACCCGCCGGAGACCAAATAAACACCAAGAACCATCAACCGCTGCCCACCGTGGGCTGATGGGGCAGTCCGGGCATGGGAATGATCGGTGCGGAAATGGGAGCGGCGGGCGGGCGCTTTGGGGCGGCTTTGTTGGCCGTGGGCAGCTTGAGCGTGAAGGCCGTGCCGCGGCCAACGGTGCTGTCCACGCGGATCCGGCCGTGATGGGATTCGATTATGTCGCGGCACATCGAAAGCCCAAGACCCGTGCCACCCTTGCCGCTGGCATCCGGGCCTTTTTTGGTGGTGAAAAACGAATCGAAGATCTTGGGCAGGACCTCCGGCGGCATGCCGCAGCCGTTGTCGCGGACCACCAGGTCAATCATGTCGTTCTCGGCGTCGTAAACGAGCTTGATCAACATCCGGCCACCGTTGGGCATGGCCTGCCGGGCATTGATAAGCAGGTTCATCAACACCTGTTGAATCTGGTTGCCGTTCACATAAGCCTGCGGGACCGCTTGAATTTGCTTCTCGACGACGATGCGATACTTGTTCATTTCGCGTTCGAGCAACAGTAGCGTGTCCTCGATCAGTTGCTTGAGATCGGTAGGCTCCTGACCAGCCGAGCGATTTCGGGCCATTCCCAAAATGGTGCTGGTAATTCTCGTCGCACGATTGCAGGCGGTAAGGATTTTGTCAAAGCATTTGTCGCGCGTGGGCGAATCTTTGTGCCGCATTCCCATCTTGGCGTAATTCAGAATGGTCGTCAGCACGTTGTTGAACTCGTGGGTAGTCGTGCCGGTCAGTTCGCCCAGGGCGGTCAGTCGATGGGCCTGGGCAAGCTGCTGCTTGAGGATTTCGATCTGCTCGTGTGGATGGGAATAGTCGTCGCGGCCATTCATGGTTTTTGCCAGCTCCAAAGGTCTATTCAAAGCGCCTGATTGGTATAATTTTTTCCAGAACGCCTGTTTCGCCCGACCGCCCCATTATTGGCGTTCTTTCTGTTTTGCTAGAACTTCGCTTCTTAACTCTAAGTGGGATAAAAGGTTAGCCTAGTTGACCGTATCGTCGAACTCGGCTGGGCAACTGTAGATGAAGACGTTATAATCACGAACCGGCACGGATGTAGGCGATTTGGAGAAGCTGGGATGCACACAGTGGAAATACTGGAACACGGCCTCGATCTGGCCTCGCGCCTAGGATATCAAATCCGTCAGGAATATCTCGGCGGTAACGGGGGCGGAGGGTGCGTTCTAAAGGGCAGGAAAATCTTCTTCCTGGATCTGGCCCTTGACCCGGCGGAACAATTGGACCAGGTCATCGAAACTCTCCGTCACGACGCCGACGCCCTGAAACTGCTAATGCCGCACCAACTGCGCGAACTGCTGGCAGTGCGGAAAAGTGCATAAACTTCTCGGTTCTTCTTAATTCTCGCTTCTTCGTAACTGTTTATTATGAGTCGGAAAAAGAATATTGTAGAAAAATCAGAGCCGGGGCGTGTCGCCCCGGCATTTCCGCACCCGACACGACCCGGCTCTGAGGGGAAGCCGGACATTGATTACTTGAGACTTGATAAACTGGCGTTGTTACACCCCAGTTACACTTTGATCGGCCGAAATACATTATAATTATTTCCAGTTGAATCTCACTTTCAGTTCACAAGGAATATGAGAATGTCAAACATCCGATTCATCTCGCCGCTGATGATTATGTTTGTTTTCGGGTGTTGTGCAGTTTGCCAGGGCGTTTACGGCGGCGAGCGAGACGGCCCAACCGCGGCGGCAGCCGATGCAACCGCTCCCGCATCGAGCGACGATCCGCCCTTGAAACCGAATCTGAAGTTCCCAACCCTTGCGGCGTACGAAGCCGAGATCGCCGAGCCGGGCGAGCTATTGCAAAACGAACATCTTCTCCTATTTGCTCCCAAGCGCAAGAAGAAAGAAGCCGATATTATTTTCCGCCACCTGGCCAATGCCTACGACGAATTGCTAAAGATCGTCGGCGAGCACACCAAGTACAAGATCGTCGTTTATCATCTTCCCAAAGGATGGGGAGGCACCGGCGAATGCGTGATCGAGTATGACTACGGCAACCTCGACTTCGATAAGTCGGATGAATGGAAAAAGTACCATGTGCCGCACGTTTCAGGCTACATCGAGGAAATGGCCCACAATTTCGTTTCCGCGACCAAGGCACAATTCGGATGGGAGATGATCGGCTGGAGTCTGGGCGTAAAAGTCACCCAAAAAGTCGCCGGCAATCCGATTTTCAATCGACAACTTCAAGAAACACGCGAGACGCAGGCCCGGACCTATGCCCGCTACAAAGCGCTGGGGTATACATTTCCGCAAGATATTGAAGCCAATCTTTGCGATCGGATCCACGCCTATCTGCTCTGGCAATGCGAGCAGGCGTACGGCCCTCAATTCTGGAAAGATTTTTTCGTTTTAGTGCGCGGCCGACGCGCTGCCCTGGACGACGCAGTCCATCTCGCCGGTGACGACGCCATACGCAACGAGCGATACCGAATCACCGTCGAGTGCTTTGATCGCCTGCCCCGGCTGAACTTCAAAAAGCGGCTCGCCGACAACAAAATCTCCGCATCGGTGGACGCCAAATCACTCCATCCCACCGAACCGGGCTGGAACCGCAAATTCGTCCCCTGAACCGAAAGCGTGCGGTTAATTCGCGCCGGCTATTTCTCATCGGCCAAATAAAGACGGTGATTCTCGATGTATTTTTCCACGGCCCGGGGCGTTTGATAGCGGATGCTTTCTCCGGCGGCGACTTGGCGGCGGATTTCGCTGCCGCTTAGGCCGATCTCGGGCATCTCCACCTGATGGCGGCGGATTTCCTCGATCCGCCGCGGCGTGGTCACTGTGGATAAACAACTAAAATCCAAAGGCGACATGCCCGCGCGATGAACGACGATCGGAATCGCTAGTTCGCAAACCCGCTCGGGCTGCTTCCAGTCCGGCAAATCCAGGAGCATATCTTCGCCCATGAGGAAAAACAATTCCCGGCTGGGGTCTTCCTGGTGAATGTGCGTCAGCGTATCCACGGTATAATTCACTCCGCCGCGATCGGTTTCGTACGTGCAGACCGAAAAAGCCGGATTGCCGGCAATGGCCAGTTTCAGCATTTCGATGCGATCTTTCGCCGGGGCCGGTTCCCGGTCGCGTTTATGCGGCGGCACCGCGGCGGGCAGGAACCAAACGGCATCCAACCCGCGCTGCTGGCGGCAGCACTCGGCCAGCAGAAGGTGGCCGTAGTGAACGGGATCGAAGGTGCCGCCAAAAATGCCAAGTTTCATGGGTTTTCAGTTATCAGTTGTCAGTTATCAGTTTTTTCGATGTTTTGGGGCAGACTTTTTGGAGCAATGAATAAAGCATTTGCTTAATTTTGGATATATCCTTGGATAACTTGGATTGAACGGGACTGGCAATAAAATCAAGATCGCGAGCAAGAATGAGATGATAATCCAATTCGCTTGCAGAACCCGCAGCGATGTGTAAGAAACGAGCAAGGTCGGCGCCGCCGTTTCGCCCGCAACCTTCGGCGATGTTGGCTGGAATTGATGCCGCCGCGCGGCGGGTTTGTGAAGTCAATCCATAAAGTTCTTCTTTGTGGTATGTTCGTGTTATTCGATAAACATCCAAAGTAAGTTGATGAGCCTTTTGCCAAACCACTAATTTCCGAAAATCTTGCATCTTTGCCCCTCCTCAGCAATTATAGGTCCGATATATATAATCAGAAAAAGAGCAATCCATAATGTATACTAAGAACTGATAACTGACAACTGAAAACTGATAACCTTTTCATGCCCCAACAGCGCGACCTGTTTGACAAAGAGCCCGAGCAGTGGGAAGCCGACGATCAGTCCGAGCGCTTGATCGCCACGGTGATATTATCGACCGGGCCGGAACAGGAGTTCGATTACCTGGTGCCCGACGGGTTTTGCCAGGCGATCGAGCCGGGCCGCCGGGTCCGCGTGCCTTTGGGACGTACGAATCGGCCGGTCTTGGGATACTGTATCCGCGTGGAGGGCCGCCCTATAGGCAGCCGAAAACTCAAGCCTATTCAAGCGGTCATCGACGAGAGAACCTTGCTCTCGCCGCCGATGCTGCGATTGACCCGCTGGATAGCCGATTATTATCTTTGCCCTTGGGCCGCGGTGCTGGAGACGGTGCTGCCGGCCGGCGTGCGCACCGGCGCCGGCACCCGCTTGACCACGTTTCTGAGCATCGATCTCGAGGCCGTCGGCCGGTCGGCGCAAGAAAAATTTCCTCCCAAGCAGGCGGCGGCGCTAAAGGCTCTGTCGGAGGCGAAATCGCCGATGACCGCCGCGGAACTTGCCCGGGCGGCCAAGTGCGGCCAAGGACCGATCGCGGCCTTGCGCCGCAAGGGTTTTATCCGCTCGCAAGCCCGGCGCGTGCAAATGCCGCAGTATTCGGCCGCGCCGGTGAAGCGCGAAAAGCACCTGGTCCTAAACGCCGATCAGCATAGAGCCTTGTCCGCGATCCTTGAGGCCATGAATGCCCGGGAGCACCGCACCATTTTGATCCACGGCGTTACCGGCAGCGGCAAGACCGAGGTGTACATCCAGGCGATACAGGAGGTGATCCGTTTCGGGCGCCAGGCGATTGTTTTGGTGCCGGAAATCAGTCTTACGCCGCAGACGGTCGAGCGCTTTCGTTCGCGATTCGGCGAGGTGGCCGTGCTGCACAGTCATCTGAGCGACGCCGAGCGGCACTGGCATTGGCAGCGCATAGCAGAGGGCGCGGTATCGGTAGTGGTGGGCGCGCGGAGCGCGATTTTCGCCCCCACGCCGCATCTGGGGCTTATAGTGCTGGACGAAGAGCACGAATCGTCGTTCAAGCAGGATTCCGCCCCGCGCTATCACGCCCGGGACGTGGCCCTGGTCCGCGCAAAGGCCGAATCGGTGCCGCTGGTCCTGGGTTCGGCCACGCCCTCGCTGGAGAGCTGGCGCCGTGCGCAAACGGGCGAATATGTTTTGGTGAAAATGCCCCGGCGGGTGCTCGACCGTCCGTTGCCCGCGGTGGGCACGATCGATCTTCGCATCGATAAAACCCGACGGGCGATCACCAGGGGGTCCATCGGCCGGCAATTGCACGCGGCCATCGGCAAAGCCCTGGAAGCGGGCGGGCAAGTGATTCTGCTCTTGAATCGGCGGGGATTTTCCACGCACATCCAATGCCCGTCATGCGGCCACGTGGTTGAGTGCCCGCATTGCGACATCGCGCTTACGCATCATCGCACCCAGGAGATTGCGCTCTGCCATTTCTGCGACTACCAAATCCCTTCGCCCACCGTCTGCCCGAAATGCGAATTTTCCGGCATTCGCTATAGCGGCCTGGGCACGCAGCGTTTAGAGGCGGAAGTCCGGGCAAGGTTTCCCAACGTTACTTGTCTGCGCATGGATACGGATACGATGCAAGGCCATGGAAGTCATGAACGGGCGCTGGCGGCGTTTCGCTCCGGCAAGGTGAGCATCCTGCTGGGAACGCAGATGATCGCCAAGGGCTTGGATTTTCCCAATGTCACGCTGGTGGGCGTAATTAATGCCGATACCGCCTTGCACCTGCCCGATTTCCGCGCGGCCGAACGCACTTTCCAACTGGTAACTCAAGTGGCCGGCCGGACCGGCCGGGGCGAAAAAGGCGGCCACGTGCTGGTGCAAACCTTCAATCCCGAGCATCCGGCCATTCAAGCCGCAATCCGGCACGACTACGCCGCGTTCGCCGCCGGCGAATTGCCCATCCGCGAGATGCTGCGATATCCGCCATTTTCAAGCATGATCCGGTTGGTCATACGCGGACCGTCCGAACCTATCGCCCGGGAATTCGCGAATTTCCTGGCCCGGCTGGTGAACGAATCGCTGCAAGCGGAAGGCGCCAGCGCCCGAGTATTGGGTCCTGCCCCGGCCCCGTTTGCCCGATTGCGGGGCATGTACCGCTTTCAGATTCAACTCCAGGGTCTGGAAGGCGATAAACTCCGCGCTGCCGTGCGCCAGGCCGCAGCCGAGTCGAAAGCGCCCGATGGCGTGCAGTGGATTGCCGACGTGGATCCGCTGGATATGATGTGAGAAGACAGTGGGCAAAACTATTAGCACGATACTTATGACTGAAATAATTACAGTGGTTTTGCTTGTTGAGCCACTTCGACGATAGCGTCCAGCTTTTCAGAAACTTCCGGGTCTATATCCTCTTTTTTTAAATATTTTGTCAGCACATGGTAATTGGTCTTTCGCATGAGATTCGGCATATTGACCTTCTTGAAGAAACGCTCAAAAAGAGGTGTGAGAAAACGATCCGTCATCTTTGTTTCTTTCCACCAAAGATCACTCCTGTCTTGAAGCGCAAATCCAGGGATCATTCCGTCAATTATCTCTTTCATTATACGAATCCATGATTCTGCAAACAGTTCTCCACCGCATACATCTCTTGCATAGGCAAGAAGAACTTCAGGTGTGCACAAATAATTTTCAATCTCTTTACGTTTCCAAGTCAACCCCATTGCACCCAAATCATCGGGCAAGTCACGATCATCCAGACGATCAAAGATGGCTATTCCCTTTAAGTCCGGTTTTGCTTCGCGAAGTCCGAAAAAATGCGACCGAACCCGGCCATAGTCGTTACCGACATAATTAGTAAACGGCTTTTTCAAATAGTCGGCGGCCGGGTGTGCGAGTTTATCGGCAAAGGCTTGGAGTATCGCCAAGTCTGTTGAGCCTTCAAGATAAAGCGCCCAACCGGTTTGTTGCGCCTGATAGTATTGATCAAAGCCGATTTCCTTGAGCGATTTTACAACCTGGCTGCCGCGGTCGTCGATTCGATGCGGTTTCCCCACAAAAGCAATTACTATATCTCGATCGGCCGCTTCGTTAAGCACAACTTCTGAGTGGCTGGCGGCAATGATTTGAGAATCTTGTTCGGCGGCCACTTCGGTTATTAACCGATAGGTTTGTCGCTGGCGGAGGATTTCCAAATGCGCGTCCGGCTCATCCAGCAATAGGACAGTGCCCGGATTCGCGTATAAATGTGCAAGCAGGAGCAGGGTTTGGTGTAAACCTCGGCCGGAACAGGACAGATCCAGCCGCGTCTTCCCCTCGCTATATTCCATTATAATTTCACCGCGTTCGGAGATATATCTGGGCGGAAGAAGTCGAACGCCGAATAACGAATCAACTTGTTCGTGAATTTTTTTCCAGATGGACTCGCCGTTCTCTGCGGAATATACTCCGTAACATAGATTGCGGATGACCTGGGCGGTTTGTCCTTGTCCGATAAGAAAATCAATTTCTCCGGGCTGTTTGAGAAATTCTCTATCGGCAAGCCCCGACATCGGCGGCAAATAAGCGACTTTAATTCCCGGTGTCCGTTCCCCCATCAGTTCATCGGGAATTGTCGAAAACTTTGTTTCCTTGATAGGCGTTTCTTCGTGACCGGGAAGCCGCAACGGACGACAAACGAAAGTTTCTTCGCTGCTATAATCGAACTCCAATCCACAAGACCATTCTTTGTCTTGAAAAACACCGTCTACTATAATATCAATACGTATGTTCCATGTCTTTTGCGTAGCTTTGTTGGAATTCCCTTTTTCACCCTCTCGAACATGCAAATCTCTCCATAACAGATTGGCGACAGGCACCGGGACTGTATTCAAATCGCGGCGATTAATGGTCACGCCTGGACGCTTTTCGGGCGATGACTTACCGACACGCTTGATTTTCCATTGACGCAAGCCGATATCCCACAAGGAAAGGGCCTGGAGTGCGGTTGTCTTTCCTGAGTTATTCGGGCCGATAAAAACCACCGATTTGCCCAATTCGACGTCGATGTCATCGAATCGTTTGAAATTTCGGACTCTAAGGCGAGTAAGCATTTTCCGAACCTCGCTGTTTGCGCAGCTACTTCAGATATTCTTTATGTCACTAGTATAGAAGTAATAGAATATGACGCAAGATGCCTTAAAACATCGATAAATACCCTAATAATCCGATTCATCCCCCGGCAAATAGAATGCCCTTTTCCATCCGCTTATCTGCCCTGGAAACGGGAGAAACATTAGCGTAAAATAGGGAAATCATGTCCTACCGGTCCATAAAACGCGCTTTGGGCGAGACCAGCCTGGAACGGAAGTGCCGCTTCCTGTTCGGGGCCTGTTTGCTGCTTCTGATTACCGCCAGTTTCTGGTCGTACGGCATTCTTACCGAACGGGTGGTTTACGAACAAAACCAAATCAGAGGACAACTGCTGGTCGATCGCGTCATGCTCATTCGGCATTGGGAGAAGTTGCCGAGCATGATACAGAAGGAGTCGGAAAACATTCGATACATAATGGAAACCGATCTGGAGGTAATGGACAACCTCACGAAGAACCTCAGCAAACAAAAGTTTGACTTGCGTTTTATTTGGGCCAACAGCACAGACGCCACAAACAGGCCGCATGGCGAATATGAACGGGAACTGTTGGAAAAATATAAAAAAAGGCCCGCCCCGAGCGCGGCCGCCGATAGCGACGTTCCCGAATTCGATGAAGGACCGCCCGAGAGTGAAAACTATATTTATTACCAAGCAATCCGCGCGGACGACTATTGCCTGGTGACTTGTCATCGGGCGCCGCCGGGCGGATCGGGTGTAGACTTGAAAGGCACCGGACTGGCCCTGGGCGGACTGACCGCCGCACACGAAGGCGATTTGTTGGCCATTGCCAAGGTAACAATTCCCATCGGCCCAATGGAAACAAAGCTCAACCTGAATCGGGCCGTGCTGTTGGCCACCGCGATCATTACCGTGATGCTGGCCATGATCGCCTCGTATCTGATCGTGCGCTACGTCATAGTCAAGCCGCTAAGGCATCTGCGCGACGTGAGCGACTCGATCAGCCGGGGCGACATCTCGCAACGCGCCGATATCCACACCGGCGACGAATTCGAGGAACTGGCCGTGGCCTTCAACCGCATGTTGCGCCACCTCACCACCATCCAGGAAGAACTCCGGCAGGTCAACGCCAACCTCGACGGAAAAGTGGACGAACTGGCCCAGGTCAACATGCGGCTCTACGAACTGAACATGCTCAAGAGCGATTTCCTGGCCACCATGAGCCACGAACTGCGAACGCCGTTGAACAGCATCCTCGGCTTTAGCGAAGTGCTCGAATCGATCGACTCGCTGGACGAGAAGCAAAAGCGTTACGTGCAAAACATCCAGAAATCGGGCCGCACGCTTTTGGACATGATAAACGACATTCTGGACCTGGCCAAAATCGAAAGCGGCAAGATGGATACGCGAGTGGCCGAATTCCACGTCAACCACGTGATAGCCGCCCAGTGCGACATGGCACGGCCCTTGTCGGAAAAAAAGAACATCGATCTGCAGGTCAACATTCAGCCCAATCTGCCGCCCATGCGCCAGGACCAGGCCCGAGTGCAGCAGATCCTCAACAATCTGCTTTCCAACGCCATCAAGTTCACGCCCGAGGGCGGATGGATCACAGTTTCGGCCGAGCGGGACGACAAAAATTTCCTTGTGCTGCGCGTAAGCGACACGGGTGTGGGCATCGCCGAAGAGGACCGGCATGCCATTTTCGAGAAATTCCGCCAAGGCCGCACCGCCATGCCCACGGGCGAGGCCATCACCCGCGAGCACTCGGGCACAGGATTGGGGCTTTCCATCGTCAAGGAGATGTGCAAACTACTGGGCGGCGAAATTTTGGTGGATAGCGAACTGGGCAAAGGCAGCACCTTCACCGTGCGCCTGCCGTGGACCCTGCAAGAACAACCCCGGCTCGATTCCGCGCTGATCGAAGGCTTCAATGAATTCGCCAAATCCCGCCCGGACCTGATACACCACGAACGGCAAACCGCGGAATAACCACCCAAAAGCCGCGGCCGCCGGCTGCGGAATAAGGCCCACAACAGCGCGACCGGCAGTCCCGGCTTTATGAATGATGACTCCGACCAAAACCAAAACAATCGCTTCTCCCGAAGTCCGGCTTTTTGCCGACGGCGCGTGCAGCGGCAATCCGGGGCCGGGCGGCTGGGCATTTATACTGAAACATCCCGGCTCGGGAAAAATCCTTGAAAAATCGGGCGGCGATCGCGAAACCACCAACAACCGCATGGAACTTACCGCCGTGATCCGCGGCCTGGAGGCCCTCAAACGCCCGACCTCGGTCGAACTTATTACCGACAGCATGTACGTGGGCAAAGGGCTGACCGAGTGGCTGTCGAAGTGGAAAGCAGACGGCTGGCGCCGCCGCGAGGGAAAGCGCCTGGTGGAGATTAAAAACGAAGACCTCTGGCGCCGCCTGGACGAACTGCTCAGCCGCCACAAAATAAAATTCACCCACGTCCGCGGCCACGCCGGCCACACCGAAAACGAACGCTGCGACGCACTGGCCGTGGCGGCGTATCAGAAGTATTTGCATTAAATACCGGACAAACGACTGCCTTAGTAAACAACCATGCACTAGCCTTTTTTCATTGCATAAATTAAAATAATGATATGGGGGTACGCATGATCGATGTGCTAAAGCGAATCAAAAGGGCAATTTTGTCGGGAAATTATGCTTTCAGTGAAAAAGCACGCGTCGAAATGGAGGCCGACCAATTAACAGAATTAGATGTGGCGGAATCAATCCTTAATGCCGTAGCTATATACAAAACCATTCGTTCCACTAATCCCCATCCACCATTTTCACGAGAACTTTTGTATATAATCCAAAGCACAAACTTAAATGGTTTGGCTATATACTCCAAGGGAAAACTAGTTTCTCATGCTGGCCAGGATACTTATTATTTCTTGATTTCATCAAAAAAAGCCCTATAACAGGTGTATGTGATATGAAAACAATTTTAACTTGTCCGTCCTGTGGTAGCAACCGCATCGAGAAAGTACGCCGCAACTGGCAGGGTGAATACCAAGGGCATAAATATACTGTGGAAAATCTGGAATTCCACGAATGTCCAGATTGTGGCGAAAAGGTTTATGACCGAGAGGCCATGCGAGCCATCGAAGCCCAGTCTCCCGCCTTTTCCAAATCCTCTGTCTAAATTGATTGAAGTTCTTTTCCCAGCACTTGCCTGTAGACTTCGGCCACGCCCTCGGCCATGCAGCGGTCGGAGAAGAATCGAACCTGACGTTCAATAGAGCTTTGACGCATGGCCGACCAATCGTAACTGCCTTCGATTACGTCGGCCGCGGCTTGGGCAATAGCCTGATGATCGCCGGCTGGAACGATCACGCCGTCTTGCCCGTGGCGGACGGCCTCGCCCACGCCTTCCACGTCGGCTGCCACTACAGGCACGCCGGCCGCCATCGCTTCTAAAAGCACCATCGGCAGTCCCTCGCCGAACAGGCTGGGCAGAACGAACAAATCCATGGTCAACAGTTCGGATGCAACGTCGCCGGTAAAGCCCGGCCATGCGATGAGGTCTTCCAAGCCCAAATCGGCCGCGAGGGCGTGAACTTCTCTCTCATACTCGACCGATTCGAACTCGCCCACGGCCCGCAGGCGCACGGGCAACCCGCGCCGGCGCATAAGCGCCAACGCCCGGAGTAATACCTCGATCCCTTTTCGCGGGCGGAACAACGACACTGTTCCCAAAGTCCATTGTCCGCGCGGCGGTCCGCGGAACGGGACTTCGTACAGCGCGGGCACGCCGTTGTGCACAACGCTTATGCGCGAAGCATCGAATCCCTGCCGGATCATGTGCTCTTTGAGACTTTCAGAAACCGCAATCAGCCGCGTTGCCCGGCGCAGACTGAACCGCTCGACAAGGCTATTGATCCGATTCAGCCACGGCCGGTCGGTATTGCGCGACATCGGGCTGTGCACGTGATAGACCATCGGCACGCCGGCAAGTCTTGCCGCCAGGCCGCCCACTAGCGCCGTGCGCACAGTATGACTGTGAATCAGGCCGTACTTTTCCCGGCGCACAATTCGAGCGATCTTCCAGGCCGGGCTTGGATCCAGCCGATTCCGCATGGGCAGTTCATAAAGCGGCGTGTCTTGCGACTGCCTCAATTCGGCGAACCGCTTGGGCTTTACACACGCAAATCCAATCTCAAAACCACACCGCGGTAAACATTGCGCCAAAAGATCCTGCACGCGTTCAGCCCCGGCATAATGTTCGCCGTTAATTAGGTGCAGCACCCGGACAACGCCGGCGGCGCGCAACGGCCTATCCTCAGCGCTGGGCTTGATTATTGGCGGCGGCGTCAATACCGGAATCAACTCGGGCGGCGAATTGTCGGACGGCAACGTGGTCATCGGTTATGTAACACATCCTCCCGGCACAAGTGCCGGGGCTAAACATATCAGTGGGCAATATCAGGGGCAATCAATTGCCCACCCCTCTAATCTCTAATCCCTAATCCCTGTTCAATACGCATTTTGCCCCAAAATCACTACCCACGCGGTCCGCAGCAATATCTTGATATCCAGCCACAGCGACCACTGGCGTATGTATTGGAGATCGAATTCGACGCGTTTTTCCATTTTCTCGGGCGTATCGGTTTCGCCGCGCCAGCCGTTGACCTGCGCCAGACCGGTGATTCCCGGCTTGACCTTGTGGCGGAGCATGTAGCCTTCGACTTTTTGGCGAAATTCCTCGTTATGCGCGTTGGCGTGCGGACGCGGTCCGACCAGCGACATGTCGCCCGCCACCACGTTCAGAAGCTGCGGCAGTTCGTCGAGCGAGTAGTGTCGCAAAAACGCCCCTGCTTTTGTGATGCGCGGATCGTTTTTCGTGGCCTGCACGGCGTCAGTCCCGTCTTCGCAGACCGTCATGGTGCGGAATTTCCATACGCGAATCTCCCGGCCGTCCAAGCCGTATCGCCGCTGGCGGAAGAACACCGGCCCGGGCGAAGTGAACTTGATCCACAAGGCAATGGCCGCCATGGGAATGGCCAGCAACAGCAAGAGCAGGCCGCCGAGAACCAGGTCGCACAGACGCTTTGCCATCCCGTCGATGCCGTAAAAAGGCGTCTCGAACACACTGACCACCGGCAGGCCCAGGATGTCGGTCCAGCGCGAGTGCAACAATTCGAAAACAAAGAAATCGGGCACCACGTAGACCGAGGCCGTGGTGTCGCTCAGCCGGCTTAGCACGCCGCGGATGCGCTCTTCGGCGCGCATGGGAAAGGTGATGTAAATAATGTCCACTTCACCGGCCCTGGCCGTCGCGAGCAGGTCGTCGAGATTACCGATGCGCCGGCCGAGGTCCTGGGGAACTTCCGGGATGCGCTCGTCGCCGCGATCGTCGTAAAAGCCCGCGAGTTTCAGGCCCATCTCCGGCAATTGCTCGATGTTTTTCGCCAATTGGAAGCCCAGTTCAGTCACGCCGACGACGGCAAAATTCCGGCTGTTGTAACCCAGGCTCCGCAATATC
>JBEKFZ010000021.1:0-52559 GCA_050013075.1 Thermoguttaceae bacterium | reverse complement strand
CGAAGAACTGACCGAGAGCAGTGAAGCGATGATCCTCGTGTGCATGATTCACCGTATGTTGCGCCATCTCAAGCCGGCCGAACTGGCTGCTGGATGGGAAATGTGACTTTCCAAACACGTTCTTAGAAAAAGAATGTCGCATAAAAAGTCAGAGCCGGGGCGTGTCGCCCCGGTAATTCCGCACCCGACACGGCCCGGCTCTGAAGCGAAAACGCGACATTCATTATCTGAGACACAATAAATTATGTCGCAGCCAAAGCACGACCGACCAACCGACCATGCTGCGCATGGTGCCCGTTGGTGCCCGTCGCGGCTTTATGAGGATGCATGAAAACGATCACGTATAGCAGCCCTTTTGTTCCAGCCGAATGGATTACGGCCCATGGTCTGCGCCCGCATTGGCTGCGACTGGGGACGGGGTCGGGCGGGCCGGCAATCGCGGTTACACGTGGAATTTGCCCCTTTGCCGGGGCGCTTATCGACGCGGCGCTATCGGGCATCGCCTCCGGCGCCTTGGTGCTGACGACCGTTTGCGATCAGATGCGCTATGCGGCCGCGGTGATTGAAAGCCGCGGCAATTGCCCGGTCTTTTTACTGAACGTGCCTTCCACCTGGCAAACTGCCCAGGCACGGAAACTATACCTTGACGAACTTAAACGGCTGGGCCGATTCTTGGTTGAGTTGGGCGGAAAACCGCCGGAGGACGCTGATTTGGCCGAGGCGATGCTTGCTTATGACCGTGCGCGTGGTTTGTTGCTTGCGGCCCGCTGCAGGCTTTCGGCCCGAGAGTTCGCCGAAGCGGCGGCTGAAGTTCGCGGTTGTGCGGTGTCGGAAAGAGTTGCGGAAGGCGACGGTCACATTTTCGTCGACCATGCAAGCATGGTGCCCGGAAAATTGGGACAATCCACTCCGAAAGGAATTTCGTTGGCCGTTCTCGGTGGACCGCTATTGGAGCCGGATTACACATTCTTTGACTTGATCGAGCGAGCCGGCGGGCGCGTGGCGCTCGATGCCACGGAAGGCGGCGAGCGAACACTGCCCCGGCGGTTCGATCCGGCAAAAGTCGCATCCGCCCCCTTGCAGGAATTGTGCGAAGCCTATTTCGATCACATTCCGGACGCCTTTCGCCGGCCCGACAGCGGGCTTTATGAGTGGCTGGGCCGCGAGTTGGCCGCCCGAAAAGTCCGCGGGATCATCTTCCGCCGGTACGTTTGGTGCGACCTCTGGCACGCCGAACTACATCGCGTGAAAAACTGGAGTCCGCTGCCGGTGCTGGAAATCGATGCCGGATCGGACGACGCCGGCGCATCGAATCGCATCCAGGGCCGAATCGAAGCATTTCTGGAGATGCTAAGAGCCTGTTCCGGAACTCTCCCCTCTCCCATTGGGAGAGGGGGCGGGGGTGAGGGCCGGAATGACATAATTTCACTACATCGAATAATTTCATCCGCAAACAACCCTCACCCTAACCCTCTCCCAAAGGGAGAGGGGAGTTGTACGAATCCTCTCCCAAAGGGAGAGGGGACATCTATTGATAATTTCGGGGCAAACTCTAAGGTTATCGACTCGCCCGGACGGATTACGCTTGCCCAGTGGGACCGGCGGTACGCCGAACTCCTCGCGGGAGGATTGTGCGAGCCTGATTACGGCGGTCCACTCGGCCGTCACGTGGACGACGGCGATTTACGGTTGCTGAAACTACAAATGGACAACTCGGCGGCCGCGCTCAGGTTGTGGAATTTTTTGCTGTCCGAAGAAGACCGCCTGCACCGATGCGTCTCGCAAGGCAAAAAACTCGTGGGGACAATGAAAGATCTGGGCACAGTGCCGGTAATGGCGTATTCGTTAAGCAATCTCGTGGCATTTTATCCGGACGGGGCATGGTGGCTTCCCTGCGTGATGGAATGCGGCACCGGGCTTTTGGAGATTGCCGATTCGCTGGGGATCGATGATTCGTTTTGCCCGGTGCGGGCCATGCTGGGCGCTTTTGTAAGTCAAAAACACTTCCCCCTGCCCGGCCTGATTACGTGCAGCGTGGGGGCTACCTGCGACGACTTTTCGGCCATTGCCCAGCGTTTGCAGTCGCTTGGATTCCCGATCCTGTGGTGGGAAATACCGCATCGCCGCCGGCCGGAGCTTTTTGAACCGTCCGTCGAGCTTCCCAGCGGATTCCGGGCCCCGGCCGATCAGGTCGATTTCGTGAAAATGGAACTACAGCGGGTCCGCGAGGCGTTGGAGGTGTATTCCGGTGAAAAGTTGACCGATGAACTGCTTTCGGAGGGTATCGATCGGGCAAATCGGGTCCGGTCTTTGCTGACATCGCTCAGGCAGCGCGTTTTTTGCGCAGATCCCTGCCCGTTGCCGGCGCTCGAAATGCTGATTGCCGAGATGCTTGCGATTCATTTCTGTTCGGATCATAATGAAACGGTCCGCGTGCTCGTGGAACTGTTGGAGGAAGTCGAGCGCCGAGTGCAAGCCAAGGCCGGCGTGCTTGCGGCCGACGCAGCGAGAGTTTTCTGGGTGAATCCGGTGGCCGATCTGCGGGTGATGAACCTGCTGGAAGACGCCGGAGGGCGGGTGTGCGGCACGGACTACATGTTCCCTCACGCCTTGGACGCCATCCCCGTGGATTTGCCGCCATTGGAGGCGCTGGCTCGGACGGCCCTGGCCGACCCCATGGTCGGCTCGCCGGCGGATAGGGCGGAAAGGATTTGTGCCGATATCGGCCGCTTTGGCGCGGAAGCGTTGGTGATTTCACGCATTCCGGGTGCAAGCCACTGCGCCATGGAAGCGACGGTGATCGGCGACGTTATACAATCGCGGATCGACGTCCCCATCCTGGAAATCGAAGTGCCGCCGATCACCGACGCGATCGAGCCGGCCCTGCGCACGCGCTTGGAAGCATTAGTCGAAACCGTAAGGGAACGCCGTCGCAATATGAGTAATTTTCCATGAAGTATATTTAAGCCCTCACCCTGACCCTCTCCCAAAGGGAGAGGGGATATTTTTTATGATTTGTGCGGGAGTTGACGCCGGATCGAGAACAACCAAAGTCGTGCTGCTGGACTCCGGCAGTCTCGACGTGGTGGCCGGCGGCGTTGTGGATCAAGGCATCGATCAGGATGAGTTGGCTGGAAATCTATTTAAGCGATTGTTGCGCGCCAACGGCATCGGCCGGGACCAGGTTGGCACGGTGGTGGGCACGGGCTACGGACGCAAACTAATCAGTTTCGCCGATAAAACGATTACTGAAATTACTTGCCAGGCGTGGGGAGTTCGCCATCGCATGCCAGAGGTGCGGACCGTCATCGACATCGGCGGGCAAGACAGCAAGCTCATGCGGCTTAACAAGGACGGCACGGTCGGCGATTTTGTGATGAACGACCGATGCGCTGCCGGGACCGGTCGTTTCCTGGAAATGCTCTCTGCGCAATTGGGCGTTAAATTGGACCGTCTCGGTCAATTGGCCGGCCAAAGCCGCAACCCGGCGATCATCAGCAGCATGTGCGTGGTGTTCGCCGAAACCGAAATCATCGGACTGCTGGCCTCAGGAACAACGCCAGCGGATATTGTGGCGGGCGTATTAACGTCGATTGCCACGCGCGTGGCGGCGATGTCGGGCAGGGACCTGGCGCAGCCCATTGCGTTGACCGGCGGAGTGGCAATGGTCCCGGGCATGGACACCGCTTTAAGCGCGATCTTGGGAAAGAAGATTATAGTCGCCCCGCAACCCCAATTGACCTGTGCGCTGGGTGCGGCGATTCTTGCCTGGCGCCAGTCCAACGGCTTTAGTACGCCGGCCATGTGAATTCCGCTGGCTTGCATCATTATCATGCAAATGATAAAATTAAGGTTACTTTTAGAGCCTATCCCAAAACAGATACGTCATTCTGAGCGAAGCGAAGAATCTGAGTGGAAAAAGATAGGAAATACTGGCAATATTAAATCCAGCGAGATCCTTCGCTTCGCTCAGGATGACTTTTAGGATGGGTTCTTAATTTATCGCTGACTTAGTACATCATCATGGTGTCGCAATGAAGGACATGGAAAAGCGCAAGCGGGTAATGGCACGCTCGATGCGGTTGGGACATTGCATTTGCGATTACAAAAAGGCCTGCCCTTGCGACATCCTTCGGGAAAAAGATATTTGTCCGTGCGCCGGCGAACGGGTGGACGGCCAGATCTCTCCGGTGAGGTTGATGGAACTGGTCGAGAGCGCCGGCTGCGCTTCCAAGATCGACGAGGCAACGCTTAAGCGGGTGCTTAAAGGGCTTCCCTTTCTCGACGATCCGCGAGTGCTTGTGGGCGCCCCGGCCGGCGACGACGCGGGCGTGTATCAGCTCGACGACGACCTGGCCCTGGTGCAAACCGTCGATGTATTCACCCCTTCGGTGGACGATCCGTACACGTTCGGGCAGATCGCGGCGGCGAATTCGCTGAGCGACGTATATGCCATGGGCGGCCGGCCGATCACGGCGCTTTCGATCGTGGGTTTTCCCATCCGCACCATGCCGGACGACGCCATGAGCCGGATTCTACGCGGCGGAGTGGACAAGATGTCCGAGGCCGGCGTGGCCGTGGTCGGCGGGCACAGCATCAACGACAAAGAGGTCAAGGCCGGATTCGCGGTAACGGGAATCGTTCATCCAGACAAGATCGTAACCAATGCCGGGGCCAGGCCGGGAGATCGGCTTATCCTAACCAAACCGCTGGGCACCGGAATCATGGCCTTTGCGGCACAGATCGGCCGTGCGCCGGCGGGCGGGCCGGAAGCGGCCGCTCGTTCCATGGCCGCGCTTAACAACGTCGCATCGAAACTGATGATCGAGCTTGGCGCGCACGCCTGCACCGACGTAACTGGTTTCGGGCTGATGGGTCATCTGGCGGCGATGGCCGCCGCGAGCAAGGTCGACGTGGAAATCATCTGGGACGATCTTCCTTTGCTGCCCGGCGTGTTGCAATGCCTGGCCGACGGAATCGCCTCCGGCGCGGTGGAACGGAACCGGGATTCCTCCGGCCAATGTCTGACCACGGATGAGAATGTGCTGCCCGCGATGGCGGATCTTTGCTTCGACCCGCAGACTTCCGGCGGGCTGCTGATCGCGGTCGGACAAGACGCCGCAAACAATCTGCTGGAAAGACTGCACTCAGCCGGAGTTTCAGATGCAGTGATAATCGGCAAAGTTTTGGATTCGGGATCAGGACGGGTGTTTCTCCGTTGCGATGGGCGGCGGAAGCTTCCATCCGCCCGGCCGTTGATACGGGCGTCTGGCGCAACGACTGCCCGAGAAGCATCAATCGGAAAACAGCCTATTAAACAGGATTCGATAAATATGAGTTGTTGCGAAGGCAGTCACGGATCGGAGCGGATTGCCGCGGGCGAAACCGGCGGCGCGGATGCAACGCAGCGGAAATTCCAGGAGTTCCTCCAGGCTGCCTGTTCGCCCGGCGCATTGGACGAGAAAACCAAGCAGGCCATCGCCATTGCCCTGTCGGTATTGGCCAAATGCGAACCGTGCGTGAAAAGCAACGTAAAGAAGGCCAGAGAAATGGGTTTTTCGCAGGCGGAAATCGACGAGGCGGCCTGGCTGGGCATTGCCTTCGGCGGATCGCCCACGATGGCGTTTTACAAAAGGGTTCAGGGTTCAGGGTTCAGGGTTCAGGATTCCAGTGTATGAAAGGGTTCAGGGTTCAGGATTTAAATACAAGGTTTATTGTGAATGGCTCCTAACCTCCGATAATTAGTGTATAAAGTATACAAACAATTGTATGTTGGAGTCCTGAACCCTGCCCACTGCCCACTTAATTTGCGGAGGTGATTGGCGTCTGGTGACGTCCCTGGTCTTCAAAACCAGTGTGGGGTTCGCAAGGGTCCCGGGTGGGTTCGATTCCCATTCGCCTCCGCCATTTTTTAAACCATCCATACGGAGCTTGATTGTTCATGTGGACTTTAGTCAGGCGAGGTATTTTGCCGGGATTGCTGATAATCGTCGGTTTGGCCTCGCTCAATTACGGATCGCGGTTCCATTTCGTGCCGGTTTTGACGGAACAGAAAACGGAAGTGACGATCGAGATTCCGGATATATCGCCGCAGATCCCGCCGCCTTTTCCCGGCGATCAACAGTTCGGCGGACCGCCGCAAATTCGCAAACAGACAGTGCAAAAAACGGAAGAAGTGGCAATTAACATATCTGAGCCAGACCTGGTGCGCGATGTGACTGTGGGCGGAGTCGTCTTGAATAAATCCCATGAATTGAAGCGGACCTACAGCGGCAAGGCGCCTTCGCTGTGCCCTACGTGAGTGCATTGAAAGGAGGTCATGGCGTCCATGGCCAAGAACAACTCACCTTCGGTGGCATCGAGGCTTGCACGCTGGCGATGGTGGATCCAAGCCGGATTTCTATTTGCCTGGCTGGATCCGTTTATGATCCGCATGCACACCGTTTGTTCGCCGGTGTTTCACTGTTATTCGTGTCCCTTGGCCACATTTGCCTGCCCGATCGGAGTGCTGGCCAATTTCAGCGCCATTCACCTGATACCGTTCGCCGCCCTGGGGACGTTGATTTTTTTAGGGGCCGCGTTTGGGAGTTTCGTGTGCGGTTGGGCCTGCCCATTCGGACTTTTGCAGGATTTGATGGCGCGAATTCCCACGCCCAAGTTTACGCTGCCCGCTTGGACGGGATGCTTCCGTTACGTTTCGCTGATAGTGTTTGTGTTTGCAATTCCATTTTTTTTGGGGGAAGGGCATTCGTTGTTTTTCTGCCGTCTTTGTCCGGCCGGGGCCTTGGAAGGGGCCGTGCCCAGCATGGCGCAGGCGGCAATCGCGGGCAAGGCGATTGTTTGGCCGACGGCAATAAAAATGGTTATCCTGGGCCTGTTTTTGCTGGCCGTGTTCTTTACCTGGCGGCCTTGGTGCACGCTCGTTTGTCCATTGGGGGCGATTTACAGCCTGTTCGACCCGATTTCTCTGTTTTTCCTGCGTTTTCATAAGGATCGGTGTAAGGACTGCGACCGCTGCCGAAGTCTGTGCCGCGACCGCGTGCGTCCCGAATGGCGCGTGGACGGCTTGCGCTGCGTCCGCTGCCTGGAGTGCACGAATTGCAACGCCATTACCGTGGGCACTGTATTTGCGCATTTCGACAAGAAAATAGATAATTCCAAAGATCAAAATGCCGGTTAAAAGCGTAATGATTTTAGAACCTATCCCAAAAGTCATCCTGAGCGTAGCGAAGGATCACCGTATTTGGCAATATATGGCCCATTTTAGCTACATGTCCCTTCTAGATTCTTCGCTTCGCTCAGAATGACATTATTGTTTTGGGATAGGCTCTTAATATATTTCGCGGAAACTATTCAAAGGAAGGTTGGTTAAATACGAAGTACAAGTGTGACAAGCGGATAATTTACGTCCAAATTGTTCCCAATGCCTCCCGGGCTGGGGGTTGACGTGCCCTTGCCAGCGGATTTATTATCTGCTATTGTTTTAGTGTCTTTGCAAAAAGCCGCCCGGCAACGGTAAGGATTATACAATGCAACTGCGGCCGCGAAATCGCGTCGGAGCAAATGTCATAATTCTGAGAGCTAAACATCTAAGCCCACGGATTGCAACTCGTGGGCTTGGCGATATTAATTACCTGAGATTCAATAAAGCCGTAGGGCGCATCGCGTTGAAATACGGCTGAGGCATCGCCTGCCGGTACTCGCGGCGAGTACCATCTGAGTTGTCTTTAGAACACCGCGCGCGCATCGGCGCAAAAACAAGGCCTTCCCTCGCGGACGAGGCTCCCGGGCGTGTTCTCCACTCTCCGATGCCGAGCCAATCATCAAAAACCAAGGAAATGGAGGGTCCTATCTCATGAAAACATGGGCACGATATTTATTGACGGCGGTTGCGGCAACCGTTGCGGCCTTTGCCGCTTATGCCGTCGCCGGGGAGGAAACCTGCAACTTGGAGATTAAGCGGCTGGAATCGCGAACTTCATACAGCCCATCGGACTACATCTACCGGGCTGTAAGACCTCAGATGTTCCAAGTCCAAATAGGGCCCGAAGGGAAAAGCAGCATCAACTTCGGCGGCGGACAGGCCGAACAAACGGCCAAGTTCAAGGAGATTGTAAAAAAGGAGCCTAAATACGAATCTGACTGTCCGTTCCGTGGAGTCGCCAAGTTTGGAACCCAGGAATACGCCTTCGCGCTCGATGAAGCGGTCCCGGAATCGGAAAAAAAGAAGGCCGAATCCGAAGACAAGGATTCGAAGTCCAAAGACGACAATGCCAAGCCGGATGACAAGGAAACCAAATCGAAACCGGCAAAAAGCCTAGCAGGCAGCCTGCTTTCGGCCTTATCGTCATCCGATCAAGAGGCTGAAGCCCCGAATCAGCCGAAGGCGGTTGCATACAACCGGCTTTATTTCGACGCAAATCACAACGGCGACTTGACCGACGACAAGGTAATCGAAGCCGCATCGCTGCCGAATCGAGTTTTGCCGGCCAATTACAGAATGTTCGAGTTTCCCCGGGTGGACATCACGCTCGACGTGGATGGAACTCCGGTGGATTACGCCTTTTTCCTCAGAGGACACGTAAATGCTTCACGCGATTACAGCTATGCCATCGTACAGATCAATTCGGCGGCATACCGCGAAGGCGACATCACCTTGGATGGAAAAAAACGGCACGTGGTCTTGATCGACTTCAACAGCAACGGGCGATTCGATGACGAGATCAGTATTTCCAAAAACATCATGAGGTCCGGGGGGCAACTTTATCCCGAACAAGGCGACATGTTGCTGATCGATCCCGACCAGGGCAATAGGGGTTACACGTCTCCTTACGAAGCGACGTCGAACAGTTATCAGCATTACGTGTCTAAAATGGTCAACATCGACGGCCGTTACTATAACCTTAAAATTTCGCCGGCGGGCGATAAACTCACGCTAACGCCCTCTTCAACCCCCCTGGGCAAGATAACGAATCCCAACGGCCGCTTTAACGCGGTGATCTACGGCGACAACGGCTTCCTCAAAATCAGCGGCGAAAAGGATACGCCCATTTCCATACCCGAGGGCCAGTGGAAATTGCTGTCCTACACCATCGACTTGACAAACGTCCCGGAGCCGAGCAAACCGGAGGAGAAGAAAGAGGAGAAGAAAGACGAGGCGAAGGAGAAGTCAGGATTGCTGGCCCTGGGCCGGGTACTGGAGAGTTTGCTGGGCGGCAGTAGCACCTCAGCAGGGCCGCCGGGTCGCCGTTTCACGTACGTCACGGCCGGGGCGACCGCCAAATACAAGCCCGTCAAAGTAAGCCAGGGAGAGACAGTCGAATTTCCTTTCGGCCCGCCATACAAACCCCTCGTGTCGGTCGGCTACATCCAGGGCGGCGGTGAGAACAAACAAGCCTCGTTGGCAATGACGCTGGTCGGTTCGGTCGACGAGGTGGTTTCGGACATGATGGTCAACGGCGGCAGGCCGCCTAAACCCGAACTAACCATCAAGGACCCCAAGGGCGAAGTCGTCCAAAGCGGCAGCTTCGAGTATGGATGAGGTTTCACCTGCCGGTACTCGTGGCGAGTGCCATCCGAGCCTGCCAAGGAATATCACGTCAACGTTAAAATGAAGGGCGATCCTTTCGAGATAGATCAAGAAAACGACAGCGTAATCAATCTCGAAAAACCGGGACCGGGAGTGCCGGTAATGTGATTGCGCAATGGAAAAGTTTTTTGCCGAATCTTGTTCCCGCGCTGGAGCGTAAGAACAAGATTCAAGCGATTTATCCGCGTTCGAGATGCGGGAAGTATCCGCATTCGATAAAAACGACGTTCAACAAGGACGACTTCTAAGAGGTTGTGAATTTATCGCTTCTCAGTCCCCATAACCACAATATATAGGGTGCGTTTCACGCACCCTACAAAAATTCATAACCTTTGACACCCGTACAGATATATGGTAAAATCGGGGCGTCGCGAAAGATCGTCATAACGTCGCAGTAGCAGTGCTCGGGTGCGGGTGGAAAGAGTACCATGCAAACTTTACATTTAACGGTGAAGCCCGGCGGTTGGCATCTTCTCCCGGCCTGGTTGTTGTTTTTGCCCGCTATCGCATTTGCGGCTGAGGCGGCGAATCAACAGCCTGCCCGGGACCCGTCGGCCTGCGAGTTAAAGATCGAAGGCAGGCACGTGGAAAAACTCACCCTGGCCGACGTGCAAGGCAAGCTGATGGAAATCGATCATCCCGGCCCAAGCGTTTTCCTTGCCCCGGGCCGATATCAGATTAAGGAAATTCGCGTTCAGTGGGAGGACGGCGGCCGGGTTTATACCGATACGGACGTAAACTATCTTACACTCGTTCCGTCCGGGACATGCCAACTGAATGTCGGAACGCCCGATACGCCCAAAGTCACCGTGACGCGCCGCGGCAAGCTGCTTTCGCTCGGTTACAGTATTCGCGAAGTATATCCAAACCCGCCGCAAATCAGTTTTTATCAAGGCGACCAAAAAATCGCCTCCGGCGCGTTCGAGTACGGCTGAGGCGGCGTTTGCTCGTACTCGTGGCGAGTACCTTTCATCGCAGGCAACGAACCTTTGCGCATCCTGGCTTCGCTGGAAGTTCCGGGTCGAGGCACAATCATCAGCCAGCCCGTTTTTGTGCAATGGCGCTGGTATAATTACCTTCGCGTCCTGCCCATTTGGGCGCTCGTTGTTTTTTTCCTTGTCGTACCCAAGGAGAATCGCAATCGCCAGGCATGGCTGATCCTGATACCAATCGGCGTGTTGCTGGGCATTATGTACATGCCGGCAACGTCGGCCCTCATGTCTCCTTTGACCGCGGAGATGGTCGGTTTTTTGATCGTATCGGGCGTGTTGGCATGGGGCGTTGTCTGGCTCATGGGGCATTGGCTCGGTGGCGGTAGTCGGCGCCGTACTTTTTGCCTCATCCTGGTAGTGATGTTTGCAATCGGTCTTTTGTCTTGTTTGTGCCAATTCGAAGACGCCGAGGACATGGCGCCATTGTTGATTGTCTACGGCCTTTGTATTTTTGATTTGCTGTTGGCCATGATGATCGCCGGCTATTTCTGCCGTAAGAAATACACTCCGCAACGCTTCCTCGGTCTTTCGCTATTGTGGACCTGCATGGTGGCCATGGGGCTGGCGGCGTCGTTCGGCATTTTGATGATCGTCA
This sequence comes from Thermoguttaceae bacterium, assembly GCA_050013075.1. Taxonomy (GTDB): domain Bacteria; phylum Planctomycetota; class Planctomycetia; order Pirellulales; family Thermoguttaceae; genus JBEKIK01. The sequence continues at coordinate 41,383 of JBEKFZ010000021.1, read as the reverse complement.
CTACGTTTGCCCTGCAAACAGCAATAATTGCAACCGTATTAATCCCGTTATCCTTGTTGTTAGGAGGCATCATATATTTGATCAATCTGCCGTTTTTGGTTCTGGCCTTCAACAGTCATTTTTATCGGAGACGACTGGAACAAATATTCATCAATGATAAAGGCCGACTAGGGGAAGACGATTGGCATCGGCTTATAGACGACGTTCCGCTGTTGACCGAGCCGACGCTCAGGCCGGTCGCGGCGGACGACCTTGTGGGCCGGTGGCAGTTCTATCTGGACGGAGTATCGAAAACCGTGAGCATTGATTTCCGGCCCGACGGCAGGTTCGCCCAAACGATCTCGTCCAATCAGGGCAGTGTCCAGCAGTGCCCAGGCGGAACCTGGCGGCTCGAAGGACCAAAGATCCTTATGGAAGGCTACATCACGGCCACGGAGGGAACAAGCCAATCGCGGACCTGGTGGATGATCGACACGCCGTCCGGCGGTCTGGTTCTGTTCGGCGGCGACGGGTCGGACGCACAGTCCTTCTTCCACATGCGGCACCGGCGGCCATGGCTTGGATGAGAAAACAATTCCCGGCCGATACCCCCCGCAGGTGATAGCTTGTTTGGTTCATCATCGCACCACCCGATTGTCTTTTTCTGCCAGTTCATTTATTATGGGTATGGGGAATCCACTTTCCAATGTCGCATGTGGAACAGGTTGCCAAAACATAAATTAAAGGTTACTGAATGAGCCGGATTCTTAATAGGCGGCAGCTTACAGCAAAGATCTTCGAATTAACGATTGAAACTCCGCGCATTGCTCGCAAGGCCCAACCCGGCCAGTTCGTGGTCGTCATGGCGGACGAAAGCGGCGAGCGAATTCCGCTGACCATCGCCGATTTCGACCGCGAATCGGGAACCGTCACCCTGGTCGTGATGGTCGTGGGTGCAAGCACGCTAAAGCTTTCCAGGCTGAAAGTCGGCGATCGGCTGTTTGCCGTGATCGGTCCGCTTGGAAAGGCCTCGGAAATCGAAAAACTCGACACCGTGGCAATGGTCGCCGGCGGAGTGGGCGCAGCGCCCATCTATCCCATCGCACGGGCTTTTCATGCGTCCGGCAGCCGAGTCATTACGATCCAGGGATCGCGCAGCGAGGACCTGCTTTTCTGGACCGACCGGCTCTCGAGTGTTTCCGACCGGCATATCATCACAACCGACGACGGCAGCGCCGGGCGCAAGGGCCTGGTCACCGGGCCGCTCGAGGAACTTTTCAGTGAAGATACATCCAAGCGAATCGGTTGCGTATATGCCATCGGTCCGGCGATTATGATGAAGTTCTGCTCGATTGCCACGCGGCCATTCGGCGTGCGCACGGTGGTCAGCCTGAACCCGGTGATGGTCGACGGCACCGGCATGTGCGGCGGGTGCCGTGTGGAAGTGGACGGCAAAACCCGTTTCACCTGCGTGGACGGGCCCGAGTTCGACGGGCATCTGGTCGATTGGGACTTGCTCTTGTCGCGCCAAAAGATTTACACCAAACAGGAAGAATGTTCTTTACAGCGGATTTCCCAGGATGAGTGAAGCAAAAAAGACCCCTTCGCGGCGAGTTCCCATGGCCGAGCAATCGCCGGAGGCTCGCATCCGCAACTTCGATGAAGTGCCGTTGGGCTATTCGCCCGATGAGGCGCGGGCCGAGGCCGCGCGCTGTCTACGGTGCAAAAAACCGAAGTGCGTCGAGGGTTGTCCGGTCAGCGTGGACATACCCGGGTTTATAAAACTGATCGAGGAAGGCGAGTTTGCCCGGGCGGCGCAAAAAATTAAGGAAACAAATTGCCTGCCCGCGATCTGCGGACGAGTCTGCCCGCAAGAGACGCAATGCGAGGCGTTGTGCATATTGGGCAAAAAAGGCGATCCGGCGGCCGTCGGCCGATTGGAGCGGTTCGCCGCGGACTATGAACGCCGGCAGGGGGAAATCGAACTACCCCAAAAAGCGCCCCCCACTGGAAAGAAGGTGGCGGTGATCGGAGCGGGTCCGGCCGGGCTGACCGTGGCCGGCGATTTGATCTTGCTCGGACATCAGGTCACCATTTTCGAGGCCTTTCATCGGCCCGGCGGGGTCTTGGTCTACGGAATTCCCGAGTTTCGGCTGCCAAAGGCGATAGTCGAGGCCGAGGTCGATTATCTCCGACGTCTGGGCATCGATCTGCAATTGAATCAAGTCATCGGCAATTCAATCGACATGGATGAACTTTTGGACCGTGAGGGATTCGACGCGGCGTTTATCGGCGTGGGGGCCGGGCTGCCGACTTTCATGGGCATACCGGGCGAGAACCTCGGCGGCGTGTACTCGGCCAACGAATACCTTACCCGATCCAATCTGATGAAGGCTTACGACTTTCCCAATTACGATACGCCCATCGTTCGTGGTCGGAACGTTTGCGTCGTGGGCGGGGGCAACGTGGCCATGGACTCCGCTCGAACCGCCCGGCGCCTGGGCGGCGAAAACGTCTATATCCTGTATCGCCGATCCCTGGACGAAATGCCCGCCCGAGCCGAGGAAATCCATCACGCCCAACAGGAAGGCATCATCTTCAAACTGCTCTGCGCACCGTTGGAGTATCTTGGCGACCGGCAGGGCATGGTTTGCCGGGTCCGCTGCCAGGAAATGGAACTTGGGCAGCCGGACGAGTCAGGGCGCCGCCGCCCGGTTCCCAAGCAAGGCGCGGAATTCATTCTCGATACCGACCTGGTGATCGTCGCAATCGGCTCCGGCGCGAATCCCTTGCTTACCCAACATACCGAAGGAATGGAACTTAACCGCCGCGGATACATCGTGGCCGATGAAAACGGCCGTACGACCCGCAAGGGAGTTTGGGCCGGAGGCGACATTGTCACCGGCAGCGCAACGGTAATTCTGGCCATGGGCGCGGGCAAGGCCGCCGCCAAGGACATTCACAACTACCTTTGCGGATTACTTTGCGGAAATGATCGTTAATTCCGCAATTGTCGTCCAATTATTTCCGCTGACCTCGTTAAGGGCCACGATTTTCAGGTAACGCGCGGTAACCGGAGAAGGTAATTTCACCGTCTGTTTTTCGGCGTCGTTTTGGAACCGGCCTTTGGCCGCCGGCCGCCCCCAGTTCGACTTGTCGTTGGATAGATAGATTTCGTAGTCCCCTATCCGACCGTGATCCATGTCCTGGCGCCCTTGGTAGACCACGGCGGACAATTTCAACTCCTCGCCGAAGTCGATTACCAGTTCGTGCGGATGCGGCGGACTGTCCGGATCCCATTGCGTGTGCCAGTATGTATTCGGGTCATTGTCGATTGAGTGCTCTGGAATGCCCTCGTCGGGCTGGAAACTGTCGGCCGATACGATCTTCCACTTGCCGCGATCGAATTCGGGCATGATTGTTATCTGCCTGGGCAACAGCGGAATGTACCCGGGGGCTGTAGCCATTGCGGTCAGTTTCCCGTTTTTCAGCGTGAATGGCTCGGTGTATGGTTTAATCTCGCCGTCGTCGATCGAGTAAGAAACCGATGCCCCGGGCGTTGCGCAACTCAAAGTTACTTTGCCAGCCGAGTCGCGATTTATTTCCACCGGGGCCACTCGGGCTGGGACCGGTTGTCGGGCAAGCTCGGCCAGGTCCCGCGTGCCTGCCGGCACCGGACGCAATACGTAGGAAAACGCGATGGGATCGGAATACACTGTGTATTGGCTTAGCGGACGCGGACCGCAGGCCGCGGAGCCCACGCCCAGTGTTTTGGCGCTGAAGCAGAACACCGGTCCGGCGCTGGCCGGCAGTTGATAGGCATATTCAGCCTTGTTAAGGTCTTCGTCGCGATACGGCAGCGCCGAGGCCTGGAACGGCCCGCTTAAGGCCACGGCCATCAGCCCTGCGCCGTCGTCGCCTGTAAACGCCGACCAACGGACGTCTTCGTGATTGCCGCATTCCATGGGCCGCACATAAGGCGTGAGTTGCTCTTTCACGGCGCTGGAATATAGACCGATATCGGACCCTCGCTTGCGGTCGGAGTAGTTTTCCGTGGGACCGCGTCCCAGCCAGGTAAAGCGGTCGAGTTTTGGGTCCGGAAACATACGCACGCCCATGCGAGCCACTACGAAGCGCTTGCTGCGGGCATCGACAGCTTGATCGATTGTTATGTTACCATTGCCCGTCACCGTGTAGGTAATCTGTTGGTCAAAGCCGTTGCCCACCTGGTTTTCGGCGGATGCGTTTATCGAGACTTGGACCACGCCGGGCGCGAGCTTCACAACCTTTACCGAGTTGGCATGGTGTGCGAGTGCGTCCAGGCCGCGCCCAGACCAATCGCCGGCGGCCCACATGTCGTCGTTGCGGTGCGGTGCGCGCCAGACGTGGAGCTTTGGCCCGCCGCCGGGTATCAGCATCGGTTTGCCGCCGTAGGATAGTTCGGCAATTGCCCCGTCGCCGCGATCGAAGACCACTCGAAAATCTTTGCCGGATATTACTACTTGCTTATCGTTATCCTGGACGCTGAGCGGCTGCATATCTGAAGATTTCGGAGCGGGAACTACTCCGGCCGACACCGGCAGGAGAAACTGGCCGACCGCCACTTCTTCGCCGGCCTTGGCCCACGGCTCGTCCTTGGGCAGCATAAAGGCCACGCGCAGATAGTACTCCGCGCCCGGCCGGGGTTGGATCTTTTTAAAGGGCACGCTGAGCGTGCCTTCGGAAAGCGGGGCAAGGTTAAGCCTGGGCAGAGTGCCGCGGTCGATTACCGTGCCGTCCTCGCTCACCGTCCAGGCGATGTTGAAACGGTCGAGGTTGATGAATTGATACTTGTTGCGGACTTTCAATTTGCCGGCGGCCGGATCGTCCGCGGCCAGGCCCACCCACTGGTACGCGCGTTTTGCCTCGGCGTACTTGGGCGTGGGCGTGCGGTCGGCGAACACCACGCCTTTGCAGATGAAATAGTGATCATTGGGCTCCTCGCCGAAACCTCCACCGTAAACAAGATGCGGGTTGGTCGGATCGCGCCGATTCCACAGGGCCTGGTCCTGCCACTCCCAAATCGCACCGCCCATGAGTCCTTCGTAGGCGTCGAACAGGTCGTTGTAGTCGCCAATCGAGCCCATCGAGTTGTTCATCGCGTGGGCGTACTCGCACAAGTAGAAGGGTTTTTTGCGCTCGGATTTGCCGATCCGCTCTACTTCTCCGACCGCCGTGTACATTCGGCTGTCTATATCGGCGGGATTATCGTCTGAGATGCCGAACGGTTCGTAATGTACCGGGCGCGTGGAATCGATGGCCTTTACGGCCTTAACGGCTTCGTGGAAGTTTTCGCCGCCGCCGCACTCGTTGCCCAGCGACCAGATCACCACTGAGGCGTGGTTCTTTTTGCTCTCCACGTTTTCCACGTTGCGTGTCACAATCGCGCTCAGCCAGCGCGGTTGGCGGTCGAGAACGTTTATGTAACCGTGACATTCCACGTTGGCTTCGGCCACCAGGTAAATGCCCCACTGGTCGCACAACTCGTACCATCGCGGATCGTCGGTATAATGGCAGGTGCGGACATGGTTGCTGTTGCAACCCTTCAATAATTTGAGATCCTCGATCATCCGCTCCTCGGTGACGTAATGGCCGGTGTCGGGCCAGTTTTCGTGGCGATTCGCGCCTTTTAGCTTCACCGGCACGCCGTTGATTGAGAATACCCGGCCTTTAATCTCCACTTTTCTGAACCCGGTGTGGGCGGAAATGATCTCCTCTCCGAGTTTCAAGACAGTAGTGTAAAGATTGGGCGTTTCGGCAGTCCACTTGGCTGGATCAGATACCCTGGCCGTGAGTTTTATTTCCTGTTCCTGGCCGGGCTGGAGTTCGGGCACAGCCGCCTCGGCGGCCGCGCCGGATACCGGCTTGCCTTGGGCGTCGTATAGCGTAAGCGAAAGCGTATTTTTCGGCGCCGGCCGGTCGTCGTAGTTTTTCACCTTGGCGGTTACGTCAAGCACGGCGTCTTTGTATTGTGCGTCCAGATCGGTCTTGACGAAGAAATCGCGGATGTGCTCTTGCGGAGCGCTCCACAAATAAACGTTGCGGAATATGCCGCTTAAACGCCACATGTCCTGGTCTTCAAGATAACTGCCCGCGGTATAACGATAGACTTCGGCGGCCAAGACGTTTTTGCCGGGCTTGACGTACTTGGTGACGTCGAACTCGGCCGGGCAACGGCTGTTTACGCTGTAGCCCACCTTTTCACCATTGATCCAAAGGAAAAACCCCGCATCGACCCCATCGAAGGTGATGAAAACCCGGCGGCCGGTCCAGTCCGCGGGCAGATCGAAAGTATGGCGGTAGCTTCCCACCGGATCGCGCTCGGTGTAAGCCGTGTAGTTTTTGGGCGGCTCACTCAGCACCCGAGGCCAGTCTTTCTGAAAGGTGTAACCGGCGTTGCGGTAATACGGGGTCCCGTACCCGAGGATTTGCCAATTCGACGGCACTGGGATTTCCTTCCAAGCGGATACGTCGAAATCCGGTTTCCAAAAGTCCATCGGGCGCTGGGCCGGATGCGTCACCCAGTTGAATTTCCATTGCCCGTTGAGCACCTTACAAAAGGGCGAGGAAAGTCGCTTTGCAGCCAAGGCCTGTTCAACCGTCGCATAAGGCATCAGCGTGGCATGGGGCGATTCCTTGTTGATGCCCAGAATCTGTTCGTTTTCGATCTCCGGCGGAATTGGCGCGCCCTGCTCTGGGGCGTTGCCGAGAGTTACCGTCGCTAAAAGAGCAATACAGATTGGCATGAGTTTGGTGTTTTTCGCTCGCATGGTTGTTTGTCTCCTAAAAATGACCGGGTAATAAGTAGATTATACTATCCTTTTCTTGTATGGATTTCAATAACTGTGTGCTATCTTCATGAAACTATTCAAATTGGCCCGGAAACTATATACAATAATCCTTTCGGTGGTTCTTCGTGTTGAATATCCAGCTTATGTCTAAACGCAAAACATCTTCTCGAAAACATATTCCCCGGTACAAACCGATGAAATCACTCGCTTTGAGGCCCGATGTTTTCGTGCCGGCTGGAGCGGCGATCATTGTGCTGGCCGTTTTCATTGCTTACTTTCCCTCGATTAGCGGGGGTTTCATCTGGGACGATGCAATCCTGTTGACACAGAACTCCCTTATCAGTGCCCCAGACGGCCTGCAACGTATCTGGCGCACCACCGAACCGATCGACTTCTGGCCGCTGACCAATACTTCATTCTGGCTGGAATGGCGGCTGTGGGGAATGGATTCGGCCGGTTGCCACGCCACCAACCTGGTTTTGCACATTGCCGCCTCGCTGCTGATTTGGGCGATTTTGCGGAAATTATCCATACCGGGGGCTTTTTTGGCGGCCTTTATCTTCGCCGTGCATCCGGTGAACGTGGAATCGGCGGCCTGGATTGCACAGCGGAAAAACACCTTGTCGATGTTTTTTTTCCTTCAGTCGATTTTGTGGTATTTAAAGGCCCACATGCCAACGGCAAGCGGGGACATTGCGTCTGTACGTTCCCACGGAGGACCGTGGGAACGAGAATATGGGAGGACCGTGGAAACGAGTAACCTCGCTCCTTGTTTCTCTCCACTCTCCACTCTCCACTCTTCACTCTCTACTCTCCACTCTCCACTATGGTATTGGCTGAGTTTTGCGGCGTTTGTGTCGGCCATGCTCAGTAAGGGTTCGGCGGCGGTGTTGCCGGCCCTGATTTTGGGCATCATCTGGTGGCGGCGGAGGCTGACAAAGTGGGACTTCCTGCGGATTGCGCCTTTTTTCATTGTCGCCGTGGCGCTCAGCTTAGTGAATATATGGTTTCAAAACCGCGATGTCGGGGAAAGAATCCGGGACGCCGGTTTTGTAGAGCGTATGCTGGGAGCCGGCGCCGTGATGTGGTTTTATCTTTATAAGGCCCTTTTGCCATTGAAGTTGATTTTCATTTATCCGCAGTGGAATATACAAACCGGCAATTTCTTGTGGTGGCTGCCGCTTTTGTCAGCAGTGGTTGTTACAGTGGTGCTATGGCTTTATAGAAAAACCTGGGGCCGGCCGTTTTTGTTTGCCTGGGGATTTTTCTGCGTGTCGCTTGTGCCGGTGATGGGGCTGACGGACGTGTACTTCATGAAATATGCCCTGGTGGCCGACCATTATCAGTATGCCGCCGTCATCGGGGTGATTGCATTAACGACGGCGGGTTGGAGCACATGGCATGAAAAGACGAACGGGCCGACGCGCTGGGCCGTCAACTGTTTAGCAGCCATCGTAGTGGTAGTGCTGGCGTCTTTAACCTGGCGTCAAAGCGGGCTGTACCGCGACGCCATGACTTTGTACCAGGCAACGCTGGAAGAAAACCCGAACTGTTGGGTGGCTTATAACAATCTGGGACTGATTTTAGAGGAAAAGGGCCGCCCGACTGAGGCAATGGATCATTACCAACAATCCGTGCGATTAAATCCCAAGAATGCGGAAGCCTACAACAACATAGGCGGCATATTTTTGAAAACAAACCGGCTGTCCGAGGCGATTGAACAGTATGAGATAGCCTTGCGGCTCAAACGGAACTTCGCCGAAGCCCATAACAACATGGGGATGGCCCTTGTGAATATCGGTCGGCTGCAGGATGCGATCGAACATTTCAAGGAAGCGCTGCGCCTTAAACCCACTTATGCTGAAACACAAAACAACCTGGGGCAAGTATTGGCTTGGACCGATCGGCCACAAGAGGCAATTGAGTATTACGAGCGAGCCTTGTCACTGAAACCAGACTTTCCGGAGGCCCAATATAATCTGGGCCTTTTGCTGCTCCAAACAGATCGTCCCCAGGAAGCGATCAAGTATTTCAAGCAATCGCTTAAGCTCAAACCCGACTATTTCGTTACCCACAACAACCTGGGCACCGCACTGCTTAGGACAGGCCGGCTTGAAGAAGCGATCGAACATTACGAACAAGCGCTGCGGATCAAACCCGATTATATCCAGGCCTACCTCAATTTGGCGCCGGCGTATGCGCAAGCGCATCGGTCCGCCGATGCAGTCGCCTGTGCCCGGAAAGGTTTGGAACTTGCCCAATCCATGGGACAGACGGACATGGTCAAGCAGTTTGAAGATTTTTTGAACTCCCTTGGAAAGTAGATATCATGCCGGATTCGCTTGACGAAGCACTACAAAAGAAACAAGAACTCCGCCTCACTGTGGATGCGCTACGGGGAGCCGAGCAGGAGGCCGATTTATTAAGCCGGCAAATTTGGGACAAAATCTGGGCTTTGCCGCAGTTCGCACGCGCTCGCACGGTTAGGACTTGTAGGCACATAAGGGGGGTAAAGAATTATCTTGTTATTTCGCAATAAAGTCATATATCATTTATGGTTAATTGCGTTCAGTGGGACTGGCATCGGCCGGTGATCGTCAGCTTTTTAGCTTTGCCAGCTTATGTCCAAGCGAAAAAAATCTTTCAATAATAATAAACAGGCTCTCCAAGCCCGATCGGGAACCTCTGTCCCATTGAAGCTGAACCTTAGTATGGTGGCAGGAGTAGCGATAATCGTCCTGGTTGCTATCCTAGCTTACCTCCCTTCTATATGCGGCGGGTTCGTCTTGGACGACAATTTGTTTGTAACAGAAAACGATCTCATCCGGACTCCCGACGGCCTGCACAAATTATGGTGCACCACTGAATCGCAAGACTACTGGCCCATGACCAATACCACGTTCTGGATCGAGTGGCGGCTGTGGGAAACGAACCCGATAGGCTACCACGTCACTAATTTGATCTTGCATGTTGTCGAGGCGCTGTTGATTTGGGTCATTTTACGAAAGATGACCATCCCGGGGGCGTTATTGGCGGCCATGGTCTTCGCCCTGCATCCAGTGAACGTGGAATCTGTGGCCTGGATCGCGCAGCGGAAAAACATGATGTCAATGTTGTTCTTCCTGTTGTCGATTCTGTGGTATCTGAAGATCGAAATACTCTCGCCCCTCGCCTCTCGCCCCTCGCCCCTTTTGTACTGGCTGAGCCTGGCGTCATTCGTGCTGGCGATGCTCAGCAAAGGGTCGGCGGTGGTTTTGCCGGTATTGCTCCTGGGGATCTTCTGGTGGCTGCGATCTCTTACAAGGCGGGATCTGCTGCGGATGGCGCCATTCTTCCTGCTGGCCGTGGTACTGACTGGAGTAAACATTTGGTTCCAAACGCATGGGGAACATATAGAGTTCCGAAATGCCGGTTTTGCAGAACGTCTGCTGGGGGCAGGGTGCGTGGTGTGGTTCTACCTTTATAAGGCCCTGTTGCCTTTGGACCTGGCGTTTATCTATCCGCGGTGGCATATCGAGGTCGGCAATCCGTTGTGGTGGCTGCCGCTGTTGGCGGCGCTGATCGTTACAGCGGTGCTGTGGCGATATAGAAAAGGCTGGAGTCGGCCGTTGCTGTTTGCCTGGGGGTTTTTCTGCGTGTCGCTCCTTCCGGTGATGGGTTTTACCTACACGGGCTTCATGGAATATTCGCTGGTGGCGGACCATTATCAGCACATTGCCGTCATCGGGGTGATTGCACTGGCGGCGGCGGGCTGGAGCATTTGGCATCAGCGGGCGCGAAACAGAGCGGACTGGGCGACAACCGCCGTCGCGGTCGTGGTGATAGGTACACTCGCATTTCTGACTTGGCAACAAAGCGGGATATACCATAACGCCATCAGACTGTACCAGGCAACGCTGCAAAAAAATCCAGGATGTTGGCTTGCCCACAACAACCTGGGCGCCGTCCTGGCCGATGCAGGCCGACCGCAAGAGGCGATCGAGCATTACCAACAAGCCCTACTGCTGAAGCCTGACTATGTCGAAACTCACAACAACCTGGGCGTCGTCCTGGCCAATGCAGGCCGACTGCAAGAGGCGATAGAACATTACGAGCAGGCCCTGCGGCTGAAACCTGACTATGCCGATGTTCACAATAACTTAGGCCTCGCACTGGTCAATGCAGGCCGGCTGCAAGATGCGATCGAGCATTACGAGCAGGCCCTGCGGCTGAAGCCTGACTATGTCGAAGTTCACAACAACCTGGGTGTTGCCCTGGCCAAGGCAGGCCGACTGCAAGAGGCGATCGAACATTACGAGCAGGCGCTGCGGCTGAAACCTGACTATACCGACGCTCACATCACCCTGGGCGTCGCCCTGGCCAATGCAGGCCGACTGCAAGAAGCGATCGAACATTTCGAGCAAGCCCTATGGCTGAAGCCTGACCATGCCGATGCCCACAACAACTTGGGCGTCGCCCTGGTCAATGCAGGCCGACTGCAAGAGGCGATCGAACATTACGAGCAGGCCCTGCGGCTGAAGCCTGACTATGTCGAAGCTCACAACAACCTGGGCGCCGCACTGGCCAATGCAGGCCGACTGCAAGAGGCGATCGAACATTACCAACAAGCCCTGCGGCTTAAACCCGATTTCACCAATGCCTATTACAATTTGGCTTTGGCCTATGATAGGATGCAGCAGTCATCTGAGGCCATTGGCGCGGCCCAAAAGGCCTTGGATCTTGCCCGAGCCCAGGGGCAGGAGGCTCAAGCCAAACAGATTGAAGATTGGTTGAACGCCTACCGCGTCAACTCCCCGAATTTTCCGAATGCATCTCCTTCCAGTGAATCCAACCTCCCGGCGCATTAACCGTACGAGGACACCGATAGCCGTTGGTTGTTATTCGATGAGGTTGCATAACGGGAGGGTGGCAAACCTTGGGTTATTAGAATAAAATATCCGCGTTTCTATGCTACTATCGTTCCTTAGGCGCTACCCGAGAACGACGTGAACGATTAACCACTCAAGCAAGGAAAATACATTTCATGCCGGATTCGCTTGACGAAGCACTACAAAAGAAACAAGAACTCCGCCTCACTGTGGCTGCGCTCCGGGGAGCCCAGCAGGAGGCCGATTTATTAAGCCGGCGAATTTGGGACAAGATGCTGGCATTGCCGCAGTTCGCCCGCGCCCGCACGGTGATGACTTACCTTGATATCGGCAGCGAAGTCCGCACGCGCGCGTATCTACCCGAGTTGTGGCAATTAGGAAAGCGGGTAGTTGTTCCATATTGCATGGCCCGCGAGATTCGACTGTTTCAAGTGAAAAAAATGGATGAATTAAGCCCCGGGACGTGGCAAATTCTCGAACCCAAGCCAGAGTGGCTCTCACGCATGGATCGGCGCGTGGACGCGTCCGAATTGGATTTGATAGTTGTGCCCGGCGTGGCCTTTGACCGTTACGGCGATCGCTTGGGGCTGGGCAAGGGATATTACGATCGTTTTCTGCAACGTGTTCGCCCCGACGCCGTGAAGATTTCACCGGCATTTGAATGTCAACTGGTCGATAAAATCCCCGTGCTGCCGCACGACGTGCGCGTGGATATGGTTATTACCGAGAATTATGTTTATCGCGCGGGCGAACGAGTCTAAAATAGACTTTCACGATTCCGGGAGAAGTCCCCTCTCCCTTTGGGAGAGGGTTAGGGTGAGGGCTGACGAGGCTGCAATGCCCTCACCCCCGGCCCCTCTCCCAAAAGGAGAGGGGAGGAATTTCCGCCCAAGATCGCGGACGGTTATTTAACGCGATACTTCTATTTAACGCGATACTTCTTTCATGCGCTCGGAAAGGCGAATATCCTTTCGATCGCCGTCATATATGGTCCAGATGTAAATTTTATTTTCCAGGCCGGCCAGGTAGTCCTGCAATTGTTTGTTTGTGCGTTCCTGCATGATTTTTTCCTTGATTTCCACCTGGGCCGTAAGGAAGGGAGTCGTTTCGGCTACCACCCGTTCGGTCACGCGGACGACGTGGTATCCTTTTTCGGTTTCGATGATCGGGCTGAGTTGTTTTTCCGGGAGTCTGAAAATAGCCTGATCGATTTCCGCGAATTTCAGGCTGCCTTCCGTTGTCCAGCCGTATGCCCCGCCGCTGGCGGCCGTAACGCCCTGGGAACCGTTTTTTGCCGCTTCGGCGAATGGGACGCCGGCAAGAACCTGATTGCCCAACCGGGCGATGGCATCGCGCGCCTCGTCCTTGGAGCGAAATTTCGAGAATAGAACGGCCAATTCCTCCCATCGCGCCCGGGCGGGTTTTTCAAATTCCTTAAGATGTTCCTGATAATACTTTTTCATTTGATCGTAGGTGATTTCTTCATCGCGTTTTATTTGCTGTCCTATCCATTGCTGGGCCAGGGCCCATTCCTTGAATCCCTTTTTCACGCGATCCAAGAAAATGCTCCGGCTGCGAAGTTTTTGATCCAGTTCCCTTGGCGATTTAACCTCGCAGCATTTGTACAATGCCGGCAACGCGGCGGATTCAAAAAACTTATCCAATTGTTTTTCGATCTCGGGAAAATGTTCGGCCGGGAAGCTTTGTTTCGCGTCCAAATAAATTACTTTGGTTTCAATGCGGGCTATGAGACGCTGCTTAATCAACATCGTACGTTGAATTTCCAATTGACTGGCCGGGATTTTATCCTTGTATTGCCCCAGAATTTCGTCCACGCCGTCCATGACTACACAAACAATGCCGCCCTCTGACTTCTTGCCATTCCTCCAAACGATCGTAGGGCCCGTGATTTCGTTGGCAAAGATGCCTTCCGAACCTACCCGAGCCAGAATCGTCGTGCCCTCGAATAACTCCACCGGCGCTTGCGGCGCCGGTGAGGCGGCCGGCTTTTGAGCGGCGGGCTGATTTGCCGGAATCGTTCCGCCCGGCCACGAGGCGGGCCGGCTGACGGCCGTCGGTTGCGCGGGCGCGCCGGGTACGGCTTGACGCATGATGTCGTAACGCGACATCGGCGCGGTCGTCGGAACCGCGGGCGTTACGTTCGACTGATTGTCGCCGGAATCCCAGGGATCAGCGGCCGCGCCCGGCCGGACCGCAACCGCCATGATTAGCAATATGCCGGATAGCAAAGCAGACGGATAAAATGTTTTATGCCGCACGGAATTCCTCGTCTAATGTACGGTGCGTTTCACGCACCCTACCGCCTAATGTAGGGTGCATTAAATGCACCCTATTGTCTTACCCAGATTATTCATAAATTCACACTAGCCCGACGCGCAAGCGAGTGGCTGCAAATGGTTTACCCTTGCTTGCGCTTCGGGCTAGTGTTTTACGCCCTATCTCAGAAAACCCATACCATGAATAATCCGGGCTAAAAGAGCTAATACCCAAAAACGCGCGGGGAGTATATCGTCAAACTTACTGCCATTGCAACAGCGATTTTACAATTGCGTGGATCGCTGCCGGCTCCCTAAGTGCTTGATCCAAAGGAAGATACGCACTTCGGTCATCCACTATCCGAAGCTTCCCCCCATTGGCGGCTGCCAATAGTTGTATCATCCGGGCCGAAGTATATGTGAAAACCATGTACGGTTCTTCCAGGTGGATGGAATCAATTTGCCAATGATGGGCGTCCAAGCGGATTTCGGCCAATGACAGCAAATGTTCCATCGGCGGCGGAGGCGATCCAAAACGATCGGTCAGCTCCGAGATGAAATCGGCCAACTCCGAGCGGCTGGAAACTCGGGCCAAACGCCGGTACAGGTCGATCTTCAACCGCATGTCCGGAACGTAAGGACGGGGAATGTAACCCTGGCCGGGCAGATCGACGTCCACTTCCACGACGCTCTTGGGCGGCAAATGTTTTAACTTCGCAACCGCCTCTTCCAACAGCGAGCAGTAAAGTTCGTAGCCCACCACGGCGATATGGCCGCTTTGTTCGGTGCCGAGGATATTGCCCGCCCCGCGGATTTCCAGATCGCGCATGGCAATGGCGAACCCCGCGCCCATGTTGCTGAATTCCTCGATTGCCCGCAGTCGTTTGACCGCGCTGGGCGAGAGGTTTTTGTTTGGATCGATAAGCATGTATCCATAAGCGCGGTGCTTGTAACGGCCAACGCGCCCGCGAAGCTGGTGCAAATCGGCCAGACCGTAGCGATCGGCTTCGTCGATGAAAATCGTGTTGGCGTTGGGTATATCCAGGCCGCTTTCGATGATCGTCGTGGCCAAAAGCACGTCGTAACGCTGGTTGACAAAATCGAGCATTACCCGTTCAAGTTCGTCGTCGGGCATCTGACCGTGGGCGATGGCCAGGGACGCTTCGGGAACGATTTGGCGCAGGCGTTTAGCGACGATTTCGATGTCTTCCACCCGATTGTGCACGAAGAATATCTGCCCGTTGCGGTTGAGTTCCCTGAGCACGGCATGGCGGATCAACTCCGGCTCGAAGCGGCATACTCGGGTTTCCACGGCCAGCCGATCCTCCGGCGGCGTTTCCAAGTTAGAGATGTCGCGCAGCCCGAGCAAGCCCATGTGCAAGGTGCGCGGGATGGGCGTGGCGGTCATCGTCAACACGTCGACGAGTTGCCTGAGGGCCTTAAGCCGCTCTTTTACTTCCACGCCGAATCGCTGTTCCTCGTCGATAATGACCAGTCCAAGATTGTGAAACCGCACGTCGCTCTGGGCCAGGCGATGGGTGCCGATCACTATGTCTATGGCCCCGGCCTCGAGGCGCTGCAAAATCCTTGCCTGCTCGCCGCGCGTGGCAAAACGCGAAAGCGCCGCGATTTCAAAAGGAAACTCGGCCATCCGCTGGATGAACGTGCGTCGATGCTGCTCGCACAAAACCGTGGTGGGCACAAGCACGGCCACCTGATACCCGGCGTCGACGGCCTTGAACGCGGCCCGCATGGCCACTTCGGTTTTTCCGTAACCCACGTCGCCGCAAAGCAGCCGGTCCATCGGCCGTGGCCGGGACATGTCTTGCTTGATCGACTCGATGGTGACGAGCTGATCCGGCGTTTCGTTATAAAGGAATGAAGCGTCGAACTCGTGTTGCCACTCGGTGTCGTCGGGAAAAGCGATGCCTGGTCGGGAACCGCGGGCGGCCTGCAAGTCGAGCATCTCGGCGGCCATGTCGGTCACGGCCTGCTCGACGTGCTGTTTTTGCCGTCCCCAAATCCTCCCGCCCAACTTCGCCAGTCGAGGACGGCCTTTGGCCCCGCCCACGTATTTTTGCACCAGCCCGATTTTTGAACTTGGCACATAGAGCTTCGTGCGGCCCGCGAATTCCAGTTCCAGATGCTCTTCGACTTGTCTGTTTTTGTCCAAAAGCTTCAAACCGCGATAACGGGCAATGCCGTGGCTTACGTGCACCACCAGGTCGCCTTCGCGCAACTCCAGAAAACTATCGATGACCTTTGCCAGGCGCCTGCGGGGGATGCGCCGCAAATCGGTGCGGCGGAAAAGCTCACCGCTGCTTAAAAGCACGATGCGGTCGCCCACCAGGCGAAAACCGTTGACGAGCGAACCCAGCGAAAAGTGCAGATGCCCCCCACGCGCAAGTTGCGTGCCGCCGAAGATTTCCTGCAGCCGGCGGGCTTCGGCCTCGGTCTGGCAAACGATAAAGACCTCCTGACCGGCGCCGGCGTCGTCCAATTCGTCGCGGACTTTGTTGATATCGCCGCTGAATCGCTCGACCGATTCGATCATCAGCCGGCAGGTTGTTTCCATGGATCCGGCCGCCACGGCCGAGGCCGCAACCGAGGGAAAACGGAAAATCTCCCGAATCACCGTGGTAAAGTCGTGCAACTGTTCAGGCCGCTCCAGTCGTTCGAGATATTGCTCGGCCTGTTGCTTAAGTTCCATCGGTTCGACGAGCATGAACCAGCTTTGCGCCGGCAGGTAATCGGCCAAATGCCCGCGATCCCTCACGCCCGGCTGGAGAATCGTCACCTCGAGGGAATCGAGCCTTTCCAGGCTCCGCTGGCTGGAAACTTCGAATTGGCGGATCGATTCAATCTCATCGCCGAAGAACTCGATACGCACGGGATTGAACCAATCGGGGGCAAAAATGTCCAGAATTCCGCCACGGACCGAAAACTCGCCGGGCAGTTCCACGGCAGGGGTGTTGTGAAAGCCGTTTTCGGCCAGCCAGCGAGTCAAATCCTCGACACGCGATTGCTCGCCCAAGCGAAGAAGGCGGGTTTGACGGCCGAGTGCATCGCGATCGGGTACGGGCTGTAAAAGGCTTTGGATGCTGCAAAGCACCAATTTCGGGGCCTGGGCCGATTGAAACTTCTTTAGCAATCGTACGCGGTCGCCGAAAATTTCATCGGCGATCGCCTGCTCGTCGGGAAGTCTTTCCCAAGCCGGAAACCGCTCGGGGGCCAATCGGGTAAAAAGGGCCAGATCATCGGCCAGATCGTCTACATTATCGACCTGAGGGCAAACCACAACCAGCGATGCCGGAGCGTATTGGGCCAATGCGGCCGCGGCCAGCGCGCAGGCCGACCCCCAGACTCCGTCGAGAGTCGCCGCATGTCCTGCCAATAAACTAGCGACAACTTCGGCAAAGCCTTGTTGCAGTTTAAGGCGTCCGACCAGGTCTAATAACCGGTCCGACGCGAAGGTAGCCGTCCCGGCGTTGGCCATAGTTCGTTTGTATCGAGCCGGGGATAGCGGGCCTTATCAACTAAATTTATTTTCTTCGCCTTTTGTGCGATTCGGCGGACCTTGAATGGGGCGGCCCTTTACCTTGTCGCCTGGGTCGTGATTCCATATTTTTGGCGACGATGAATCCCACGGCTTCTTCCCAGGTGGGGATGACGCGGAAACCCGATTTGGCGCCCCGTTGGCCGCGATCTTCGTGTTCTTCATCAACCATCTCGTCCTCTTCGCCTGAAGACTGGGATATTTCAGTTGAAGCGACCGGCTCGTCGTGCCCGGCGGAAGCGGCTTCTTTCACATCGACCATTTTTTCCCGGATGGGCTCTGATCCTTTTTTCTTCCGTTTGCGCGATCCGCGGCGGGAGCGGCGATGTTTTATGTGTTGTTTTCCGGTTTCGCCCTCCTTTGAATATTCCTCAGGATAATCCTCTGCCTCTATGTCCGCCTTGTCAGACGTTTCGATAGAAACTTTGCAGAGCGTTATATCATCCCGTACCGGCGCTTCTGCTGCCGAATCCAAGGAGTGCTTTTTCATTTTTTCGCCGGGTCGGTCTTTATCCTTGCCCTTGCGGTGCCGCCGGCGCCGGTGACGTGATATTTTCTCGCTTTGTTCCGCGGGCTCTTCGGCCGATAACGTCTCCGAAGTCCCAAAAGGCTCGATATTTTTACCGAACTCCGCGGCCGACGGCCTGGCGAGTTCCCGCGGTTGTTCGGCCGGGAAGGCGGCCTTTTTTTCCACCTGCCTGGGCACGGACGATTGTATCGATGCGGGGGGCGGGGGAGGCTCCGGTTTCACTTCAATGCCCAATTCCATGGCAAGGGCATCCCAACTGGAAAGGGGATGGGCCTGAGGAGTCGAATCCGGCTCACTGAGAGGTTCGGCGACAGAAGCCTGAGGATCGGCATCTTTTTTTATAATATCTTCCGTAACTTCAGGCGTTTTCTCCACAGCCTGAGGCACGGGTTCGCCAGGCTCCTTTTTTTGAGGTTCCGCTCCCAAAACCGATGCCAATAAATCCCAATGGTCCGATTGCTTCGAATCCGACATGCTAGTTCGGTTACTCCTTATGCGGCATATTGCCGTATCACAGTTAATTCAATGCAAGAATAGCAAAGAACATTTGCTAGAACAGGTATATATAACTATCATAGCCTTAAAACATTACAGTATAGGGAGTCTCAAGTGTAATGCAAAGCCGAGAACTGGTTGGATAATAAAACCATTCTGGTAGGACGGCCTAAACAAGGGCCTCCAAAATACTTATCAAATTTGCTTTAAAAAGAATTCCCACAAATGTCATCATTATAATCAAGGCGACATCATTGTGACTACACTAATTCGCTAAGCCAAGTATAAATAATGCTATTGAAAAGATGACACACAACTACGATAACTCTTTTTGCGAAAATAAGTTACATTAAGTAATATACTTGCGAGTTCGCCGACAGATATAAATGGTATCAGGTTCGCTCAATTAATCTCATAGGGATAATAAAACGCCATATTTGTTCGGGGAGATATGCCATGAACTGCTTATCACATTCTGATTTAAAAAAACTGTCGCAGAAGAAATTTCAGTATAAATCGATTCCTAAGCTGATAATCATCATACTGGCAACACTCTGGTCATGGCCGGCAACGGCGGGATCGCCAAATTCAGGGACCGATGACGATGCCGCCCGGAGACGTGTTACTAATAATGCCAACAGGTCGGCGCCGCAAAACGTACAGCCAGTTCAACCAGTAAGGTCTTCAAATCGTGATATAACAAACCAGCCTAGTTCGCCTCCATCCCGTTCATTTGCATCGCCTCAGCATATTAATACCCCTCTATCTACTCCAAGTAACAGCCGGGGGACGATCCAATTCCGAAGCGATTCGCAACCATCTTCTTTTACTCAATCCAGGTCGATAATTACACCGGCAAATCGCAAGTTTGAAGTTCCTAAATTTGAAATCGCCGCCGACACCCCCAAATCAACCGATCGCTCATCTGATCGGTCGTCGGACAATTCCGACCAGCGTTCCGGCCGCCAGGATAATAGTCAAAAAGTCCAGGGAAAAACACAAGGCAACACTCCGGCGAACACTGGACAAACGAATCAGAATATCCGTACCGGGGGCACCGGGTCCACGGGTTCGGGCAAAGACGCGAATCAACCGCAGTATTCACGGTCAGGCACTCGCCCTTCAATATCCGATATAAACACCCGTCTGATCGATCAAGGATTGGATAAAGGAAAATTGCCCGGCGGCACAGGCGATAAGCTTGATAAAGGAAAATTGCCCGGCGGCACCGGCGATAAGCTTGAAAAAGGAAAATTACCTGGAGGCGCAATTGATAAGTTCGATAAAAACACCTCTAAAATCAACCCCGCAACCGGGACTATTACGCCGGTTTCGCCGACGAATCCTGCGAATGTCAAATTGCTTGATGATGTAAAAAAGCGATTGGGCGCGGACGATCGAGGCGGAAAACGCGGGCCGGCCGATTTGAATTTGGGAAAGACACTGGACACATCGCCTTTAAAAGGCCCTAAGGGCGGAATCGGACCGGGCCTGACCACAAAACAATTGCCGCTTATGCAGCCGAATACCGGCAATGCGAAGATCTCCCGCGATGACATGCTTAAGTCGCGTTTTCCAGACCGGCTCAAGTCGGGCGAGTTGGAAAATGTTACAAAAGGCGATATCGCCCAAAAGCTGAAGTTGTCCGATCAGTTCAAGATGATGCCGCAAGGCGACGTGGCCCGGCGTCTGGAATTGCAAAAGCACGCGACCGGAGTTGTTCATGTCAAGGACCTCCATGCCAGCGACATCCATCACTTGAATAACGTTGTAAAACTAAACAGTGTTACTGACTATTACGCGGATCGGCCGCATTTCTATCACGGCCTGATCGGTCCGGCTTACGCCAAAAACTGCTTCAAGTTCGTATACTTCGGCCCGACTTTCTTTGCCGGTCCATGTTGGTACCCGTCCTGGAATCCTTGGGTGGCGTGGTCGTGGCATTATCATTGCCACCCGATTTGGGATCCGCGGCCGATCTGGTCGAGGCCGGTGATTTACGATCCATACTATGATTGGGCCTATTGGCAAACGCCGGTATGGGTGTCACTGCCCGAGGTGCAATGCGGAACATGGGTCGACGTGCAAAAACCCGTTTTTGACGTAGGGCAAAACGACCTGCAATTGCTGGCCGTGCGGTTTGTCGATCCAGGGCATCCGGAGGAGAAACTCGGTCCTCGGTATCGCGTTTGGTTCCGCAACAACGGCAATCAGCCCGTCGAAATGCCCTTTAACGTAATGCTTTTTGCGGGCAACGACGACAAATTGACCGCCGATTTGCCCCGTAGCGGCGTGCGAGTCAAGGCGATCGAAGCCGGCGACACGCAGAGCGTGGATATTCGGCTGCCGATGGAAGCGGCAACTATGTGGCACGACGCCGAGGGAAAAGCCGCGCCATTCCAAGTGCTGCACGTCATGGTCGATGCCAATCGTGAGATCGATGATATGAATCCGGTGAATAACGGGGCTGCAATTCAACGCGACGAGGTGCTGGCCATCGATCCGGCCGCCTTCGAGGTCGATCCTACCAGCCCGGCCGCGGGCGGCGAAATTATCTTGGCCGGCGAGGGCCTTGGACCTCAGCCGGGGCAGATGCTAGTCAACGTTGGCGGCCGGGAGTTGCAGGCCGAGGTGCTGGGATGGTATGATTTGGGCGTGCGATTCAGCGTGCCCCAGGTGGAAATAAGCGAATCAACGCCGGCCGAGGTGATCGTGGTTCGCGGCGACGGCGCGGCAACCAACCCCATTAAAATCACCCTCTTGCCCGCCCAAGCCGGCCCGGCATTGAATCCTCCTCCGCCACCGTCGCCGAATCCAGAATAAGCCGGATTGTTGCATACTTTTTTGACCGTCAATAGTCAACGGGATGTCAGCTTTCCGAAAGAACGCCAGAACGCCATTGCAGGAATCTCCTGAACGTCAATAAACGGCCGCCGGCTATGGCGATTTCCTGCGGATCAGTCTCTTGACCAGGGATTTGAGTTTTCGCAGGAAGATTGTTTTTAGTCCGGGAACTGGCTTGATCGCTTTTAGAAAATGTCTTTCCTTCGCCGGTTTCCTGCTGGAATGGTACTGTTCGGCATACTCTTTAATTCTACCGACGTCCCTTGTCCCGACATCTGAGCGATCCGAAAGCCTGCCACCGGCAAACTTGACTTCGACGCCCAGGAGGGTATGGATCGCATAATACAATTTTCCGGCTGCGACCAGCATGTCATCAGTGATGGGCTTGTAGGTAAATACATCGACATTGTCGGGATCGATGGAAGTCTTAAAATACGTGTCTGACGCCGACTTCGTCACTTTTACGTCCGCGTCAATAACGACGCTTGTTGTGTGGGGATTCTTTTCGGCAATATCTTTTACAAACCTAGCAAATCCAAATACGTCGTCCGGTGAATCATTGGTCCCATCCTCCAATAAAATATATTTCAAAGTAATGTCGGCAAAAACACCGCTGGTGGCATATGTCTGAATATTCTCAACGGAATCAATGAATAGATCTCTTCCTCGCATCCGCTTGTAGGTTTCGCGAGTTCCACAGTCGATGGACGTAATCAAAGTCTTGGTCACATTGGGCGTGCTATTCAGACTTTCAATGACATAGGGGACTTTTTGTTTGATGGAAGAATTAGAAATCAATACAAATGAAGAATGCTCCCATTTAGAACTCAAGAAGTCCAATGTTTCTTTGAGATCACGCACGAAAGCCGGCTCGCCGCCTCCAAGAGATAAAGAAAAAAAGTTCTTCTTCAAGATGCCGCTGTTATAAAAGTTCTCCAGCACAGGCACAATGTGCGCTTTGTGTTGATCGAATGCTGCGCCAAGCTCCTTGTCGGTGAAATAGCAGTAACTGCATCTCAGGTTGCATGTCGTATACGGATGAAGTATTACGTTTTCCACCGGTCCCACGCAAATATCGCTTTCATCTTTTTCCATCAAGTATTTGCACCCGTCACATTCCTTTCTCGTCCCATCATTGATTCCCTCGTACAAGCTCGTTCTAGCATTGTGCAGTTCATCAAAGGTGATTTGGGAGAAATCCAAATCGTCATCAACAAGCAAGGGCACCGACCTTGGAGCACATGAGTAAACCCGATTCGATATAATGTGAAGTGCGCCCCATTGGTTTGAGTCTAACCAATGGCAGATTCTTTTTTTCATGGCTTAATTCCTCCAGGATCCGTTTTGGTTCAGCGCACGGGCGCCATGACCAATCTGCGGTCGGCGCCCGCTTGTCCAGCAGGGCTTGGGTGGCAAGTTAACCGGGTTCATCCAGCCACTGGGCGGGCAGGCTGTAAATGATTGGCAATCCGGGATATTGTCGGAGCGGATCATTTACATGGTATCTGGCACTCGACCATTTCCAGTCTACCGCACGCTTAACAAATCCTCTCCGCAGCGGATTATTATGCAAATAGTCAATGGCTGCAATAACAGTTTACGCCTTTGTCAAATTCCGGTCATAGCCCGGACCTTCCTGCCAAAAACGAAACGTTGTCACTCCGGGCCACTGGCGAACCGTGAGCCTCTCCAATAACCGGCTGTTCGATTTTACCAATAGTTGCTTCACGCTTAATGAAACCAGCACTGCCGGCCAATCCAGCAATGACACCCAAACATACCACTTGACCAACTATTACATTTAGTTCCTGAGCCTATTTCTGCTTTGTGCAAGTCATGGTAAAATCCTGTCAGAATGGCAGTATCATAACGACCTACAACTGTGGTACAAGTATTGTACTGCATAGGATTGCTCCCGAACCCATTTATTAACCATGTCCGATTTTCTTTTCATTACCTGTCAGATCGGCGCCGAGCGGGCGGTGAAGGAGGAGATGGCGCGATGTTGGAAGGATTTTCGCTTTGCTTATTCGCGGCCGGGCTTTCTGACGTTTAAACTGCCGGAAAAACACCGGCTGGCGGACGATTTTGATCTTCATTCGGTCTTTGCCCGGTCGTACGGGTTTTCGTTGGGGAAAGTTCAGGGACAGGACCGGGCGGAAATGGCCCGGGAGGCGTGGAAACTTTTCGGACATCGCAAGGCGGAGCGAATCCACGTTTGGCAGCGCGACGCGGCTGAGCCGGGCGATCATGGTTATCAGCCCGGCATTACTTCCGAGGCGATCGAAGTTCATGCCAGATTGCTGGAGCATTGCCCGCGTCCAAAACTGCTCGGCCCAAAAGTCGCCGATCCGTTGCAACCTGCTCGGCGCGGGGAACATGTTTTCGATTGCGTTCTGGTTGAGCCAGATCAGTGGTGGATCGGTTTTCACCGCGCCGATCAAATAACCACGCGCTGGCCTGGCGGGATGTTGGCCTTGGAATTGCCCGCCTGCGCGGTTTCCAGGGCATGGCTGAAAATGGAAGAGGCCGTGCGCTGGTCGCAATTGCCTATTCCCAGTGGGGCACATGTAGCGGAAATCGGCAGCGCTCCGGGCGGAGCAAGCCAGGCGCTTTTAGGTCGGGGGATGATAGTCACCGGCATCGATCCGGCGGAGATGCACGCTGAGGTGTTAAAAGACCCGCATTTTACCCATCTTCGCCGCCGCAGCACGCAGGTTCCCCGCCGCGAATTTCGTAAAATTCGTTGGCTCACTGTGGATATGAATGTTGCGCCGAATTATACGCTGGATGCAGTGGAGGCTATCGTACTGCATCTCCAGGTTAGCATCCGGGGCATGATATTGACGTTAAAACTGCCCGAATGGAGTCTTGCCGCTCAAGTGCCGGGGTACATCGAACGTATAAAAAGCTGGGGTTATAACATTGTTCGTGCCCGGCAGCTTCAGCATAATCGCCGTGAAATTTGCGTGGCGGCATTGCAAAAGCCGTTTCGACGATAATTTCCCCAAGTTACCTAGTAGGACATCTACTCTTTTTTTAAGTAAACTCTTTAGATAACCTTTTTGTTAGTTCCAGTCTTGTTATTAAAGGTGTGCTTGAAAATCTGCCGATTGACGCGGTAAAGCCGTTTTCGCGGGTTATAAGAAATATAGTTGACTAACCGGCAAAGTGTACCTAGAATACCGGCTTTGGGCTTCGGCGCCAGAATTCCCCCTGGGTATGTTGTTGGGATAAATTTTAGCCTGCACTTTGTTTAGTGGTCTTGTGACATATACGGGGCATGGTGGGAGATAACACACGTGATTAACCGAGCTGCTTACCAGCCTCTACATAAGTTCTCGGGAATATCGCACACTTCCCGGCTTTACCTAATTATTGTTGCGGTGATATTGGCGACAAATAGCAGTTTGCAGGCTCTGGATTCGGTAACAGATAGTTCTCCCCAGTCATCTAAAAACACCGAGTCCTCGGAAAAACCTAATTCCATAGGCGATCCGCTCGCTTCTAGTAAATTGGAATTGCTCAAGCAAGAGATTCTGGCCGGTCTTGTGAAACGACACACCACCGACAATTTTGCACGTTTTCGCAGTTACACCGCCATGAAGCTGAATTCCACGGCGGGCCGGTATACAGGCTCGGAATTGACCGGCAATTGCCGGCTGAGTTGGTACGAACATTTGTTGCGCAACCCGCTTGACGCTCCCGCCGAGGCCGAACGGTTCACCCGCGAGTTGCATAAGGCGGCGCTAGGCAACCACGAAGGCTTTGCCGAGTTGCTGGCCATCGCGGCAAAAAAAATGGATCTTGGCGAACGGAAACCGAGGACTTTTACCAAGGTCGCCTCGCCCGAGCAGGCCTTGGAAATCGTCAAACAGTCGATTGCCGAGGCTGAGGTGGCCTACGCCGCGGCCTTGGCGCCGCTGACTAAATCCCAAATCCGCGAGTTGCAGGCAAATATTTATCCGGTTCTGGTCGGCCAGAATGAAGTCGGACATACGCTCAACGATCGCGGCACCGGCCGGTTGCTTTGCGATCTGATGGAAATGATGGACCGCAATTC
Source organism: Thermoguttaceae bacterium (assembly GCA_050013075.1). GTDB lineage: Bacteria > Planctomycetota > Planctomycetia > Pirellulales > Thermoguttaceae > JBEKIK01. The sequence continues at coordinate 15,943 of JBEKFZ010000021.1, read as the reverse complement.
GCTTTTTGCGGCCGCCGACGCACTTGTGCCCATCACCGACCCGGAATTACTTGAACAACTCAAGTCCCTGCCGGCCGACGGGGACGTCAAAGTCGAGGGCGTAACCGGCGCCGTGGTCGACCGCATCGATACTCCTTATGGAGCGATTATCATCGGCGGCAAAGGGCCGAACACGTATTATCTCGATAAGATGCCCGGCGTTTGCGCGGTGATCGACCTGGGCGGCGACGATACATATATCGACGGCGCAGTCGGATTGGAACGGCCCGTGTTGGTAGTCGTAGATCTGGGAGGCCATAACACATATCGCGGGAATAAGCCGGGAATTCAAGGCGGGGCGATTCTCGGCGTCTCGATGCTCCTGAACCTTGGAGGCCACGGCGTTTACGAGGCGCGGGACGTTGCCCAAGGTTCGGCCATTGCCGGCGTGGGAATTCTCATCGATTACGACGGGAACAGCCGCTATCGTGGACTGAGGCGCGTGCAAGGCCAGGCGCTGGGAGGGCTGGGCGTATTGATCGAACGCGGAGGAAAGAACGATTATCACGCCGCGATGTGGGCACAGGGCTTCGGCGGACCGCTGGGCTTTGGACTGCTCGACAGCAACGTCGGCGACAACCATTACTATTGCGGCGGCATGTGGCGCGATTCCTATCCCGAAACCCCCGGGTACGAAGGCTGGGGACAAGGCGTGGGCGCGGGATTGCGTGCTGTGGCCGACGGTGGCATCGGCGTGATCCTGGACAACGGCGGCGAGAACGTCTACGAGTTCGACTACCTATCGCACGGCGGAGGATATTGGTGCGGAGCCGGTTTCGCCCGCGATTTCGGCGGCAATACAAAACGATTGATTACGCGGACGGCCTATAACGGCGGGCCGCGAACCCAGCCCAGTTTCCAGCGATTCGGCTGCGGTTGGGGTTGCCATTATTCCATCGGATTCTGTTTCGACGATAGCGGGGACGACGTGTACGAAGGCACGATCATGGGCATGGGCATGGCCTGGGATTGTTCCACCGGCGTCCTCTGCGATTTCGGCGGCAACGATCACTACAAGGCTACCGGCGGACTGACCCAAGGCTCCAGCAATCAGATGGGCATGGGAATACTCTTCGATTACAACGGCGACGACGTGTATGAAGGTTACAGCCAAGGTTATGCCTCGCCCAGCATGTCGTATCACCCCTTGCCCGATTGCGGCGGAAACTTTGCATTTCTGATTGACTACGGCGGCAACGACAAATACGGCTGTGGCGCTAGGAACAACTCTTACATCGATCGCGGTTATTCCGGGGGATTCCTCATCGATCGTCCGCAATCCGACGAAGTTCAGCCCACGGCAAGGAAGAACCCGCCCGTGTCCACGGTAGGAAAATGAAATAACCGTGGAGAAAGGATGCCATTCGATGAATAAGACCATTTGGATCGGAGCCGGTTTAATTTCACTGTTATTGGTCCGCGGAGTTATTTCCAACTGCGCGGGTTGGGAAATGACCAAACAGGCGGAATTGGCTCAGGACGACGGACCCGCGCTATCGGGCTCGGTTCAGTTGGGGCAAAATGAATCGAACGAATCAGCGGAAAATAAGGCAGTGAATGAATCTAATGCCGCAGTGTCCCCGGGCAACGAGTTGACCGGTCCGGACATGCCCCAAATGGATTCAGCGCAAGACACGCCCGACGCCCCGGTCAAAACCGATGTCGAAGGGCCTGTCAGGGAAAAGACCGACGTAAAGCCGGTCGAGGATCAAACCCCAGCGGCGGCGGAAACCGAACCTGCCAAGCCGGCCGTAATTCCCGGCGGCGACAAACCGGCCGCCGAAACGCCGTCCCAGCCCGAACAGCCGGCGGCAGCCGAGCCGCCGAAGCCGAAACACGAACTCAGTCCGGCCCTGGCGGCACTGCGCGATAAGGCGCGCCGCACCTTAGGCGCGTATCGGAAGATGCCCTTCAATTCCCAGCAAAATACCCCAGACGAGATTATCGACTATTGTTTGGCCCTGGGATGCGATGCGGAAATTTCCCTGTTCGACGCCGGGGGAGAAAAACGCGCAAACGGCATCATGTGTATGTGTTGGAACTATCCCTGCGGCGGTTTTCAACCTCTTACTATTATCAACGACCATATTTCCGCCCGGCTGGGATACGGACTGCAATCGCGGCCGTCGCAACTTCTGGCCGCATTGGCCCTGGCACGCGTGCCGGCTGAGTATCCCATGCGCGTGGGCGATACGACGCGCACGGTAGCCGATCTGGTTGAATCTGAAAAACTCTCCTGCCGCTCGGGCGCGGATATGTCGCTCAAGCTAGTCGGTTTGGCGTATTATGTCGATGCCCCAACGTGGAAGAACGATCTTGATGAAGAGTGGTCGCTGGAAAAGATCATAAAGGAAGAACTCGCGCATCCGACACTTGCCGCCGGCGGCGCGGGATTGGATCGCTTGCTGGGCATAAGCTACGCGGTATATCGTCACGAGAAGCGCAAGTTGCCCGTCGAAGGGCAGTACACCCGGGCGAAAAAGTACGTGGGCGAGTTCCAAAACTTCGCTTTCGGAATACAAAACTCAGATGGCAGTTGGGGATACTTTTTAAGCGGCAGGGGCGCCAACCGCGACGATGCCGCGGCATTGCGGTCTTCCGGTTACGTGCTGGAGTGGCTGGCCCTTTCATTGCCCGAGGATCGGCTGGACGATCCAGGCATGGCCGCGGGAATGTCTTATTTGATCAACTCCCTGAATGCCCAGCGTTATCTGAATAATTTGCCCGTGCTTTCCACCCGGGAAATCGCCGGCGCGATGCGCGCCTTACACTCCTTGGCGATCTACGACGAGCGGTTCTTTAAACCGTCCGATTCCGAGCAACCGGCGGCGGAACAAAAGCCTGCCCCGGCCACGGCCAAGCGGGAACCCAACGCCGGGCAATCGCGGTAGAATTCATTATCTTGTCCCGCGCCGGAACGTGGGAACAAGTAAACAAGAAACGGTTTTATGCTTTCAAAGCCCATGGGTTGCAACCCATGGGCTTGAGATTCGTTACACCGATCGGTTCAATCCGCGGATGATGTGCTCGATGACGGCGTCTTTTTGCATATCCATGGCCACTTCCATGTTGTGACGCCAGGCGGGCACGCGGCGGCGGTCGAAGATCGTGGCCCCAGTGGTCATCTCGCCTAGGGTTTCCACGTCGCCGGCCATGGGCTTCGTGGTGAATAAATCGGGATGCACGACCGACATAAGCGCAACCGAATCGTGGACGTGAATTCCTTCCAGACCCAATCGTTGGCGATAGCTGCGAAAGGCGGGAGGCAAAATCTTTCGCAAAAAACGGCCCACCTTCGTCGATTCGTCGGGCAATTGATTGAACAGATCGTAGCTCAGTTCAATCCGGTTGGTCACGTCCAGGGGAACGAGGATTTTCGTCGAAGGCGAGCGAAAAACGATCTGGGCGGAAACCGGATCGCAATAAATATTGAATTCGGCGGCGGGAGTTATGTTGCCGGGCGTGGTTACGGTGCCGCCCATGATAACGATCTGACCGACCAGGCCGGGCAGCTCGGGATCGCGCATGAACGCCCGGGCGATATTCGTAAGCGGGCCTAGGGCCACGATGGTCACCTGGTGCGGCGCCGCGCGAACCTGATCGCAGATTTCTTTTTCCGAGGGGAGCAGGTGTTGCCGCTCCGCCACGTCGAACTCGCAGCCTCCCAGCCCGTCGGCGCCGTACAGATAGCGGCCTTCCACGGGCAGGCCGTTATCCGGTTCCGAGGCGGCCCCAAGCCGCGGCAGACGCGGGGGGTCGAGTTGTTCCAGAATGACCTGGACGTTGCGAGTGGCTTGGGCCGGGGATACATTGCCTCCGACGGCGGTCAGAGCCACCACGTCCAACTCAGGCTCGAAAAGCGCCAAGCACAGGGCAAGGGCATCGTCAATGCCCGGATCGACGTCGAGGATTACCTTCCTGGCCATGAGTTCCTCGTTTTAGTAAACAAATACCCGCCCATATTTAACGCCGCTAAAATGATTTTAAATAGGCCGGTCCCGGATGGCAAGGGGGGATGGCACCGGGGATAGGGAATAGGGAATGGTGGAAATCGCCAACGACAAAGCACGTATGTATTCATCCTTCATCCCTCATACTTCATCCTTTGTTTTAGGGTTGGCGGCTGAGGCTGAAGATGGGCAGCATCAGTGCCAGTCCGATGGTTCCCACCACCACGCCCATCATGGCTATCATCAGGGGTTCGATAAGGCTGGTGGTGGCTTTGAGCGTGGTTTCGACCTCGTTGTCGTAATAAGTGCTGACTTTTTCCAACACCACGTCCAATTTACCGGCTTCTTCGCCCGCACTAATCATTTGCACCAGCACGTTGGGAAAGAGCGGGGTGTTGCGCAGGACTTCGCAGATTCGTTTTCCGCCGGTCACTTCTTCTAAAACTTTTTGCCAGATCGCTTCATAATAATAATTGCCGGCCACCGCTTTGGCAAGCTTGATGGCCTCTATCACGGGCACGCCGCTGGCCAGTAAGGTGCCCAGGGTGCGGATGCTGCGGCTGATCGTCACCTTGCGAAACATCGTGCCCACGACCGGACAGTTGATCTTGATCCAATCCAACATGCGCCTGCCGGAGGGAGTGCGCCTGCCATAGAGGAATCCTCCCACAATTGTTGCCACCACACCCAAAAACAAATACCAATAGTTCAACATTGCGTCAGATACCGACATCATCACAATTGTGGGGGCGGGCAATTGCGTATGACGCAGCTTGAATAGCGGCATGAATTTGGGCATGACATACGTCAAGAGAAAAATCGTTACACCGGTGGCCAACACCATCATAATCATGGGATAAGCCATGGCGGCGCGGACTTTATTGAAGGTTTCCAACTCCTTTCTCAAGTATGCGGCGACGCGATCGAGCATTGCGCCCAAAGTGCCGGTCGCTTCGCTGGCCTTAACCAAGGAAATGTAGGTATTATCGAACAGCTTTGGATAGCGGGCCAAAGCCGCGGAGAAATCTTCACCCGATTCGACCGCTTCCTTTAACCCCTGCAAGACTTTTCGCAACGCCGAATTGGTCTCTTGCTCGATAATTCCCGAAAGCGCCGTCGATATTGTAATGCCCGTATCGACCATGATCGCCAACTGGGCAGTAACATAAATTAAATCCTGTCGAGTGATCCGTTTTGGAAACAAACTCCGAAATTCCTCGGCGGATTTGAGTTCCAGGACGTGAAACCCGTCGCGGCGTAAATGCTGACGCGCTTCCTCGGACGAGACTGCTTCAATACTTCCCTCGCGAGTGCGCCCCATGGGATCGCGTACGCGATAACTGAAGGTTGTGGCGGCTGACATAAATAGCGGTTAGTGGAGAGTGGTTAAGTTTATTGAGTGTCAGGTAATAAATGTCGCGTTTTCGCCTCAGAGCCGGGGCGTGTCGGGTGCGGAATTACCGGGGCGACAGGCCCCGGCTCTGACTTTTCATACGACATACTTTTTCTGACACTCAATAGCCCGGGCCCTTGTGCCCGGAGTTTTTTATATTCCTCATAATTAACTATAATTAGCCCTGACCGGGGCGCCGACTTTACGTAGCTCGGGGAATGGTATTTAGCAAGCTTGAAGCTTCTTGACATGTTCCGACGCTGTCTCCGATAATATGGAAAACTTCTTCCACGGTGGTGATTCCCTCGCGAACTTTACGGAAACCGTCGTAGGCCAGGGTAATCATGCCGTCGGCAATCGCGATGCCTCGCAGATTGTTGACGGTCGGGTCGGCGACGATGGCGTCGCGCATTTCATCGCTTATGACCAACAGTTCATGGACGGCGATCCGGCCTTTAAAACCGGTGTTTCGGCAAATCTTGCAGCCCACGCCTTTGTAAAACTCGCTGAATTCGTAACCCATGCGTTCCAATGCCTTTCGAACGGTGCGGGGAGGTTCATGAGGTTCGCGGCACTTTGTGCAAATCCGCCGCACCAGGCGCTGGGCCAATATCATGTTCAGCGCGGCGCCGATCAGATACGACTCCACGCCCATGTTTATCAGCCGGGTGATGGCCGAGCAGGCGTTATTGGTGTGCAGGGTGCTGAAAACAAGATGGCCGGTCATGGCGGCCTGGATGGCGGTATGGGCGGTTTCTTCGTCGCGGATTTCGCCCACCATGATCACGTCGGGGTCCTGCCGCAGAAGCGTGCGCAAGGCGGCGGAAAACGTCATCCCGATTTTCGACTGCACCTGGAACTGGTTGATCAGAGGCAGATGGTATTCGATGGGGTCTTCCACGGTGCAAACGTTGTTCTCCATGGAGCTGATCTCGTTCAGTGCGGCATAAAGAGTGGTGGATTTACCGCTTCCCGTCGGTCCGGTTACCAAGATGATGCCGTTTGGTGCGCTGATGTTTTGCCGGAAACTATTGAGCACGTCCTCGCCAAAACCGAGGTCTTCGAGGTTCAGGGAGACGCTGCGGGTGTCGAGGACGCGGATGGCGGTTTTTTCGCCGCGCGTGGCGGGAAAGGTGCTAACGCGGAGGTCGATTTTGCGGCCATCAAGCAGCACGTGAACACGCCCGTCTTGCGGCAGCCGCCGCTCGCTGATGTCCATGGAAGCCATGATTTTAATGCGGCTGGTCACGGAGTTAAGCAGGTGCAGGGGCACTTCCAGCGACTTGTGCAGTTTGCCGTCGATGCGATACCTCACCCTCATGCAATGTTCGGCCGGCTCGATGTGGATATCGCTGGCCCCCTCCTTCACGGCGTTAAAAATGATGTAGTTGACCAGGCGGATGACGGGATTCTGGCCGCCGGCCTCCTCGTCAATGTCGCCGATGTCTTCGATTACTTCTTCGATCAGCGTGACGTTGGCCGATTCCGAATCTTCGATAATGTCGTCTATCACGAAAACTTTGGAATTGGGCAGCGAGGTTATCATCCGCCGGATGTCCTTGGTGCTGGCGGCGACGATCTGCACCTGCGCGTTCGTCAGGGCGCGAATCTCATCGATTAAAAACAGATTCGACGGCTCGCTTACGGCGACGGTCAACACGCCGCGAATCATGAACATCGGCATAATAAGGTTTTTTTCGATGTATTCCCGCGGCAGTATGTCCACGATCTTGGCGTCGAAAAGTCGCGTTTCAAGTTTGGCGTAGGGAACGCCGTACTCGACGGCAAGACACTCGACGATCTGATCCTCGGTGCAGTATTCCATCTCGACGAGGAGTTCGCCCAGCAGTTTACCCTTGCCGTCTTCCTTTTGTTTATCCAGCGCAGCCTTTAGGCCGTCGGGCGTGATGTAGCCCTTTTCGATCAAAAGGCCGCCAAGACGGCGGGGGGCAAGGATTGCGGTGGACATTGTCGGGGGTGAAGGATTAGAGTCTTTGTGTTAATGTTTGAGCGCATTTTGCGCGTATGTTTTTTTATTGCAAATTTACAATTGCAAATTTCAAATTGTAAATTGAACAACCATAACCACTTGCGCGATTCGCCACTTTACTCCGTACTTCGTACTCTTAACTGAAAACTGATTACTGAAAACTGATAACCATCTACTATCTACCATTTACTTTAAACTATTTGGTTTCGGCCATCAGGCCGCGCTACGGTATGTGGGTTGGGGACGAGGCGGGGATTATGTTTTATGCTACGATCAATGAAAACTCTTCACTGCGTCCATGACGCTTTCAAAAACTTCCAATTGTTGATCCAGCCGCGTTAACTCCAATATTTTGCGGTTGTAGGCGTTGTTGGCGGCAATTTTCAGGTCGCCCAGCTTGCCGCGGAGCGTATTCTGCACATTTAGCAAAGCGGTGAGACCTTTACTGTCGATCGACTCCGTGCCGTCTAAATCCAGCACGATGTTGTGGATTCCCAGTTCATTGAAATAGGCCTCGAAGTTGTTGCATTGGTCCGCTTCGAGTTCCTCCGGGGAATGGACCACGATCACGTCGCCGAATATTTCTTGGGGAAGGTTCATGACATTTCATTTACGCATTAACGGTTTCATTTTGCAGAACGGCGTCCACGTCTTGCAGCAATTCGCGCGGGCTGAAAGGCTTGGCAACAACACGCAGCACGCGTAATTGGCCGAACAATAACTCGTGCGAAAGCTCATAACCTTTAGCGGTAAGCATGAACACGGGAATATCGGCGGTTCGGGGATTGTCGCGCAGCCGGCCAATCAATTCAAGACCGGTCAATCGAGGCATCTGGCAATCGGTAATCAGCAAATCGGGTTTGCGTTTTTGAATCGCATCCCAAGCCTCTTCGCCGTCGTTGGTGATTTCCACCTCGTAGCCGGCCTTTTTCAATTTGAATTCCATTGCTCGCAGAATATGGATCTCGTCATCGCAAAGTATAATTCGCTTACCCATATTTGAACCTGTTTTCAGATTAATCGGATATTGCCTATTCCTTGTGTTATGCGTCGTTCATGATCCGTAACTCCGCACTTATATTGCCTTTTGTATTTCAGCCCTCGGTTTTCAACTGGCCCGCGGAGTGCATTGACACCGAAAAGGTGCTGCCCACTCCCGGCGTGCTTTCCACGGCAAGTTGTCCGCCGTGGACGTCCTCGACTATGTGCTTGGCCAGCGGCAGACCAAGTCCGGTGCCCGGCGCCATGTCTTTGTCCTTTTTCACGCGATAGAACTTTTCGAATATTTTTTGGCAATCTTCCGGACTGAGTCCCACGCCGGTATCTTGCACTTCGAAGCAGACCTGGTCGCCCACCAACCGGCTGCGCAGGCTTACGGTGCCGCCCTTGCCGGTATACTTGATGGCGTTGGACAACAGGTTGATGGCCGCTTGCAGCAGCATGTCGCGGTCGGCCAGCACGCCCAAGTACATGGAGCTTAGTTGCGAAACAAGCTTGATGTCTTTGGCCTCGGCCGACGGCTGCACCACGTTCAGGGCCTCTTCGAGAATCTCATTCAAGGATTGTTGTTGTTTATTGACGTTGACCACGCCGGCCTCAATGCGGGCAATGTTCAGTAAATTTTCCACCAATCGTTGGAGGCGATCGGCCTGCGTGGAGATGACGTTGAGAAATTCCTCGCGGGTTTTTTCGTCTTCAGCCTCGCCTTCGGCCAGCAGTTCGACGTAGGCTTTGATGCCCGCCAAGGGCGTTTTCATCTCATGGCTCACGGACGACACGAACTCGGCGTTCCGTTTTTGCACGGCTTTATGGTCCCCGATGTCGCGGAGCACCGCCACGGCGCCTTCCGACACCGGGGATTTATCCGACGATTCGTCGTTGCCCGTGGCCAGCTTGTAGGCCGTGGCGCGAAACCATTGGGGTTTGCCGTTCTCCCGGGCAATCTCGATCTCTTCGGAACGCGCGCCCGTGATTTTCCGTTGCCTAACGGACGTCAACAAATCGATCAGCTCCTGGCAACGCACTATTTGGCTTATGGCTCGCTTTTCGGTCTTTTCCGCGTCAAAATTGAACATCTCTTCCGCACTGCGATTGGCCAGCACCAACTCGTCGTAGTCGTCGATAGCCAAAATGGGGTCGGTCAATCCCTCAAAGATATTCTTGATCTGCTCGGCCTGCGCCATGGCGCGAAGGCAGCGAACCTCTTGGGTAGTACGTGCGTGTTCCAAGTCCTGCACGCGCCGTTTGTAATCAAGTATGGTATTGCGAATCTGCCCCGCCAGATCGATCATGGGATGCTCCGAAGGCAAGGAAGGCATGTTCTCGTTGAATCCGGGAAGGGTATGGCAAAGACTCATCGCTTCGATGTGTCTTTGAAATTGCCGCTGTTGTCCTTTTAGCCGCAAAAGCCGACGTGCAAGCAATCCGCAGCAGCAAATCAGCCCGATGCACGACAAGCCGGCACACAGCATTAGCGATGTCGCATCAAATTCCTTCATGGCCAGCCAAGCCAATGTCAGAACGCCGACAATAGCGATTGCCTCGATGGCGATCGTTTTGGAAAACTTGAACTTTCTCAATTATTTACCTGAGTGTCGTTAAAGGCCGTAAGCCACGAGCTTCAAGCGCATGGGTTCCCTAGTGAGGGATGATCGCTGACAGAGCGTCGGACACAAAGCTTATACCGGCATTAACGCCGCACGGTATAGCGCGGGTCGAGGGCTTTAGCCTGTTGAAAATGGGCTTCAGCCGGCTCGGCCTGCCCAAGCTTTGCCAACGTGCATCCCATCAAAAAATAGGATAAAGCACTTGACTTGTCCAACGAAAGTGCTTGTTGCAGTGCAACTTGGGATGATTGGAAGTCGCCCAGCCGATAGTAGGCCACTCCTAACATGCGATAAATTGCGGCCGATTTAGAGAAATGCCTGGCGGCCGGCACAAGCAGTTCTACGGCTAATTCCGGATGGTTTGTCCGTAATGCCGCGCCTGCCAAAACAACCGGAATTTGCGGATTATTCGTCTGGCAGGCCGCCGCTTTATGGAAGGCAATCCGAGCCGCGTCGATCGCGCCATCGGATAACGCCCGCTGGCCTTCACTCATGAATTCTTCCGCCGAAACGGCAGATTCGGCATGCGCATAAGAATCGGCAAAGCCGGCGTTCTTTTTCGCTTTATCGGGAGTTTCAGACGTCGGCGTCGCAGGGGATGAGGTTTCCGCGGGGGGCTGCCTGATCTGAGGCGTTGTCAAAGATGGTCCCTGTTGGTGCGTTGATGAAGGAACGTTTTTATCTGAATCCGAAGTTGCCGAGTAAGCCGCCGGAATAACGGCATTTGAGTTTGCCGCGTCAGAACCGTCTGAATCCTTGGCACTCTTATAAGATAGTGCATATATTTCATTTTCCGGTTCGGCCCGGGCAGCCTGCTCGTAATAAGCAACCGCGCCGGTCGATTGACCGATGGCGTCCAGCACCAATCCCTTGGTATAGAGCGCCCGGGCGTTGCCGGGTTGCATGCGGAGCACCTCGTCGACCTGTTTGAGTGAATCCTCAGGGCGTCGATCGAGAAGATTTACTTCGGCCATGAGAAGTTGGGCATCGATATGGCGGGGATTGCGGGCCAGTAATACTTCCAAACCCTCTCGACAACCTTTGGAATCGTTCTGCTCCCATCGCGTCAAGGCGGCTTCATAAGCGGCCTGATCTCGGTGGGCTTCAAAATTTCGTATGATCTCCTCATTGCGCCGATGGCGTTTTTCGGTGTCGTTGCCGCCTAATAACGACTTGGCAATGGGAAAACCGGCGCAGCCCGCCGTCAATGCAAGAATAACCGCCGTGGCGAAAATGCCCGCCGGCAAGTTTTTTGCCATCCGGACTAGGAGCCTATCCATAATCTTCCCTCTCCCGACCAACCGACCATGCTCCGCATGGTGCCCGTCGGTGCCCGGATAGGGCCGGGGTGAGGGCGGAATTGCCGATAGTTGTTGCATTTTAACTCATTATAAAATTGATTCATTGAAGTTTTTTCGGTCGCGGGATGTCCTGGTGTGAACCGGGCAATCCGCGATCGTACGGATGCAGCGGCATGGGTTGCGGCGAGGCCGGACGTTCCAGATCGTCGATCAGCCAATCGGCCACGGCATCGCCGTCCAAGGGGTTTCGGGCGACAAGATCATAGCCCGTCCGTTCGGCGCCCAGCGTATGATCGCCCTCTTTCTTGCCCAGCCAGATATCACTGCGTAAATCGATGGCGGCCCGATTGACCGGATCGAATTGCACCGCCATTTCGGCGAATCGCAAGGCCTTTTTCTGATCGCCGTCGGCCCAGGCGGCTTGGGCCAGCCGGAAGTAACGCCGGGCAATGGAGCGTTTGCCGAAGGGGCTCATTTTATCGGCATAAGTGCCGTGGCGGCGATAGTATTCGCAGGCCGCTTTTTCACCTTCCTGGCACGTGCCGGGTTCATACACGATTCTCGGCGTGATCAGCACCAGCACCTCGTAGCGCTCGATGGTTTCCTCGGTGTTGCGAAAAGCTATGCCGATTATCGGCAAACTTCCAAAAAACGGAACTTGCGTGGTGTTGGTTACCAACTGGTCGCGCATCAGTCCGCCGATAATTACCGTGCAACCGTCGCGGACCATCACGTTGCTGGTAACTTGGGTGATGGTCTTGTTGGGCAGCGTGACGCCGTTTTGGGTCTTCACGTCGCCGTCGGACAATTCGGGATGGATTTCCATGCGTATCAGGCCGTCGCTGGATACGAACGGCCGCAAACGCAATTGGGCGCCAAGGTCCAAAAACTGCACGGCGTAAGTGGTGCTTGTTTCAGTGACCGTGGAACTGAGATAACCCTTTTGTTCGCCTATTTGAATGTCGGCCCGATGCTTGTTCAGCACCATCACGCGCGGATTGGCGATAACGTTCGTGTCCCCCACGGTTTCCAAGGCGTTGATGAACGCACCCAGGCTGGTGTCGAGGAAACCGAATTTCAAGCCGCCTTCATCGAATTTAAAATTGGCCAGCGCATCGTACGGAGTTCCCAAGCCGAATTTGATGTTCGGATTGTCACGGAGAAATTGAAAGTTGGCGCCGAATTTATCGGTGTCCTTCAGATGCACGCTGAGAATCATGGCCTCGATGGAAACCTGCAACGGGCGGACGTCGACTTCTTCCACCATTTGATCGATCTGTGCGAGTACGGCTTCGTAATCGCGGACCACGACCACTTCGTTGCCGGCGAACTTGTTGCCGCCGGCGTTTGAGTCGCTGGCCCCGATGCCCACCTCGGATGGAGTTGATACGCTGATGGTACCCACCTTTTCGGACAAAAGCGGCGTAATCAGCGATTTCAGTTCCGCAGCGGTGATGTAATTAGGCTGGTAAACTCGCGTGCAGATTTTATCCAACGCTTGCTCCAAATTGTTGAAATCGTCGGGTGTGCCGACGAAGACGTAACTTCCATCTCGTTTGGCGACGTAACCCGTGGATTTGAGAATCGCGTCCAATGCACCGTCCAGATCAACGCCGTTGAGCGTGGCGGAAACTTTGCCCTCGACATTCTTGCTCGCCAAAATGTTCAAATTGCCTTGCTCGCTGAGCAGATCCAACACTTTGTGGATGTCTTCATCGTAGATGTGGATTCGCAGTTTGCCGTCGCCCTCGCCCTTGATCGTCGACTTGACGGGGGATTGAGACGTTTGGCTTGGGGCGGGCTGGGACGCTGTTTTGTCTCTCGCCCGGGCGGGGGCCGACAAACGTTCCTGCAGGAATTTCATGACGCCGGGCAGGGCCGACCTGCCCGATGCGGTCCCTTCCGGCTCCGGCGGCGGGGGCGGCGTGAACTCTTGCGCACTGGGAGGATACGGCTGAACCATGACCGGACCTACAGGCTCCGAGGGCGGCGGGAGCGTTACCACGGTGTCCGGAATAGATGGCGGCTGGGCGGGAATTGCGTATTTCGGTTTTTCAGCTTCTTCCGCAATACGGGCGGGTGGGTGTTCCGTTGCCGATGATTTAAAATCGGATGATTTTACTGGATCATTCGTGGGAGTTGAGTAAATCCCCACAATGACGGCCCCCCCCACGCCGACGGCGATAGAAATTACGGATAAGCCGAATCGACGAAGGGTTTTCATGTGTCTTCCGTGACGCCAAAAGAAAAGCAATACTTCAAAATGAAAAGTTTTCAGCGCGATATGACACTTACTTAATGGCCAATACCGCCCTCAAACAAATTATCTTCTTATTAGCGCCCCGTTTTTATTTTTCAACGGTTCCCAACACCATGTGGCTGGATGTGCCCGGTTTTGGGATACTTAATTCGAAACGTTCTCCTTCCATTTCTAAAACCACCCGGCGATCGTGAATTTCGGTAAGCACGAATTTGTAGTTGTGTCCTTCTTTTTCCGTTTCGATCGTCTGTCCCTGGTTGTATGTTCTGCCGCCGATCCTGGCTATTCCGCCTTTTGGCCCGATTAGGGTGCTTGTCAGGGCCATGCCCAGGCTTGCCGGCGTGGCGGGCGGCGCTTTGGCCTTGACCTGCTCCTCCAATGCGGCTTTGTCAATCGTTTCCTTCAGTCCCTGGAACGGATTTCGGGCGATAGTCAGTGGTTCGGCAGGGCGAGTCCGCGGGTCGTTGCTCATCTGCTTCAACACTTCTTTCCAGGAATATCGTGGAGGTTTGTTCTCCTTGTTGGCGGCTAAGTTATTGGCGGAATTTGTCTGTCCTGAAGATGCGATCACCACGGCTTGAGTTCCGGCCGGTGATTGCGAATCTTCGTTGGATTTATTTGCCCATCGCCAAAAAAGCGGGCCCCATAAATATAGCCCCACGGCTGTCAAAATCCCTAAAACAACGGCCTTCTTGGGATGAACGGCTACTTCATGCTTAAGTTGTTTGCTCAACTCTTGTATATTCACTGTTTTATCAGCGGACCTGGGTGCAATGCGCCCAATGGTCATGCTCCTCCGTATATCGGTTATTTACTAATGTCGGCGTAATCGGAATTTTTTAAATTATCGGAAAAGGCTACTAAGTTTATTTCGCACAATATATATCCCCCATTTTGCCCAGACTTCTGATATTTTACTGAATCCAGCCAGATTGTCTGGGGCAGACTCTCTAGAGAACGAATAAAATCATGGATTTGGGCAAAAGTTCCAGTACAAGCCATGTGGATGGGAATTTGTCGGATCAGACCAAGTTCAACGATCGGTTGCGGTTCAAAACGCGTGGTGGTCGTTCCCGCTTGTTTGCTCAAGTTAGTGATATTGCCGTATAGCACCGGAGGGCGATGAACTAAAAAGACCGAGCGCCGCCATTTTTCGATATATGATTTCACTTCGAGGAGTTCTTGTTGAGCGGCGGCCAACGTGGCGGAGACGTTGTTGGCATTGCTGATGTATAGCTGAGTGGATTCTATTTCCTTGCGCAACTGGGCTATTACTTTTCGGCCCGGAAAAAAAACAAACGTTATGTGAATTACGGCTATGGCGACCAGCGGTATGGTCACCAGCCAACTGCCGCGATGGAATTTGCTCTCAGTTGTTTGCATAATCATTACCTGCATTGCTTTGAAGGCGGGATGTTTTTTGATCGTCGGCGGGTCCGCCCGGTTGACCGTATCCAGGTTTAACAACAAGCTTGGCTTGAAATTGAATTGTCGTTCCGGAAGATTCGTTTACGCTGGTAACGGAACCTAATTCCGCCTTGGAGAACAACGGGTTCGAGAGTATCTCGTTTAAAAAACGGTGGACCGCGGCGCTATCGGTGGTGGAGCCGATAAGAATAACGACTGTTTGTTTGTCGTCGGACTGGTTTTGCAGGATTTGAAGGTCGCGCTCGGCCGGAGATAATGTTTTTTGTTGATCGCCGGAGTTCGCCAAGTGTATTGCGGGACGGCGGTCCGACGCGGCGGCTGAATTGTCCGCCTCGCGAGTTATTTGCAGTTGTTCGAGCGTGATTTCTTCAGGCAGCCTGGACAACAAAGCCGAGAGCAACTGACTCCGCGGCCATGGGTGATGCAAGTAGGTAATCAATTTGGCTTCGCTTTCCATCCGTTTCAGTTGATTTTGCACGTCGGCGAGTCGTTGTTCTTGAGCCATGGCAGTTTCATAGGCGGGGGCGAGTTCGTCCAATTCTCTTTCCACAAACCGGCGATGAATTTTTTGACTGATTGTCAGAAGTGCGACTAATCCCAAAAACGACGTCACCACGATTATCTGCCAAGGTTTCGCCTGGCGATAGGCGTTTTTTTGGTGATACCGGACAGGTAGGAAATCGATGTCAATCATGTTTTATGTTCCGCGCGGGATATTTAATGGTAGTGGGAATCTCTCAAAGCCAAACCAGCGGCCACGTCCCATTGACCAAGGCGCTCTTGGGACGGGGATTTTTCGAAGATCCGCAAGGGATTGCCCAGTTCGCAAGGCAGTTCCAGGCGGGCGCCAAGCCATTCAACCAGCGCCTCGTCGGCTTCGCCGCCGCCGATAAGGCACTGCTCGAGCGATTTGCTGCGGAAGGTCACGCTGTAGTAACGCATGCAAAGAGAAAGTTCATGAGCCAGGCGGTCCAAT
>JBEKFZ010000020.1:0-55597 GCA_050013075.1 Thermoguttaceae bacterium | reverse complement strand
GTTCGGAGCCAAAATCCACGCCCGAGGCCATCCTGCTTAAAGATCACCCCCATGTTATTCTCGGTCCGCATCATCCCATGACTCAACTTCAGCAGCCCGATGAAAGTCTCGAGGCTCCGGCGCCGATTGCGCAGCAAAAACGATTGCCGGCAGAGCATCTTAGGGCCGTCGGGCTATTCAAGAGTTACCACAAGGGTTCGGTTGAAGTGCCCGTGCTCACGGGTTTGGATATTGATATCCGCCAGGGGGAGTTTATTGCCGTTGTCGGCCAGAGCGGATCGGGCAAAAGCACGCTCCTGCACCTGCTGGGCACGCTCGACGCCCCGGACCAAGGCGAAATCCACTTCGACGGCCGGCGGATCGACAACCTGCCCGCACCCCAGCGCGACGCCCTGCGAAACAAGCGTTTCGGCATGATTTTCCAGTTCTACCACCTCTTGCCCGAACTCTCCACGCTGGAAAACGTGCTTTCGCCCCTGATGATCGCCGACGGGGCTTGGAAATACTTCGTCAATCGCAAAAAACACCGCGCCACTGCCATGGGACTGCTGGAAACGGTGGGACTTGCCCATCGGCTGAAGCATAAGCCTCGGGAACTATCGGGGGGGGAGATGCAACGGGCCGCCATAGCCCGGGCTTTGATCGCCCAGCCCGAACTACTCCTGGCCGACGAACCCACCGGAAACCTGGATCAAGTCACCGGCCAGGAAATCTTAAAAATCTTGCGAACCTTGAACCAACGGCATCGCCTCACTATAGTGATGGTAACCCACGACCAGACCCTGGCCGGACAGGCCGACCGCATAGTCCGCTTGGCCCGGGGAAGGATCGAAAGAAAGGATGAGGAAGGAAGGATGAAGGATGAAGGATGAAAAAAACCGCTTGCGGTTTCGCGCCCCCCATCCCATTTCCTCCTCTCTAACCGCCACCCCTAACCACTAACCGCTGCCCACCGCCATGTCTACGAAAAATTCCTTGCAGATTTATATCAACGGCGCTCTTTACGATAAAGAGGACGCAAAAATCAGCGTGTACGATCATGGTCTGCTATATGGCGACGGGGTGTTCGAGGGGATTCGCAGTTACGGGGGCAAGGTCTTCCACATGGACGACCATCTTGACCGGCTTTGGAACTCGGCCAAGGCCATCATACTCGAAATCCCCATGGGCAAGGCGGAAATGGCAAAGGCCATTCAAGATACCCTCGAAGTCAACAAAATCAAAGACGGTTATATCCGTGTGGTTGTCACTCGCGGCGCGGGCACCCTGGGACTGGACCCGAACCGTTGCAGCAATCCACAGGTTATCATCATCACCGATCGTATCGCACTTTATCCGGCCGAGTTGTACGAAAAAGGACTGGAAATCATCACCGTCAGCACGGTGCGGAATCATCCGGCCGCGCTCAATCCCCGGATCAAGTCGCTCAACTATCTGAACAACATCCTGGCGAAGATCGAGGGCGTGCAGGCCGGCTGCATCGAGGCCCTGATGCTCAACTGCAAGGGCGAGGTGGCCGAATGCACCGGCGACAACATCTTCATCGTGCGCCAGGGCCGGCTGCTTACTCCGCCCCTGGAAGCCTGCATTTTGGAAGGCATTACCCGCGACGTGGTCATCGACCTGGCCCGCCAGGCCGGCATTGCGGTCCTTGAGACACCGCTGACCAAGCACGATGTGTATATTGCCGACGAATGTTTTCTGACCGGCACGGCCGCCGAGTTGGTGCCCGTGGTGAAGGTCGACAGCCGCACGATCGGTTCCGGCGCGCCCGGCCCGATGACCCACGACCTGATGGCACGCTTTCACAAGCTGACCAGGGGCTAGAGATTAGGGGGCAGTGGGCGGTGGACAGTGTAAGTTTAGTTTAGCCCCGGCACTTGTGCCGGGAGTTTTTTACTTGGATTTGTCGCAGGGACGATATTTCTTGTTTCCATGCTCGTCCATAGAATGTTTGTTGGGAGATTATTGTGGAGTGGATTCACTATTTTTTCAATTTGTTCCGGCATCTCGATCAAGTTCTAGCGGATCTATTGAAAAATTATGGCGCTTGGACATATCTCATTCTTTTTGTGGTGATTTTTTGTGAAACCGGGTTAGTGGTGACTCCATTTTTACCCGGCGACTCGCTGATATTCGCCGCCGGGGCGTTCGCAACGCAAGGACTGAATCCTTGGCTGCTTTTTGTTCTGTTAAGCATCGCTGCCATTGCCGGCGATACGGTGAACTATTGGATCGGGCATTATATTGGTCCAAAAGCCTTTACGGGCAAGATGCGCTTTCTAAAAAAAGAATATCTCGAGCGCACACATCGCTTTTACGAAAAATACGGCGGCAAGACGATCATCCTAGCTCGATTCGTGCCGATTATCCGCACGTTCGCCCCTTTCGTGGCCGGCATTGGCGCGATGAACTATGCACGGTTCATCGTTTACAACATCGTTGGCGGGGTGGCCTGGGTAGCGCTATTTCTCTTTGCCGGATATTCGTTTGCCGGCCAAGAATGGGTCAAACGAGATTTCCACTGGGTCATCCTGGCAATCATCATCATTTCGGTTATGCCGATGGTAATCGAATACCTCCGCTCGCGCCGGAACAAAACGGAGGAAAGCAATCCATAGGACGACCGTAGGACGACTTTAAAAGTCGTCTTACAAGGGCCATGCCACACTTTCCTCCCAAGCCATCTTAGAATAAAATAACATCCATTAAATAAGGATGATCTACTCCGGCATTTGGGGGAGGTTTTGGCATGACAGCGCCCACGGTTGTGAAGGAATTGGTTGAAAGGTTTGACGCATTTAAAGAAACCTATCTTTCCAACAAGTACAAAGAAATTGAATTACGCAATGAGTTTCTCAATCCGCTATTTGAAGCTCTTGGTTGGGATTTATTCAACCTTAAAGGCTATGCGGATGCGTATAAGGAAGTAATCCACGAGGACGCCATTAAAATCGGCGGGCGGACAAAAGCCCCGGACTATTGTTTTCGCGCGGGCGGAGGACAGCGCAGCTTCTTTGTCGAGGCCAAGAAACCATCAGTGGATATCGGCGAGGCGATCAGCCCGGCTTATCAATTACGCCGCTATGCGTGGTCGGCGAAATTGCCGTTGAGCATCTTGACAGATTTCGAGGAATTCGCCGTCTACGATTGCCGCATCCGCCCGGATAAAAATGACAAGGCATCCACTGCCCGGGTTATTTATCTTAATTACAGTGAATATGTCGCGCGTTGGGACGAACTCTACGGGCTGTTCTCGCCAGAGGCGATTCGCAAGGGGTCGCTTGAAAAATTCATCACAAGCAAAAGGATCAAAAAAGGCACGGCCGAGGTCGATAAGGCCTTTTTAAGTGAAATCGAAGGTTGGCGAACCGAACTCGCCCGACATCTCGCCCTGCGCAACGAGGGCCTTTCCCCGAGAGACTTGAACTTCGCCGTGCAGCGAATAATCGACCGCATCATATTTCTACGGATATGCGAAGATCGGGGAATCGAGCCTTACGGCAAATTGGAATCGTTGCAAAACGCGCCGAATATTTATCGCCGAATGCGGGAACTGTTCCAGCGAGCCGACGACCGGTATAACTCGGGTTTATTCCACTTCACGCAGGAAAAAGACCGGTCCGAGCCGCCCGATGAACTGACTCTCGATCTTACGGTTGAAGACAAACCGCTACAGGATATTCTCGGCGGGTTGTACTATCCGGAAAGCCCCTATGAATTCTCTGTATTTCCCGTCGAAATTCTCGGGCAGGTTTACGAGCAGTTTTTGGGCAAAGTCATCAGGCTCACAAAGGGCCATCAGGCGAAGGTTGAGGAAAAACCCGAGGTTCGCAAGGCGGGCGGAGTCTATTACACGCCGTCGTATATCGTCGATTACATAGTCCGGCACACCGTAGGCAAATTGTTAATTGACGAATCAGTAGAATCATCAGAACCTTACTCAATTGCCCGAAGCGTAACGAAATCGAAAATAACGCCCACACAAGCTGCAAGGCTCCGCATCCTCGATCCGGCTTGCGGTTCAGGTTCGTTTTTACTCGGAGCTTACCAATATTTACTGGATTGGCACCGAGATTGGTATATTAATAATGATTTCAATAAATACGCTAAAGGCCGAAACCCGAAACTCTATAAAAGTTATTCGGGCGATTGGCGTCTGACCAGCGCGGAACGCAAAAGAATCCTGTTAAACAACATCTACGGCGTTGACATCGATGAGCAGGCGGTAGAGGTTACGAAACTTTCGCTGCTACTTAAGGTTTTAGAGGGCGAATCGGGGGAAACAGTAGATAATCAAATACGCTTGTTCCACGAACGTGCCTTGCCCGACCTGGGCGACAACATAAAATGCGGCAATTCGTTGATCGGCCCCGATTTTTACAACGGCAATCAATTAAAACTTTTTGACGACGAAGAACAACTCCGCGTAAACGTCTTCGACTGGCATGATAAAAAACTCGGCTTCGGTAAAATCATGGCCAGGGGCGGATTCGACGCGATCATCAGCAATCCACCATGGGGAGCATCATTTACAGAAGCTGAATTGATTTATTTCAGAAATAAACATAAAGATATTATAGTGAGGATGATAGATTCCTTTATGTATTTTCTTCATGCCGCGAGTAAGAAAATAAGCATAAATGCATGTCTAGGGATGATTCTTCCAGATGTAATTCTTTACCAACATGATAATATAAAACTGCGAAATTACATTTTAGGCATATTTAGGATTCACAGGATTCTAAATCTAGGTAATGTTTTTGAGAAAGTGACACGTCCTGCTTGTATTTTGATATTGGAACTATCGGATGCGAAGGGATGGCACCTAAAGGCAGCTAATTTCACAGACATAAGTAAGTCAGACAAACCCGCAGTTATCTCTGAAAATAATAGATATATTGAAGTGTCGCAGGATGAGATATTAGCATTACCAAACAAACTATTTATAACTTCTAGTATTTCAAATTATTTGATATGGAACAAAATAAAAACAATCCCTCATATTTTACTAGGAGAATTTGTTGATGAACATGGGATACAACGTGGAGTAAGTCCTGATTTAAAGGAAGCATTTATCGTCAATAGAAAAACAGCCAAAAAATGGAATTTGGAAAAGCAATATCTTAGGAAAGTATTAACAGGCGGGAAACATCTAAAAAGATACATTATTACCCAACCCGATCTTTTGCTTATTTATACGGATCGGAAAACAGATTTTAGCAAAATACCAAATATTCGCGCATATATTAGTCAATTCCGAAATAAGATAACCTGTAAAGAAGTTAAAAAGAAAAAACACTCATTATATGCACTCCATCGGTCACGAAATGAGAATATTTTCCTTAAAGATAAAAAATTATTAGGTGTTATCACTGAAGATCGAATATCTGTTGCCTTAGATAATACTCAATTATTCGCAACTGATGGATTATATTTATTTGGAGTTCGTGAAGATATTTCAATTGAATATGTGATAGGTATTCTTAACTCTAAGTTGTTTGTGCACATTTATCGCCTTTTGGCAATGGAAGAACAAAGAGTATTAGCACAGGTGAAGCCAACTCTCATATCAGAATTACCCATCCGCAGGATCGATTTTTCCGATAAAGCCGACAAGCAACGTTATGATCGGATGGTGTCGTTGGTCGAGACGATGTTGGATTTGCAAAAAAAGGCGGCGGAAATGAAGGCCGGGCATGAGAAGACGGTCGTCGAGAGGCAGATCGCCGCCACCGACCGGCAGATCGACCAGTTGGTTTATGAACTCTATGGGCTGACCGATGAAGAAATAGCGATTGTGGAGGGACAATCGTAGGGTATATGCATGTGCAACACGCTATTATTTATACGGTGCATTTCATGCACCCTACGAAAAGTTTACCGGCTTGGTTATGGCCTCGGCCAGGCGGGCGAGGTATTCGCGGCGGGGGATTTCGGTTGCGCCGAATCGGGCCGTGTGCGGGGTGAGCTGCTGAATGTCCAACAACACATACCCACGGCGTTTTAAATGCTCGACTAAATGCACCAGGGCGACTTTCGAGGCCTCCGAGACCTGATAAAACATCGATTCCGCGGCAAAAAACCCGCCGATTGCAACACCGTATGTCCCGCCGGCAAGTGTTTCTTCTTGCCAGACCTCGATGCTATGGGCATGACCCAGCCGGTGCAAGCGGATATAAGCGGCAATCATCTTTTTCGTAAGCCAAGTATTGCCCGAGCGGTCGCCGGCCGTTGCGCACCCGCGGATCACGCCCGGAAAGTCGCGGTTAAGGGTCACAACAAATTTTCCGCTATTGCAGGTCCGCCGCAATCGCCGGGAAACGTGAAAGCGGTCCAGTTCGATGATCGCCCTCGGGTCGGGCGACCACCAGGCCATGGGCCAATCGATCTCGCCTATGGGCCAGGGAAAAATCCCGTGCCGATAAGCGTCCAGAAGCCACTCGGGCGAAAGTTTTCCCCCAAATCCGACAATTCCGTCCGCATCTGCATCCTCGGCCGGCGGAAAAAATCGGGAAGGAGGAAAAACGGACATGGGAAGCATTATAAAAAATGAATCTTGGAATTTCCTGACGCCACCATTATACCAATACCGCAAGGCAAACGTAGTGCATCCCCGGAGAGACCTTCCAAGAAGCGGCTTCGGTTTGCGAACATCTGTTGTAGCGGTTCGTTTCCGCCTGGTATAATAATGCGACCCCTTAACACCGCGGCAGGCGATTAAGAACTTACTCCCAAATACAAATGGATTCCAACTTAAGCGCCATCGAGTCGATATACCGGCAACGTGCGGACAAATTCTCCGCGGCGGAGAAACGGTACGAAAATCTGGAGCGGATGGTGATGCACTTGCGCGTGGCAACGTTTATCGGCGCCGCCGTGATGTTCGTCATGGGGTGGAACAGCCAACAGCAGCGGCTGTGGTACTGGGCCGGATGTATTTTAATTGCGGGTTTCTTCGTCTTGGTGGCGTACCACGAACGCGTCCGCCGCCAGATAGAGCGCTACCGCCTGTTGCGGCAGATAAACCAGCAGGCGATTGCCCGGCTGAGCCGCGACTGGGAGGCTTTGCATACGACGCACGTCGCAGTGCCGGCGGAACACCAGGCCGTTGCCGCCGATCTTGACCTGTTCGGTCATGCCTCGTTGTTCCACTTCCTGTGCGCGGCCGCCACGCCGATCGGGATTCGGGCCCTCCGCGATTGGCTTTTGAATCCCGCATCTCCGGAGGAGATAAAAAGGCGGCAGCAGGCCGTATCGGAACTTGCCCCCCACCTGGAATTGCGTCAGAATCTGATCCTAAACGGGCTTTTACTGGCGTACCGGGGGCAGACTACGGAACGCTTCGTCGATTGGGCTGAAGGCGCCCCCTGGCTAGCCGCGCGACGGTGGCTCCTGTGGCTGGTTCGCATTGTGTCGGCAGCGGCAGTGTTGATCCTTGTTTTGATGTGCTGTCGCATTATTCCGGTCGAGATCGGCATGCTGGCCGTTATTGGAGTGGTGCTTATAAATGCACTGATCACGGCTTTGTTTGGGGGCAAAGTCCACAATATATTCTCTATCATCAACCTGCGGCGCAACGAAGCAGCACGATATTTGAATATCTTTGAGCTCATGTACTCGATGCCGGACTCGAGCACCGAACTACAGGCCGTAAAGGCCGAGGCAAAGAGCCATGGCGGTGGCGTTATGCTACGCATGCGCCAGTTAAACCGGATTGCCGTGTTGGCCATGATACGCCACAATCCGCTCCTTAAATTTTACGTCCATCTGCCGTTGCAGTTTATGTTCTTGTATGATTTTCACTTTCTGATTCTGCTGGAAGCATGGCAAACCAGATACGGCAGGTACGTCCGCGCCTGGTTCCAGGCGTTAGGGAAATTCGAGGCCCTTTCCTCGCTGGCGTCCGTTGCCCACGATCATCCGCAATGGGCGATGCCCGAGGTCGATCCATCGGCCGAACGTTTCCAAGCCCGCAAATTGGGCCATCCGCTCTTGTCCTGCCGGACGCGAGTGGACAATGACGTGGAGGTCGGGCCGGCCGGCTCGTGCCTGCTGGTCACCGGCTCGAACATGTCCGGTAAAAGCACCCTGCTACGAGCGATCGGCGTGAATGCGATCCTTGCGCAAGCCGGTGCTCCGGTGTGTGCCGAGCGCCTGGCGATGCCGCCCGTTGCATTGGCCACTAGCATGAGGATTCGCGATTCACTGGAAAACGGCGTGTCGTTCTATATGGCCCAGTTGATGCGATTGAAAGAAATCGTGGACCTTGCTCGCGACCCCAAGGCGCGAAACAACCGCCCGCTAATGTATCTCCTGGACGAGATCCTCTTGGGCACGAATTCCAGGGAACGGCATATTGCCGTGGTGCGAGTGCTGAATTACCTAGTCCAGTGCGGCGCTATCGGGGCCATCTCGACGCACGATCTGGACCTGGCCGCCGGCGAACCGCTCTCGGACGTGTGCCGCTGCGTCTATTTTCGAGAGACTTTGCACGATCAACATGTCGAACAACCCATGACGTTCGACTACATCTTGCGCCCCGGCATCGCAACTACGACCAACGCCCTGAAACTGCTGGAAATCGTGGGCCTGGGCGAAAATGACATGCCCAAGTGAGGTTGATGGGACTCGAACCCATGACCTACGGATTAAAAGTCCGTTGCTCTACCAGACTGAGCTACAACCCCAAGGTCGAAAACATTGTATCATCTCTTGGAAAATCCGGTATGTCAACCCGGGGGAAAGAAATGACGGGGCGTGGATAACATCTTGTGTGACAAAGTGTTACACAAAGGGTAGGGGATAGGGATTGGGAGATAGGGATTGGGGATTAGAGATTGGGGATTAGAAATTAAGGGCGGGTGGCAAGGGGACGAAACCACAAGCGGTTTTTATCAAGTTTTCAGTTTATGGTTATCAGTGGGCAGTAAACTGCCCACCCCAAATTAACGAATGTCCGCTGTTTTCATCCTTCATCCCTCATCCCTCATCCTTCATCCCTCATCCTTCTTGGGTTACCGGTTCCTCGGCAGGAGAAACAGAAGACGGCGGGGAGGAAAGATCGGTAAGGACATTGGAGCGGGCGCAGTTGAGCAAGTCGTTTACGATGTGCTGCACTTCGCTAACGGCTTCCACGGCGTTATCCAGCAGCATTTTGGCCTTGGGCTCGAAAAAGTCGGCGTATTGATCCGTCAGAGCGAAACAGGAATGGGTAACCTTTTCCAGGGGAACTCGCAGGTCCTTGGCGACCACTCGGGCCAAAAGGCCGAGTTTTTTCGAGAACTGTTGCAGCTCGTAGAATTGCTGTCGGTTCAATTCCAGCAGGCGGCGATTCTCGGTCATAAGCTCGCGATGTTCGATGGCCTTGCGAATGGCAATGGCCAATTGCACGTCGTCGCAGGGCTTGGTGAAGAAGTTGTATACTCGACCTTCGTTTATGGCGTGGATTGCAATCGAGGTGCTGGCGTTGCCGGTCAACATGATGCGGATGGTATCAGGCGCATTCTCCGCGGTCCAGGCCAACAGATCGCTGCCGGATACGCCGGGCATGACCTCGTCGGCCACGATCACGTCTACCTCGTGGGTTTTGAGGATCATCATCGCCTCGTCGCCCGAGCGGGCCGTGAGCAATTGGTACGGCTCTTTACGCAGCGCCCGTTGCAAGCCAAACAAGACGTTTTCATCATCATCGATCAATAGCACAATCGGTTTCATTGCAAGATTCTCCTTGCGACATCTGAGTAATCGAGCGGTTCACCAAACCAGGTTCTTTTTAAAAATAGCATTTTTTAACTTAAAACTGGGACTAAGCAAATTGTGTATTCAGTGGCCCATCTCCCGGAGGGAGGGGGGGGTTGGATAGAATCTAATTATTTAACCCGGTGTGAATACCCCTGGGCATGTTGCATTCTTTTCCACTTTTTCTTGTATGGGCAAACGAATGATAAACGTAGTGCCTTGTCCGATTTGGCTTTGGAACTGAATTGTTCCTCCGTGTTTTTTCGTGATTATGTTATGCGCGATGGACAGTCCTTGGCCGGAGCCCTTGCCGGGTTCTTTGGTGGTAAAGAACGGATCGAAGATGCGATGGCGGATTTCTTCGGGAATGCCGGCGCCGGTGTCTTCGATTCGGATTTCGGCCCAGTCGCCGTCTTGCCGGGTGCGGATGGAGATCGTTCCTTGTTGCTCGGATTTCACATCCTTTTTTTCGGCGATCGCTTGGGCGGCATTGACGATCAGGTTCAAAATCACCTGGTTCAGATCGCCCGGCAAACAGGCTACCAATGGCAAGTGCGGATCGAAGTCGGTAACGACCTTGGCCACGTATTTCCATTGATTGCGGGAGATAGTCAGTGCGTTTTCGATGGCATGGGCGAGATCGACGTTCTGTTTTTGCTCGCTGCCGGGATGGGAAAACTCGTTCATGGCCCGGACAATGCCCGCCACGCGGCCCACGCCTTCGAGCGATTGGTCGATGGCCTTGGGGATTTCCTTGTTGAGGTAATGCAGCTCGGGGTCGTTCAGGGAAGTTTCGAATTCGGCCAGGACTTCAGGAGTGAGGCATCCGTTTTTCACCGCCTGCAAGAGCCGGTGGCATTTATCCAAAAGGGCATTTATGTCGCTGAATGCGTCTTTGAGGAAGCGGGTGTTATCACCGACGAATTGCGTGGGAGTATTGATCTCGTGGGCAATGCCCGCCGCCAATTGACCGACCGCCTCCAGCCGGTGGGCCTGGGCCAGTTCGCGTTCGATTTGTTTGTGTTCAAGGAGCGTTCCCAATCGTTGGCTTATATCGTCGAGCAAACCGCGCTCTTCTTGGAGAAAAGGGCCTTCCTCTTCCAAGGGTTTTTCCTGCAAATAGCAGACCTCCAAGGTCCCGTGGACTTCCTGGTCCATTTTTATGGGAGAACTGATTTTCCAAGATGTTTCCTGGTAATTGGCTGCCTGAAATACTTTTTTATTTAAGGTAATTCGGGTACACGTTATTTCGGGATATTGCCAGCCTGACGGCACTAAATCCACTACGCCTTGAAAGATTTCGTTCTCGGTCAGTCGAGGATTCTGGAACATTTCCGAAATCGCCCGCAGGCACTTCATGACCTTGACTTTAATGCTCAATTTCCGCGTGAGATTGCGCAATTTATCTTCCGCCATGCGGCGTTTCTTTTCCTGCCGGTCTTTTTTCAGCCGGGCGTCCAACAGAGGTGCGATATAACGGGCGATATTATCCAGCACTTCACAATCTTGCCGTAGATAATCCCCGCTTTTATTCGCCACTCCGATAAATCCGATTAATTCGTCATGAAACACAACAGGAACAATCAGGCTTCCAAGGATCTTTTCGCGGGTAAGAGAAAAAGCGAATAACTCGTTTGCCGGGAAGGACTTTTTTTGCAGCAGGACAAGCCCCCATTGACTGTCCGCCCAAGCCATGCGCGATACGCGATGGTCTTTAACGAATACATTGTCCTTGTCGGTTTCATCGGTCAAGATTCCGGCCAATACCATGGCGCCGTCTTCGTCCAAATAGCCAAAAACGCCGTATTTGCTCCGCATCGCCCCAACGAGCACGACTAAAACCTCGCCATACATTTCCCTTTCGGTACTGGCAAGGAAGATGTCGGCTATCCGGCCGCGCAAGGCAAGTTCCCGCTCCATGCGAACGCCTTCGTCGCGAAGCCTGCGCTGGTGCAAGGCATTATCGATCACCACGGGCAGCAAATTGAGGAAGCCGCCTTCAAGGTCCTTCACCAGGTAATCGCTCAAACCCAGTTTCATGGCCTCTACCGCGATGGTCTCGTTGCCCGTGCCCGTTACCATGATCGTCACCGGCAATGTGCCTGACGCGGCAATGCTGCGGACCAAATTCAGTCCGTTTCCCTCGGGCAGAGTCTGATCGACGATCAATACGTCATAAGCGGACGACTGGAATTGTTTTTGCCCGTGCTTGGAATCGAAAGCCAGCTCAACCTCGTAGCCCAGGTGTTCCAATCGCTTCTCGACCAGGCGTGCCAAGGCCTGGTCGTCTTCGACGTACAAAATCCGGATGTTATTCGTGGTATTCATAGAGACTTATTTTCATAAATCTATTGGCGGATTGGGTCAGCTTGAAACAGGCGATAAAATACGTTCCGGAGAAGCCTCGGCGGCAGGCGCGAAAATCTTGATCTGTGTTTGAATGCCCAGATTAGCGAAATAGTTGCGTAAACGGGCTCGCATCGAAGGAGTAACCTCCTGTCCTTTGGTGCAAAGCAGGGTGCCTCTTATGGAACGGATGTCATCGGCCAGAACAGCGCCGTCGTATAGTTCGTTGACGCTCAGGCATTGTATCACCTGCATGTCGGTGATTTTCTTGATGTTTCGCAAAGCGGCTACAACGTGGGGATGATACCACTGGTTTCGACCGCTGATTTCGGCCATGGCCAGATCATTGCTCAATCCGCTGGAAATAAGCGTATCCCAATCCAAGGCCAGTTTGAGAATATAACCGCCAAGGATGATATCTTCGGCTCGGGCGTCATGTAAATATTTTTCCTTGTCCCGGTAAAGATCGTTCTGGTGAACGATAATCTCGACCACTTCCTCAAGTCGGGGAATGTGGGACAGCAATTCCCGAGCTGTTTGCGGGTGCGTCAGAAAGACCTTTTCCTCATCGGCGGAAAGCACTTGTCCCTGGAACACCTTGGAAAGCGTTGTTTCCTGAATGATCACACATCCGATGTGTGAGAGCATGGCGGCGATTTCAATCAACCAGGCCCGGCGCAAACCCATTTCCCGGCACAGTTGTTGAACCAGCCGGTGCACCCGGGAAGATCGGCCGAATGCCGCCGGATTGACTAGTCCCAGAACGTCGGTCAGCACTTTAATGCTGCCGCTAAGAGTTTGGGAAAGCAGTTCGTGCTCAGCGGTAACCAGGCGATACTGAGCAATGCCTGCTTCCAGGGCCTTGGCGAAGACCTCGGGCGGACAGGGCTTGGTCATGAACCGAAAAATATGCCCTTCGTTCACGGCGTCCAGAGCCGTCTGTTGATCGGCATTGCCGGTTAACATCATGCGAACGGTATGAGGCGCTATTTCCTTGGCCTTAACAAGGAGTTGTATGCCGTTCATTCCGGGCATGCGCATGTCGGCGACAACTACGGCGTAGGGACCTTTTAGGGCAATGGCTTTTAACGCCTCTTCTCCTCCGAACGCGCCTTCAATTATAAAACGCTTGCGCAACGCACGCTGATAGGCCTGCAAAACGCACGGCTCGTCGTCGACACATAAAATGCGTTCGTTCATGCGAGTAATAGTCTTCCTGCCGGATCACGACACATCACATAGGCTGTGCATCATCGATATAGCACTTTGAAAACTTTTGATCCAAATTATCCGCGGCAGTATGCCGTGCAACTGTCGCGATTAGTAGTTGCCGGTCGATGGGTTTGGAGATGTAATCATTGCAGCCGGCGGCGATACATTTCTGGCGATCCTCGACCATGGCGTGTGCAGTCAAAGCGATGATTGGTCCGGAATAATAATCCCGCTCGCGCAACTGCCTTATTGCGGTGTATCCATCCATCACGGGCATCTGCATGTCCATCAAGATCACATCGAATTGCCGATCCAGTTCACGGGCGGCTAAGGCCTGATCGACTGCAAGTTGTCCGTTCTCCACGGCCGTTACGTCGGCGCCGGCCTTCTTAAGCAGTGAACTGATGAGCCGCTGATTATCCTCTCCATCCTCGGCCAGGAGGATTCGGACTTGAAGCAGGGCCTTGTCCGGGTTTGTTATGTTTATTGGCGTCGGAAGCTGGACGAGGAGATCCTGGACCTCATGGATCATGCAAATCCCGTCCAGCGATCCCGGGTCAATCGTGACGGTGAAGGTGCTCCCGATACCGGGAGAGCTTCTAACCTCGATGTCTCCGCCAAGCAATTTGGCCAACCGCCGGCTTATTGCAAGTCCAAGACCCGTGCCGCTGAATTGGCGCGTGGGGGAGGTGTCCACTTGACTGAACGGTTTGAACAGTTTCAGTATTTGCACCTGCGTCAGGCCGATGCCCGTATCGCGTACCTCGAAGCAGAGGCGCGGGGACCCGCCGAATTCGTTTTTGTCCAGGAAACGGCCCGTCACCTCAACCGAACCGATCTCTGTGAACTTAATTGCATTGCCCACCAGGTTAACCAGGATTTGATGAATACGCGTTGGGTCCGACATAATTGTTTCAGGAATGGGACCGGCGAAACCACACCGCAGAGACAGGTTTTTCGCCTTGGCCTGAACCTCCATTAGCGATTGCACTTCAGCAAGCACATGCACGGGCGAACAGGCAACGCGCCTCATGTCCAGCCGGTCCGATTCGATTTTCGAAATGTCGAGGATGTCGTTAATTACCTGCATGAGGTGCTTGGCGCTGCGCTCAATAGTGGAAAGGGCGTCAGCCCCGCTTTCGCGCCGTGGACACTGGCTCATGTTCGGGCACACAGGGCAGCACATGATCTCGTCGTCAAGTACTTCCGAGAAACCGAGGATTGCCGTCATAGGTGTGCGGATCTCATGGCTCATGTTGGCTAAAAACTCGCTCTTGGCCGCGCTGGCCGCTTCGGCTTGCAAAGCCATCTGGTTGGCGCGATCGATCATTTTTTCCAATTGGTTGTTGGTCTGCTCTAATTCGGTCCTTGATTGCCGCAGCGCCTCTTCCGCTCGTTTTCGTTCAGTGATGTCGGTAATGCATTCGATGATACGATTATGCCCTCCTTGTTGAACAAGTACGGCCGTCTTGATAACAGACAGCCGCCGGCCGCTGGAAGTCAATAAAATCTTGTCGGCATTGTTGACTTGCTGCCCCAAGTCCGTGATGGGGCATCGGTTTACTTCGGCAGGACAAATGTTCTGGTGGCAAGTTTGACCCAAGAGTTTTTCCCGCGGAAGCCCGATAAGCCGCAACGCGGCCGGATTGGCGTCCAGGATAACGTGGGTGGTTGCGTCAATGACTAGGATGCCCGTCTGCACATTGTCAAAAATTGTGCTCAACTCGGTCTGCCGATCCAGCAACGTCTCACTCTCCTTTTGCGTCCGTTTGAAACTCTTCTGTTGCATTTCGTACGTTATCATGAGAAAAGCCATGACTCCCAGGACTGCGAGGCTTAACCCAAAAGCACTGAGCATCCGATAATCCCGGGTTTGCATTAGCACAAGACTCAGAAATGCAACTCCACACATCGCTACTTTACCAAGCAGTCGAGCGTTTGCGAGTATCATTGAATTTCATCCCTTTTCAACCACGTCGCCGAATACGTCTAAGGTCAACTCAAGACAATTCAAGATTAGATTATTTTTCCCCATTCGGGGGAAACAAAGCATTGATTGTAGATTTGCATAATACCCCCCCCTGGTAGATGGGCAGAGGGTGAAGGCATGGGAAAATCGCATAAAAAGACAAGACGTTTTTTGGTCTTCAACCCACACCCTAACTTTCTCTCCACACAGAGGGTGGGATATCGAGTCCACATTTTGGCGGATTTTTAGACTGAGCCGAGTGCTGAAATCGCCTATTGTCCTTATCAATGCCCTTGAAAATGCCCTTAAAAAGAATCGCTTCCTACCGGGCAGTCCAAATAATGGCGTTGGCCAATAGGCGAAGGAAGCAAGGATGGCGGAAATCGGCTGGAGAACCCAAAGTGGTGGCGAAAATCCGCCTTCCCAGCTTGGATCGCACCCACGCCACCGGCAAGGTCTCGCCGGCAGCAGAACCAAACAATATCGGCGTGGCCTCGGTCAGGGGCAAATCGTAACGGTGCAGCCCGCCGCGGGAAATGAAGGGCTGCACTCCGCTGAGCAACGGATGATGCCCGGCATGACGCAACAAACTGATTTTGGCCGGCTGGAGCAAATGCTCATAATAATATTCACCGCCGAACAGTTCTCCGGCGAATCGGGCGTTGCCATGCAAGGCGAAATCGACGATGCGAACCGCAGCCAACGATCCGCCGCATTGCCAATAATCGTGGATGTGTTCCAGGGCTTTTGCATTCATTACCTCGGGATGGCCGAATAGAATCAGACAGTCCATATCGTGCGCGGTGATATTCTCAAGGTGCATTGCCTTTGCTTTTATGGGAACCCAATTCCAGTCCAGCGGATAATCATCGCCGAAAAAATCAACTAGATATTTTTGCACCAGTTCGGCCAAGGACCGATCATTAGGACCTGCAATCGCATACACTTTTCGCGGCCGAAGAACCGCGCATTCGAAGCGGCGGGCCGCCAGTGCGATCGAGACTCCAATCGTCGGATGAGCGGAGTGCATAATGAACTTACGCTTTTGTATTGCATACGCGGTCATGACGTTCATTATCCCGGTGCAGTCAGGCGCTGTCCATATAAAGACGGGGTGTAACCACACAAAAATCCTTTACTGGCATTGGGTTATGCAAACGACAACGATTTAAACAAGCAAGTAAACAATGACAGTTTTTGCGATAATGGCATTTGGTTGCGAGAGGGCAAAATAGAGCCGATTTTACCAAAATAGCCCATCAAGCATCTTTTCTCCATATTTCCGCGTTTACCATGAAAGGCGTTTTTCTGCTAATGACGTTTACTCGATCCTGGGAATTCAGTAAGGTTTGCGTTCCATACGTTCGATAATTCACACCAATAAACATAAATGCGCGACCTTAAATGGATTGATAGGTCGTTTTTTTCAGATTACTACAAAAGGGGGAGGCATAAGTCCTGCCTGCGTAACGATGGATCGAAGCGCGCTTTTAATTGAAAAGCGGATGCCGCAAGTAATTCGTATGCATCCGTCCGACCACGATTTGACGGTAATTATTCCCGCGTTCAACGAAGAGCAAAGACTGCCTTGGACGCTCGATCAGTTGTCGGCTTTTCTCATAGATTGGGGTATCGATTATCGTGTCCTGGTCGCCGACGACGGCAGCACCGATCGAACAGCCGATTTGACCGGCGGATTTGGGCCGCGATTTTCCACGATTAGTCTTATGAGCCGCGGCGGTAAAGGCCGGGCGGTAAAAACCGCCATGCTCGATGCAACCGGACGAGTGCTCGCCTTCACCGACGCCGATCTGCCCTTTGATCTGGCCGCTTTGCGCCGTGGTTACGAGATCCTCAATCGCGGTGACTGCCAAGTAGTCTTCGGCGCGCGCGATCTGGCCGAATCGCGCCATTTGGCCCCGCGGCGTTGGTCGCGGGCAATGGCGACTTATGTATTCCGGGCCATCGTCAAAACCCTGATATCACGTCAAATTACCGATACCCAATGCGGGCTGAAATTGTTTTCCCGGCGCGCTGCGCTGGATATCTTTTCCCGGGTAAACATCGATGGTTTTGCTTTCGACGCCGAAGTGGTCTTTTTGACCCATCGGCTGGGCCTGTCGTTCCAGCGCATCCCGGTGACGCTGATTAACGACTATGCCTCGACCTTGTCGCTGCGCCGCAATGCCTTGCCCATGTTGACCGAAGTGCTGCGAATATGGTGGCGGGCTAATTTCAGCCGACGCCAACCGGTTCCACGTCCGGTTTATCTCCAAGGAGATTTGGCCGAGGAGCCAAAAAAGGCGGCCTGATGAAAAACAAGCAGGAAAATCCCGATTACTTCCGACGGGTATTCTTGCACGCCGACGACTTGGGCATGAATCGCGGCGTTACCGACGGCATTATGCAGGGTTTCCGCCTGGGGCTTTTGACCAGCGCCTCGTTGTTATCGAATGCCCCGGATGCCTCCCGGGCCTTGAAACTGTGGAAAGAACTCCTCGACGACCAGGCGTCCGCCCGATTGCCCCTGCACGCTTGGCGCTCCAGGCTTGAGGACCCGTTCAGCCCTTTCGATCTGGGCGTGCACCTGAATTTGACCCAGGGCCGGCCGCTTTCGGGCAAAAACTATCCCGGCGAATTGCTGGACGCCGCCGGACGATTTCCCGGCATTTTCAGCCTATTTTCCCGATCGCAACGGCACGGCGTGCGCCTGTGCCGGCAAATTCAAAGCGAATTGGCCATGCAAGTGGAATTCCTCCTGGATCACGGAGTGCAACCCACGCACCTTAACGGCCATCAATACATCGAGATGCTTCCCGTGGTGGCGGAATTCATTCCGCAACTTCTGTCGCGATACGATATTCACGTAGTCCGCGTGGCCGAGGAACACTCGCTGCTTCGATCAGCGCTGGTTCGAAGCCATTCCCCGCGGGCTTGGATCATGGCCCGGATAAAGCAATTTTTCGCCAAGCGATTTCACCGCCGCATGGAGCAACTTGAAGTGCGTTATCCTGCCCGTTTTTACGGCACCGCCCATGCGGGAAAAATCGATATGCCCTTGATCCGCCTGTTTCTCGGCGACCGCCAACCGTCTTGCCCGGTGGAAATCGGATTGCATCCGGCCTTGGAAACCATCGGGGATCAAAGCGGCAATGACAACGACGGTTGGACCGATCCGCTGGCCTGTGCCCGGCCCAACGAACTTCGCCTTGTCACCTCGGGTGAATTGGCCGACTATCTGGAAACCCACCATTACCGCCTGGGGCGCCTGGCCCAGTTGGCGGCCGCATAAATAAGGGTTCAGGGGGCAGGGTTCAGGATTCAGTGTTCGGGGTTGAGCGGTAAGCAGAGCCGGGCCGTGTCGGCCCGGTTGAAGACGCGAATCCACCGGACCGACACGGTCCGGCTCTGCTTTTTACATTTTCTCCACTATTCCCTGTCCACTGCCCACTGTCCACTGTTCCCTCTGCTCTGTCCCCTGCCATATCTGCTTGCAGGTGGTACTGGAAATTGGTTAAACTATAGTGACGTCCTGATAGAACCTCATTTTTTATGTATCCCACCTAGATGGAGGATTGTTCATGGCCAAATTCACAAGGCGACAGTTTTTGGAGGATTCTTTATTGGTCGCGGCGGCTATGGCGGTTTTGCCTAGCGGTAAACTCTTAGGCGCGGAAGAAAAGCAAAGCATTAGCCCCAATGAAAAACTTGGCGTGGCGATAATAGGAGTTAACGGCCAGGGGAAAACGCATTTGAAGATTTATGCCAATCGAAAAGACACTGAAGTTGCTTATATCGTCGATGTCGACGAGGCGGTCGGGCAAAAGCAGGTCGAAGAGGCCGCCAAGATTCAGGGCCGGAAACCCAAATTCGTGCAAGATCTTCGCAAGGTGTTCGATGACAAGTCGGTCGATATCGTCAGTATCGCCACGCCCAATCACTGGCACGCCTTGGCCGCGATTTGGGCCATACAGGCGGGCAAACACGTTTATTTGGAAAAGCCGGTCAGCTACACGCTCAGCGAAGGCCGCCGCATCGTCGAGGCCGCGCGGAAACACAATAAAATCTGCCAGGCCGGCATGCAATTCCGCACGATTACCACTACGGTGGATGCCGTCGAGTATGTCCGCTCCGGCAAAATCGGCGAAGTGAAACTCGCCCGGGGGCTTTGCTACAAACTGCGGCGCTCCATCGGACCTCGCGGCGAATACAAGGTTCCCACAACCGTGGATTACGATCTTTGGTCCGGGCCCGCGCCCGTATTGCCTCTTACGCGGGAAAAATTCCATTACGACTGGCACTGGCAATGGCCTTACGGCGGCGGCGATTTGTGCAACCAGGGCGCACATGAAATGGACCTTGCCCGCTGGGGACTGGGCCTGACCGGTTTGAGCAAACGGGTCTTTTCCTATGGCGGACGTCTGGGCTACGAAGACGCCGGCGAAACGCCCAATACCCTGGTAGTAGTGCACGAGTTTCCCGACGATGGCAAAACCCTGGCGTTCGAGGTCCGCGGTCTAAAAACCGACAAGCTGAAAGACGCCGACGTCGGCGTGATTTTCTACGGCTCGGATGGTTATGTGGTGACAATGGAGTATAAGACGGGCGGACCGGTGGCGGTGGCGTTGGATCGCGGCGGCAATGTGGTGAAAAAATTCTCCGGCGGCAATAGGGCCGAGCATTTTGCCAATTTCATCAAGGCCGTGCGCAGCGGAAACAAAGAAGACCTGCACGCCGACATTCTCGAAGGTCACCTTTCCAGCGCATTGTGCCACATGGGAAATATATCCTATCGGCTGGGCCAGGAAACGAGCGTCGCCGACCTGAAAAAGCGTCTATCCGACGTCAAAAGCAACGAAAACGCCTTGGAAACCTTCGATCGCGTGACGGCCCATTTGACCGACAACGGCATCAAGATCGACCAAACAAAACTCCGCGTCGGTCCGGAATTGGTCTTCGATCCGGCGAGCGAAACCTTCCCGGGCAGCGATGCGGCGAACAAATTTCTTGCCCGCCAGTATCGCACGCCCTTCGTTGTGCCGGCGGCCGGCGAGGTGTAGCGGGATGGCACCCATTCCGCCTTTGACCTGGTTCCCAGGCTCTGCTTGGGAACGCAATCAATAGCGGAGCCGGACCGTGTCGGTCCGGTGGATTCACGATTCGCCCGGGCCGACACGGCCCGGGTCTGAAAAGTTTTGAACTGATGACTGTTTTTATGGTGCGTTTCACGCACCCTACTATTGGCGCACAAAGGGGTTGTGGCGTTTTTCCACGCCGACGGTTGTTTTTGGGCCGTGGCCGGGTAGGAGCACGGTGGAATCACTCAGCGTGTATAGTATCTTGCGGATGCCATCGGCCAGTTGATTGAAATCGCCGTCCGGAAAGTCGGTTCGACCGATGCTGCCGGCGAAAATCACGTCGCCCACGAAAACCATCATAGGATCGCAGTCCTCGATGAGATAAACGACGTGTCCGCTGGAGTGGCCGGGAATTGCCCGAACTTGCATGTTGACTCCAGCGGCAGTGTAAAATTCGCCGTCTTGCAGTGTTATGTCGGCCGGGGGACTGATCAATTTAAAGCCAAACATGGCCGACAAATTCAAACCCGGATCGGTCAGTTTTTGGGCCTCGGCCGCGCCGATGGCCAAATGGCACTCAGGCCAGCGATTTTTCAATGCCTCGTTGCCGGCAATGTGGTCGCTATGAGCATGGGTGATGAGAATAGCGGCTGGGTTCAAGCCCCTTCTTTCAAGGTAATCGATGATTTTTTCCGGTTCAAAACCAGGATCGACAATCAAACAATCGGTGCGCCCGGGCAAATGAGCCACATAGGCGTTTTCCTCGAATGGGACCGACAAAATGGGCGTAATGCTGATCTTTTTAAGTGTCAAGAAACTGACCTCCCCAAGTACATTGAAAATAGGTAAACTGTATTAGTTAATGTTGAATCTTTGGGTAGAGCCTGAATAAACGGTTGGGTAATTAGACCCTACAAAAGGAAACATTGTAATTCTGTCCAAAAAGATTTGCGATAACGTCCAAGTAGGAACGGCGCCGAATGAAGGCAATAATATAGTCTTTTAGTTCGCTAAAGCCGTAGTAACAGGAGGTTCCGTCCTTTTTCTTTCTTTGACAAAGTTGACGAGGACGGATGTGGCATAAAAATTGCTACCGTTATCAACCGTGCCTGCCATCGGTTCAGGAATAAGGATTTCAAGGACGAAAATTGGACATCGCCAAATTGCTCGCCTGGCAATTAAAATGCAACCAACCGCCGCGATGCCCCCACAAGGAGGGCTTTTTTCATGATGTTGTGTAAAATCGTTCGCCGCCTGGCATTACCGCTATTGCTGACGTGTCTTTTGCCTGCTTCCTTGGTTTTGGCCCAAGTTGCCCCGGATACAGGCGTTAAAGGCAACAGCCCCGCACCCGGCCGGCAATCTACCGGTACACTGCATGCCTATCAAGTTGCCGAACGAGCGGAATCGCTCTCCCAGGCGCCCGCCCCGCAATTGGGACCTGCCCAGGCCAATGAACATCCGCTCATGCCCGCCCTGCGTTGGGCATACGAAGGCATAGGCAACCTGGAAAAGATCACGGACTATTCGGCCACCGTGGTTAAACGAGAACGGATCGACGGAAAACTAAACGATTACGATCACATGTTCGTTAAAATCCGCCACAAACCCTTTAGCGTATATATGTATTTCCTGGCCCCGGCCAAGATTAAAGGCCAGGAAGTGATTTACATCGAAAGAGCAAACGACGGCCTCATGTTCGCGCACACGGTCGGAATCAAAGATAAAATGTTCGGGACCGTAAGGATCAAGCCGGACGGACCGGTCGCCATGATCGGCCAACGTTATCCGCTGACTGAACTGGGAATTCTAAATCTTACCAAACGCCTGGTCGAGGTAGCCCAGGATGACGTCAAGTTCGGCGAGTGCGAAGTCCAGTTTTTCAAAGGCGCGAAGATCAAGAATGGCTCAAACCAATACCGCGTTTGCACCTGCATCCAAGTCGTGCATCCGGTGCCGCGGCGAAACTTCCGCTTCCACTTGGCTCGCATCTTCGTCGACGACGAGCTTAACATACCCATCCGCTACGAGTCGTACGATTGGCCGAAGGAACCCGGCGGCACTCCAGAATTGTTGGAGGAATACACATATCTGAATCTGAAACTCAACAACGGATTCACCGACGCCGATTTCGACATCAAAAATCCGAATTACCACTTCCGCTAATCGGGGTGTTTGGTTTGGATTTCTTCGCAAATAAACCGCTTGCGGTTTCGCAATACTCGTCAATAATATACCTAATTTGTCCTTATTTATGGGAAATAATCCCTCTACTTCTTCCCAAGTGCAAGGGCATGAGGTTGAATGTGTAAATAAACCTTGGCGGCAGCGGATACTCCGGCTGATCCGTTCCTTGGCGGTTGTCTATCTTCTGGTATTGGTGTGCATGATGTTCCTCGAAAACTCGCTGATTTTCTTTCCGTCTCGATATCCTGACGGCGACTGGAAGCCTTGGGAATTGTCGTTCGAGGACGCCTGGTTCCAAGCCGCCGACGGCACAAAACTGCACGGCTGGTACGTCCCCCGCGAAAAGCCTCTGGCGGCAATTCTTTTTTGTCACGGAAATGCCGGAAACATTACGAATCGCGCGGACATCTTGGAAAAATTGCACAACACCGCGGGCGCTTCGGTCCTGATCTTCGACTATCGCGGGTATGGACGCAGCCAAGGCAAGCCCAATGAAGCCGGCATACTGGCCGACGCCCGGGCCGCACGGGCATGGCTTGCCAAGCGCGAAAATATCACCGAAAAAGATATCGTCGTGATGGGCGAGTCCCTGGGCGGCGCGGTGGCCGTCGATCTGGCGGCAAAGGACGGCGCAAAAGGGCTGGCTCTCATCAGCACCTTCACCAGCCTACCCGACGTGGCAGCGTATCACTATCCAATTTTCCCAGTCCGCCTGCTGATGCGGACCCGACTCGATGCCCTCGGGCAGATCGCAAACTATAAAGGGCCGCTGCTCGATATGCACGGCGAAGCCGACACGATTGTGCCCATCAAATTCGGCCGCCAGTTATTCGATGCAGCCAATCAGCCGAAGCAGTTGTTGGTTTTTCCCCACCACGACCACAACGACCTGCCGCCCGATCAATTCTTTGAAGCCTTAAAGACCTTTCTAAAGAAACTTTAAAGCAGCTTCTCGGGTATATAGTGGCCGTTTAGCCTGGTCGCTTGCGACCGGTGAATTTTCTGGGTTCTTGATAAACCCGATGTGTTTTGAGGGCGGCTTTCGTATTTATGACAAGAGCGGCAGGAATAAATCAATAAAAAATCTTGGAATAAACGGTCCCATGGTGATATTGTGGTAGAAATTGGCAGAATTCTTCCATAATAATGATAAATAATGCTTGATATATTTTATAAATATGGCATAATGTGAAATAGGCCCATCATTACCACATAATAAAGGATGGAATAGTCATGCTTGCCGAAGAACGCCGAAATCGGCTGCTTGAGCTTGTGCGTGTCGGGCGATTCGCATCGCTGCCGGCATTGGCCGAGACCCTGGAGGTCTCGGAATCGACCGTGCGGCGAGATGTGGAGTATTTGGAAACCCAAGGCTGCGCCAGGCGGATTCACGGCGGGGTGCTTTATACTGGAACCTCCCCAATGCTCCCCCATTTCGATGCCCGGCAGAGTATGCAATGGGAGCAGAAAAAGGCCATTGCCGCCCGGACGGTGGAGTTGGTCGAGGATGGCGATACCATACTTTTGGATGGCGGCAGTACCACCTATGAGGTTGCGAGATTGCTCGTTGGCCGGCCGATTCACGTGGTAACCACATCGCTGCCGGTGGCTAATTTGTTCGCCTCAGATACCAGCAGCGACCTAGTATTGGTAGGCGGCAATATATGTCCGCGCACGGGCGTTGCCCGGGGACCTTATGCCGTGGAAATGCTATCGAAGGTTCGGGTGCGCAAGACCATCCTTAGCGTGGCCGGAATCAACGAGGAAGGCTTTTTTAACAATAACTTGCTGATCGTGGAGGCCGAGCGGCAGATGATGCACTCGGCCGACGAGGTGATCGTGGTGGCCGACAGCTCGAAGTTCGGCCGACAGAGTTTAACCCATTTGTGTCCGTTGGCTGAAGTGGATCATGTTGTGGTGGACGACGGAATCGACCCCAAGTGGAAAGAAAAAATAACATCAGCCGGCGTGAAGTTGCACGTTGCGGCGATAGTGCAGTGAATACCATCAACTGAATCTGTTGGGGTGGCAGTTTAACTGCCACCCCAACAATTGAAAGCAGAAAACCGATAACTGAAAACTGATAACTTAAACCATGAGCATTGCCGCAGCGCCTATTGATCGAAGTTATGTGGAGCGGGTTGTCCGGGAGATTGTGCTGGCCCAGGTCGGCGGCCCACCGGGCAAACCGAACCTGGTAATAAGCGTTTCCGCGCGTCACGTGCATCTGACCGACGAGCACGTGGAAACCCTGTTCGGTCCGGGTCGCAAGCTGACGGTGATGAAGGATCTGTATCAGGACGGATATTATGCCGCGGAAGAAACGGTGATGATCGTGGGTCCTAAGCGAAGAATGTTGCCGACGGTCCGGGTGCTCGGTCCCACGCGCGGGGAGAGCCAGGTGGAATTGGCGTTTACCGACAGCATATCGCTGGGGCTGGACATTCCGGTTCGGCCCAGCGGCAACATCGAAGGCACGCCGGGCTGCGTAATGGTCGGGCCCAAGGGCGTGGTGGAATTGAAAAAAGGAGTGATCCGCGCCGAGCGGCACGTACACATGGGCCCCGCCGATGCCGAATACTTCGGCGTGAAAAACAACGATCTCATGTCGCTGAGAGTATTTTCCTCTTGCCCGGCGGTATTCGAGAATATGTTGGTTCGCGTGGGCAAGAAGATCAAGCTGGAAGTGCACATCGACACCGATGAAGGCAACGCCTGCGACATCGATCACGCAACAAAAGTGGAGTTATTTAAATAGTAGTCAGTTATCAGTTGTCAGTTTTCAGTTCACACTTAGCAATTTATAGTTTTTATCGGATGAAAATTAGCATCGGAAAATATAACGCGAAACCGCAAGCGGTTTCAAATATTGAATAAAAAACTGATTACTGATAACCGAAAACTGTAAACCAAATATTTACCCAATTTCCCGCAAGGAGAATATCAACCATGGCAAGAAAAGTAATGGAAGCGTTGGGCATGATCGAAACCAAGGGTTTTGTGACCCTGGTGGAAGCCAGCGACGCGATGTTGAAAGCGGCCAACGTGGAATTCATGGGCTGGGACAAAGTGGGCAGCGGGCTGGTTACGGCCTTCGTGACCGGCGACGTTGCCGCGGTGAAGGCCGCCACCGATGCCGGCGCCGCCGCGGGCGGACGCATCGGCGAGGTGGTCAGCGTACAGGTTATTCCGCGTCCGCACGAAGACCTCGAAGTGGTCCTGCCGGCGCGAGTCAAACAAGCCTCGACCGATTGATAGAGGTCAGAGGTCAGGGTTCAAGTTCGGATATTGTTACAAACCATCCTAGCGAAGAAAGGTTATACCTGCAATGCAAGACGCCATTGGATTGTTAGAAACAAAAGGGTTGGTTGCATTAGTGGAAGCGACCGATGCGATGGCCAAGGCGGCCAACGTCCAGATACTCAAGCGCATTCAGATCGGCGGCGGACTGGTGACCACGGTCGTCCGCGGCGACGTGGGGAGCGTTCGGGCCGCCGTAGAGGCGGGCGCTAGCGCGGCCTCGCAAGTCGGCGAACTGGTGGCCAGCCATATTATCCCCCGCCCGGCCGAAGGCGTGATCGCCGCCTATTTGTCCTAACGGACAAGGAATTGGAAATTGGATTGAAAGGATGAGGGATGAAGGATGAAGGATGAATTCAGAATGATGAATTCTGGATGAACCGATGAAACCGCTTGCGGTTTCGCGCAATTCTCTTTCAAATGCTCGCTAT
This sequence comes from Thermoguttaceae bacterium, assembly GCA_050013075.1. GTDB lineage: Bacteria > Planctomycetota > Planctomycetia > Pirellulales > Thermoguttaceae > JBEKIK01. The sequence goes on along the minus strand of JBEKFZ010000020.1, from coordinate 29,333 downwards.
CCTATTTACCGATCCACATTTCTAATTCCCGAGAAAGGATGCCATGAAGATATTGGTGGCCAACCTCGGTTCGACGAGTTTCAAGTACCGTTTGTTCGACATAGACGGCAATATTCAGCTTGCGCGCGGCGGCATCGAACGGATCGGCTCGCCCGAGAGCAAGTGTGTTGTCGAGATCGGTGCGAAGCGTCAGGAAAAGATGCTCCGCGTGCCCGATTACGTCGAAGCGGTTCGGCAATGCCTAGTCCAGTTGACCGATCCCGATATCGGCTGCCTAAAACAAGCCGGGGAGCTATCGGCAATTGCCTTCAAGACGGTGCATGGCGGTCGGCTAAGCGGAGTCCATCTCGTCGACAAAGAATTGCTTTCCGCCATGGAAGAAGTCGTTGCGGTGGCCCCGGCCCATAATCCGCCTTATATAAACGCCATGCGTCTTATGGCCCAGCGGCTGCCCGAGATCCCCTTGGTTGCGGTTTTTGAAACCGATTTCCACCAAACCATTCCCGAGCGGAACCGCTACTATGCCGTTCCTTATGAATGGGCGGAAAAGTACCTGGTGCGGCGATACGGTTTTCACGGGGCTTCTCACCGTTACATAGCCGAGCGAACCGCCGAGCTTTTGGGCCGCCGCGATTTGCGGATCATTTCCTGCCACCTGGGCGGATCGAGTTCGCTGTGCGCTATCCGCGGCGGAAAGAGCGTGGCGACAAGCATGGGTTTTAGCCCGCAGAGCGGATTGCCGCAGAATAATCGGGTGGGCGATTTCGATCCCTTTGCACTGCCGGTGCTTGTAAAACAGACCGGCAAGTCGCTAGAGCAAGTGCTCGACATGCTTGCGAATCAGGCCGGGCTGTTGGGCCTAAGCGGCATAAGCTCCGACCTGCGCGACATCATCCAAGCCGCCGAAACAGGCAACGCCCGGGCAAAATTGGCACTGGATGTATTCTCCTCCGGCGTGCGGCATTATTTGGGGGCGTATATGGTCGAACTAGGCGGCGTCGATGCGATCGTGTTTACCGGCGGCATCGGCGAGAATCGCCCCTCGATCCGAACGGCCGTGCTCGAAAATCTGGAGTCATTGGAAATCGTCCTTGATCCGGCGGCCAATCTGTCGGCCAAAGGCGAGGCGAAAGTCAGCGCGCAGACCAGCCGCGTGCAAGTTTGGGTCATGCCCACCAACGAAGAATTGATCGTCGCCCGGCAGGCGGCGGAGTTTTTAATGCGGAGATAAAGAAAGTTGGGGCGGCAGTTGAACTGCCGCCGCCATGCGTAACAAAGGGATGGCAGTACAACTGCCATACCAACAAAGAAGTTTATCGGGGAGTTGAATCATGTTTATCGCCAAAGTCACCGGATCGCTCGTGGCCACCCAAAAAGTGTCGTCGATGAAAGGACACAAAATGCTGGTCGTCGAGCCTTATCGCCTCGATCCTCAAAACCGCGATTCCCTTGTGACCACGGGCCGGTCGCTTGTGGCGGTCGATACGGTCGGGGCGGGCGAAGGCGAGTTTGTGCTGATTACCCAAGGCTCCAGTGCCCGCTTGACTCCTGAAACAAAAAGCCTGCCCATCGATACCGTGATCATCGGCATCATCGATTCGGTCCACGTGGGGCAATCGTGCGTGTATCAAAAAGACAAGTAGCTATCAGCAGTCAGCAATCAGCAGTCAACAGAATATACTGAATACCGATTACTGATAGCTGAAAGCTGATTGCTGACAGCTAAAACGAGAATTAACCATGCAAGTCGATGAAAAACTTATTCGCAGCGTTGTGGAGCAGGTAATCACGCGCCTAGGCGCCAACGGCGCGGGCGCCCATGTGGGCGGCGGGACCAAAGGCCGCTTCGGCTTGTTCACCGACGTGAACCAGGCCGTTGCCGCGGCCCGAGATGCCTTTGAACAGCTTTCGCGCCGGACCCTGGAAGACCGCAATCGCATTATCGGCCATATCCGCCGCATCGCCATCGACCAGTGCGTGGAACTAGGCACCATGGAGATGGAAGAAACCAAGATCGGCCGGCTGGAACACAAAATCGAAAAGCTGAAAATCCTCGGCGAGCGCTCGCTGGGAGTGGAATTTCTGCACAGCGAGGTTTTCAGCGGCGACCACGGGCTGGCCGTTATCGAGCACGCCCCCTTCGGTGTGATCGGGGCCGTTACGCCGGTAACACATTCTCTGCCCACGCTGACGGGCAACGCCGTTTCGATGATCGCGGCCGGCAACACGGTGGTATTCAATCCGCATCCCAGCGGCCGGCGCGTGGCCGCCGAGGGCGTGCGGCGCTACAACGAGGCAATTTACAAAGACCTGGGCATCGACAACCTGATTTGCGTCATTACCGAGCCCACGCTGGACACGGCCAATGCGATCTTCAAGCATCCCGACATCAACCTGTTGTGCGTCACCGGCGGGCCGGCGGTGGCCAAGGCGGCCATGCAGCAGGCCAAGCGGGCGATTGTAGCCGGTCCGGGCAATCCGCCGGTGGTGGTCGACGAAACCGCCGATCTCGATCGCGCCGCGCGGTGTATCATCCAAGGCGGCGCCTACGATAACAACCTCTTGTGCATATCCGAAAAACAGGTCTTTGTCGTGGAAAGAGTGTTCGACGCCATGATGGCCGCGATGGAACGCGCGGGGGCGGTACGGCTAAGGGCCACGGAAGTCGCGGCCTTGACGAAGGCCGCCATTGCCTCGGTCGGCGAGGGCGATAAAAAACACGACGTCCCGCACAAGGATTTTATCGGCCGCGACGCCGCCGTACTTGCCCGGGCCATCGGCAAGACGGTTCCATCGGGAACGGAAATCCTTTTTGGCGAAACGGATGAATCCAGTCCGTTCGTGCCGGTCGAGCAGATGATGCCCTTCCTGCCGTTCGTCCGCTGCCGCGACGTCGACGAAGCCATCGAAAAGGCCCGGCTCAGCGAGCACGCCTTCCGCCATACAGCCATTATCCACTCGACCAACGTCCACAACATGACCAAGATGGGCAAGGCCATGGATACCACTATTTTCGTGAAAAACGGCCCGTGCATGGCGGGCTTGGGACTCGGAGGCGAAGGATATGTTTCCTTTTCCATTGCCGGTCCGACCGGCGAGGGCATCACCACGCCGCTTACGTTTACCCGCGAACGCCGCTGCGCGATGATCGACGATTTAAGAATTTTAGGGAAATAATACCATTGACTGGTTCCCACGCTCCGCGTGGGAACCTATGGTTTGTGATCACATACACAGGTGTAAAAAGTATAGACGCCTCGCTGACCGTCCGTTCCCACGCGGAGCGTGGGAACGAGATGTTGTTTAAAAAATTGAAATAATGACATGTATCTCGCCAAAGTAATGGGCATCGCGACTTCGACGGTGAAGCACCCTTCGATGGAAGGAACGAAGCTGCTGTTGGTCATGGCTCTGCAGGCCGACGGGCACTCGATCGAAGGCGACCCGATCCTGGTGGTAGATAAACTGGGCGCGGGACTGGGCCAAATGGTGATGATTACCAGCGACGGCATCGGCGCCCGGGAAATTCTCCACAACGACAAATCGCCGGTTCGCTGGACCGTACTGGGGATTCCCGACCAATGACGAACATTCCCTTGGACATCGAGCGCGTGGTGCGCGAAGTGCTCGCGGAATTGAAGCGCGCGCCCGGGCCTGAAGATTCTAGTGCCGCCGAAAGCACGGTTGAGCAAGCCAACCGCGGCGCCGATGTTCCGTCAACTAACGGCGAACTGGTGATATCGGCACGATTGGTGACGATGGAGGAAATCACAGATCGACTTGACGGAATACGTCAAGTGGCGGTCGGTCCGCAGGCGGTCGTTACCCCGGCCGTGCGCGACGCATTGCGGCAACGAAACATTGAACTATCCCGCGCTTTGCCGGCGAAAAACACCTCCGTCGCGCCGCCGAGATTGGTCGTCGTTGCCGCCCGAACCAAACTGGATCCAAAACTCCTGGCGAGTTCATTGCGGAGCGAAGGCATTCAGGTCCAATGTCACAAGACCGACTGCATATTGGCCGCGACTGATCAACTGGCCGCCGAACTGTCCAAAAGCGACGCGCTGGGATTGCTGTTGACGCCACACACTGCCGCCGCGATATGTTTGGCCAACCGGCTTGCGGGCGTGCGGGCGGTGTTGGCGAGCAACGACAACAGCCTGGAAGCCGATCTAAGCTCAATCGGAGCGAATTTGTTGATCGTCGATCCGCAAAGCGTCGGTTTGTTCAAATTGTCCCGGATGGCCGGAGAATTTTTCCGCGGCGGCGTCCGCCCCTGCCCGGAGGTTTTTAGAAAACGATTAAAGTAGGGTGCGTGAAACGCACCCGAATTATGAGGAAACAATAATGGGTTGGAGCGACAATTGTACTGTCGCCACTTAGCTACCATGGTGCGTTGCACGCACCCTACGGAGAAGACATGCGAATTGCGGATGTTATAGGCACGGTCACGCTTAATCGCCGGCATCCGAGTCTGGCCGGCAAGCAGTTCAAACTGGCGACGCCTTTGAGCTGGGATAATCTGGCCGGCCGTTTTGAAGAACGATTGGATGACATTGTGGTATTGGACGAATTGGGCGCCGGCGCGGGCTGTCGCATCGGGGTGAGCGAAGGCCGCGAGGCCGCCGTGCCGTTTCATCCCGATATTATCCCGTTGGACGCATACAACGCGGCCATACTCGATACTTTGGATTATGAATTGCCTGAATAAGTTTTAAGTTATCACAGGAGTTTTGCAAATTGTTCCCCTCGCCCTTTGGGAGAGGGGCTGGGGGTGAGGGCGTGGGAAAGTCACATAAATGAGGCAAGACATTTTTCGCCCAAAAGCCCTCACCCTAACCCTCTCCCAGTGGGAGAGGGAACTATGTTTTTGTTTTTTGCAAAACTCCAATTATCAGTTATAAGTTTTAAGTTGTGTTTGATAAAAACTGAAAACTTACGACTTAAAACTACACCCGAGGAAAACCATGTTGAACCTGCAAAAAATCAAACAAGAAATCTGCGACATCGGCGACCGGCTCTATAAAAAGGGCTTTGCGGCCGCCAACGACGGCAATATCTCTTACCGGATAGCCGATAACCAGGTGCTCTGCACGCCCACGATGATCTGCAAGGGTTATATGAAACCCGACGATTTGTGCATCGTAGACATGGAAGGCAAGCAGGTCTCGGGCAAGCGTAAACGGACCAGCGAGATCATGCTGCACCTGGCGATCATGAAGGAGCGGCCGGAGATAAAGTCGATCGTGCACTGCCATCCGCCGCATGCCACGGCGTTCGGCATCGCCCGGGAGCCTGTGCCGCAGTGCGTATTGCCGGAAGTGGAAATATTTTTAGGCGACGTGCCGATAACCAAGTACGAAATTCCCGGCGGAAAGGAATTTGCCAATACGATCCTGCCTTTCGTGCATAAGACGAACGTAATTATTTTGGCCAATCACGGCACGGTCAGTTTCGGCGAGACGGTGGAAAAGGCCTTTTGGTGGACGGAGATACTCGATGCCTACTGCCGCATGTTGATGCTCGCCCGGGGTTTGGGCAACATCAATTACTTCACCGAGCCGGAGGCCAAGGCCCTTCTTGAGCTGAAAGGCAAGTGGGGCTTTGCCGATCCGCGCTTGGAAATGAAGAACTGCGACATCTGCGCCAACGACGTGTTCCGCGAAAGCTGGAAAGACACGGGCGTGGCCCCAAAATTATTCCAGCCGCCTTCGTTCGACGGGAAAAAAGCATCATCCGGGGAACCTGCCGCCGATTCTTCATCTTCTCCGGCACTCGCGGCAACCGCCACCGCCGAACAAGAAGCCCTGATTCAGGCCGTCACCGACAAGGTGATGGCGATGTTAAGCCGGCATTAAAATTCTCAACTAATGGGGATTTGTATTTTTCAGCCATTGGTGTTATAATTAAAACGTTATGACTGCTATAGTCGAGAAAATCGCTGACCAAATCCGATCCCTTCCCAGGGCTCAACTCGATGAGTTTCTGGTTTGGTTGGCTGACTATGAAATACAGCAATCTGACGAATGGGACAAGGAAATGGAGCAAGACTGTCTTCCCGGTGGTCGTTTGCAGGATATAATCGACCGGGCGCGCAAGGATATTTCCTCCGGCAGGACAAAACCGCTTGATGAAGTCCTCGACAACTTCTGAATTCTGGAAATCCTATGCCTGTTTGCCGCCGGAAGTAAAGCAGAGGGCGAGGAAAGTCTATCATTTATGGAAGAGTAATCAGAAACACCCCTCCCTCTGTTTTAAGAAGGTCGGTCAAGCATGGTCTTTGAGGATAGATTCGGGATTTCGGGCTATGGCCCTTCTGGAAGGAGACATGTTCTTTTGGTTCTGGATCGGCAAACATGATGAGTATGAAAAGATCATCGCACAAAAATAGGAACAAGGAAAAAGAATATACATGAAAATCAGCATTATCGGCGGCGGAGGATTGGTCGGCTCGTGTGCGGCGTTTGCCTTGCAGACTGGCAAGCTGGTCCGGGAAATCGCCTTGTTGGACGTCAATGCCGAGTTGTCCGAAGGACAGGCGCTCGATCTGATGCACGGTTCCTCGGTCACGGCCGACCAGGTAATTCACGCCGGCGGCTACGAACAGATTGCCGATAGCGATTGCATTTGCATCACGGCCGGACTGCGCCGCAAGCCCGACGAAAGCCGGTTGGATTTGATCAACCGCAACGTGGCTTTGTTCAACGGCATTCTCGAAGATGTGCAAAAAGCCCCTCTCGGCAAGGACGCCCTGATTCTCGTGGTATCCAATCCGGTCGATATTCTCACTTTCGCGGCGGCCAAGCGCCTGGGGTTGCCGCCGGGAAAGGTTATCGGGCTGGGCACGCTCTTGGATACGATCCGGCTGCGCAGCCTGATTGCCGCGAAACTATCGGCGGCGGCCACGCAGGTATCGGCCTTGATCCTGGGTGAACACGGCAACAGCATGGTGCCCATCTGGTCCGGGGCGACGGTGGCCGGACTGCCCTTGGAAAAACATCCGGCCTGGACCCCGCAGATAGCCGGCGAGATCTTTGCCCGAACCAAAACGTCGGGCGCCGATGTAATCAAGAAAAAGGGCGGCGCCGGTTTTGCCGTGGGGCTGGCGATTGCCGAGGTGATTCACGCCATTGTGCTGGATAGCCGGCGGATATTACCGGTTTCCAGTATGCAAAAAGGCTGTTACGGTTTGCGCGACGTGTCGATCTCCGTGCCCACCGTCGTCGGCCGCAACGGCATCCTGGGCACGTGCGAAATCGAACTATGGCCCAAGGAGTTGCAATCGCTGCGCAATAGCGCCGAGGTGCTGCGGCAAACGCTTGAAAGCGTGAAGTTTTAAGCGGCGCACGCGCGGCGATTACACATCCAGCGTATAACCTCTTCGGTAGTTGGGCTTGATGAGCGGTTCCAATCCCTTGATGTTGGTGCATTCGAGGTTTTTGGCGTCCCACTCGATTTTTTCGCCGCGCCCTTTGTCGGCCACCCATACGGCAAGGTTGCCCAAGAGCACGGTTTCGGTCAACGGTCCGGAATAGTCGGGGAAATTCGACTTGGCCGGCTCGCCGCCTTTGATGGCCCGGATCCATTCTTCGTAGTGGCCGGGCGATTTGACGAATTGCACTTCAGGAAGCGGCTTATCGCCTGAGAGTTTCATGGATTCTTCCGCGTAGTCGCCGGGAACATATAGGGTATCCTTTTCGCCAATGACTATGCACCCGCTTATCAGGAATTTTTTGTCTTTTCCGATCTCTTTCTTGTAGAGATCATACATTGGCCCGATGACGTGTTCGTCGGGCAGGTTGCCGCCGTCGTACCAGTATAATTTTACGGCCGGGCGTTTGTCGGTGGCGGCGAATTCATAAACGATTTTAGAAGACGACGGGTAGCTGTCTTTATTGTGGCCCGAAGTTTCAGCCTGGACAGTGATCGGGTCGCGAAGATCGAACGCCCAATACGGCATGTTAACGGTATGGCAGGCCATGTCGCCGAGTGCCCCGGTGCCGAAGTCCCACCAACCGCGCCAGTTACGGGGATGGTAGCCTTCGGCATAGGGTCGCATTGGGGCCGGCCCGATCCAAAGATCCCAGTTTAACGAGTTGGGGCAAGTGCCGGGTTCGGGTCTTGGAATGCCTTGCGGCCATATAGGCCGATTCGTCCAGACGTGGACTTCCTTGGGCACGCCGAGCCTACCGGCCTGGATGAGTGCCACGGCTTTTCGAAGTGATGGATTGGCCGTCATCTGGTTGCCCATTTGGGTGGCGACTTTCATATCCCGGGCGACCTTGGCCATCAGCCGGGCTTCGTACAGGCTGCGCGTCATGGGTTTCTGGCAATAGCAGTGCTTGCCCATGCGCATGGCCTTCAAAGCGACAGGTGCGTGGATATGATCTGGAGTGCTGATCGTAACGGCGTCGATGCTTTTATCCATCTCGTCAAGCATCTTGCGGAAATCGGTATATCGCTGGGCCTTGGGAAATTTCCTGTCGCCGGCCTTGTTAAGCCGAGTTTCGTCCACGTCGCAAATGGCGACCATGTCTCCAAGTTTGCTCACGTTATCCGTATCCGTATTGCCTTGGTTGCCCAGTCCGATGCCGGCTATGGCAACGCGCTCGTTTGGCGATTTACTCTCTTCCGCTTTGCTATGCGCGGCAATCCAAAAGCCGATGCCGGTTAAAGCCGTACTTTGTAAAAATTGGCGACGATTCGATCTATTTGACATGGCCTTAAACTCCTGTTGGGCAATGGCGCTATGGTGGGAAATGCTCGGTAGGCAGTGGACTATACCGTGCACATCAGGTTAAACTGTTAAACGTAAAACGGCAAGATGGAAGAAGCATATAAATCGCAATTTGTCAGACGTTCTTGGATCAGGCAATCTTCGACGGCATATTATTACCACCAACATTGAGGGAGGATTGCCATCCGGGTTTCTCTCAGTTAGGCTGTGGTATGCCGTGATACATTGACGGCCAAATATCATTACGATATTCGAAAAGGAGCGGTTCGGTGTATCGTCGTTTATTCGCGATGCTTGTTTTTAGTGCGATTTGTCTTCCGGGACGGACCGTCCCCGAGTGCAAAGCCGCGGCCGAGCAAACACGGAAAGCCGCCGAAACGCGGCATAAAACCGGAGATAAATTGCCCGCGGCCGATGCAAAAACCGAAAACGACGCCGCGGCAACCGCGATCAAACGCGTCGGGGAGTTGCACGGCGCCGTTGAATATGACGCAAATGGAAAAGTCATCGGCATCGATCTTTTGGAGCGCCAGGCGAGCGATCGGGACGTCGAAACATTTACGGCGCTTTCGGGGATTCAAAAAATATCGTTGTGGGGCGCAAAAATCAGCGATGAAGGGGCGGCCCGGCTCGCGGCCTTTCCGGACCTCAATCAATTGGTGCTGGAAAATACCGCGCTTACAGACAAAGGGCTCTTGGTGCTCAAAAAACTCCCCAATCTCAAGTTGCTCAATCTCCGCCGTACTTCGCGAATGACCGACGCCGGCCTGGCGGTGGTCAAGGACTTGCGGCAGTTGCAAAATCTTTCGTTGTTGTATAACAACATCGGCAATGCGGCATTGGCGGAACTTAAAGGCATGGACAAACTAAGGCTCTTGGATTTACGCGGATGCTCAAGGATCGGCGACGCCGGTTTGGAGCATCTTAAGGGTCTAACCGAACTGAAGACTTTGAAACTTCAAAACCCGGCCGTGACCGACGCCGGCCTGGCCCATCTTGCCGGGATGACCAAACTGACGTCGCTGTCGATCGAGGATTGCACTTGCACCGATATGGGATTGAAGGTTTTGGAAAACATGCCCGACCTGGAAGACCTCACTATCTTCCGCTGCTACAGCGTGTCGGACGACGGGCTGGATTATCTAAAAGGCCTTAAAAAACTCAAGCAGCTTTCCATGCGCGATACGCCCATAAGCGGCTCAGGGCTGGCGAACCTGGCCTGGGCCGTGAACCTGAAAAAACTCGATCTCAATGGAACCGGCGCCAACGACGAGGCGTTAATACTCGTATCCAAAATGATCAATCTCCAATGGCTGAATCTTTCGCAGACCAAAATTACCGATAACGGATTGCGGCAACTCGTTAAACTGCCGAACTTGAAATATCTTAACCTCGCCGAAATCGAAATCACCGATGCGGGCCTGGAACATCTCGGCAAAATGACCGGCCTGGAAACCCTGGACCTATCGTCCGCGAAAATTTCCGACGCCGGATTGGTCCGGCTTTACAGGTTAAAAAATCTCAAAACGATTACCCTTCGGCAAACAGAAATTACTGCCGATGGCGGCGAAAAATTACGAAAGGCGCTGTCCCAATGCCAAGTCGAACGGGAATAGAGCCTTGGTCACGGGGGATTCGTAAGGCCGGCGCGGTAGGAATTCAACCAATCTTCGATTTGTTTGATTTGCCCGGTCTGCCCCTGGGATCGGGCAAGTTCCAGGGCCTGCCGGGCCGCGGCGATGGCCTCGGAGGATTGGCGCATCTGTGCATAGGCCAAGGCCATATTGTAATAAACCGCGGGTATGTCGGATTTTAGCTGCAATAATTGCCGGTAATGTTCGATCGCCTCCCGGGGCCGGCCTGTTTGAAGCAATGCGTCGCCTAAATTCCTGTGGGCCTCGAGATATTCGGGGTTGAGTTGCAGCGCCCGTTCGTAACGTGCGATCGCCTCCGGCAGCCGACCCGTTCTAAACAATATATTGCCAAGATTGTATAGAGCCTCGGGGTTATCCGGTTTTAGGACCAAGGCTTGCTGAAAGTATTCGGCAGCCTCCTGCAGCCGGCCGAGTTTGACCAGAGCGATGCCCAGGTTGTTGGCGGCCTGGGAATAATCGGGTTTGAGCCGTAGCGCTTGTTTGTAAAGATCGATTGCCTCCTGAAGCCGATTTGTCTGGGCCAATACGTTGCCCATATTGTATAAGGCCCCGACGTCGTCGGGCCTGAGCAGCAGGACTTGCTCGTACTGTCGGATCGCCTCCGGAAACCGACCTGTTTGGACCAAAGCCGCACCCAGGTTGATGCGGGCCTCGACGTAATCGGGCCTCGACCGTAAGGCTTGCCGGAAATGTTCGATCGCATCGCCGGGCCGGCCGGTTCGGGCCAATACCGCGCCCAGGTTATTGTGGGCTTCGGGGAAGTCGGTTTTGAGCTGAAGTGCTTTCTCGAAGTGTTCGACCGCATCCTCAAGCCGTCCTTTTTCAACCAGCGCGAAACCCAGCGTGTAATTGGCAATCCAACTGTTTGGATTTTTATCCAGCGTTGCCTGGTACAGTGCAATCTCGTCCCGGTAGCGTTCGTTTTGCCGCCAAGTCAGAAATGCGAGAACTCCCACTGCCGCTATGGCGACGACGGTCGCCGCCCCGTGCGTTCCGGCCCGAGTCCGTTGACGCCATGCGCTGAAGCCCGCCGCCGCCAGTGCAATCACTCCGATAATGGCGATGTGCTGATAACGGTCCGCCACCAGCGAGTATCGCATGAATAATACGTCCGTAAAGCCCAACACCGGCACTAGCGCCACACAGAAAAACCCCCAGGCAAACAGCAAGGGCCGAACCCGGGTTTCTCTATACGTCCATAGCGCCGCCGCAATGATTAACACCGCCGAGAGCGGCAGCCACCACAGTGGATTGCCGATTTGAATGTGCCATTGCGGATAGATGGGCGCCAGGTTGATCGGCAAAAGGGCCTCGTAAAGGTAGAACCAAACCGCGCACCCGGCCCCTAACAGGCGCTCCGCGAAACCGGCGGTCCGGATCACTTCTCCGCTGCCGTGTGTTTGGAACCACACGTTCAAACAGGCCAGCACGACTGCCACCGCGAAAAACGGCGTGGTTCGCAACAAATCCCGCCGGATATAAGGAGACAGTCCCATCTTCTTTGCCATTTTCGTTGACTCTAAAACTGGGACGGTCTCCGATGAACGCATCCACCACGCAATGCCCAAAAGCAGCGCGGGCAAAACCGCCGCCGATCCCTTGCTGAGCATTGCCAATACGAACGCCGCCAGGCTCAGCCAATACCAAAGTGGCGAGTGGCGAGTGGCGAGTGGCGAGGAGATTTCCATGCTTACTCGTTCCCACGGTCCTCCGTGGGAAGGCGCGAGGGCCATGCTCGCGCTTGCCGTGTGCGTCTCGGCCTTCAGATACCACAGAACCGACAACAGGAAGAACAGCATCGCCATCGTGTTTTTCCGCTGTGCGATCCAGGCTACCGACTCCACGTTCACCGGATGCACGGCAAAGATCACGGCCGCCCAAAAAGCCCCGGGAATAGACAACTTCCGCAAGATGGTCCAAATCAGAAGCGACTCGACGACGTGCAATATCAGATTGCTGACGTGGTAACCCGTCGGGTTCATCTCCCACAGCCGCCACTCGATCCAGAACGTGGTGTTGCTTACCGGCCAGTAGTCTTTCGCTTCCGTGGTGCACCAGAACCGGTGCGGGCCGTCGGAGGCCTTGATAAGGTAGTTGTTTGTCAGCAGGAGATCGTCGTCCCAGACAAATCCGCCGCTAAGCGAGGGCAGGTAAGCCAGCAAAGCGGCAAGGGCGATCAGCGCCGCTGCCGCCGACACGCCCTTTGCCGATGTGCCAGGGGATTCCAGCCGGATTCCGGTGGCGTGTTTATCGGAAGATTTTTTACGCTTGGGCATGAATAGCCTATCCGACGCGAAGAACCAATGGAATACGTATTCTAATTCAAACCTGAGCGGTCAGAGACAAACACAGCACGTTTTCCCATAGGGTAAACATGCGGTGGAGCACGGATTTGAATTGTGATTAATAAAAAATTATTCGCCGCAAGTTTCGGCCAGGCCGCGGATGTATGCCAGGGCCTCTGGCACGTCGGCCACGGCCCTTCCGACCGCCCGGCCTTGACGGTCGCATTCGGCCAGGAGCATAAGTTCCTCGAAACTTTCCCCGGCTTCCAATCGCCTGCGCGAACGCGCGCCTAGCGTGCCGCCTCGCAACGATAAAGCCTCGGTATGATGTTCGATCAACCAGGCGGTGCGGGGCGTGATATGGCCGCTTAGAGCTTCCAGGCCGGCCGCCACGTGATCGCGCGAGTCGATGGCCTTGCCAACGTCGTGCAGCAATGCCGCAAGCAGGAACTCTTCGTCGTAAGGCAAGGCATCGCGGGCCAGCTCGAAAACCTGCAAACTGTGATATAAAACATCGCCTTCGGGATGCGTTTTAGGATCTTCCTTTATGTTTTCCAAGGGAAAGAGCAATAACTCGTACAGGCGAAACCGGTCGATGGGTTCGTTCGTGGACGACGCGTTCTTGGAAGAATGTTTTTTAGAGATTTTTTTTAGCGCTAGGGCATGATCGCGTTTAAGCGATTCGACGGCCTCGACCACGGCCGGGATTTGCTTGCGGATTTCCCCGTCGCCGGGCAATTTGCCCGCATGGATGCCGACGCCGCGGATTCGCCGGGCGGCCTTTTGCTTGGCCTGAAAGTAGCCCGTCTCCTCCTGGGTGTAGATCAACCGAGCGGCCTCGTACGCAACCCGACGACGTATTTTTTCTTCAGTCATATATTCTAGTTTAGATTAATAACGTTCCGCGTGCAATAAAGAATTACGGCTCTTCTGGTAATAGGTTCGAACACCGCGTTTTCTCGGGGATGAAGCGAAGGCTTCTGCCGCTGCAAGGGTGAAGATGAGCGAAGCAAAACGCAGACAGGCCACAAGCCGACGGCGGACTCATGGCCTGTCTGGTTTTCGGCAGCGGCCGAGCCTTGCGGCCACCTGCGCATGAAAAATCCTGCCGGGAAACGCCCCGGCAGGACTTGTGGAAAATCAGATTTCACACCGAATCTCAGCTTCGGCGGCAACGCCATGCGTAGGCCAGCAGGCCAAACCCGCCCATGCCCAACAGCACCGGCGTGTGCCCGGCTCGGGGATGGCGACAACGGCATCGCCGTCGTGGAGGGTTCGGGTATTATATCGACGGTGAGTCATTGGCCGCGTAGTTTTCGGGTATAAAAGCCCATACAACTACAATTAATAAAAAGCAGCAATTCTTAAAACTTCATATATAAAGCGGATTAGATCGCATCTTAGATCGTCGTGGCGGATAAATTTGCGTGGAAAAGGCTTTTTCCCCCGGTTATTAAAGAGGACGGTGCGCGCCGCGTCTGTGCGCGCACCGTCTGAATTTACTTGGCTGACTTCCTTGCCTGTGTAGAATCCTTATGTGTTCGAGTTTAGTATTAGAATGGTTTCATTTTATTCGCTACCTCGCTGTTGGGTTGTAAGATAAATTTATTTTTACTTTCGCATGGGGCGGTGCGCACCACATTTAGGTGCGCACCGCTTGTGCTTTTCATTGATATTTATCCGCTGAGTCGCCGGCGACGAATCCATACCATCGCCAAACCGGACAATCCGGCCAGACCTAACAGCGTCAGCGTGCCCGGTTCGGGAACAATAGTCAACTCTGCGCCAGCCAGAGATCCACCTAAATCATCGTAATAGTTTACAGTGGCCCGCATATACTCCAGTGAGCCATCGCCAAGATCTGCCAACAAGTTATCCAAAACCTGCTGGTCGGTCAGCGTTCCAGTCGTATCATGGTAGGCTGCCCATGCTATACCGTAACCTACATAGATAATCTTGTTGACCAATTGGGTGGAATTCCCGCTGTTCACGATCGTTCCATTCGCCATAATTCCAATCTTAGTGGAAGAATAAGCATCAAAATGGAAAGAAGATGAGTCCCCGAAGGCCGCGGATTCCACTGTTTCATCCGAATCTTTCCAATAAATGTCCATATTCCCCACGTTCGACAGTTTGATATCATTCAGCCCCGTATCGCTGGAGATGACCCATGGGAAATGCAGTCGCTGTCCGAGTTCGTTATCGAACGGAGATGATGGATTGGCGATGCCTTTCCAACTATTGAACCCTGTGACGGCTATGTCAGTAGTTACATACTGACTAATGGTGTAAAAAGCTGTCGGGTCTGTAGCTGGATTGCCTTTCGATGTACTTCCGGCCTGCAAGGAATCAATGACATTGGTGACATAACCATCCCAACTTGGCGAACCATAGTAGTTCGGTGCTGGTGAGGCATACAGTTGAATCGTCACCGCTGCGTGAGCTATTCCGCTAACAGCCGTAATCACGGCCACTGCCACAATAATTGTAATTAACTTTTTCATTTTTGTTTCTCCTTTTTGGAAGGCGGAAATGATCCGCCGTTAATGTTGAAAAAAATGTTAAACACACACAAAAACACGTTAAAACTCACATACTTTTGTTAGGCAGTGCCTGACTCACACACTTTTGTCAGGCACTGCCTGACCGCACTAATTTCGCAAACACACATACTTTTTTTATCACCGAAAATTTGTTTCGGCGTTTGCTCGTTCACAATTTCGCTGCCTCCTTTTCATAATGTTAATTTTGATTAAACTTGCAAGAGCCATTCCAATCCCTGAATAAATAGTTTTGAATTTCCTTTCCAAACTCGGTAAATCGCCGCCTATATGTTATGGGGTTTTGACCCCGATTTTTGTTACTGCGGTGCGCGTCGAGTCTCGGCGCGCACCGCCGCTATGATGATATATTTGTTGTTATCCGCTGAGGCGCCGGCGACGAATCCATGCCATCGCCAAACCGGACAATCCGGCCAGAGTTAACAGCGTCAGCGTGCCCGGCTCGGGAACGACGGAGAAGTTATCGACGTAAAGCCCTTCAGTGCCGGACTGCGGACTCCAGCCGAAACTGACTCGATTGGAAGCGATAGGCCCAGGAGACTGCTCAGCAGTCGGATCTGTCACATAGTAGTTCTCCCATGATCCGATGGTGGTATCCCACAATAGATCGCCGCTGCTGTCCGAAAGCTGGTAGTGGACCTGGTCGTTGTTCTGCCCATCTACAAACGTGGCGTCCACGCTGGCATGATACCACTGGCCCCAAACCAGGGATGGGCTGAATGTGCCATGAAAATTTCCACTGGCGTCGACATCGTAGGCGCCAACGTAGAGGTTCCCGAAAGTCAGATTAAAACTACTGCCTTCAAAGATGCCCAACCAGGTATTGCGGACGGAGGCAGCGCACCCCAGTGACGAACTGACGTAGAGACCCGTATCTGCACTGGTATTCTCGGTGCGAAACCAGAAGTCGTACGAGACACTGTTTGTGGCCGGATGCTGGCCATAGATGCAAGTAGACTCGCCGACGATGTCAAAGGTGGGCGAGGCAAGACGGACGACATCTCCATTGCCAAGGCTGGTGTCAATATGCAGGGACTGGCTGCCACTAAGAGCAGCGGCGGTAGTGATATCTGCAACATTTGCGGGTGAATCGAAGAGAGTCCAACCGTCTTGACCGCCAATTGAGCCCGTCGTAAACGCCGGCGATTCAAACGTAGTGCTGTAGTTGGTGCCGGCCCACGTGGTGGTAACACACAGACACATTGCACAAATTGTAGTTACTAAAGTTTTCATTTTTGTTTCTCCTTTTTGGATGGCGGAAATAATCCGCCGTTAATGTTGAAAATAATTGTTAAACACACACAAAAAACACATTTAAACTCACATACTTTTGTCGGGAAGAGCCTGACTCACACTCTTTTGTCAGGCACTGCCCGACCGCACTCATTTCGCAAACACGCACTTTTTTATAACTATCACCGAAAATTTGTTTCGGCGTTTGCTAGTTCATAATTTCGCTAAGCCTCCTTTTCGTAATGTGTTGATTGAATGTTGAATGTTTACGGCTATTTTGGGGAGACCATACGCAATTATTCGGAGTTGTATATGGTGTCCCCGGAATGGCCGGTTCACACAGGGCGGAGCACGCCTTATCTCGGCGTGCTCCGCCGGTATGTGATATGTTTGTTATCCGCTTAGTCGCCGGCGACGAATCCATACCATCGCCAAACCGGACAATCCGGCCAGACTTAATAGCACCAGCGTGCCCGGCTCGGGAACGGCGGTTGCGGTCAAGGTCATCACGCCAGACACCTCGTAATTATCGGGTCCCGTGTTCTGATTGTCGTCGCTGAACCCGCCGAAAAACACACGCAGCTTCCCATCCGGGTCGAGCACTGACGGATCAACCAGCACTTGAAACTCATACACAAACGAGGGGTTGTACAGATTCCCCACGCCCAGGGCCAGACCGGTTCCTGAGCGCCAAACCGGGAAAGCATGGGTCGCATCAGCGGACCAAAGGTCGTTTCCCTTCACGATCCCGGACGTCCAGCCCGCGGGCGACTGGATCACCTTCCAGGAACTGACACCCTCAGCGCCCGGATCGGAGTTGCCTACCGAGAACAAGGTCTCGTTCCAGTCTCCCGTTAGTCCCGCACCCCAGAGGTTGATCTCGTCGAAGGCGAAGCCGGAATCCGTTGCCCATGCATCGAACCCTGTCGTAACCAATCCATTGATGCCGTACGTCGTATCCTGCAATACCCGAGGGCCGTTTCCGTCTGGCAAATATGTGGCATAGCGCCTGGGCGCTGCCTGATCGTATCGCGCCTGCAATGCATTGTCCGCCGAACACGTCCAGACGTCGACACCCGTAAATGTGATGTCGTACCACTGCTGCGCCGCTGCGGCCACCCCGCCGAGGCAAAGTACCAAGCCCATAGACAGCAAAATCACACTCATCGAAATTACTAATGTAGTTTTCATTTTTGGTTCTCCTTTTAGGATGGCGGAAATGATCCGCCGTTAATGTTGTTAAAAATTGTTAAACACACACAAAAAACACTCGTTAAAACTCACTTACTTTTGTCGGGCACGGCCCGACTGCACTCATTTCGCAAACACGCATACTTTTTTTATCACCGAAAATTTGTTTCGGCGTTTGCTAGTTCATAATTTCGCTACCTCGCTGTTGGGTTGTAAGATAAATGTTTTAGGGTTCACACAGGGCGGAGCACGCCTTGTCTCGGCGTGCACCGCCGGTAAGTGATATATTTGTTATCCGCTTAGTCGCCGGCGACGAATCCAAACGGCCGCCAACGCGCTTAGCCCGCCTAATGTCAGGAGGGTTAATGTTCCCGGCTCGGGAACCAGTGTTATCTGTGAAACAGTGAACGTAGTATCAGAGGTGTTACTCATGCCGATCTGCGGGCCGAAGAACGCGGCGTAGCCGCTGTATGAATTCTCGTTGGCCCAGTTGATGACATCGGCGAAATCGAGACTGCCCTGAGGCTCCGCGTAAACCCAATCGGGCGGGGACACCAACACATTCGCCTGGGAGTCGGGACCGAATGTATAGACGTAGTCTCCACTCGACCCTGTCCGCGTCATCGAAAGATTGATCAGCACGTCGGCGCCAGAGCCGCCAGTTGGGCTAAGATAGAGGCTGCCGTAAACTGCATCCGGGTGGTTCATGCCACTGAGCGTGAACCCGCCGCCAATGATATCGCCGACTTTGAGAAGGGGAAGCTGGGTATTGACCTTGGCGAACACGGCGGCCCAATCCGAACCATAGGGTGGATCGTCATCTGAATTTATGTAGGGACGTGCAGGAACATACGCGCCTACACCTACGGTAATAACCGGCAAGTAACTAACGTACAGCGGGGGGGTCCCCGAGTCTCCGCTCACATAATAGTCTGCCGCGTTGGTGAAGGTCCAGGTCGCCGCCTGCGCCGCAGCCGAAGCCAGCCCGACCACCGCCACCACACTTAACACTAGAATCATTTTGAGACTGATCGCTTTTACTAAAGTTTTCATTTTTGTTTCTCCTTTTAGGATGGCGGAAATGATCCGCCGTTAGTATTGAAAAAAAATTGTTAAACACACACAAAAAACACGTTAAAACTCACATACTTTTGTCGGGCACGGCCCGACCGCACTCATTTTGCAAACACGCATACTTTTTTTATCACCGAAAATTTGTTTCGGCGTTTGCTAGTTCATAAATTTCGCTAAGCCTCCTTTTCGTAATGTGTTGATTGAATGTTGAATATTTACGGCTATTTTGGAGAGACCATACGCAATTATTCGGAGTTGTATATGGTGTCCCCGGAATGGCCGGTTCACACAGGGCGGAGCACGCCTTGACTCGGCGTGCACCGCCGGTATGTGATATATTTATTATCCGCTGAGGCGCCGGCGACGAATCCATGCCATCGCCAAACCGGACAATCCGGCCAGAGTTAACAGCGTCAGCGTGCCCGGCTCGGGAACTATCGACACGGATACGTTGTCAACATAGGCGGCAGGCTTAGGCAGCGTGCCCCCCATCTGCGCTGCTAGATCGAGATATATAATGGGGCTGTCTGTAAGCGCACCGGGATAGAAGTTGTGGTTCCCCGGACCGCCCAAGGGATCGCCCAAGGAAACGCCGTTCAGGTAGGCTTGGGCCGTCCCCGTCCCGTTGTCCACCACCAAACTCAGATTGGCCCACTGGTTCTGGATCAAACTCAGATCGTAGGGGATCACCACATCAGGAGGAGAATTGTTGTCCACGTTGATGGTGATATAGTTAACGCCCTGACGTGTTTTCCCTAACTCAAAGCCATAGAGGTCACGATTTTCGTCAGACAGATACAAGCTCACGTAGTGGTAGTTATTAGTTATAGAAGAGCTCACCCAAGCGTCGGTAAGATACACGTCGAAGCTAAAGGTCATGATATCCGTAGGCCCCACCGGCAACGCCGAGGGAAAGGTACGCTCATCGGTCGACTGCACGTTGGACTCTAAAGTCGCCTGCACCGCCTGGGTGCCTTGATAGATGCTGTTCTCAACGGTGAAG
This sequence comes from Thermoguttaceae bacterium, assembly GCA_050013075.1. Classification (GTDB taxonomy): domain Bacteria; phylum Planctomycetota; class Planctomycetia; order Pirellulales; family Thermoguttaceae; genus JBEKIK01. The sequence continues at coordinate 9,594 of JBEKFZ010000020.1, read as the reverse complement.
CCATCAAGAGGACGAATCCAATTCTGATGCCACCCGTCCTGCGGAACGAGGTAGCCGGTGGTATAAGTCGTCGGCTCAAATCCGTTCTGGTACACAACGGTCGCCTGCGCCGCCGAGCCGATCGCCAGCAGCAGCACCGCCACACCCACTATTGCAATCATTGAAAGTTTCATTTTTGTTTCTCCTTTTTGGATGGCGGAAATGTTCCGCCGTTAATGTTGAAAAAATTGTTAAACACACACAAAAACACGTTAAAACTCACATACTCTTGTCGGGCACGGCCCGACCGCACTCATTTCGCAAACATGCACTTTTTTATCACTATCACCGAAAGACTTTTTTGTTTCGGCGTTTGCTAGTTCATAATTTCGCTGCCTCCTTTTCGTAATGTTAATTGTGATTGAACTTGTAAGGGCCATTCCAATCCGTGAAAAAATAGTTTCGAATTTCCTTTCCGAACTCGGTTAATCGCCGCCTATTGTTATGGGGTTTTGACCCCGATTTTTTCGTTTGGGCGGTGCGCACCAAATTAGGTGCGCATCGCCGTGTTTGTCGATAAATATTTTTTATCCGTTCAGTACAGTTTCGAATTTCCTTTCCGAACTCGGTTAATCGCCGCCTATTGTCATGGGGTTTTGACCCCGATTTTCTTTTTTTGTTTTTTATAGGGCGGTGCGCACCACATTAGGCGCGCACCACTTACTTTTTACTTTGCTTTGCATAATATGTTTATCCGCTTGGAACCTCCCATGTTTGGCGTAAAAGGTGGAAAATGTTGTGTTATCCGCAGCGGCCTCAGGCTTTGGTTTAAGTGGGCGGCCGCGCCATGGCCTGCGGGCTTAACTTCCGCCGGCCGTTTACGGGCTTCCGGTTTTGAACGGTCAATTGACTGATCAATTCCGTACATATAGGCTTGCATCCGAACAGCGCTGCGCCGCGGATGCGGGCCTCTCGTTCGATCGCCTGGTCGTAATTGTCGGTCACCACGTAAATGACCGGCTGAGCCAGGCGGCTTTTCAACAAAGCGCATACGTCCAGTCCAGACATATCAAGCAGATGGCTATTGACCATCCACAGGTCCACCGGCTGCGTGCGCGCCATGTGCAAAGCTTCGTTGCCGTTGGAAACGAATCGCCAACGGATACCGGCTCCTCGAGCGTCGCTCACCAAGTCGGCGTAGTCGTCCGGGCACCGATCGACCACGGCCACCGTTATCGCGCCGAGGTCTTCTGTGTTTGTCAAAATTGAATCCATTGTAAAAAGTCCTCCTCGATTGTTAGGCCGCGGCGAGGGGCCGCGATTGTTCGCCCCCTTTCTTTTTTTGGTGTTGTGCATTTCCGAAAGATTGTTTTTCGATTAAGCAACCGCGATGCCAATTGTAAAAACGCGGTAGATTGCCGGGTGCAACTCCCGCTCACGACAGGGCTTGCGAAAATTAACCGCCAAGAACAGCGGAAAAAGCGGAAACAAAAGACTTATGCCAAAATGGATCGACGCTATACCAAATTGGTCGCATCGCGATGAGCCAAAATAGCATGTCGATCAGACATGCGGCGCGCAACGGCCTATTAGCCCGCATTTCTTACCCGTAGGGTGCGTACAGCAGGGAACTTCTTGAAAAATGGTGCGTTGCCCGAACCCTGTCACATATAAAATGACATTGGCACAAGTAAAATACTCCGTGCGTAACGCACCATCTCTATTGGGGTTCGCTCCACGCACCCTACACGTTGGCGAGAAATGCGCCTTAGGCGGCGCGGCTGCGAGAAAAAGGCAGCAGAATGCCGAGTTTTTCGATCTTCCGCACGAGCAAACGCCGGTCGATCCCTAACAACCTTGCCGTCGCGCTCTGGTTGTAACGGGTTTTCTCCAGCGTTTCGCGGATTAATCGACGTTCGCACTCGCTGAGTTTGGGCCAAGATGCGCCGCATTGACAGCAGGGCGGTTTTTGCGGCCCGACGAAGTCAAGTGTTATAGGAAGCGCGGACCGAACAGGACATTCGTCGTTGTTTTGTGCATCCAAAATCGACCGCTTCTCCTCCGGCTCGACCAGATCCATCAGATGCCGGTCGGTTATTTCGTCGTCTTCGGTAAACACCACCGCCCGTTCCAGGACATTTTGTAATTGCCTCACGTTGCCGGGCCATTGGCATAATTCTAAAAAGCCGACGGCCGACTGCGACAGATGCTTGCGTGGCAGACCGTTTTCGATGCAAAAACAATTGAGAAAGTGCTCGCACAAAGGCGAGATGTCCTCGATGCGCTCATTAAGGGCCGTGGCGGTCAGTTTCACCACGTTGAGCCGATAGAACAAATCGAGCCGAAATCGGCCGGCCTGGACCTCTTTTTCCAATTGAAGGTTAGTGGCCGCAAGCACGCGAACGTCGACGGGGATGCCTTTATGGCTACCCACGGGAACGACTGCTCGCTGTTGGATGACGCGAAGCAATTGGCATTGCAGTTCCAGGCTAAGCTCGCCAATTTCATCGAGAAAAATGGTGCCGCCTTCGGCCGCCCGGAAACTGCCGAGTGTATCGTGCTCGGCGCCGGAAAAAGCCCCTTTGACATGCCCGAAAAGCTGGCTGGGAAATAACGCGGAAGGAATCGACGTGCAATCGACAGGCACGAAAGGCCCCTTGACGCGGCCGCTTAATTGGTGGATAGCAGAGGCAATCAGTTCCTTACCTGTCCCGCTGGGTCCCTCGATTAAAATGTTACAGCGATATCCTGCTACCCGTTCAATCGAACTTCGGATTTGTTCTGCCCATCTTGACCTGCCAATTAGCTCATACATATCGTTCTGGGTTGTTTTGCAGGAAAACCATCGCCGTCCTTGAAGACCAATCCGCTATCCGCGGCGGATTACACACAAGGGAAAACGCATAGGCCCACGAACGGCCCGCGGTAAGGTGATGCCTTGCACGGCGAGCAACGGGGCTAGGTATACTGACGCTACCTCATCATGGTCCAAGGACATGACCCCAGAAAGTAGCCGCTAGAATATCATACCGTAGCGCCATTTGCAAGGGGCTGGATGCCTCTCGGGCCAAGGAATATCGGGGTATTTGCCTTCCACCAAAAGAAGGGCCTTCGTGCGGCCCTATCGTCGTAACTGTTTTGCTGTGCTGTAAGGATCTTCTGTACGTTTGCCCCGCGCGAAGACGCGATCGCTGCGCGGCGGGATTTCGCCATTGGCCGGACATCGCCAGCGGTGCTATGTTGCGCGCGGACGGCGGGTCGGCCAAGGGCATCAACAGCAAGGCCCTGGTGATTACCAAACGCTGCTACGGGGTGCAGTCTTCCGACATGCTCTGGAACCGGCTGAGGCTGGACCTGAACCGGGCGTCCGAGGCGGTGGGGCGGACCATCGCCGAGCTACAAGAAATCACGTTCGGCCTGAAGGCCGTTTTTCTCGCGTTTTGCAGCTAAAACCGGAAGAGCCAAAATTACTCATTGCCCCCGTGCCGGTATATCGCCGTAAATCCCCCGCTTTCCCGGACTTCGACCCTGATGCCCTTGGGCAAGGAAATATTCCGCCCGGATAAACCCTCGCATATCCGCCCGGCAAGATATTGGGCAAGCATTTCGCTCGTCGTATTGGACACCGGCAGCAACAGGCAATCGTCCTTGGGCAGGACCCAACGTCGGGCGCCCAACGCCACTTCCAACTCCTTGTCGATGGTCCTCAGATCGATCCGCGGATGATCCCGGGGCACCAGCACGCGATGGTCCAACTCCTGGAGGATGCCTTTAACGATCTCGCGCAGAATGATGAAATCGAGGACATATTGACTGGGATTCAGCGGGCCGTGGACCTCGGCCGCCACGTGAAAATCGTGCCCGTGCAGCGATTCGCATCCGCCGCCCTCAAAGGTGATGAAATGGGACGCGCTAAAAAACAAATCGTCGCCGTCAACGCGGATAATAAAGTCCGACATGGGTAAATAGGGGACAGGGGACAGTGAAAATGGGACAGGGATCAGGATGCAGGAAATAAAGATGCGGGAAATAAGGAATCGGGGTAAATAGGGATTCAGGGGTGGGCAGTTTACTGCCCACTCTGGAACAAACTATTATACTAATGCGGCACAAACTTTTCCAAAATGGGGATAATCCGCTCGTATGCATCTTCCACGACGTAATGGGCGGCGTCGCTCAGGCGATGGACCTCGGCCCGGGGGAAATATTCCAAAAAACGATCTAAAAACTCGGGCGTAAAGCACCAGTCTTTCATGCCCCAGATCAAACAAACCGGGTGCCGGCTGAATTGGGCCAGGCCCTTTTCGATATCCAGGAGCGTTTGATATGTGGGATGGCTCGGGCGCAAAGGTATGTCGCACACAAAACGGTAAACGGCGGTCCGATTTGCCCAGGAGTCGTAAGGGGCGATCATTCCGGCGCGGACCGCGCGAGTCATACGATCCTGTTTTGCCGCCGCTTGATCCAAGGCCGCCTTGGCGAAGAGATTCAAACCTTGCACGCCAACTTGACCTACAATGGGCAGGTGGCAAAGCCGAATGCGAAACGGACATCGCTTGGCGAGAAACGCGGCCGTGTTCATCAACACGAATCGCTCGAACCGCTTTGGCGCGGCCACTGCCGCGCCCATGCCGATTGTCCCGCCCCAATCGTGTGCAATCAGCATGATATGTTGCAAATCTAAATACTCGATCAACCGTCCCAGGTCGGCCACGCGCTGGGCCAGCCGGTATGAGTATTGCGCCGGATGGGGTTTGTCCGATAATCCGCAACCGATGTGATCGGGCACGATCAGCCGGAACTTTCCCCTTAGCGCCAGGACGATTTCCCGCCACATGAACGACCAGGTGGGATTGCCGTGCACCAAAAGCAGCGTCGGCCCGGCGCCTTCGTCCAGATAATGGTAGCGCAGGCCGTTTAGGCGGATCTCGTGCGACTCGAACGGATACAATGAACGCCAGTCATCGGTCGGGGACATATCGCGGTTGCGTTCCTAAGTAAATTCCGGGCCGAAACGGCCCGGCTCTGATTGAAAAAATGCCGTTGGAATAATGCCCTCATTGTGTGAAAGTCGTCGTTGTCTTTCAAGGGCAACCGCCCATGTCTGCTTGCTATTGAGTTTTAGAACAAGAATGTCTTGGAAAAAATCAAAGACGGGGCGTGTCGCCCTGGTAATCCGGGCCGACACGGCCCGGCTCTGAGGTGGTTCCCGACACGGCCCGGCTCTGAGAAGAAAACGCGATATTGATTGCCTCCATACAATATAATGGTACCAATTATAGTAAATGCGGGGGGTGTGTAATGTTTAATCTAGATTGTTATTCTCGCAGACTTGCAGTTGGGCAATTATAATTAAAATAGTGAAGGAATAATTTACAGGCTGATGAGATTGTCCGCCTGTGAAGGTAGGTTTAAATAGAAATTGCATGTCTTATCAGCCCAGAGCCGGGAGGCGATTGTGTCATCACCTGAAGATAAAAAAATTGATTTTGAAAAGCTGACTCTGTCCGGGGATTTGTCCGGTTCGTTGGAACCGCTTGCCGACGGAGCGCCTGAGCAGCCTTTGCCCGAGCAGGGACCGGAAGCCAAGGCTGAAAAAGAGCCGGCGGCGGCCGCTGAGGAGGAAAAACCCGAGCAAACCGAATCAGTTCCCCCTGAAAGCGCAGCGGTTCCGGCGCCGTCAAGATTAAAATCTTTGCTGAACAAGTTGAGCGTCGCCAATCCGTATAACGTGATGTTGGCCGTGACCGTGGCCGCACTGCTGATCGCCATTATTTTCTGCCTTGTGGAATTAGGCCGCTATGGATTCCACGTAAGTGCGAAACAGGCCAGAAGCACGGTTACAATGACGGCGCCCGTCGATATTCCCCATCAGCCTGGCTAATTCATTGCGGAACTACCGGCGACGCACTCTTCCAGCAACTGATCCGCCCTGTGGAGCAAGCGGTTGCCTTGATTCCAAACGTCCAGGGGATGGCGCAGAGCGTCGATGGCCGTGAACCAACCGCCGCAGTGCGGGCAAGCTACTTTTTTATGCTGATATTCCCTGCGGATTTCCAGCGGTCGGCCGCATACCGGGCATTCTTGCAAAAAGACCGCATGTCGAGACATTGAAGGCTCCTTTCTTCTTATGTTGGTGCAGCAGTTTAACTGCTGCACCAACATAGTGCACTTCTATAACCAAGACATCGAGCAGCCGATTCAAGTTCGGCTCCTCTTCATGCAAAACGCGCCAATTCCAATTGCCCGATCCTTTCACTACGCAAGGGCGGCCGCAGGGGTTCGATATCCGGGCGGAATTGACGTAACGCATTGCAAATTCGATGGTTAGCCATTATTGGTCAGAACTGGACTTTTGCAAATTGCTCCCCTCTCCCTTTGGGAGAGGGGCAGGGGGTGAGGGTATGGGAAAAGCACACAAGCACGCAAGCCGTTTTTCGGCCAACAGCCCTCACCCTAACCCTCTCCGGGCACCAACCGAAGGTTGGTCGGGAGAGGGAACCTCGATTCTGAAATTTGCAAAAGCCTAGTCAGAAGCCTGCTTTTGATTCCCCGCCACATCGCCGGAAGATTTTTGCAACAAATTTCGCAGCGATTTCATGTCCAGGGCATGTGTGGGATTAAAGGCCGGGCTGCTCATGTATTTCAGCAGGCTGTAGCGGAGTTGCCGGGCCACGCCACGCGAATCTAGATTATTTTGGATGTCCATGCCGCAGAGAATTACCCGGCCCTGGCCTACCCGGGCTTCGATAACCGCGCCTAATTTGTGGTTGCGGTGAAAGTCGTCGATGGCCTGCACGATGGGACGGAAATCGGCCGGCGTGTCGTCGAGGATAAAGGCCCGGGAACGGTTGGCCAATTCCCACCATTGCCAGTTGCTGTGAAAATCGGTGGGAAATTCGGCCAATGCCGGATGCCTTGGATCGCAGAGCATTCCCATGGTGGCTTTTTGATTGGGGAACCAGGTGAAGGACCAGAACACCGGCAGAAAGTTGTTGGGCACGGAAAACTTGCCGTCCGCATTGCCCGGTGAAATCAGCAGGACTTTTTTCCCGGCTTCAAGGGCTTTGGTCACGTCGCCGGTAATCGATTCGGCGACGATCACCTCCTCGGCAACGGGCATTTCCAACCGCTTGGGATATACCCAAAAATCCCAATCGTTGACAAAGGGCGTGCCTTTCAGACCGACCGTGAGCTTATAAGCGCCCGCTTGTTTGATCGATCCGAGTGTCCAGCGGATTTCGCCCAGGTTAAGAGTGTCGCCGGTCGGCACATCAATCGGTGCCAGGCTGCCGGAGGCCGTTTCCTTGCCGGCCGAGTCGGTAATGTTCCAAAAAGCGACCGCTGCCGGCAGATCTTTAGGTCCATAATGGGCAACTGACAACCGGGCGGAAAAAGTTTCATCGTCGGTCCAAGTGAATTTCGCAAACCGCGCCAAGGGCACGGTCTGGCCGCAAAATCGCCGCATTTGCTCGGGCGTGAGAATGTGCTTCGTGTCCCAGAACGAATCGATCAATCCGACAAGCGCCTCGCCTTGACCGGGAAAATCCTGGAGACTGAGCAACTGGAATCCGCCGAAATCGGGCGTGCGCAAGGCCGTCTCGATTTCTTCCTTGTAGATCAGCCAGGCGAACCGTCCGCTGGCCGAGTGGAATTGTGCGTTTTGCTCAGACATGCCGCGTTGGGCCATGACCGAGCGGAACGATTCCAGGTTGCGCGGCTTGAGCACGCCCGTGTACTTGGCGATTTCGCCGAAATCTGGATAAGTCAGCCACTGTCCCAGTTCGTGCGCCACCAGCGGCACTGCGTAGTTTTTAACGTAGGCCGAAAAATCCACGTCGGTCGATGAATTATCCTTGGTAAAGCGCCGCCCGTGAATCCGCAATCCGCCGTTGGTCATGCGAAACAGGACGTGATACTGATTTTCGGGCACTTCCGCCCAGCCCGACGCCCCGGTGTATATCCGGCGGGAATCTTTTTGTATCCAGGCGGCTACAATCTTACTGAGAAATTCCTGCATCCGCCCCTTCGGTTCGTTGCCCACGCAAAGCATGGTAAACGACGGATGGTTGCCGTATGCGGCCAGTATGCGGTCGGCTTCGGCGTTGACGAAGGCGTCGGTTTTGGGATTGCTGCCCAGCGCGGTCCACACGGGCGTTTCCACCTGCAGCATGAATCCGGTTTGATCGGCCGCGATGAACGCCGCCTCGGGCGGGCACCAGGAATGGAAGCGGAAATGGTTCAGGCCGTACGATCGGGCGATCTCGAAATGGCGCCGCCATGCCTCTACGTCCATGGCCGGATACCCGGTAAGCGGGAATATGCAACATTCCAAAGTGCCGCGAAGCATAATCGGCCGATCGTTGAGCACGAACTGAGTGCCTTTTGTGCCGATTTGACGCATGCCGAAGGTAATCTGTTTTTGGTCCTGAAATTGTCCGTCGCCGCTTTTGGCCGACAGGTTGAGCGTTAGTCGGTAACAAGCCGGATTGAACTCGTCCCATAATTTCATATCGCTTATGGGAAGCGCGATTGAAAGGTTTTGTTCGGAGCCGCTTTGCTCGAACCGGGCCGACGCTTCCGCTGCAATCGGACCGCTTTCTTTGTCCCCGATCAAACGGGCGGCAGCATTTACTTCGCCGGCGACGGGCTTGCCCGTGATGTTGCGTATCGTGATCTTTACATCCGCCTTTTTTTCCGGCAAGTTGGGATAGACTTCCGCCGCGTCGATCCACACCGGATCGTCGGAGCGAAGTTCAATGCGGCCGATAATGCCGTTCCAGTTGGTTTGCGTATGGTCGGTGACGCTATGGGCCCTTGTGCCGACGTCGATTTTGTAGGTGTTGTCAACGCAAATCGTCAGCCGATGCCTGCCGGGCACAAGCCTTTGGCCGAAATCGTACACGTGCGGAGTGCAAAGACTGTCTTGCATTCCGTAAGGGCGGCCGTCGACCCAAACTTCGCTCTGCCAGTGACAGCGTTCCAAAAAGAGCGTAACTCGCTTGCCTTGCCAGGCGTCGGGAATGGTGAAATCGGTTTGATACCAGGCCGGTCCTTCATAAACATAAGGACGGGAGAGCGAACCGTTGGCCGGGCCGCTGGTTTTTGTGCCGTATCCGGCCTGATCGGTCGAGCCTGGCAGATGGATCCGATCGGTCAATTCCTGATCGAACCATTTTTCCGCATGACCCGCTTTATCGGCGTCCAGGCGGAATCGCCACTGGCCAGCCAGCGAGATTGTCTCATCGGCAGGGGCGGAAGCGCCGAGTAGCCAGGAAAAAATTATTGCAATCGCGGCAATTGTATAACGTCTCATTGCATCACTTAAAGCCTGAATTTGATGAAACCCATGAAGAGATCGTCCACCTTTCCGATAAATTATGTAAATCATAATTCATAGTATCTAAAACATGTTTATCTCGATAGTTGGGATAAACCATTGTTTGAAATCCAACATCAGCCTGAAAGGCTGAAAATATGGCAGCCCAGGGCAACGCCCCAATGGCACTTCCTGAGTCGTAAGTGGTTTGGAGTAAGAATGATATAGCAAAAACGGCCGTCCTTGCCTACAAGGGTTTTGTGAAAAACGAAAGACCCTTAACCGGCAAGGAGGCC
>JBEKFZ010000019.1:0-56970 GCA_050013075.1 Thermoguttaceae bacterium | reverse complement strand
CTCCTTGTAAGGATTTACTGAGACAATTATACGAACTGGAACTCATTTTTTTGCCCTCCCTGCTAGCAGTTGCATAATGTTGCAAAGGGAGAGGGGAGAAATATGTAAATAAGGAGCAAAAGCATTGCCCGACCAATCGCCCTCGCCGCTTGTGGAGGAACAACCCGATTCAGCGGGAATGACGCCCGATGAGTTGGCCGAGGCAAAACGCTACGGCCGGCTGGAGTTGATTTGCTCGCTTGCGGATAAAGCCATCGACATTGCCTATCTGGTGGTAGCCGCGTTTCTGCTTGCCCGGCCGGTGGATTCGTGGTTAAACGGTTTTTCCCTGCCGCAGCGGAATGCCTCGATTCGTTTGATGCTGCTATTCCTTATCCTGACGGCCGGACACATTGCGGTGTCGTTCGCCTTATCCTTTTATTCCGGGCACGTTCTGGAGCATCGATTCAGTCTGAGCACGCAGACATTCGCCGCCTGGCTGTGGCGATACGCCAAACGCAATTTGTTGGGCATTGCATTGGGCACGGCGCTTATGCTCGGACTGTTCTGGCTGATCTGGACCACCGGGCCGATTTGGTGGCTCGTGGCGGCAGGGGCGTTTTTCCTGGTCAGCGTTTTGCTGGGACAATTGGCACCGGTGCTGATTCTGCCGTTGTTTTACAAGATCGAAAAACTCGACGCCCCGGAACTAACCGGACGGATTGCCTCTTTGGCCGCGGGCACGGGCCTATCAATCGAAGGAGTCTATCGCCTGAATCTTAGCCAAGAAACCGTCAAGGCCAACGCCATGCTCGCCGGACTGGGCCGCACCCGCCGAGTGCTGTTGGGCGATACGCTACTGAAGGGTTTCTCGCCCGAGGAAATAGAAGTAATTTTCGCCCATGAAATCGGGCACCATGTTTTCCATCACATCCGCAAGATGATCGCGGCCGGCATTTTTTACAGCGCGGCCGGTTTTTTCCTGTGCGATCGGATTCTGGCCGCCTGGGCCGCCGGTGGACGGACTCCTCTGGATTACTCGCAATTGCCCGTGTATACATTGCCGCTTATTATGTTAATTCTCACTCTTTTCGCCATGCTTTTGGAACCCCTGCAAAATATCATAAGCCGGCATTACGAACGGCAATCCGATCGCTATGCCATCGAGCGGACCGGCAATAAAGATGCATATATTTCGGCATTTCGCAAGCTGGCCAAACTCAACAAAGACGATCCGCATCCGCATCCGCTGGAAGTTTTCCTATTCCACAGCCACCCGCCGATCGCCGAACGACTCGCCCTCGCGGAAAAAACTCACTGAAAAAACCGCTTGCGGTTTCGCGATGCCCAAGCGTATCAAACTTCCAGATACTCTTCCACCGCGTCGCGGAGCACTTCGCGGTCGGGATCGACGCCGGTCCAAAGCTTTACGGCCAGGGCGACTTGCTCGATGAATATGCTCAAACCGTCCACGGTTTTGCAGCCCCGCGCGGCAGCTTCCTGCAAAAGAAGCGTTTGAGGCGGATCGGTGGATACATCGGCCACGAGTAATTCCGGTCTCAGGCCGTCAAACAACAGCGGGAGTACGGCATCGTCATTTTGCCGCCTGATCGAGGTGGTGTGGATCAGCACGTCTGCTTCCAGGTGCAGGACATACTCGCCTTGCCACGGCGCAGCCGAAACGGGAACCTGGCACTTGGCTGCCAATAGGCCGGCCAACTCGTTTGCCCGGGATTCGTTGCGGTTAACGACGATAATTTCGCCCGCGCCCGCCGCGGCCAATTCCAAGGCCGTGGCCCGCGCGAGCTTTCCGGCCCCCAAGAGCATGAATCGCTTGCCGGCCGGATCGATGATCCGCCCAATCGCCTGCAATACGCCTTTGCCTTCGACGTTGTCGCCCTCCAGAACGTCGCCCCGGCGATAAAAAAGATTTACCGCCCCAACGAAGGCCGCGGTTTCGGTAATGCGCAAAAACGGAATGACAGTTTGCTTATGCGGATCGCCGAAATGGCCGCCATAAAAGCCCAACGCCTTTAGCCCCCGGATTGCGTCGCCGAGGTCTTCCGCGCCGACCTCGAAGGAAAGATATCGCCAATCGAGATCATGATGCGCGAAGGCCTTTTCGATCATGTACTGCGTGGGGTTCCCGCTGACGGGCTGGGCCAACAAGGCTAGAATCGGCGGCACCGAAGAACTACTCACGGCTGGAACCTCAAAAAGAAAGACGTTTTTTTCAATCGCATTGCCGCTATTGTCGCCCGAAACCGCCAAAAAAACAACTACCCAAAAAAAAATTATGAATGCGGAATGCGGAATGCGGAATTTTGAATATAAAATAGGCAACAGCGATTAAACATTCGCGGTTTCTTCGCTATGCCGGGCGAGTGTCAGGCGCAGCCGACGGATTTCCTGCTCGTACCGCATCCGCTCGACGCGCCACCGCCCGGATTCTTCCTCGAAGCGCGTTTGCTGCCGCAAAAGCGTCTGCTCCCGGGCGATCAGCATCGAGGCTTGCTGTTGGGTTTCTTCCTGCCTGATGCCCATCCAGCGTTCGAATTGCCGTTTCTGTTCGGCCAGGTTCTCGTATTGTTCGACTAATTGGTCTCGGATGCCTTCGAGTTCTTCTTTCTGCTTGAGCAACTCGGCATTGGCCAGCCGATATTGTTCGGCCAGGCGGTTGCGGATGCGGCCCAGGGATTGCGTCAATGCGGCCGGCGGGGCGGCGCCGGAAAGTTTTATCCATAGTTCCTCGGTAGCCAGTCGGATTTCCAACGTCTCCCGGTGCATGTGCTGCAATTCCGCGCGAAGCTGCAATAGCGCCGCACGGCTTTGATCCACATGCTTGCCGCGTTTAAGCAAAATCCGGCGTTTCTTTTCCAATTCGGCCAGGGCTTGACGCTGCTGGGCAACAAGCCTCTGACGTTCTTGATGGATCTCCTCGCGCAGTTCCCGGCGCTGGGCCGTTAATTGTTCCTGAAATGTTTGAATATCGGTTTGGGCCTGGGCAAGACGATTTTCGGCTTTTTCCAGTGCTTGTTGCCGTTGCTGCAAGAGCGCGGCGTCGCGTTGAATTGTTTGTTCGCGGACCGAGGAATCGGGCAAAGAACCGCCTGAGCCGGAAGAACTCTTTAAGACCTCCGATTCCAAGGCCGCGCGATATTTTTCCAGTTGGGATTCCCTTTGGCGGATCAATTGCAGTGAGGCCTCTTGCCGGGCTTCGAGTTGTTGCCGCTCGTACTGCAAGGCATTTTCCGCCTCTTGCCGCTCAATTTCCCATCGGCGGCGTTCTTCCTTTAGATCCGCCATTTGCCGGGCAAGTCGCTTGTTTTCCAGAGGAAGATGATCCGAACGGCCGGCGGATTCGAGTTCGGCCCCGGGTTTACGTTTCAATGCGGCGTCGGCCGCGGCCAATCGCTCCAATCGCTCCAAGATTTCCTTTTCCCTATTGTCCAACTCTTGCCGGCGCTCGTCTTGTTCGGCTTCCCGTTCGGAAAGGCTCAACCGGGCCTTGCGCAGATCGGATTCCAATTGGGCGATCTCCGCGTTCAGTTGTGCTTCGCGATGATCGAGTTCTTCCTGCCGGGCGCGTAAATAATGGGCCAGTTGCTCGGCTTGCCGCTGAAGTTGTTCACTTGCCAAATCATCTTTCGGGAATTCCACGGCCGCGAGAACGGACACATTTTCAGCCGAATCCGCAATAACTGATTCAATATCTGAATCAATGAATGAATTCGCTATAGCCGCCGGCATAAGATCAGAATCTTGCCCATCAAAAGAGTGAGCGGCATCGATGCGTGCATCCGGAAGAAAAGCTTGAATGCCTGTTGTAGGACTTTGAGGCAGCGTCGTTTCAGTTTTTGTACTGGACATATTCGCGCCACACCCGAGGTTAGGAAGGACGGCCGTTCGACAAACTCCGCGCAGTCGGCAAAGTTTTCCTAAACTCCTTAATCGGCACACGACATGTCCAAATTAACTTTAAATAATGTCTGAAATACTGCAAATTGCTCCCCTCGCCCACTGGGAGAGGGGAAGGGGTGAGGGTATGGAGAAACTGCACAAACAAGACAAGATGTTTCCTGCCTTTTCATAAAGCCGCGACGGGCACTAATGGGCACCATCGGGCACCGATGCGCAGCATTGGTCGGCATGGTCGGTTGGTCGGTCGCGGTAAAAGATTTGTAATGCCATTTGTTTTTTCACGACCGCGACCAATGGTCACTGCTTTACAGGACAAATAGCCTCAGGATTTTGCCTGATCGAGCGCCTCTTGCAGGCGTTTTTTCGGCTGGACACCCACGAAACGTTCGACCACTTGGCCGCTTTTGAAAATCATTAAGGTGGGAATACTGCTGACGCCGTACCCGGCCGCAATGTTCGGACTATCGTCGATGTTGAGCTTGCATACTTTGATGGAGTCGGCATTTTCGGCCGCCAATTCTTCGACTACCGGGGCAATCATTCGGCAGGGACCGCACCAGGTTGCCCAAAAGTCGACCAACACGGGCATGGGTGACTTGAGAACTTCGTCTTCGAAGTTTTGATCTTGAATCTCAACGGCGTGGTGCATGTATTTACTCCTTTTTTCTGGTTATAAATCAACCAGATTATTATAGGGTCGCCGCACAGACCGTCAATCGACCGGAAAGTTTTCATTTTTCCTTAGGCGGTGGGTGGTCACCCAGAGGGTACCCGGTGCGAAACCGCAAGCGGTTTCATCCTTCCCCCTTTCGCCTTCCCCATTCCGACATCCCTACTGCCCGCCTTTACCCCTCTTTTTCAGCCCTTGCACCAAGTAATTCCATCAGCAAAACGTGGAATTGTTTGGTAGTGATGGGCATAAAAACAACACGGCGATGATCGGAAGTCTTGGCATGGGCGGCCAACTTTTTTTGATTTTCGTCGACCAGTAATATGGCGGGGATCGAGGCAGTGTCTTTATTGTCGGTCAATTCATTGAACAATTCCAAGGCGGGCCGTCCGATAAACTCCGCGTCAATAATCAAACATTCGGCAATTTTGGCATCTTGATGCAGCCGGCTTAGGGCTCGGCCCGGATCGCTGGTCAAAAGCACCCGTGCGCCGGCCTTCTTGAAACTCTTGCGGAAGTTATCCTGCCTTTGGCCATCCGATTCCACGACCATCACGGTATGGCCTTGTAGGGGGGAATTTAAAAGTGAAAGCGACGAATCTCCGCCCTCCACTTGTGTGTCATCGGGCGACGGTCCCTCGCTGGTGACCTGTGCCATTTCGGTCAGACGCCGACAGGCAATTTCAAGGTCGTTTAGTATGACCGATGGATTCTGGTACCTGCGGGCCGGATCCAACTGCATCGCTTTGTTGACCACCATGGACACGCAATGAGGAATAGTGGGATCTACTTTCCGCATAGGAACCACATCCAAAAAGCGTTGCTTGCTAAGGCGTTGAATGCGGTCGCGGGTCTCCGGCAGCGGCGGCGTGCCTGTCAGCATGTGGTAATAGATGCAGCCGAGGAAATAGATATCGCTGCGGGTATCGTCCTTGCGAACGCCCGTGGCCCGTTCCAAGGCGGCATAATCAATCGTGCGGGGATTGGGCAAACGGTCCAGCTCGTCATCGCTAAGAGTTTCATCTATTGATGCCAGACCGAAATCGACCAACTTGGCTTGACCGCGGCTGGAAACCAGCACGTTGCTCATTTTCAGATCGCGATGCGTCAAACCGTGTTCAAAGGCGTAACGCAGGCCTTCGACAATATCCAGCATCAGCCGGGTGGCTTCGAGTGGGTGGAGTTTCTTCCGTATTTTAACAAAGTCCCGCAGATTTCTGCCCTCGATGAATTCCATCACGAAAAAGTGGGTGCGGCCGTGGGATACAACCTCGTCGATGCGGACGATATTGGCGTGGCGTAAGGCACAACCAAACTTACCTTCGCGGACAAAGTGGTTGTATTGATCCGGCCGTTCGCTAAAGCGGCTGCGCAAGACCTTAAGCGCCCTCACCTCGCCGGTATCGCAATGCACCGCCCGATAAACCCGGGAGAACGTGCCGGTGCCAACCAGATACAGTATCTTGTAGCGGTCGAAGAAAAATCCGGATTTCTCACCTTTCAACAGCCGTTCGACCTGGTAGTTGGTAAGAATTTCGCGGCGTACAAGAGTTTGCATGAAATCTTGCACACCGACGTTGCCGCCGCCAAATGAAGCCTGGACCTCGAGCAACTGCTGCTGAGTAAGCAGACCGAGATCAACGGCGTGTTGGCCGATTTGTTCGGCATTCGCGTGGACCATGCCGACTCTTTCCGATTAACTTAACAAAATAACTAATGATTAAATATGATGCCCTATATAAAGCCCGTATTTAGCAGGCCATAGTTTTATGCTAAGATCGCGCTACAAAGGCCGCAACCCAGCTTTTGAGGTATTCGCCTATGTATCCTTTATGCTTCTTCTATTTTCCGGCGATATTCATCTCGTTCGCGGCGTGTGGCTTCCAGGTCAAAAGCCAGATATTTCATATCCAGCCTTAGCTGACCGAGCGCGTCTTGGACAAGGGAAAGGATACGGCGACGTCGACGGGTGCTGTCGATTACTCGGGTAAGATACGGATCGACTTTTTGCCGGCAATCATCGGGCAGAAGATTTATCGCCTCGGCCAGATCCAGAATTTCTCGTGGAATTTCCTCGATGCTCGGCTTCAAAACGGGTACTGATTCGCTCATTGGCATCTCCTTCAAGGTTGATTGTTTTTCATAAGAAGCACGCTATGTGCCGAGATGTGCCAAGCGATAAAAAAATCCCCAACTTCTTTTCAGACAACAACTTACAGAAAAACACTCCTTTGCCATACCTGCAACGCTTGCTTTAAAAAAACAACGTTTGATCTGGATATTATTCGCAACTCCTGATACAAGCACCATTTACGTCAAGGTGCGCAACCAAGCCAATATGTGGTGGAACGGCCACATAAGTTTTTGGCACATGTAGTACATGGTAATAGGAAAAGTGCAGCCAGTATAGTTCCCACAGTCCCAATTGATTGCAAATTTCAATTTGCACCAAAAATGCGTTCACCAAGGTTTTAATCCCTAACCCATGACCTCATGTTTTTTCCCCGGCCGACATTCATGATTTTGATTCTGCCCGTGCTCGCGGCCGCGGCAACGGTGCATGGTCAAACAGCATGGTATGAGGGCTTCGAGGCAGCGGAAATCTCCTGGCGCGAAGCCGGCGCCAATGCCCAATATCGCATACTCGATCACCGCCGGGTTCAGAATGAGGCACACACCGGCAAGGGATGCGAGTGGCTGAGCGTGTCGGCCAACGGCGGTTCTTACATCCACATTGCCCATGATGTCGGCCGGCCGATAGTCATAGACGAACTTATGCCCAGCCTGTGGATCAAGTCCGATCGATCCGGCATGCAATTGCTTGCCCGGCTTGTATTGCCGCGGACGCTCGATCCTAAAACCGGCCGGCCGGTAGTCACGCTGGTCGCCGGTACAAGTTACACCGACGCCGGGCGATGGCAGGAATTGCGGATTACCGACGTGCCCCGGCTTTTGGCCCGGCAAGTCCGCTATTTGCACGGCCAACTCGGCCCAAACGTGGATGATCGCGAAGCATACATCGATGCCGTCTTGTTGAACGTTTACGGCGGGCCGGGCGTGACGAACGTGTGGATCGACGATTTGGACGTCGCCGGATACGTCGGCACGTCGGCCCAGGCACAAGCCCACTCGGTCAATCCTTTGCCCCGCATTGGCAATGCGTCTGCCGGCAACGATCCTTCCCAAACTGGGTCATTTGTTCCCGTCCAGCCCAAGCGGCACGAAGTAAAGCTCTCGGGTTCGGTGCTAACGGTCGATGGACGGCCTTTTTTCCCCCGAGCAATCGAGCACCAGGGCGAGCCGCTGGAGGACTTAAAGAAATTGGGCTTCAATACGGTCTGGCTAAAACGGCTGCCCGCCCAGGAAATCCTGGAAGAGGCCGACAAGCTTGGTCTGTGGGTGATCTGTCCTGCGCCCCGCCCGCCGAGGTCCGACGGCGTCAACGACCCGGCGGCCGCGCTAAGCGACGTAGGGCCGGCGTTCGATCCGGTGTTAATGTGGGACTTAGGCGGCGATCTGCCGGCCGAACGCCTGGAATCCACCCGCCGTTGGGCCGAACAAATTCGCAGTGCGGACCGCCGCGGCGCTCGGCCGCTGATCTGCCGTCCCGGCGCCGATCTGCGCGGATATAGCCGGCTGGACAACAGTCTAATTCTGCTTATCGACCGGCGGCCGTTGGGCACCAGCATGGAACTGGCCGACTACGGCACGTGGGTCCGCCGGCAGCCGCTTCTGGCCCGGCCCGGAACGCCCGTCTGGACCACCGTCCAGACACAGATCAACGAATCTCTCCGCCAACAGATCGCCGCATTGGAGCCGGGCGGCACAACGCCTTTGGAAGTTTCTTTCGAACAGATGCAGCTTATGGCCCTTACGGCCGTGGCCTCGGACACCCGCGGACTGCTGTTTCTTTCTTCCTCGCCGCTGGATGCGAACGAGACCGAGACCCGGCACCGTGCCCTTGCCTTGCAACTGTTGAATTTGGAATTGGAAATGATCGAGCCTTGGGCTGCCGCCGGCGATTTCATGACCACCGGCACGAGCAGCGAGAAAGAAGTTACCGCCGTGGTTCTTAGAGCCGAACGAGCCCGATTGTTGTTGCCTATATGGTATTCGCCCGGGGCACAATGCGTGCCCGCGCAATCGGCGGCGAAAAATCTTTCCCTCCTTGCGCCGGGAGTGCCGGAATCGGCCGTGGCCTTCGAGATGAATCCCGGCGGCATCAATCCCATTTCCCACAAGCGCGTGGCCGGCGGAATGCAAGTGACTTTGGCCGAATTCGGCCTGACTGCCCAGGTGCTTTTGGCCCAGGATCCAACGGTAATCAGCGGCATTACGCGGCGTTCGGCCGACATTGGACGCCTGGCTGCCCAATTGGATCGCGATCTGGCCGTGCATAAACTTTATACGGTGCGAAGGATCGCCGGGCAATTGGACCAGCGGCCCGGGGCAAAAGTCCCGGCGCCGGCATTGCTCGATGCCGCGCAGAAAAGTCTGCAATGGTGCGACGCTCAACTCGCCGCCCGGGAATATGCGGCCGCGAAACTCGGCGCGGATCGGGCAATGAGTTCTTTGCGCGCGGTCGAGCGATTTTACTGGGATGATGCCGTCGGCGATAATAAACTCGCATCTTTAGCCACCAGCCCGGCCGCCTTGGATTTCCAAACTCTGCCCTGTCATTGGCGCTTGATCAACCGCATTCGCTCCGCCCGATTCGGCCCGAACCTGCTCGCCGGCGGCGATTTCGAAAATCTCGACCTGATGTTCCAGGCCGGGTGGCGATATCTGAAGAGCACCGGCCCGGGCGTGCAAACGGCCGCCGACCTTATGGCCGGTTCGGTCCACGGCGGAACATTGGGATTAAGACTATCGGTCACGGCCGACGATCTTAAAAATCCGCCGGCCATGCTGGAAACTCAGCCCATCAGGTTCATCAGCCCCTCGATTATGCTCGAGGCCGGACAAATCGTGTGCATCCACGGCTGGGTGAATGTGCCCAGTCCGATCACCGGCAGCGTGGACGGGCTGATGATTTTCGATTCCCTAGGCAGCGAGGCCCTGGCCGAACGCGTGGGCCATACCTCCGGCTGGCAAGAATTCGCCCTGTATCGCATTGCGCCCCAGTCCGGAACAATAAACGTCACCTTCGCTCTGACCGGCCTGGGCGAAGCCTGGATCGACGACGTGGCCGTGCAGGTTTTAAATGTTGCTCCAGTTGGAGTAACTGTGCGGTGAAGGGGGCAGGGGTCAGGGTTCATAGGGTAGGGGTTAGGAACAGACTCTTTCATTGAAATTATATAAATACCAGATAGCTTCTTTATATATTTTAAACCAGAAACCGCTTGCGGTTTCGCGATAAGCCGACAAAATGCCGTTCCCATTAAATAATTGCCAACTTAAAAATGTCTCTAAAAGCAGGTTTGAATTAGAATTAATATTATGCCTATGCCTGTCTTCCATTAAGATTTCCGCCAAGCAGGACACTCAACCCCCACTTGCGGTGATTTGCGCGCCCAGCTATGATGACAGAAGTGGAAATCATGTTACATGGTAAGTTCGGCGGCGGGGATCAGCGATCTAAAGGAGGCGATCGTGCAAGTAAATTATTGGCGTCAGACTTTCAAGATCGTGACTTTTGTCGCAATCGTAGCTCTCACTGGGATCACGTTTGCCGCAGAATCCCCTAAAATCAAGGGGATTTCTGACAAAGAATTGTTCTCTATTCAAGTCGATGATCCCGTTAGTGCTGTGGCGTTCTCTCCCGATGGGAAGTTTGTGCTTGAAGGATCAGGTATACCAGGAGAGCGGGGTCAAGCTCATACCTGGGATGCGAAAACGGGCAAACTTGTCCAGAAATTCGCAGGACAGCATAAGGGGCATATTACTTCGGTCGCGATTGCGCCTGATTCCAAGACCGTCGCTACTGCAAGCTGGGACGGATCGGTAAAGTTGTGGGAGATGGAGTCAGGGAAGTGCCGCACGACCTGGCGACTCGAACCAACCTATGTTGAGGCAGTTGCATTTTCCCACGACGGCAAATCAATTGCTGCTGGAACCTATGACTTCAACTTTAAACAGGCGCCATATATCCAAGTTTGGGATACTGCCACAGAAAAGCCGACGCTTACTCTCAAGGGCTTCCGATACTTTTTTCAATCGTTGATGTTCACGGACAAGAGCCTTCTCGGCTCTGATTCTGGTTTACTCATTCAGTGGAATGCCATGACGGGCAAAGAAGAAAAGGTAATTACATCCGAAGCACTTGGTGACACCATGTTCCGATGCTGCTTGGCTGCAGATGAAAGTACGTTAGCCGTCCACGTTTATAATAAGGGCATTCTGCTATTCGACATCAAAGCAGAGAAACGTCTGGGAACAATCCCTGCCAACCTCAACGCCAATTCGCCCATGATATTCACTTCTGACGGAAAAAATCTGGGCGTTGGCGAGAAGACCGGCATCGTGAAGATTTGGGACGTGTCCACAAAAAAAGAAATCGCGTCCTTAAAGGCACACTCGGAAGCCGTTTCTGGACTGGCATTCTCTCCGAATGGTGGGCTAATGGTCACCAGCGCCGCGAACGGTGACAAAGGGATACTGCGAATTTGGAAATGTCGTCAGGAGTGAATCGATGCTAGTATGTGTCGTGCCGGGCATGTGTTAGCGATTGTAGAGGCATTATTCAGATGGTATCGGGGACATACAAAGTTTCCAGACTAAAACAATCGTTGCAGCAGAAGGGGCAGGCATCCCGGATTTCCGCAGTATTCTGTCCTTGCAACTAGCCCCGCTGCTGAACTTTTTCGTTAGCCTTGCCAAACCGATCTGGTATCCCATCTACTCAAGGGTTTTGTGACGCGCCTCGAATACGACGCTTTTTCCGGCCTCCTGATAAGGTTAGATTATTTTGTTACATCTCCTTCGCCCGCTATTCACTTATCTCACTCCCCATTCCCTACCCCTCCACCAATTCCCAATCCCCCCCAAAAAATATTCGCCTGGCCCCTTTACATCTCTTTTTCGATTTGCTAGATTTACGTCGTTACATTCGTTCCATCGGTGCGTTGGTGGTCGGCTTTCTTCCGCTGGAAGGACCGACAAACAGGGAACTCCGGTGCAAATCCGGGACGGCCCCGCCGCTGTGACCGAGCGTAAGAAGGACGGCCCATTCTATTTGGCCATTGTCCTGCTGTGACGGTAAAACTTGATAAAGCACTGCTTGCAAGCAAGCAGTGGCACACAAAAAGTCAATTTTTCACCGTCGGCGGGATGAGAAGGCCAGGCCGTACGAAAGCTCGGGAGTCAGAAGACCTACCAACGCGGGTAATGCGGTAAAGCACTGCTTGTAAACAAGCAGTGGCACCCGCGGCTCTCTGCGAGGGACAGAACGCCGCGCATAAAACGATGTCGGTGTTTTCATGTCACGCGGACGTATTGGGTTTGCCCATGCCTCGGGCTTTTCGCTGGTCGAATTGCTGGTGGTGATTGCCATCATCGGATTGCTGGCAGGATTATTATTGCCTGCGATTCAATCCTCGCGGGAAACCGCCCGCCGTTTAAGCTGCTCGAACAATCTCCGGCAGATCGGAATGGGATTGCAGTACTATCATAATGCCCATGCTTGCTTCCCGCCAGGTTGTCTCGATAAGCATAGCCGGCAGAACAAGCAGATTGCGTGGTCGGTTTTCCTGTTGCCTTACATCGAACAAGACAACGTGCATCAACTTTTCAATTATAACGCCCGCTATGACGCGGCATCAAACCAAGCGGCCACCAGTTGCATTATTTCCGCATACCTTTGCCCCAGCACCAAGCGACGAGAGCCGGGCCGCGTGGGCGACCGTACGGCTGATCATACCGCCAACGGCCGCAATCCTTCCGGAATCCCGCGAGGATGTACGGACTACGGAGGCGTTTGTGGATACAAGAACCCCTACAATGGCGTGTTGATGTGGGATTCCTCGATCTCTATTACCCAGATCACCGATGGCACTTCCAAAACGATGATTGTTGCTGAAGATACCGGGCGTGGTTGGACAATGGACGGTGAATGGGCAAACGGTGAGAACATATTCATGGTGGAGCGGCCGATCAATGTCGAGCAAAACAATGAAATCTGGAGCGACCATCCTGGAGGGGCACAGTGCTTATTCTGCGATGGTTCCGTGCATTTTTTGAGTGAAACACTGGACGAGGCCATGTTGACGGCAATTTGCACCCGCGCGGGTGGAGAAATCGTCGACTGGACTAAACTCCCTTAGAAGAAAGTTGAGGTAGCGTTATGTTTCCGGCTTCTGATACTGAAAGATGCTCATCGTGGCGGCGATGTTTTGCACCGGGCCGCATGTTTTCCCTCGCCGCCTTATGGCTCGGAGTTGGCGGCGTTGCTGGCGGAAGCGATCTCGTTCCGGTCGCCACTCTGACACTGCCCCCGTCCAACCACAACGCCTTTACTACCACGGCCCGATACAACTCAGACGGTATCCTTTACGCGTGGGACGGTTTTGGCGTCTGGCGACAAGACGGCATTAACTCGAACGCCTTCACCCAAATTGGCACTGTGATTGGTGGAAATAACGAGCCGGCGAATTGGTACGGCACCACGGGCGGGGCTTACAACTGCGCCGACGCGGGCCCGATCAACTTTTCCGGTGACGGCGTGCGAATTCTTCTGGGCAATGGTTATGGCGGGTGGGGGCCTTGGAATAATCCTCCTCAAACCAATCTCAGTGGCCTTATTT
This sequence comes from Thermoguttaceae bacterium, assembly GCA_050013075.1. Taxonomy (GTDB): domain Bacteria; phylum Planctomycetota; class Planctomycetia; order Pirellulales; family Thermoguttaceae; genus JBEKIK01. The sequence goes on along the minus strand of JBEKFZ010000019.1, from coordinate 43,659 downwards.
GGGTCATGCCGATAAGCGGCGGCACCGTGAGCCTGCCAGGCGGGGACTCTCCCGTGGCGATAGTCCAGTATCACACGGATTTCATACCCCTGCCCGCCGCATCGACGATCGAAAACAAAGCCACCAAGTACTTTGTCAACCAGGGTGTATCGGGCTATGAATCCGACCCGCACAGCAGCATCCTGATATTTGATGAAACCACCGGTCTTGCCGCCGTGCCTGTGATTGTCAACGGACCTGGGGCCTCCACGTCGCTGACGTTCAATCCGGCGAACAATCGATTGTATGCGGGCGTAGGCTATGGCGCGGAGCGGGGCAAGATTTACTCTTTCGGATTGGATCAACTCGACTCTGCGTTTCTGAGTAAGAGCCCGCTGGATTTCACCACGGACGGCGCCCTTTTCAATCCTACTGCCTGGAATAACCAAAGCGGAGCAGGCCTGTTCTTCGATGCTCACGGTTACTTGTTTGCCGGCGGCAATGAAGGAATCACTTGCTTCGCGCCGGACGGCACCGTGTCCGCGGTTCTCGACATGGGATACTATACATCGCTCATTTATAATCCGTTTAACGACCAAATCTTGGCTCTCACGGGCAGCATGGGCACGATATACAACGCCAGTGACTTTGAGGCAGTGCCCGAACCAAGCATTTTCGTACTTATAGCCATCGCCGCGTTGGGATTGCTTGTTCGGAGGGCGCGATCGACGATCGCTGCTTTATGATGAATCGCGACCAATGGTCGCGGCTTTACAATACAAGAAGCCCAGGGGTTGCAACCCCTGGGCTTTAGTGATTATCCAGGAATATTGATTTTCTAGCGATCAAAAATCCAATGAGGATTATTTGTCTATCATGTCGGGCGTTTCGCGCTTCGATTGCCACACGGCCCAGAGCAGCCCTATCACGGAGATGATAATCAGCGTCCAGAACAACAGGTCCGGCGATCGGGCGGCGGTCTGAACCTTCAGAGCTTCCAAGCCTTCATTCACTTTCGGATCGTTCAAAGCGCGAAGTTTATCCAAGACCAGGGTGTCGTAAGGCAAAATCAGGCCGATAATCAACAAGCTGACCATGTTCATTACTTTTATCAGCGGGTTGATGGCCGGGCCGGCGGTATCCTTCAGCGGATCGCCCACCGTGTCGCCGGTGATGGCGGCCTTGTGCTTTTCGCTGCCTTTGCCGGTGGTTTCGCTACGGGGTTCGTCCTCGATGGTTTTTTTGGCGTTATCCCATGCCCCGCCGGCGTTGGCCATGAATACGGCCAGCAACTGTCCGGTCACGATCATGCCGCCGAGGAATCCGGCCAAAGCGATTTCGCCCAGGCCAAAGCCCACCAACAGCGGCACCAAGATGGCCAGCAATCCCGGACCGATCAATTCTTTTTGGGCGGAAGTGGTGCAGATATCCACAACGCGCCCGTAATCGGGTTTCTTCTTGCCTTCCCAGATTTCCTTATCGCGGAACTGCAGCCGGCATTCCTTGACTATCAAGAAAGCCGCCCGGCCCACCGCGCGGATGGTCATCGAACTGAACAGAAACGGCACCGCGCCGCCGATCAACAGACCGATGAACAACCTGGGATCGGAAATGGTGAGCATCGATGCGACGGTGTCATAGACCGTTTTGGCGATGCCCGAGGTTTCACCCTTCCCCACCGAGCCGATGGAAACGATGTAGCTGTTAAACAGTGAAACCGCGGCGATAACGGCGGAACCGATGGCGATGCCCTTGGTGATAGCCTTGGTGGTGTTGCCCACCGCGTCGAGGTCGGCCAGGATTTGCCGGGCTTCCTTGTACCTGGCCGGTCCCATCTCTTTTTCATCGTAGCCCATCTCGCCGATGCCGTTGGCGTTGTCGGCCACCGGCCCGAACACGTCCATCGAGATGGTGTTGCCCGTGAGGGTCAACATGCCGATGCCGCACATGGCCACGCCAAAGGCCACGAACGTGGCATTTGTGCCGGTATAGATCAAGGCGCTGGCGAAGATCGCGCCGGCGATGATCAACACGGCCATCACGGTGCTCTCATAACCCACGGCCAGGCCTTGGATGATGTTCGTGGCATGGCCGGTTTCGCACGACTTGGCCAGGCTCTTTACCGGTGAGAATTCGGTGCCGGTGTAATACTCGGTGCATTTATTCAGACACACCGCCAACACAATGCCTATCAAACAGGTCCAGGCCGGCCGCATATCCAATCCAATGATGCCAAAGTTTGCCCAAAAACCCAGCGATTGAATGCTATCCCAGGCGGTTTGAGTGAGCATATGGTTGGCAACCATGTCGGCGGTAAATCGCAAGTAAATGAAACCCAGAATGATAAAGCCGATCACGCTGAGCGTGGAACCGATTAAGAATCCTTTGTTGACGCTCTTCATGGCCCCGGCCACGTCGCCCTTGTCGCCAGCCCGCACGCTATAGGTGCTGATGATGCTGGCAATTACGCCAATAGCGCGGACGAGCAAGGGAAAGATCACGCCCTTGTGGCCGAAACTGGCTATGCCCAGGATCATGGCCGCCACGATGGTGACTTCGTAACTTTCGAAAATATCGGCTGCCATTCCTGCGCAGTCGCCCACGTTGTCGCCGACGTTATCGGCGATTGTTGCGGCGTTGCGAGGATCGTCCTCTGGAATGCCGGCCTCGAGTTTGCCCACCAGGTCCGCGCCCACGTCGGCGGCCTTGGTGTAAATACCCCCGCCGACACGCATGAACAAGGCCAACAACGTGCCGCCGAAACCGAATCCCAGCAGGGCTTCATAAGCGTGTTCGCCGTAGATCAGGAAGATTATCGAACCGCCCAGCAGGCCCAAGCCGTCTGTCAACATGCCGGTGATCGTGCCCGTGCGATAGCCTAGTTGCAAGGCCTGGCCAAAGCTGGTCTGAGCGGCGGTAGCCACGCGGAGGTTTCCCACGGTGGCCATTCTCATGCCAAAGAAACCCACCATGGCCGAGAAAGTCGAGCCTACAAGAAAGGCAATCGCCCGGCCTATTGCAATTTCCGCCGGGGCATGCGATAGGGTAGCCCCGTAGTACAGCAGTATCGTAATAAGAAAAATCAACACAAATACCACACGAAATTGCCGGCCAAGATAGGCATTTGCTCCTTCGCGCACGGCCTGGGCAATCTCTTGCATGCGTGGAGTGCCTTGCGGAGCTTTCTTGACTTGCTTGACCAAAGTCAAAGCATAAATTAATCCCGCTATGGCCACAAAAACATTCGTTATCAACGCGAGTTTTTCATACCATGCAAAAGTCGGACTAAATAACGGATCGAAAAGGGAAATATGTTGTCCCTCGCCTGCTCCCGATGATGCCGATGCCGCCGCCTCGGGCTGGGCGAACATCCAACCTGCCGCCGAAACAATGCCCACCGTCAAAATCAATAACCACAAGACGCGCCACCGGTGCGACGTCCGCCTGGCCGGCTTACGGCCCGAATTTCCGTGCTTAACCATGCTTCGTGTACTCCTATGGGAAAAAAAGGAATTGCTTTACTTAATAAAACGAAAGCCTAAGTTTAATAAACTGAAAAGTTTACAGAAAAAGTTGCTTATCTGTCAACAATAACATTATCGGGGGGAATAATAATTTGGCCGAAATCCCTCGCAAAGCAGTTTCCCAACGAACCCTCTCCCTCCGGGAGATGGTTTCCCATCGTTCCCTCTCCCTCTGGGAGAGGGTTAGGGTGAGGGCGTGGATCGAAAAATGTCTTACCTTGGTTTATGCGATTTTTCCATCCCCTCACCCCCAGCCCCCTCTCCCAAAGGCGAGGGGACCAATTCGTAAAACTCAGGTTTTCGCTTGGCTTTCTTGGGCAAACTAATTAGGATATATGGAAATGGCGGACTAGCCGCTGCATGGTAACCGGTGGATAGTTCGCATATATCCGGAGGATTTAGTTTATGAAATTATTGTCTTACAACCGGCGATTAACATTGCTTTGTTCGGCGATTGCCGTGACGTGGATTCCTGTCTTGCTTATTGCCGCCGAGGGCCGCACGCCAAAGTCGGACGCAGTCAATGCGAATCAGGAAACGGTTGAGATGTTCAGCGCAATCGAAAACGGGCAAATCGCCGTAAAACTGATCCCCAAGGATTCCACCCAATGCCGCATACTAATCGAGAATAAAACCGATAAGCCCCTGAACGTTAAATTGCCCGAGACTTTTGCCGGCGTACCGGTCTTGGCGCAAGGCCGCGCAGGAGGAGGAGGAAGCAGAACCGGCGGTTCCTCTTCTGGCGGGGGAAATCAAAGTATGGGCGGCGGCATGGGTGGTATGGGCGGCGGGATGGGAATGTTCAACGTCCCACCTGAAAAAGTCGGCCAACTCCGCGTGCCCACCGTCTGCCTGGAACATGGCAAAGGCGAGCCTAACGAGCGCATCCCTTACGAAATCAAGCCTCTTGAAAGCGTCACATCCAAGCCGGCCGTTGCGGAACTTTGCCGCACCTTGGGCACGGGCCAAATCAACCAGCGGGCAGCCCAGGCGGCGGCGTGGTTCTTGAACAACGACATGAGCTGGCAAGAATTGGCGGCCAAACGTTACCGCCATGCCAACGGCATGATGGGCGAGCCGTACTTCAGCCCGCTGGAGATTCAAACCGGCATGCAACTCGCCAAAATGGCAGTCAGGGCGGCTGAAGAAAAACATCAACAAAAACTGCAGCCCGGCGCTACCGACGAAACCTCCCCAAAACTCAAATAGTCCACTTTGTTGGGGCAGTAGTTAAACTGCTGCCCCAACATAGAAGCCTGATAATCGCCGTGCCCTCCAAATCGGGCAAAAAACATTACAAACCCGCGGACGCCTATCCGCGGGTTTTTTTATGTGCGTAACACCGTATGTAGTAATAAGTTGTGATATGATTATTTTGTGATAATAATTGATGTTTTATCACAAGAAAAATTCTTATGGAGATATCTGACTAATTTATTCGGGACAGTTACAATAAAAGACTTGGACTAACAAAAAACTTCCTCGAGGTCCCAAGTGAAGCACGGTATTGCCCGCCCTGAAAATAGTGCCGAAAAGACAGCGGCCAGTGGGCTCCAGCGAGCCTTATTGGCCGCCCGAACCGCCGAGGAAAACCGCGGCACTGACATAGTCCTGCTCGACATGCGCGAGTTGACCTCGATGTTCGATTTTTTCCTGATCGTAAGCGGCTCAAGCCGTCGCCAATTGCACGCCATGAGCGAGGAAATCGACCGAGTCCTGGCCGACGAGGGCGACCTGCGCCTGGGAATCGAAGGCTACGGCGAAAGTCGCTGGATACTGCTGGACTATGGCGACGTAGTCGTGCATCTATTCGAACCCGAAACCCGGGCCTACTACGCACTGGAACAACTCTGGGGCCGCGCAAAACGCGTCCCTTACCAACAAGCATCATAAAGCCGCGACCGTCGGTCGCGCAATGAATTTCGACCGTCGGTTGCGCAATGAATTGGGACCGTTGATGGCGAAATGAACCACGACTATTGGTCGGGCAAAAAACCGCGACCGACCAACCGACCATGCTTCGCATGGTGCCCGTTGGCGCCCGTCGCGGCTTTATAAAATAATCCGTCATGAATATTCTCACCGAATTGAAATCGCGTTTTCGGACCGCATTGACCGGCTTGATCGATTCGCCCGATGAGTTTCTCGATCAGGTCCGTCCCAGTCAAGACCCGAAATTTGGGGACTATCAGGCGAACTTGGCCATGTCCTTGGGCAAACAACTGAAGCGCCCGCCGCGCAACGTGGCGGCGGACATTGTCCGCCGGCTGGACGTGGCGGACATTTGTCAACCGCTCGAAATCGCCGGCCCGGGTTTTATCAATCTGCGGCTAAAAAACGAGTGGCTCGTCCGGATGCTGAATGAGGCCGTTGGGGATCCGCGCTTGGGGATTGCGCGGGTCGAGCGAAAGCGGACTTTCGTGATCGACTATTCCGCCCCTAACGTGGCAAAGCCCATGCACGTGGGCCACATCCGCTCGACGGTCATCGGCGACGCCCTTTGTCGCACGCTGGATTTTCTGGGCCATCGGGCGATAAGCGACAATCACATCGGCGATTGGGGTACGCAATTCGGCATGATCCTTTATGGATACAAGCAATTTCTCGACAAAGAAGCATACAAGAGAAAACCCGTCGAAGAACTCGCCCGGCTGTATCGGCTGGTGCGGCAAATAATGGAGTATCAAGAAAAAAATCCAGCCGGCGCGGATGCGGAGTCGGAAATCGCCCGGCTCTCGCGTGGACATCCAGACATCAACGCCGCCGTGCTCGTCGAAACCGCCAAATTGCACGCCGGTGACGCGGAAAATCGCCGCTTGTGGGAGGAATTTCTGCCGTTCTGCGAAGACGAAATCAATCGCGTCTACAATCGCCTGAACGTCCATTTCGATCACACCCTGGGCGAAAGTTTTTACGAAGACCGTCTGGCGGCAGTGGTCGATGAATTGATGGCCAATGGCATCGCCCGGGAAAGCGACGGAGCGATTTGCATTTTCTTTCCAGTCCAAGAGGCGCCGATGATCGTGCGTAAGCAGGACGGGGCGTTCTTGTACGCCACCACCGATCTGGCCACCATCCGTTATCGCATGGAAACCTGGCAACCCGACGCCATTTTGTACGTCGTCGATCATCGGCAAAGCCTGCATTTCCAGCAGCTTTTCCAGGCAGCAAAGCTGTGGGGTTACGGCGGCGTGGAGTTGCAGCACGTCATTTTCGGAACGGTGTTGGGCGAGGACGGCCGGCCGTTTAAAACCCGCTCCGGCGATACTGTCGGCCTGGAAAGCCTGCTGGACGAAGCCGTGCGCCGGGCAGCGGAGATCGTCGCCGCCAACGATGACGCCAAGCCTGACGGCCCGGAAATATCGTCCCAAAGCCGCGCTGAAATCGCCGAGTGCGTGGGCATCGCCGCCTTGAAATACGCCGATCTTTCCCAGAACCGCACCAGCGATTACGTGTTCAGCTACGACAAGATGCTGGCCATGAACGGCAACACGGCCACCTACATGCAATATGCCTACGCCCGGGTCCGCAGCATCTTTGCCAAGGGCAACGTCGATGCCCAGGCTTTGCGATCATCCGGGGCGGCCATAAATCTTACCCTGGCTGAGAAAAAGACTGAACGAGACGCTGAACGGGCATTGGCCTTGGAACTGCTCCGCTTTGCCGAGGCCTTGGATCTGACCGCGGCCGACTATCGCCCCAACCAGCTCACGGCCTATCTGTTCGAGCTGGCCAATCGCTACTCGACTTTTTTCGAGCAGTGTCACGTGCTGCGGGCCGAAAGCGAGCTTCTGCGTCAAAGCCGCCTGCTGTTGTGCGACCTAACTGCCCGGACCATCCAAAAAGGCCTGCAACTGTTGGGCATTAAGGTAGTAGAGAAGATGTAGGGGGATATTTGCTGCTCAGTGCTTGCTGCACGGCACGGTCGATTTCTTGGGGATCGACGGGCTTGTCGCCTCCCGCGGACGCCGGCAAAAAGGCAAGTGTCTAACGGGTGGTTGTTTACCGGCCGCCACGCATTGCCCGGGGTGGATGTTGTAAATAGGCAACAAGCTTTCCGCCGCGGCCGCCATAATGTGAATAATCAGCCGGGGATGTTAATTAGCGGAAGTGAAAGATTTGCCTGAGAATCGTTATTGAAGTAGATTTTTGATAGCGATCCGGTCTTTGGACGGCGCAACAAGCTTTTCGGCTCGAGTAAAAACTTTCTTCTCTCTTAACGAAATAAAAGTCCGTGGTTGTCGAGTTGACTGAAAACATTGGCGGCTGGGAGCGAATCACTAGCGCGCTGGATGAAATCCGCGTTTGCCATGAAGAAAATCTGGCTTTCTTCGGCGGCGTATTCGACCAGTTGGACTCGTTGTGCGTATCGCTTTTATCGCGGGAGCAACAGTTGGAAAACCTGACCCGGCAAATCGCGGAAAGCACCCGGCAAGCCGAGTCTTCGCCCGCGGTCAAGCCTCCGTCCGGAGTCGCGGCCGCGGCACCGGGCGACCCGGTGCTTGAATCGGTCTTGGCCCAATTTGAATTATTACAGCAAGACCGTTTATTCCACCGTTCGGAAACCGCGGAATGAAAAGACAATTAATGTGCGACATTACGCCATGGGATCATTTTTCCCGAAAAACGTGTTTTATTTTTTGATCCTCGGCGTCACGAGCGTCGCGCTGTTGCTTGGCGCGGCCGTATGTCTCCCCGGATCGTGGCCGGACAAACCGGTATTTATCGGCGCGGCGGCGATTGGAATGGTTGTTGGAACAATTGGAAGCGAAATAAAGAGAAGGATGAGGGATGAAGGATGAATTAGGGGAAGGGAAATGGTGAAACCAAGAATGCAAAATGCGGAAATAAAGAACTGATAACTTAAATCTGCTGACTGATAACTCATGAACGTCGAACAAGCCATTTTCACTTCCGCGAAAACTGACTATGGGGTCGGGTATCAGGTGATCGGGCGCAGTGCCGGGGTTCATCAGCTCGACGTCCGGGAGTTGGCCGTATGGTGTCCTTCGCACGACTCGCTTTTGGAACAAAGCGCGGATGCGGTGAGTTTCAATTTTCATCCCTTGCCCAGCGGGGCCTATTGCGTATCGCGGACCGTGTCCGCCGGTTGGGAATACAGCGGGCACGGCGGTATGCGCGTGTATACGCATTGTTTGATTGTCCGGCCGGAAGTGTTGGATCGTTTTGCCAATAATCCGTTCGCGCTTTTGCAGGCGGCCGCGTCGGCCGGGGCCATGGAAATCCGCGATCCCATCCCCGAGCGATTGGAACCCTTGTGCTTGCCGGGCGGGGCGGCGCCGGTGGATCAATCGCTGCTCGTTCGCCTGAGCGATCGACCGGGCCCTTCAGCAATGGCCGTTTTAATCCAAGCGGCGATTGATGCGGCATGTTTGGCCGTTGCCGGCGAGCTGCCGCCCTGTGAATTGTTCGCGGGACTTTTCAGTTGCCTTCCGCCGCCTTGCCGATTGGATTTTTCGTTTTCCACGGGTTTGAAATTCTCCGGACGCCGGCCGTTCCACTTGATTGCCCTGCCGAAGGACCCCGGCGAGCAACGTTGGATTACGCATCAGAACAACGTGACCGTACTGGATTTGACGCCGGGCGAACCCCTGCTTCAAATTCCCATCGACGGTTGGGCACGATTCATCCAACGGGTATTGGCCTCGGGCCGGACGCCTTTTTTGGCGGCCCAATTATCCAAGGGGCGATTCGATCTAAAACCCGATGATCTGCCCGCTTTGGGTCTGCAATTGCTGGAAGACTTGGAAACCTCGGCATTTTCGGATTCGGGGCGGACGATTGCCAAGCCGAAAAATAAAAAAGAAATTCAACAAGCCCATGCCGCGCATCGGCAATTTCAAAAAACTCAGATTTCCTCCGAGAGCCACTCCGCCCGTCTTGTTGTCGAGGCGCCTTCGGCTTGCCTGCACTGCGAATCGCCGGAAATGATGGAAAAACTCGAACTCTTGGACGACCTTGTTTACGATGCCATCAGCGGCCAACCAGGGGCACTCGAGCAATTGCAGACCTTATGGCCGGCGCTCAGCGAGGAATTGGACTACCAGATGCTGGCTGAATCGCGCGAACAGTATCTACGTTTCGCCTTGACGATTTGGGAAGGTTGCGTGGATGACAACAATGTCCGCAACCCAACCAAAGCGGTTCAGGCCCTGGATGTGTTGTGTTTGCTGTTCGAGGAATAGGAGTCTGAGAGCAGGGTTCAGGGGGCAGTATTCAGGGGGTAGAGTTCGAGATATAACTTCTTTCAGAGCCGGGCCGTGTCGGCCCGGTTGCATTTCGAGTCTACCGGACCGACACGGTCCGGCTCTGCTTTTGTGCCGGCGCTGCTTTTGTGCCGGCGCTGCTTTGCTGGCTCTGATTTTATGTCGGCTCTGCTTTTATGTGGCAGCACGTGCAAGAACTAACCACCCAGCGGAAACGTATGGTAGGCATGGCACCCAAACCTATCGTCGCCAATGCCTATATTGGAGGGGTTGGGGATTATTTGGGAAATATGTTATACTAGCCCCCTTTAATCATGCCCTGCCCGGTTTCTGCCCGGTTTGTATAGCCTCAGGTTTAAACAAGCCTCCTTATTCTGGAGTAGATAATAATGACCCAACAGCAAGGTCCGGCAATGATCGAAGCCGATGGGCTTTCGAAATTCTTCGGCGATTTCGCGGCAATCAGAGATGTAACGTTCAAAATCCATAAAGGCGAGGTGGCGGCCTTTCTCGGTCCGAACGGGGCGGGCAAAAGCACAACCATGAAATTGTTGACCGGGTATTTGGCCCCCTCCGCGGGCGCGGCCCGGATCGCAGGACACGATATGGGACGAGACCGGCTGGCCGGGTCGGCCTGCCTGGGATATCTGCCCGAAAACGGACCGCTTTATCCGGATATGTCGCCGCGCAGCCTGCTTGGCTTCTTTGCCGACGCCCGGGGACTGACCGGGGCCAGAAAACAACAAAGAATCGATGCCGTGGTCGAGCTTTGCGATTTAGGCAGCGTGATCGGCAAGCCCATCGGCAAGCTATCGCGGGGGTATCGGCAGCGGGTGGGCATGGCCCAGGTCTTGCTCCACGAGCCCGACGTGCTGATACTGGACGAGCCTACCGCCGGGCTGGACCCGAACCAGATTCACGAGGTCCGCGAAACGATCCGCAAACTGGGCCAGAGCAAAACGATCTTGCTTTCCACGCACATATTGCAGGAGGTCGCGGCCATGGCGGGCCGGGTGTTGTTCATCGACGAGGGACGATTGGTCTTCGACGGCCCGATCAAGGAATTGACCCGGGACGGCAAACCACTGGACGAACATTTCCGACGTTTAAGCAGCCAATTGGCGGCGGTGTGAAAATAGGGATTAGAGATTAGGGATGGTCAGTTTACTGACCCATTGATAACCGAAAACTGATAACCGAAAACGATCGCTTATGAACACTAACGTTTTATTTGCCGTTTTTAAACGGAACTTCGTCAGTTATTTCGCCAACCCGACGGGTTATTTATTTATCTGCGTTTTCGTGTTGATGTGTTCGGCGTCGGCCTTTTGGCCGCCCGACTTTTTCAACAATAACCTGGCGAATTTGGACCAACTCAGTTGGGGGATCCAGATTTTGGGTTTCCGCTTCGGTTTTTCCATTATCATGCTGGTCTTTATCCCCTCGATAACGATGAGCATCTGGGCAGAAGAACGCCGCCAGGGCACCGACGAACTGCTGCTTACCATCCCGGCGGGCGATCTGGAGATCGTACTGGGCAAATATCTCGCCGCGGTGGCGATATTCAGTGTCGCGCTTGTATTTTCGCTCATCTGCAACTTTGCCGTGTTAAAGTGGCTGGGCGATCCGGACGTGGGTTTGTTCCTGGGCACGTACTTCGGTTATTGGCTTATCGGGCTGGCGATGTTGGCCATCGGCATGGCGGCCTCGTTTCTGACCGGCAACTTGACGGTGGGTTATATCTTGGGCGTTCTGTTTAACGTGCCTCTGGTATTCGCCTCGGCGGCCGAGGTGCTTTTCGGCCCGAAGTCGGCCGGGCCGCTGAAAAGTTTTTCCATCGGCGAAAAATTCGCTGATTTCGGCCACGGACTGATATCACTATCCGGAATAATCTACTTTCTTGTGATCGTGGTAGTGATGCTGTACCTGAGCATGGTGTTGATCGGGCGTAGGCATTGGGTGACCGGCCGGCGAGGCAGCTCCATGGGCGTTCATTATGCGTTGCGATTCCTGGCTTTGGCCGTGATTGCCATAGGGGTCACGGTCATGTTCGAGCGACATGACGTTCGCTTGGACGTTACCGCCGAACAGCTCAGTTCGCTGGCCCCGCAGACCAAGGAGATGCTGGCCAATCTGAAACTCCAGCATCCGGTGCAGATCGACGCCTTTATCAGCCCGGACGTGCCAGAGGCTTACGTGCAAACGCGTTTGAACCTGCTGACGGTATTGCGGGAATTCCAGGCATCGGGCAAAGGCATGGTCCGGGTGACCGTGCACAACGCCGAACCGTTGAGCGACGAGGCCGGTCTGGCGAAAAAACGATTCGGCATCGAGCCTAAGCGGGTGCCCACCAGGCAGCACGGCGTGATGTCGTTCGACAATATCTTCATGGCCGTAGCCGTCGGCGGGCTGGAAAAAGTGATCCTACCCTTCATCGACCGCGGCACGCCCGTGGAATACGAGCTTATCCGCTCGCTGGGCACGGTGACTCAGGAAAAGCGGAAACGGGTTGGCGTCCTGGCGACCGATGCCCAGGTTTTCGGGCGATTCAATCCCATGAATCCCAACTCCGGCGGTAACTGGACGATCATCGACGAGTTGCAAAAACAATACGAAGTGGTGCAAGTCAATCCGGCACAACCGATAACCGAAAAATACGACGTGCTCTTGGCCGTCCAGCCGTCGAGCCTGGGGCCGGAGGAAATGAATAATTTCGTCTCGGCCGTGGAAAACGGTCAACCGACGGCGATTTTCGAGGATCCCTTGCCTTATTTCAGCAGCGTGCCGGGCACGATCATGCCCCGCCGCGCGCCCGGGGGCATGGAAGCCATGTTCATGGGCTCCCGGCCCCAGCCCAAAGGCGACGTCCGTATGCTGTGGAACCTCTTGGGCGTGGACTTCATGGCCAACGACGTGATATGGCAGAATTACAATCCCTATAAAAAGGCCGGCTTCTTCCCCAAGGAATTTGTTTTCGTGGACAAGGATGAAGACAAGGACCATGTCGAGCCGTTTGGAACCGAGGACAATATCAGTTTGGGCCTGCAACAAGTGCTTTTCCCCTTTCCGGGCGCGGTCGGCAAACTGAACGCCTCGCCGATGAAATTCATTCCGCTGGCCAATACCGGCAAAAAGACGGGTACCGTGCGGGTGGCGGAAGTTATGCAAATGAGTCCCTTTGGGCCGCGCGAGTTGAACGAGGATCGGCGGCCAATAGCGACTTTCAGCGAGTATACGCTAGCCGCGGAGATTGAGGGCAAGATCAAGCCCCATCGGCCGCCCGAGCGGGAAAAAGACGCGAAAAAAGCCGATCAGCCCAAAACCGGCGATTCCAAAGAGGATGAAAAGAACAAGGCCGAAGAGGAAAAGAAACCGGAAGAGCCCAAGGAAGTCGACCTGCACGTCGTGCTGGTGGCCGACATAGACATGCTTTCCGACGCCTTTTTCCAGTTGCGCGAAATGGGCGAATCGCAGGAAAACGAAATCAATTTCCAATTCGACAACGTGACTTTCATTCTGAACGTGTTGGACAAACTGGCCGGCGACCAGCGGTTCATCGAAATCCGCAAGCGCCGCCCGCTGCACCACACGCTCACGCGCATCGAAAAAGAAACCCAGGCCGCCCAGGATGAAGTGGCCAAGGCGCATGAAAAATATCTTAGCGACATCCAAAAGGCCGAAGAGGACGAGAGGAAAGTCGTTGAAGAAAAAGTCAAAGAACTTCAGAGTCAACAGAACGCCGACACCATGCAATTGCTCATCCAAGTACAAATGATCCAGAACGATTTGAACCGAAAAATGGAGGCGAAACTGGACCGCATCAAGAGAGATAAAAAACAAGAGTACGATAAAATCGAAACGGATTTGAACACTAAAAAACAGCAGTATCAGAAGCAGTACAAGATCTGGGCGCTGATCCTGCCGCCGATTCCGCCTTTATTGGTGGCGATCGCGGTATTTTCGTTGCGCCGGAAACGCGAACGCGAGGGCGTGGCAAAGTCTCGCTTGCGATAAATTGACTCCGTGTCCTCCGTGTCTCCGTGGTGAATTATTTTGTGATATTAAGAGGTTACAGATGAACGAGAACGCGAAAACGATCGGTTTAGTGACAATAGCGGCGGCATTGGCGCTGATTGCCTGGATCAGCCGGCCCGGCCAGTGGACAGGCATCCCGAATAAGGCCGTGGGCGAAAAACTCACCGCCGATTTCGATCCCCTCTCGGCGGCCAGCATGGAAATCACCGAATACGATGAATCGACCGCCACGGTGCATCCATTTCAGGTGGCCCTGGTCGACTTCAAAGGCAAGTCCCGCTGGTCTATTCCGTCGCACAGCGATTATCCGGCGGATGCCGAAAAACAGGTTGCCAACGCGGCCACCGCGCTGATGGGACTGCAAATCCTCAGCGTGGAAGGCGACACGCCGGCCGATCACGAAAGATTCGGCGTGGTCGATCCGGATCCAAAAACACTCAAGGCCGGCGCATCCGGGGTGGGTATGAGAGTAACGATCCGCGACAAAAACAGCAAGGATTTGTTGTCGCTTATAATCGGCAAGGAAGTGCCCGGCTGCCCCACTCTGCGATACGTTCGCCGCGCGGGCCAGGATCCCATCTACACCGCGGCCGTCAGCACGGCTAATCTTTCCACGAATTTCGACAAATGGATCGAAAAAAACATCCTGAAAATGAACGCCTGGGACCTCGACCGGCTGTGGGTCCGCGACTATTCCACTGCGTTGGCCATGGATGAACAGGGCCAAGTCGGGGTGGAACGGGAAAACCGCGGCGAAATAGTCCTGCAGTACAACGATCAAGGGGAACCGCGCTGGAAACTGATCGAAGACCGCAAGGTAAACAAAGACGGCGCCCTTTCGCCGATCAAGATGGCCGACGACGAGGAACTGAACGTCGCCAAGATAGACGAACTGAAAACCGCCCTGGACGATTTGAAAATAGTCGACGTTCTGCGGAAGCCCGAGGGAATCAGCGCCGATCTGAAGACTTCGGCCGATTTCACCAATAAAAAAGAGGCGATTTTGACCTTGGCCTCGCGCGGATTCATTGTGGCCATGTCAAAAGCGGGCGGAGACGTGGAAATCTGTTCCAAGGAGGGCGAAGTACGCTCGCTGATGAAAGACGGCGTCGAGTATGTCCTGCGCTTCGGCGAGATAGCCGCCGGCGCCGACGCCGGACCGGCCAAGCAAGATGAAAAAGACAAAGAGCAAAAGGAAGGGCCGGATAAGGAGGGTAAAAAGCCCGCCGCGGGGCAGAATCGCTATTTATTCGTGATGGCCGACTTCATTCCGGATGCCGTCCCCAAGCCGAAATTAGAACCGCTGCCCGAGGCCAAGCCGGAAGCGGAAAACAAACCCGCCGCCGATGCAAAACAATCCGTTAAGCCCGAGGAAAAACCGGCCGAGGCAAAAAACGCGGTTAAGGCGGAGGGAAAAACGACCGAGGCCAAGCAAACTCCGGCCGATGAAAAGAGTGAGAAGGGTGATAAGGGTGAGAAAGGTGAGAAGGGTGTCGAGAAAGCCGGGGAAAAAATCGATATCCAGGCCGAACGCCAACGGATCGAAAAGGAAAACAAGCGGAAACAAGATGAGTATGAGGAAAAACTCGCCGCCGGCAAAAAACACGCACAGGAACTCAATGCCCGATTCGCCGATTGGTACTACATTATTTCCGACGACGTGTACCGCAAAATCCGCCTGGGACACGGCGATATTATCAAGAAAAAAGAAAAGAAAGATGTAAAGACCGGCAATGCCGACAATGGCGCCTTATCTCCCACCAATCCGACAATCGATCTGAACAGTCTTCAGCAGCAAGGTCCCGGGGGAAAAGTAAAACCATAAAGCCGCGACCGGCGGTCGCGCAATGCAATCCTAAACATGCCAATATATCGCGAAACCGCAAGCGGTTTAGATAATATATCGCGAAACCGCAAGCGGTTTAATCGACGCGGTTTATTCGGCCTGGCATCAGGAAAAATAGGTCGGCTTGGTTACGCGCGTGCCGGGCGGGATTTTTTGGGCCAGTTCTTCGGCATCCAGGGCGAATAACGGGCAGATTTCCACGGGCACGCCTTCCGACACTTCGACGCCGGCTTGTTTCAGCCACCGGGTGTGCTGTGCGATCATCATGCCTTGGACCATTTCCGGCGTATCGGATGCGGCCCCGGGGGCGTTTTTCAGCGGCCCAAAACCATCTCGGGGATCTATCTCGATCACAATCGCATTGGCCGAAAAAGGCATCAGGTCGAAAATGAACCGCTCGAACTTGATCGCATTGGATGTCTTGGGTTCGACCAGCCGTCCGCCGGCGTCGATATGGGCCACTTTTTTATGGGCGTAATGAAACGGCAACCCGTCGGCCGATTCGGCCATTCGTGCGAGCATGGAGATATCTAATATGTGGACCGCAATGCTGCCGGCCCAGATGGTCAGCGAACCGTCGGTGTTGCGGCGCCGGCACACGTCGTCGGGCAGGTCGCTGTATTCGATCACGTGCAATCGGCCGTCTACCTGCACCACGTTGCCCACATAGTCCATCGGATCGCGTTTGGCAATTACCTGGGTTGTAAGTTCCGAATCGGCCAGAATGTGATAACCGATGAACTCCGGTCCGCAGACGTCGACCAGTGGATTATCGACTTGGAAGTAGAACAATTGGCGGATTCCGCGCAGCCGGGCGTCTTTCAGTCCCCCGCTCGTGGCAAAAGCGGCCAACATGCCGCCGTGTCCGTCCGGGCTGACCTCGATCCGAGACGGAGATTCCAAGAGCACTTTGCCCGTGGCGGCATCCACTGCGGGCATGGTTCCTTGGCAAAACATAAACAGATCGTCCTCGGGCAGGCCGAAGCGATCGTGCCGCTTGAAGAAGTCCGCGGTTTCGTCGTGTGTTTTTGGGCTGGTCATCAGATAGAGTGGAATTCTCACTCCATAACGGCGCGAGGCGGCGACGATTTTTTCCGCGTGTATTTGAAACAGCGTGCGGTGCGACACCGGTCCGATGGAATACATGCCCTTGGGATGATCGAAACCCAGCCGAGTTCCTTGCCCTCCGGCTACCAGGATTGTCCCGACGTGGCCGGCGGCCAATGCTTCGCGTCCCCGTTGGCGGGTCTGAGCGGGAGTGAACGGATTTTGCGAACTGTTTAAACGGATCGCCGGCGGAGGGGCTGCGCGGTTGGCCAGCTCGCGGATGTTGCTTTGATCGTTCCGGCGGGCATAAAGCCGATCGAGCAAAGCAAAGTCGATCCGGCGGACCTGCCGAGCGAGGTTCTCCCGTTGGCCGTCGTTTAATCGGTCCCAAAAGGCTAACAAGTGTTCTTGGCCGTGCGGGGCCAAGATGGATAGGAGATTTTCTTTCATGTGGCTGAGCATCTGTCTGGTGTTGAAAAATGCCGGGTGTATTTGCCGTAACCCCGGTGTATTTACCAGGGGGGCAAAATATATGGCGATGCAATTTTAACTATATACCAGCCCGGCAAGGAAACGTCAAGAAAAGAGCAAACCGCTGGCTTTTTCCTTTTGTCGCCACGGGGGGAAATCGCCTGCGGTTTGCCGGGAATCAATATCAATCAGAATGTGGTTATCAGGTCCATTGCAAAGGTGAACTGGCTGGTGCGGTCAAAATTGCCGTAGGGATACTGATTGGCCGGATTCCGCAGTCCATCATAGGAGTCCCAACGGACACAGGGACGGAATACGAAGTTCGGATTGGGGCGGTAGTTCAGGCCGATGGTCACGTCGTGGAAACTGCCCGCGAAACCAGGCTGGCCCTGCCATCCTTTATCGGTCCCCATCAGGGTGCCGATGCCTGCAACCCGCGAGCCTTCCTCGTCGCAAGCCCATTCGTAACGCACGCCCGCCGACCATTTATCGTTGAGCTTGTAGATGAGCACTTGCTCGAGGCCGTAATAGTTGGCGTTTTGTCCGGGAGTGACGACCGAGCCGTTCACTTCCTGGCCTATGTCATATTGCGAAGCATACAATAGTTTTTCGGTGAGTTGGTGCGTGTAAACGATGTAACAAGTATTGCGGCTGCGCAGGCCGGTGAAACCTACCTGGTCTCCGGCATCGACCATTAGTGAGAGGGTGGATTTTTTATCGCTGCTGGTCCACTTGCCGCCGCCGAGGAAATTCCAGCTATTGGTGGGATCCTCGAACATCATCCAGCCGCGGTTGATCCCGCCGATCAGCGTCCAGTTGTCATTGAGTTTATATTCGCCCTGCATGCCCGTGACCAACAAGGGATCGAAATAACCGCCCATCAAGTAGCTATCAGAGTAAAAGAAATTCATGGGGGCGGGTATCACTTCGTAACTGGTAAAGGTGGCAAAATGTCCCAATTTGATTTTCAGATCATTGATGGCTACTTCCATATAAAACTGGGGAAGGATCAGGCCGTAGAACGAGTTCGAGTCGTCGAAGCGTGTTTCCAAGCCGTAACATTGTCCGAACCGCCAATCGGTGCCGTAGACCACGTCGACTCGCCCGCCCAGGTCCATGCCGCAGCCGTCGGTGTTTGTCGGGCGATTGAAGAACACCCAGAATTGGTTCAACTGGTACTGGCGATCAAGGTCGTTGGTGTAATTGGGGCCGTTGAATCCGTCCGCCGGTCTGAGGTTGTTGAACGTGATGCCTTGTTGGAGCCAGCCGCCCATGGTGATATTGTGCTCCTGAAAAATGCACGGTTGAGGCAAATGCCAGGGTTTCGGCGGGTCGGGCGGCGCGGCATAAGCAGTTTCATTGCTTCCCATCGTTTCTTGAGACGAATTTGGCGACGGCTGTTCGGCGGCGGGCGTTTCCTGCGTTTTATTTGCGTCGGTCGCTATAAAAAAGTCTTGCCGCACCTGAGGGAGATCCGTGTTTGGATAGTTATCATATTCGTACGCCGTCCGCACGGCCGAGGCCGGCTGGCGGATTGAGTCTGCTGCCCACGTTGGATTTTCCGTTGCGATAAACATTATCGCCACACTCATGGCAATCAATGCCACCCGATTTAGCAGTTTCATCTTCATACTCCTTATAAGTGAAGTCTGAGTTACTATCGGAATAGAATGAAACTGCCAATAGCACGGACGCCGTGGTAAATACTTTATTAGATCGGATTGCGTGAGAAGATTAAGGGATTATGCCGCTAGGGTAAAATATGCGGCCCCGGCCGTGGCAGACGAGAAGCCTGGATTTATAATTTTCTCTCGCTGTAAATACACGGCGGGTAATCAGAGTATTCCGCCAACCCTCGGGTGTATTCACCCGTTGCTATTGAGTGTCGGATAAATGATGTCGCTAGCCGGCGGTCAACGACCGCCGGAAAATCCGCTAAATCAAGCCGGCGGCTGTTAGCCGCCGGCTATTAAATGCGACATTTATTACCGTAGACTCAATAAATGATTATTATTACCCGCCGGTGAATTCATCGCGTAAGAATTGTGCGGCGGCGTCCCATTTTTCGGCGGCGGCGGAATAGTCGACTCGCATCGGTTTGACGGTTTTGGGCGTTTCCAGGCGGTTTTTTACGTTCACCCGCGGATTCAGAGGGATTTGCGCGCTACTGCCCTTGGCGAGTTTTGCCTCCACAGTCGGCGAAAGCAGATAATCCACCAATCGCCGGGCATTTTGCATGTTCGCCCCCCCCCGCATAATGGCCAATGTGTTGGGAATAAACAGCGTGCCCAGGCCGTCCCGGCCCTGATCCGGATATATGATCACAACCGGCAGCCCTTTTTCCAACTCGATTATGGCGTCGTCGGTATCGGTTATTCCGAAAGCCAATTGTCCCCCGCCCACGGCAAGGGCCACTTGCTTGTTGCCGGAAAGTATTCGCACGTCGTTGGCTTTTAATTGTTTGAAAAAGGCCTTTGCTTTTTCGTCGCCCCAGACTGCGAACAGGCAGGCCGCATGTGTGGCCGTGGTGCCGAAAAGCGGCTTGGCCATGCCGCAGCGGCCTTTCCAACGCGGATCGGCAAGATCGTGGATTGACGCGGGTCTTTCGGATTCGGGAACCTGCTTGGTGTTTACTATAAGCACTCTGGCCCGGGCTGCGAAGCCGTACCAAAAACCCTCCGGCGAGCGAAATTCGTCGGGATAATACTGGCCGACGGGCGAATCGTACGCTTCCAGCAGTCCTTGGCGCTCGAGTCGCAGGGTGTTGAGGATTTCATTATTCCAGAAAACGTCGCAGCGAGGCCGGTTGCGTTCGGCCATAATGGCCTCGGCCAGCCCGACGGTTTTGGTCGACTCGGCGTCGAATTTCGGCCGAACGACGATGCCCGCGGCGGCCGTGAAATCGTCGAAAATCGGCTGGGAAAATTCCGAGTCCAAGGCCGTGTAAACAACTACTTCCCGCCCGGATGAAGACCAACAGCCGGTTAGTGCGAGAATGAGGACTGCAAATTGCAAATTGAACAATGAACCTTGCAAAATGGTTTTTGTAAAGCCGCGACCATTGGTCGCGGACCGTGCCGGAACAGATTTATCCGCCATAATATTTCTCTCCTCAGAGCCGGGCCGTGTCGGCCCGGAATTGCCGGGGCGACACGCCCCGGCTCTGACTTTTCATACGAGATTCTTTTCATGACAATCAATAAACATCAGGCTGTTCTTGATTCCGTAAGATAGCGTATAATGTAAATAAGCGTTTTGCAATCCACTTGGAAGGAATTCAGACTGGCAAAATCGACGAAAATACGGGCCAAGCGATGAGCGGACTAACTAGAATTCAATATATTGCCGGCCTTGTGCTTTTTGGATGTATTTTCGACTGCGGCTGTTTTGACTTTGCCAAAGCGGTTGCGGAGGACAAAATCGTTGCTCCGCAACAGCGTCCGATCGACGAAGCCAAGGCGTCGGCCGCCGGCATACGCAAGCTCTCGGGCAAACGGCTTACACTCTATACCGACACGGACGGGGAAGAAATCGACCGCCTGCCGGAGCTTTTCGATCAGGCATTTTTACAGTATTGCGAGTATTTTCATATTCCGAGCGGCGAATTGGCCGACTGGCGGATGACGGGTTTTTTGATGAAGGACAAATCCCGATTCGTGCAAACCGGCCTGTTGCCCGGCGGTTTGCCGGATTTTCCCCACGGTTTTTCGCTGAATCGTGAACTCTGGATATACGATCAGCCCGGCGATTACTACCGCCGCCACCTGCTCGTGCACGAGGGAGTGCACGGATTTATGAACACCGTGCTGGGCGGTTGCGGTCCGACGTGGTACATGGAAGGCACGGCCGAGATGCTGGCGACTCACAAGTTGAAAAACGGCCGGCTAAAGCTCAATTACTTCCCCGAAAATCGCGAGGAAACACCGGATTGGGGACGCATAAAACTCATTAAAGACGCGGTTGCCGGCAATCGGGCGCTATCGCTGCGAACGGTCATCGAGGGGCCGCGTGATCTGCAAAAAGAGACCGAGTTGTATGCCTGGAGCTGGGCTGCCGCCGATTTCCTGGATCGGCATCCGCGGTATCGCGATCGGTTCCGTGAGCTTTATAAACACGTGCGCAAGGGGGATTTTAACCAATATGTGTTCGAGGTTTTCAAAAACGACTGGCGGCAGTTAAACGAAGAGTGGCAGGTGTTTATCGCCGGGCTGGAATATGGTTATGATATTCCCCGCACTACAATTGATTTCACCCCGGGCAAACCGCTGCCGGAAAAAGGGGGCGATGTTGTTATCGCGGCTGATCGCGGCTGGCAAAACAGCGGCATTCTCTTGCAAGCGGGCATTAAGTATCAATTGAAGGCCTCGGGCCGATATCAAGTGGCAAATAAACCTAAAATCTGGTGGTGCGAACCCGGTGGAGTTTCGATTCGCTATTATCAAGGCCGGCCCTTGGGCATTCTGCAGGCCGCCGTGAGGCCGGACAATCCCTCTATGCGTTCCCAGGCAGAGCCTGGGAACGAGAAAAGCCTCTCTGCTTTTCTTCAGCCGATAACCGTCGGCCTGGGCACAACTATCGTGCCCGAGCAGTCGGGCACTCTGTTCCTCAAAATTAACGATTCGGCGGCGGAATTGGACGATAACGCGGGTGAGTTACAGGTGGAAATTGGGAAGGGAAACAATTAAACTTCAACGGAAACCGCTTGCAGTTTCGCAATGCTCATCGTACACCATCCACTGCCCCATTATCCAGTAATTCCGAATCTTTTCAGAACGGCAAATCCCGCTCGTCGCGGAGGCGGATGCGGTTTAGCCGGTCGATGAGTTGGCGTTTGCGATCGCTTTCAGGGAGTTTGGCAAGTTCGCGCTCGATCACGGACTGGCCAAAGGCTTTGGTTTCGGGCGAGGCGTAATCCATAAGATATTCGAGCAGGGTAGTTAGGGCGTTGGGCGTGCATAGATTTTGTATAAAGCCCGGGATGGCGAATTCCATGAACTGTTCGCCGGTCCGGCCCAGCCGGTAGCAGGCGGTGCAAAAACTGGGAATGTAGCCGTCGATCAGAAGTTCCCGGAGGACCACGTCCAGCGGCCGGATGTCGCCCAGTTCGAATTGCTCACTCTCGATGACTTGCGTATCGCCCAGTTCGGTGTATCCGCCCAGTTCGATTCGCGATCCGGCGTCGATTTGCGAAACGCCCAAGGCTAACGCTTCGCGGCGGACCCTGGGCGGCTCGCGGGCCGTGAGCACCATGCCGGTGTAGGGCACGGAGAGCCGCAGGATCGCCACCAGGCGCTTGAAATTTTCGTCTGAAACGAGATATTTATCGTCGAGTTTCACGCCGCTGGCGGGCCGCAACCTGGGAAAGCTGATGGTATGCGGGCCGACGTTGTAATGTTTTTGCAAATAGAGCGCGTGAGAGACAAGCCCCAGGACTTCGAACCGCCAGTCGTACAGCCCGAAAAGCGCCCCGATGCCCACGTCGTCGCATTCCGCTTCTATTGCCCGGGCCACGCCGTCCAGGCGCCAGAGATAATCGGCCTTGCGGGTATTGGGCGGATGCACGCGGCGGTAGGTTTCGTGATGGTACGTCTCTTGGAAGATCTGATAAGTTGCGATCCTGGCGGCATTGATGATTGCGTAGCCCTGGTGATCCATGGGCGCGGCATTGATGCTTACCCGGCGGATTTCGCCCCGTAGCGAGGCCGTGCCGTAAACGTGTTGCACGCACTCGGCGATGAATTCGGCGTCGTAGTGCGGATGATCGCCGAAGACCAGGATCAGGCGCTTGTGCCCCTTGTTTTCCAGGGCCAAAACCTGGGTGCGGATTTCTTCCTCGTCGAGCGTGCGGCGATTTACTTGCTGGTTCGAGCGGCGGAAAGCGCAGTATAGGCAGTCGTTGTTGCAGTCGTTGCCGATGTAAAGCGGGGCGAAAATTACGATGCGGTTGCCGTACACGTCGCGCTTGAGTCGCCGGGCGGCGTCGAAGATTTCATCGATTAATTCCGGGCCATCGGCGGCCAGCAGTGCGGCCGTCTCCTCGACCGCCAGCGGCTGCTTGGCCATGCTCTTGCCGATAATGTCGCGAATCCGGGCCGCATCCGCACGCCGGTTCAACAGGCCGTCGAGATGCCCTTCATCGATAAAGTCGCAACTGCTTTGGCTGAATTTCGTTCGATCAATGACAGACGACATGGCAATTTGCATCTAAACTTCCACTCATTTACTTATTAGCATTATATACGGAACTAAGTGTCGAATCCGGCGGGGCGGCCGTAAAGTTTTTCCCGCGTCGCCCAAAGACCCGCCGACGGTGTGGGTATGAAAAACACCCGTTCGCCGTTGGGCAGGTCGTTAAATCCCTCTTTCAGTTGATCGGGGGGATATTTTTTCAGCGTTTCGCCCAGATCGGCATAGCGGAAATTGACGCCTTCGATCTCCTCTTTCGACATGTGGCCCGGCGCGTATGTGATTGTGAACCGGCCTTCCGACGATCCGTGGATCAAATGCGCCGTGGCATGGGCGAAATCCTGCAACACAGCCTCGCGGCGGTAATACTCCATCACCTTCGGCGTGCCGCAATAGCCGTACTTGCGGATAATGGCATCGACCTCGGGCTGCTCGCCGAAACGCTTCAAGCCCGGGGCGATGATGATCAATTCCCCGCCGTCGGCCAATGCCATGCGCGTGCGGTAGATGGCTTTATTGGCTACCCAGGTGCTGAAGAATTCGTCGCCCTGCATGACGCAGACCACTTTTTCCAGTGGCTTTTCCAGGGCAGTGATGTTTTGCTGGCGCGACTGCATCGCGGCGTGCAAATAAGTTTCCAGATCGTCGCCCACGTAAAGACCGGTGTGGACCAATTCGCCTTGGTCGTTTCGGGCCATGACGATTTGCAGGTAAACGTCCGGCAAACGGCGGAGATAATCGATCTCGGCCTTGTTAAAACACTCCCGCACCGGAGTGACCAGCGTGCCCAGGTTGTTCTCGATTCCGCAGCAGGCCGCGGCCATGTGCGAAGCGCAGATCAAGTCCTTGCCCGCCAGGCCGATGAAATAATTTTTATTGTGATTGGCGAATCCCAGCACTTCGTGCGGCACGACGTGCCCGACGTGGATGATCAAATCCCAAGGCTCCTCCATCAACATTCGATTCAGAACGATCGGCATTGGCCAATCGGCCGCGCCCTTGGTGACTTGTTTTACGAAATCGGCGGGCACCGTGCCCACCTTCACGCACCCGCCGCGCCAATCGTGGGCGTGGATCCGCCCCTCGGGTATCGAGCCGAACATCCGCCGATTTTCATCGACCGTGTGCGGCACGTGTTGGCCGAGCGTGGGTATCACGTGCACTTCGGCCTGTTTGGCGAAGAGATTATATAAAATTTCCGTTATCCGCCCGGCCTGGGAATGGGCCCGGGTAATATCGGGCGGCAAAAGCAATACCCGCCGGGGCTGTTTGCACAATCGCCCTTTGGCCTCATCGGCCGCGCGCTCGATCAACTGCTCCATGCGTTTCGGACTGATGCGATCGGATTTTTCGCTGAACCAGGGCATGATAACCTCGATTTTACACGTTTCCGGGGCATATTAACTTCGACAAATGTTATAAAATATCATTTTGTACCCCATATTACTAGGTATGGGATTTTCCAAATTTCCCCGGGACAAACCCTTTTGGCGGGCGTTTTCATATTGTGGACGGCAACGATGGCAACTTGACTGGGCCGATAGGGCCTGAATTACTGGGCCGGCTGCTGGATCAGCACGCCGATCGTCTGGAACTATACGCCCGGCAATTATGCAACTGCCCTGAAGACGCGGTCCAAGAGGCCTTTGTGGAACTTGCCCGGCAACCGGCCGTGCCCGCTGAACAGATTTTGCCCTGGCTGTATCGCGTGGTTCGCAACAAGGCGATCAGTGCGTCCAGGGCAGTCCGGCGGCACAAATCGCACGAATTGCAAGCGGCCGGGCGACGCGGGGCCTGGTTCGATCCCACGCCCGGCGACGCGATTGATGCCGCCGCGGCCGTCGTGATTTTAGAAGACCTCCCCCAACTCGAACGCGAAGTTGTGGTTGCCCGAATATGGGGTGGATTGACCTTTCAACAAATCGGCGAACTGATCGGCGCCACCGATAGCACCGCCCATCGCCGTTACGAATCGGCGCTTGCTGCCATAAGGCGGAAATTGAGGACGTCATGTCTGAAAAAAGATTGAATGAAGAACTCTCGGCCGTCGAAGCCGCCTTGGCCTCGCTAAAGCCGGCGGCCTCGCTCTCGGATCGCGATCGGGTGATGTTCCTGGCAGGCCGGGCCTCGGCAAATGCATATTTACCGCCGACTCAACGCCTGAAAACCCAGTGGCTATGGCCTTGTACGACCGCCGTCTCTCTGCTCTTGGCGATTGCGTCCAGCGGCATTTTGTTCCTGCGCGGAACGGCAAAGGGCGAAAAAGAAGCGGCCTACGCCAAATCAAATCAAATACAAACAGCGGAAAACACTCCTCAGCCTCTTTGGTACGAACACACGCGGAAAGAAACACCTGAAGTGAAGCGTCAGCGTCCATCGTCAGGACGCGATAACATACCGATGGATTTGTTGTCATTAAACCTGCTAATCGCCGAAAAAGGCGTAGAGGCATTGCCCAGCCCGTCGTGGATCCCGATCGGACCGGAAAAGCCGCCTCGCCGCGGCCCAATAATGCAGGACGAGTGGAAGATGTTTTAACAATCAAACATAATTAAATCATTAAAAAAACAAGGAGTTTTATAATGATGTGCCACAATCTAAACCGTTTAGCCCGGCGGGCACCGTGCGAAAGCATGGTCGCGGCCGGTGATTTTTCCAAGGACGCGAAACGCCACACCATGGCGAGAATCGTTCCAGCCATTTTATTTTCCCTTTGTTTTGCACTCAGCAGCGCCTCAGTCAACGCTGCGGATACTCCGGCCCAGAGTAAGCCGGATGACCAGCCCGAGTTAAAAGTGATCAATCTTGCCGTTTATCCAGCGCCGATTCCGCGGCCGGCCATGAAATATCATTTGCTGCCGCGTTATGCCGATCAAACCCCGGGCAACGCCGCGCTTCTATATGATACGGTTTTAATGCAAATTGCTTGGGAGCAAGGCATAAGGGATGAACAGTCGAGAGGTTTGAAAGATGAGAAAGAGCTGGAAAAATTCTTTACAAACGCCGACAAACTTTCCTTGTGGCTGGAAACGCCGCTGGCCGAAATCCCCAAGAATGATGTCCGAAAATTATTAGACAATGTACAACCGTGGTGGATGGATTATATAGAATTGGCTTCCCGCCAGACGGAATGCGATTGGGGGTTGCAGATAAAGGGGATGCATAATCCCCTTGATATTAATATTTATTATGAGCACCTTGCCAGAAGTTTGGCAAGAATTATTGCCATGAAGGCCAGATTGTCATTGGCCGAAGGAAAACCTGAAGAAGCCTTGAAATCGCTGCAAATGGGATTTGCTCTTTCGCAACATCTTGGACAAGGAAAAGTGCCATTAGTATGTTATGCTGGGGGATCATCCACAGCCGGTATGATGAGAGATCAATTACTTGATCTGAGCCAATTAAAAAATGCCCCAAACCTATATTGGTCGCTTTCCAATTTGCCGCATCCTTTTCTAAGTTTCCGCGATACAGTTGAATTTGAAGAATCACTAATAGATCGACTACTACCGCAGATGCAAGAGGCGAAAAAAGGCCAACACACGCCCGAGCAATGGCAAAAATTATGGGAAGATGCCGGCGAAAAAATTAATGACTTCCCTGCAACATATATTGATCGGACCGACCACTTGCATAACGATAATAAGAACGAGATATATGATCCGAAAAAAATCCTCACCGAGAACTATCCCAAGGCTCGGGACTATCTGATCAACATAGGATGGCCTGAAAAGGAAATCCAGTCCATGGCGCCCGCCAGGGTAATGCTTCTCCACTGCGCTGAAATATGGGGGGAAATGTTCGATGACTACATCAAATGGCTGGGCATTAATTATTCGCAATGGCCAAATAATTATAGGAACTATTTACCTTTGGAAAAAGAATTAAAAAAAATATATAAACAAAAAGAAATAATTCCTTTATCAAAACTTATCCCGCCATTCGGCGCGGTTGTTGTTAGACAAGCGCGATTTGAACGGGAAATGGAGAGTCTGCGGTGCATCGAAGCCATCCGGCTTTATGCGTATTCGCACAACAGCAAACTGCCCGGCAGTTTGGGTGCTATCAAGGAAGTGCCCATTCCGCCTAATCCCATGACCGGGAAGCCGTTTTCATATCATTTGGAAGGCGATACGGCCGTGCTTCTGGCCGACGGAGACGGGCGTATTAACTATGAGTATCGCATCAAGATAGCCAAATAGCGCCATTCCGCGCCGTTTCGCTTCGGCGTGGGAACACAATTCCCCGATTCAGCAATTCACCTGTAAAGCCGCGACCATTGGTCGAGGCTTACTTTATTCCCCCCCTGGTCGCTGCCGGGGATTTTGCTATCCTGTCGGATTCGGAAAAGCAGGCCCTCACCCTAGCCCTCTCCCGAAGGGAGAGGGGACTTTTGTTATAAAATATCTCGAAAGAAAAGGAGAAATTCCGTGTCAGTTACACCCGATGCAATGGTTTCCTGGTGCCGTAAACTTTTGGGGGCCGATCCTAGCTGCCCGAAATTGCCCTTGGAACAATATCTCAAGGCCATTCCGCGAATGGAATGTCTGGGCAAATTGCCCAGCGGCACGCCGGTCTTGATCCGCGGCGACGTGGACGCTAAGCCGGGCGCAAATGTCGGCGAGGGCGATATCCGGCTGCGCTCGATGAAAGACACCCTGCAATTCTGCCGCGATAAAGGCTGGAAAACCGTAATCTTCGGCCATATCGGGCGGGAGCCGGAAAAATCCTTGAACAAAGTGGCCGCCCGAATCGGAGAGATCATGGGCTGCAAGGCGACGTTTATCGAAGATTGGCTCGATCCGGCCACCACAACCATCAAGGACGAGGCGGCGAAAACCATTGCCCAAAGCGCTCCGGGCAGTATCATCGTCTTGCAAAACACGCGGAAGTACGACGTGGAGCGCGTGCTGTGGAAGGCCAAGCCCGACGATCTGCCAAAACTGGCCGACCGTCTGGCCAAGCTGGCCAACGAGTTCGCCGCCAAGGTGGCCAAGGTTTACATTCACGAGGCGTTTTCGGCCGGCAGTCTGGATTCTTCCAGCGTAGTGGTGCCGGCGGCGATGGAAAAGGTGGCGCTTGGCAAGTATGAAGGCGATCAGTTCACCGGCCCATTGAGCGATTGCCTGGCCGCGCAGATGGTCATTTTCAGCGGCCTGAAGATCGACAAGCTCGACGACCTGGAAGCCATGATCGCCCGGGGCAAGATTCGCACGGTAATCACGGCCGGATCGCTGGCCATGGCCTTGAAAAAGGCGGCGGCGGAAATCGACGGCAAACAGTTCAACCTTGGTTTGTCCGAGGATCCGGCCCATAAGGACAAACCTTATTTCATTCCCCGCGAGCGCGTCGAGCAGGCCAAAAAAATGATCGCCGAAGGCCGGAAAAAGGGAATCGAATTCGTCATGCCCGTGGATTTTGTCCTTCAAGACGGGCGGATTTCCGAGACGGTCGGGCCGGGCAACCAGCAGTTCGACGTGGGACCGGCCTCCAGCGCCGCTTATGAAAAGAAGGTTGGCGAGTTTATCGCGGCGCATAAAAACGATTCGCCCCCGGCCGTGGTATTCTATAACGGCGTGTTCGGCATGTTCGAGGATCCGCGATTCGAGGAAGGCACGAAAAAATTCGTCGCCCAACTGAAACGCATGAAAGACGCAGGCATCAAAGTCTACGTAGGCGGCGGCGAAGGCGGCACGGCCTTGGAAAAGTACGGCAAGGAAGACTGGATCACCTATTGCTTTACCGCCGGCGGAACAGTTTTAAACGCCCTGGGCAGCGAACCCGTGCCGTACCTGGTCGCGCTTAAACTCGCGGCCGAAACGATGGGACCAGCGCCTCACGCGATCTGAAGAAAAACTCCGGGAGCAAGCTCCCGGGCTAAACGATAAATATGACACTCAATAGCCCCTGGTGAACACACCGGGAGTTTGGATTGCGATAAGTGCGGATCGCCCCATTACGCCTCCGGGGGCGTGCCTGCGCATGCGCGATTGCAGATGGCCGTCAGATCTTCCACGGCTTGGCGAATGTTTTCTTCAGGCTCCTGATCGCGGATGGCGTATTCGAGTTTGCCGGCGCAAGGCGAAATGGCCCCAAATCCGTAACTGCCGGCCGCTCCCTTTATCTGGTGCGCTGCGCGCCGCAATTCTTCCCACTCGCAACGATTTAGCAAGTCCTGGATGTTTGTCACTCGATCGGACATCTCCTCGACAAACAATGTAACCAGATCCCCGAGATCAGGGTCTCCGCCCAACGTTGAATACAGAGGTTCCATAGCCCATTCCCTTCGCGTCTTCATATAACCTGCCCTCTACCATGCCGGTTTTAAGACAACAGGAATTATTCAGCAGACGCCGTGTAACTCCTGTCCTATGCACGGGTTAATAAAACATAGGTTATAGCCGCTGGACAATCCAACACGATGGAATGAATTATTTTTTCCAAAAACTATTATTAAAAACCCTGCATTCCCCAGCCCGTAAGTGCGTTAAGGCCGTTTCCTTCGGCGTAGTTGTTATAGCTGAAAGATACGTTTCGGACGGAACCCCGGAAGCGCAAGTTTTGGCGGAAATGGGTTGTCTGGCTAAGGAATGAGCCGTTGTTGCGACGATAGCAGAACTTAGATTGGACCTAAACCCCCTAACTACGCTATTTTGCGTTAGTATCCCACAAGGTTTTTTCCTTACAAGGAGTACCTCCCATGTACCGTCGTATTTTGTTGCCGGCGCTGGTAGTGGTGGCCGTCGTTGCTGCCATCAGCGTCACCAACTCCAAGGCCGCTCTGCTTGGCAATTGTTGCGAAGCAGTAAAGGCCTGTGCCCCGGCCGCTTGTGCGCCGGCTTGCTGCGAAAAGGCTTGCTGCGCTCCCACCTGCTGCGAGCCCTGCACCTGCTGCCCGAAACGCTGCCACAAAACCCGTTGCTGCCGGTCTTGCCGTCCAGTGACATGCTGTGCGCCGGCCTGCTGCGAAAAGGCCTGCTGTGCGCCGGCCTGCTGCGAAAAGGCCTGCTGCGCTCCCACCTGCTGCGAGCCCTGCACCTGCTGCCCGAAGCGCTGCCACAAAACCCGTTGCTGCCGGTCTTGCCGTCCAGTGACATGCTGTGCGCCGGCCTGCTGCGAAAAGGCCTGCTGTGCGCCGGCTTGCTGCGCCCCGGCTTGCTGCAAATAACAATAGATGTAAAAGCAAGTAGCTCAGACTCAATCCCAATCCGAGTCTAAGCAAACTCCTTTACCATAAAACAAGCGGCCCGTTTTCATCGAGACGGGCCGCTTGATTTTTTTATAGACTTTAGGCTATAGGCCGGAGGCTTTAGGTTGTCACTTGTTCCCACGCCGGAGCGTGGGAACGAGGAATAGGCTATAGGCCGGAGGCTTTAGGTTGTAGACTGGAGGATGGTAACCGATAACTGTAAACTCTACGGCTCATTCCGGAAACAGCTTGGTCGACAGGTATCGTTCCCCAAGATCCGGAAGAATCGCTACAATCAGAATGCCGCGATTTTCCTGCCGCCGTCCCAATTCCAACGCCGCCCAGGCCGCCGCGCCGCAACTGATGCCGCACATCAAACCTTCCATCCTGGCCAATCGCCGGCTGGTATCAAAGGCATCCTCATCCCGCACTTGAACCACATCGTCGATTATTTCCAAATTGAGCACGTCGGGAATAAAGCCGGCGCCGATGCCTTGGATCGTATGTTTGCCGGGCTTAAGCTCCGCGCCCGCAAGCCGCTGGGAAATAACGGGACTGGCAACCGGCTCCACGGCAACCATCTTCACCGACGGTTTTCGAGATTTAAGCGCCTCGCCCACTCCGGTAATAGTGCCTCCGGTACCCACGCCCGCCACCACCATGTCCACGGCCCCGCTGGTATCGCGCCAGATTTCCTCGGCCGTGGTTTTGCGGTGGATTTCCGGATTCGCCGGGTTCTTGAACTGCTGCGGCATATAATAATTGGGGTTTTTAACCACTAATTCTTCAGCCCTGGTGACCGCGCCGGGCATTCCCTCGGCGGCCGGCGTAAGCACTAATTCCGCACCCAATGCCTTCAGCAACCGACGGCGTTCGATGCTCATGCTTTCCGGCATGGTCACTACAAGCTTGTATCCCCTGGAGGCACAAACATAAGCCAATCCGATCCCCGTGTTTCCGCTGGTCGGTTCGATGATCACCGTATTCTTGTTAATCAGTCCATCCCGTTCGGCGGCGTCGATCATCGCCCGGGCGATGCGATCTTTGACACTCCAGAGGGGGTTCATGTTTTCCATTTTTCCCACTACCGTGGCAACACATCCCTCCGCGATGCGGTTAAACTTAACCAAAGGAGTATTGCCAATGCAGTCGGTGATATTATTGAAAATTCTGCCCGATTCTGCTGTAGTCATGTATTGGGTCTCCGAATTAGTATCCCACCCAGATTAAAAACAGAGGAATTCTACTAATCTTTCCAAAGATAGTCAACTCTATGATAGGCTTAACATATAAAGTCCATTAAATAATGGCAAATTTCTTTATTAAGTGAACCACCATAAAGGGTTGTAATTCACATCATATGCAATTGCATAGTATTCTTACTAAGCAAATAATGTGCTGTCCGCTATCCCTTGCCCCTTGCCACCTGTCCCATGAACCCTGTCCCCTGACCTATGTTCCATCTGTTAACCCCACATCTTCGCACGGAAAGCGTATTGGAACTGACTGTGAATCGGCTTCGGGAATTGGGAATTAATGGTATATTGCTGGATCTCGATTGTACTTTGAAGCGTTATCGTGAAACCGAGGTCCGGCCCGAGGTCGCTCATTGGTTAGACGCCTTAAAGGCAGGCGGAATCGGCTGTTGCATTGTTTCCAACGGCCGGAGCAATCGCATTAAGCATTTCGCCGATAAACTCGGCCTGCCGTTTGTGGCCAATGCCTTAAAACCGCTTCCCCTGGGCGTGCATTGGGCCATGGTGAAGATGGGTTTTCGGCCTGAGCACACGGCCATGGTTGGCGATCAGGTCTTTGCCGACGTGCTCGCCGGGCGCTGGGCAGGAGTAAAATGCATACTCGTCCGCCCCCTGCATCCAGAGGAAGAACCCTGGTTTACCCGTATCAAACGCACCCCCGAACGCCTTTGGCTCCGTTGGCTCTCGCGTAAACAAAATAAGGATTAGGAATAAATCATTACGGTCAAACCATTGACTTTTCCCATATTTCAAGGTCGAATAAATAATAAGGGACCGGGCCGGCCTGCCATAAGGGCAAGGGACCAGAAGAGTATTATTGCCATGAGAAGATCACTAATCCAACGGCCTGTGCCATCCAGTAAAAAAGGGTTCAGGGTTCATGGGGCAGTGGGCGGTGGGCAACGCGAAACCGCAAGCGGTTTCCTTCATCCTTCCGGCTATACCTTGGTCGAGATCCTCGTGGCCGCGGCCTTAACGTTGCTCTTGATGGGGGCAGTGGTCCAGATGTTCGGCTCCTTGGGGCAAAGTATTACCGATTCGCGCTCGGCATTGGAAGCCTCCGAAAAATTGAATTCCGCCGCCGCCCGGCTGCAAATGGATCTGAAAGGCGTTACCGTCAAAATGCTCCCGCCGCGCAATCCCGATGACGGCGAAGGTTATTTTGAATACATCGAAGGACCGGCGCCTCCGCAACAATACATTCAATATAACCAAGGCTCTATTTGGCCACATGATTGGGATATCAACCCATTAGGCATTGCACCCAAGCCGGTCAACACCGACAACGGCCAAACCGACACCACCGTGGGCGATTTCGACGACATCCTCATGTTCACCACCCGCTCCACAGGCAGACCATTCGTGGGCCTGGTTGACAAGGCGGTTTTTAACACTCCAGTTGCTCAGTCCGACGTAGCCGAGGTGGCCTGGTTCATCCGCGGGCGCACGCTCTATCGCCGCCAGTTGCTGGTAGCCCCGGGTCTGTGGAATAATCTAACCGCCCCTCCTTCTACTTCAAGGTTTTATGAGTTAAACGACATTTCGGTACGGATGCAAAACGGATTAATCGTTCCCAACACCTTGTCCGACCTGACGCGGCGTGAATGTCGTTATGCCCATCCTACCGATGTATTTCCCTTCGATGTTCGCCGATGGGGCCTATTAGGCTTACCCACCTTGCGCGAAACAGCGACGTGGAATCTTTTAAATCCGCCAATTCCTCCGTCTAATTCTTCTAATCCCTCGCCATTAAATCCATACTATCCTAATCCATATTTTGACCCCGGGTATTTTAACCTGACCTCTACCAATCCTTTGGATTTTTGGACGAATGATCCGAGCCATCGCATTGCGGATCCATATCCGGACCTTGTTGTTAAAGGGCTTCCGACTACGCGTATCGCCGATGACATAGTGTTGACCAACGTGATCGGCTTTGACGTCAAGGCCTGGGAACCGGCCCTGGGACAATATGTCGATCTGGGATATGAAATGCGACCGATCGATCCTTCTAACCCAACTAAATTACAAGAGATTAAACATTATCCTGCGGAAACATCGAATGATAACCCTTATACGTCCGGCGAGATGTTCTATCACCGCGGTTATTGTCTGAAAAATGCTCCAAGTAAGGGCTATTTAGCATACATATTAGGCTGTTATCAAAGCAACAGTGGAATCATATATTATACGCCTAGAGTGTATGACACCTGGTCCACTCACTATGAAAATGTGGGATTATATGGACTAGATACCACAATTTATCCTCCCGGCCGCGGCACCAACGGCTTTGACGATGATGGCAATGGCATTGTCGACGACGAGAACGAAAAACTCACTTCCCCGCCCTATCCTGCGCCGCTTAGGGGCATACAAGTCAAAATCCGCGTTTTCGAGCCCGACAGCCGGCAGATTCGCGAAGTAACCATCGTGCAAGATTTCCTGCCCAAATAATCGCCCATTTCTAATTGCATCGCCTAAAGACAATGAAACACCTGTTTAGCCCGGTCGCTTGCGACCGGTGTAAAAAATCGAGAATTTCCGGGCACAAGTGTCCGGGCTAAACCTCTTTTTCCACAATTCTCTGTAGAAATTTCAAGCTATATTTGATAAAATTATTGTCTGCAATTTGGGGCGACATGGGTAAATAAAGGGATCGTGACTTTGACACCGACCGAACCGAACGAACAAGTCCAGAGGACTGAAAACCTGACTCGGCAATCTTTGCCCGCTCAGGCTGCTGAACCCCCGCCCGATCACTCCCTGGACCAAGGCGCCACCGAGGCCGAAAACGCGCGGAGGCGGATCCTTATCGGTTCGCAGCGCGATCCGGCCGCCTATCGCGCCCGGCGCCGTCGCGATTGGGAGCCGGTAGTCGAGCCCGAACCCGATAAAACCGCCGCCGCCGAGCCCGCCGATTCCGCCTCGAATGAAAATGAAATCGAAAAAAAGCCCCCGCAGCCGCCGCTTTTGGAGCCCAAGGCCGAATCCCGGGTAATAGTCCCCCAAGCGGTCCTGAACGAAATGCTCGACGAGCCTGCCCCGCTTCCCACGCTCCCTGACGATACCGTCACCGCCGCCGTCCCCGACGGTTTTCCTCCCCCGAATATCCGCCAGCGCCTTGCGCCCGACCAGGAAGCCGAATTTGACCAAGCCATGGGCGGAGCATCGTTGGACGAGTTACTCTCGGCCGGCGATTCCGCGGCGACCCAAGAACAATTGGAAGTAGACTCGAAACACACCGCCCGCATCGTCGTCGTGCGCAAGGACGACGTCTTCGTGGAACTCGGCAGCCGCGAGCAGGGCGTTGTCTCTTTGCAGCAATTCATAGACCCGCCCGTCGTCGGCGGCATGGTCGATGTAATCGTGCAGCGCTTTAATTCCGACGACGGCCTTTATGAATTGATGTTGCCCGGCACGGCAGTCCATGTCGAGGACTGGTCTGACTTAAGCGAAGGCGTCACGGTCGATGTCCAGGTAACCGGACAGAACAGCGGCGGGCTGGAATGCGAGGTGAACCACATCCGCGGCTTCATACCCATCAGCCAGGTTTCCTTGTATCGCGTCGAGGACTTGTCCGAATTCGTCGGCCAGCGCTTCCTCTGCCTGGTGACCGAGGCCAATCCCGAGCGCCGCAACCTGGTCCTAAGCCGCCGCGCGATATTGGAGCGCGAAAAGGCCGAAGCCAAGCAAAAACTGCTCGAATCGCTCAAGCCCGGCCAGATCTACGACGGAGTGGTGCGCAAGTTGATGGCCTTCGGGGCGTTCGTCGACATCGGCGGAGTGGACGGACTGCTGCACGTCAGCCAACTGGCCTGGGGCCGGGTAAATCATCCCAGCGAGGTCATCGCCGAGGGCCAGAAAATCCGCGTCCGCATCGAAAAAATCAATCCCGACACCGGCAAAATCAGCTTTGCCTATCGCGACCTTTTGGAAAATCCCTGGACCCAGGCTTCTCAAAAATATCCGCCTAATTCCATCCTCCGCGGCACGATCATGAAAATCATGGACTTCGGGGCGTTTGTGGAACTGGAGCCGGGCGTCGAGGGGCTTATCCACATTTCGCAACTCTCGCACAAACGCGTACTGCGCACCTCCGACGTGGTCAAGGAAGGCCAGCAAGTCGAGGTGATGGTGCTCTCCATCGATCCGAACGCCCAGCGGATAAGCCTTTCGATAAAGGCCCTATCCCAGCCCGAGCCGACCAAAAAAGAAAAAGAGAAGCAAGAACAGGAGGCTGCCGAGGCAGCGGCCGGGCCGTCAAAGCCCAAAAAACCGGAAAAAGAACTGCCGTTGACAGGCGGCTTGGGAAAATCGACCGGGGCGAAATTCGGGTTGAAATGGTAACAGCTTGTTTTTTAACACGAAAACACGAAAGTACGAAAAAGCGAAAAACTATTCAACAAAAAATAATATACTAAATTCGATTCTCGTGCGTTTTTTCGTGTTTTCGTCCTTTCGCAATTTCGTGATTGCCCGATTTTGCATATCAATTTGAGAAGACGAATGTCTTACATTTAGAATCAATGTTTATCCAATCGTTTGGCAACCGCTTGCAACTTTTCGCCGCGTTGACCGAAAGCAACTCTCTTTTTTTGCTGCAATAATCTGTTCCGAAGAGACCTTTTTATCTCTAAGCCTCTATCAGGATCGCCGAGTAGTTTGAGTAATTTCTCCTCGACGGCGGCGCCAATCATTTTTTGCAGTTCCTTCGCGGTAATATGTGCTACTTTGACAATCATCGCAGGCTCCTTTCCAAGGTCTAATAGGCCATGAGCTTTCTATAGGTATTTTGACCTGTATAATCACTTTACGTCAATCCGAACAAAGCGGGATGTTGGCATGTCCTTAGTTTGTACGCCGTAATGTCCGTAAGATAGCCCCACCACTCTGCCGGTGGGTCTGTTGGAGGGCTGCGGTTGACGAATCTATCTTTTCCACCCACAATGGATCGTTTTACTACCAATCTATCCAATCCTGTACAAAATCTCGACCATGAACTATCTCGAACGCCAAGACCCCGATCTTTGGGCCGCCATCGCCGGCGAAATGGAGCGCCAGCGCAACGGCCTGGAAATGATCGCAAGCGAAAACTACACCTCGCCCGCAGTTATGCAGGCCGTGGGCAGCGTGCTTACGAACAAATACGCCGAAGGCTATCCGGGCAAGCGATATTACGGCGGGTGCCAGTTCGTCGATATCGCCGAGGACCTTGCCCGGAATCGGGCAAAACAACTCTTCGGCGCCGAGCACGTCAACGTCCAGCCCCATTCCGGCGCCCAGGCCAACACGGCCGTGTATTTCGCCGTTTTGGAGCCGGGCGATACGGTGCTGGGACTCGATCTGGCCCACGGCGGGCACCTCACCCACGGCATGAAACTGAACATCTCCGGCAAATACTATCACTTCCTTAGCTACGGCGTTCGACCTGACACGCACCGCATCGACTTCGACCAACTCGCCGCCCTGGCCCGCGAGCACAAACCCAAGCTGATCGTTGCCGGGGCAAGCGCCTATCCGCGTGAAATGGAGCACGACAAGTTCGCCGAGATCGCCCGATCCTGCGGCGCGAAACTCATGGTCGACATGGCCCATTACGCTGGCCTGGTGGCGACCGGCCTGCACCACGATCCCATGCCCGTGTCCGATTTCGTCACCACCACCACTCACAAGACGCTCCGCGGCCCGCGCGGCGGCATGATCCTGTGCAAGGAGATCTACGCCAAGGACATCGACCGCTCGGTATTCCCCGGCACCCAAGGCGGGCCGCTGATGCACGTCATCGCCGGCAAGGCCGTATGCTTCGGCGAAATCCTCACGCCCGCCTTCAAACAATACGCCCGGCAGATCGTCGATAATGCCAAAACCCTGGCCGATACGCTTTTAGCCGGCGGCCTGCGACTGGTCAGCGGCGGCACCGACAACCACCTTATGCTCGTCGATGTCACCGTACTGGGCCTCGGCGGAAAACAGGCCGAATCTGCTTTGGACCGCTGCGGCATCACCATCAACAAAAACATGATCCCATTCGACCAGCGCAAGCCGATGGATCCCTCGGGCATCCGCATCGGCACGCCGGCCTTGACCACTCGCGGCATGGGCACGGCCGAAATGCGGACTATCGGCGGATGGTTCCTGCAAGTCCTAAAATCCCCCGAGGACGAAACCTTGCTTACTCGCATCCGCGGCGAAGTCAAAAACCTGTGCAAACAATTCCCCGTGCCGGGCGAACGGCAGTGCGATAAATAGGATATATCATGCCCAAAAGCAAAATTCTCATCGCCGACGACAACCTGACCAACGTCGAACTGTTGGAGGCTTATCTAACCGACATGGACTGCGAAATCGCCGTGGCCGTCGATGGACGCGATACCTTGGACAAGGTTAGCCAGTTTCAGCCCGACCTGATCCTGCTGGACATCATGATGCCCAAACTTAGCGGTTTCGAGGTTTGCAAAACCCTAAAAAAAGACCCTGCCACCAGGCACATTATGATTCTCATGGTTACTGCGCTTAATGAACTGGGCGACATCGAGCGGGCGGTGGCCGTGGGCTGCGACGATTTTCTGAGCAAGCCCGTCAACAAGCTCGAACTCGTCAAGCGCGTGGAAAATATGCTCAAACTCCGCCACGTGACCGACGAACTCGACCGGCTGCGCCGCTATATCGACGGCATGGAAGACTCGCAAGGGCCGAAAAGGAAAAATCAATAAGTATCATTCAAGAGTTGCAGGTTGCCTACCATCATTGTATAATATGGTAGAAATGGGCAAATGTTTGTGTGGAAGGAATAAAAATGATTACTGTTAAACAAGCGGTGAATAAAGCATTGGAATTTGTGCAAGAGATTATCCCTAAAGAGGAACTAATATCGCCACGATTAGAAGAGGTTGAACTTTCTTCAGATGAACATGTGTGGTCGATAACTATTAGCTTTATTTGGAAAACAGACAAAATTCCAAGCCTTGCTGAAGAAATAGAAGATAGATATGGCAGCACATCTGGCAGCTATAGTGCTGAGAATCGAGAATATAAACTTATCTCAATTGACGCTGAGACCGGGAAACCTCTGTCCATGAAAATCCGGCAGTTAGTATGAGCGATTATCTAGGGCAGTTAATCCATCAATATAGTCGGCAAGGAATTATTGTTGACACGAATGTCCTTCTTCTTTTTTTCGTGGGCAAATATGAACCGCTTCTGATTGCCAAGCATAAGCGAACCAGGCAGTATTCTATCGAAGATTTCCAGATTCTGGAAAAGTTTTTAAAACTATTCCAAAATCGCATCATAACAACTCCAAATATTTTGACAGAGGCGAGTAATTTACTCGGTGATTGCAATTCATCGGATCAAGTACGACTTTGGAAAAAATTCATAGATGGAATAAGTATTTTGGAGGAAAAATACCTGCCCAGCAAAAGTGTATCTCAAACATTGATGTTCTCAAAATTCGGATTAACCGATTCGGCCATCATCGAGCTTGTAAAGGATAAATATCTTGTCCTTACCGATGATGCAATGTTATTCCAGTATTTGGAAAAAAGTAGAATTGACGTTCTCAATTTCACTCATCTGAGAACATCAAATCTGCTCGCATAATCGGTACAATTCCCGATTATTCGCAATCTCCCCCGTTCGGCTCCTCCCCCTGCTTTCTTCTTGCCCGATTTTGTTACAATGGGCCACTGAGTTTTAATCGTTGACTATCTGAAGTTGGCTATCTTTGACTTATAAAAGAAGCCCTCACCCTAACCCTCTCCCAGAGGGAGAGGGGACGGATTATATGAAACCGCTTTCGACCGTGGCTATCGTTGGTGTCGGCCTGATCGGGGGATCAATCGGCATGGCGCTTCGCCAGCGAAAATTGGCCGGCCGGGTTATCGGCGTCGGGCGGCGACAGGAAAGTCTCCGGGCGGCACGCAGGGTAGGCGCGGTGGATCACACCACCGTCGACATCGAAAAAGGGGTAGCCGAGGCCGATCTGGTTGTAGTTTGCACGCCCGTCGGCCGGATTGCCGAAGACGTGCGAAAGGCGGCGATGAACTGTCCCGAGGGAATTTTAATTACCGATGCCGGCAGCACCAAGCTTTCGATCGTGGCCGACTTGGACCAAGGGCTTCAACGCGGTTGCCGCTTTTTGGGCAGCCATCCCCTGGCCGGCAGCGAAAAGGCCGGTGCCGCCTTTGCCAGGGCGGATTTGTTCGATGGCCGCATCGCCATCCTCACGCCCACCAAGAACACCCGGGCGGAAGATTTTGATTTTTTAGAGGAGTTTTGGGAGGCCCTGGGTTCGGTCGTGGTGCAACTCTCGCCCGAAGAGCACGATCGAGCATTGGCGCTAACCAGCCATCTGCCGCACCTGGTGGCCTCGGCTTTGGTTTCATCCGTGCCGGAAAAGTATTTCCGCCTTGCCGGACCGGGCATGAACGATACCACGCGCATCGCCTCGGGCGACGTGGAATTGTGGGCGCAGATATTCGCACTTAACCGCGACAACGTGCTTTGCGCATTGGAACAGTTTTCCGCCAACTTATCCGCCTTGCAGTCGGCGGTGCGCGACGGAAACCAAGACGAAATCATCCGATTACTCACTTTAGCCAAGAAAAACCGCGATGCTTTGGGAAATTGATATCCATCCGGCCGAAGGACAAGTAGATTTAACCGCTAATCAAGTCGCCCTTTCCGCGGCCGAACTGGGCATCGCCCGGGACCTGGCCGTAACGACAGCCAGAGGGTTTTTGATCCAAGGCAATCTGAACCAGGACCAAATCGCCCGGCTGGCCGACGAATTGCTCGCCGACCGCGTAGTCGAGCGCAGTGTTATCACTCAGGTAGGTATGAGTGCCACTGGCTCAGCCAGTGCCACCCAGCATTCGCCCCTAGCCCCAAGTCTCCGACCCATAGCCCCTTGTGTGATCCACGTCCTGCCCAAGCCGGGCGTAATGGATCCGGTGGCGATGAGCACCCAGGCGGCAATCGCCGATTTCGGCATGAAGGCCGAGGCCGTGCGAACGCTGAAAAAATACTGGATCGCAAACCTGACACAAGACCGTCTGCCGCTTTTATGCGCAAAGGTGCTGGCCAACGACGCCATCGAACAAGTAATAATCGGTCCATTGACATTCGATCGTTTGGAAGTCGGCTCGCCCTACGATTTCCGCCTGATTACCGTGTCCATCCGCGTCATGGACGACCAGTCCTTGCAGCGTTTGAGCCTGGAAGGGCAATTGTTCCTGTCGCTTACCGAAATGCAGACCATCCGCGAGCACTTTCGTTCGCTCCGTCGCGATCCGACCGACGTCGAACTGGAAACCATCGCCCAAACATGGAGCGAACATTGCAGCCACAAGACGCTTGCCGGAAAAATCCACTATCGCGACGACAATACGGACCGGCATTTCCAAAACATGCTCAAGGAAACCATTTTCGCCGCCACGCGGAAAATCCGAAAAAAGGGGTCAGAACTATTTTCTTCAACAACTCCCCCTTCGAGGAACATTTCAGGGGTGCAAGAAAATAGTTCTGACCCCTTTTTTGATGATTGGTGCGTGAGCGTATTTTCCGACAACGCCGGCGTGATCCGCTTTGACGATCAATATAACATCGTTTTCAAGGTCGAAACCCACAATCATCCCTCCGCATTGGAGCCGTACGGCGGGGCCAATACCGGCATCGGCGGAGTGATCCGCGATCCGATGGGCACAGGCATGGGCGCAAAGCCGATCTGCAACACCGACGTGTTCTGTTTCGCCCCGCCCGACACCCCGGCCGAAAGTCTGCCGCCCGGCGTGCTGCATCCACGCCGCGTGATGAAAGGCGTGGTGGCTGGCGTGCGCGATTACGGCAACCGCATGGGCATCCCCACCGTCAACGGCGCAATATATTTCGATCCGCGATATCTCGGCAATCCACTGGTCTATTGCGGCAACATCGGCATCATCCCCCGCGATAAATCCTTCAAACAGCCAAAGCCCGGCGATTATATCGTGGCTGTGGGCGGACGGACCGGGCGCGACGGCATCCACGGCGCTACGTTCAGTTCCGCCGAATTGACCAGCCACAGCGAAACCCTTTCCGGCGGGGCCGTGCAAATCGGCAACGCCATCACCGAAAAAATGCTGCTCGACGTGCTGCTTGTCGCCCGCGATCGGGGACTGTACAACGCCGTGACCGACTGCGGAGCTGGCGGTTTTTCCAGCGCGGTGGGCGAAATGGGAAAAGATATAGGCGCTGAAGTCTGGCTCGAACGCATTCCGCTGAAATACGAGGGACTTTCATACACCGAAATCTGGATTTCCGAGGCCCAGGAACGCATGACGCTTTCCGTGCCGCCGGAAAAATGGGACAAACTTTCGGCCCTCTGCGCTTCGGAAGGCGTCGAGGCCACGATCATCGGAAAATTCGAGCCTACCGGCCGATTGGTGCTGAAATACGACAATCATCAAGTGGCCGATATGACCATGGATTTCCTACACGACGGCCAGCCGCCCGTGGTCCGCGACGCAGTTTATACTACGCCCCCGTCTTTTCCCCTCTCCCGACCAACCTTCGGTCGGTGCCTGGAGAGGGCTAGGGTGAGGGCGGATTCAAACTTGGGTGCCACAACCAACCTTCAATCGGGAGAGGGGACTTACGATTTCACTACTACCCTGCACAAAATCCTCGGCTCCTTAAACGTGTGCAGCAAGCAGTGGGTAATCCGGCAGTACGATCACGAGGTGCAAGGCGGCAGTGTAATAAAACCGCTTGTCGGTCTGGCAAACGACGGACCAAGCGACGCCGCCGTCGTTCGGCCGGTGCTTACAAGCCGCCGCGGGATAGTTGTCTCCTGCGGTATGAATCCGCTGTACGGCGATTTCGACACCTACTGGATGGCCGCCAGCGCCATAGACGAAGCCCTGCGCAATTGCGTGGCCGTGGGTGCCAATCCCAGCCGCATCGCCCTCCTCGATAACTTTTGCTGGGGAAATACCGACCGCCCGGAGACCCTCGGCTCGCTGGTCCGGGCTGCCTTGGCCTGCCACGACATTGCCGTGGAACTGGGCACACCCTTCATCAGCGGAAAAGACAGCCTGAACAACGAATTCCGACCCCTGGGAGCAAAAGAACCGATTTCCATCCCGCCCTCGCTATTAATCAGCGCACTCGGCCAGATCGACGACGTGCGCCATTGCGTAACCATGGACCTGAAATGCCCGGGCAATTTTTTATATCAAGTCGGATTGACAAAAAACGAACTAGGCGGTTCGCATTTCGCCTTGGTCGAAGGTTTATCTGGCGGCGAAGTGCCGAAAGTCGATGCCGCCTGTGCGAAAAAGACTTTTGCCGCTTTGCACCGGGCAATATATAAAGGTCTAGTCCGCTCCTGCCACGACCTAAGCGAAGGCGGCCTGGCCGCAGCCATAGCCGAAATGGCCTTTGCCGGCGGGTTTGGAGCGAAAATCAATCTAGGGGGACTGTCCCAATTTTCGCGCAGAGAAAATGGGACTGTCCCCTTATCACCACTGGGAGAGGGCCAGGGTGAGGGCCTTTCGTATTTAGACAAGGCCGCCATTTTACTGTTTAGCGAATCAAACACCCGTTTCATCTGTGAAGTAACACCCGAAAACGCCGCCGCATTTGAAAAAGCCATGTTCGGCATAGCCTGTGCCAAAATCGGCGAAGTGGTTGACAGCACCACCCTGGAAATCACCCTCGACCAACCTGTGCTCAAAGCCGACATCACCGCCCTAAAAGAATCCTGGCAAAAACCACTACATTGGTAGACTACTGCACTTTCCTAAAAAATGGTCATCCTGAGACATTATAAAACTGATAGTGACAAAAAAAGGCCCTCTTGTCACGATTGCGGTGCACATATCGCGGTCGTAAACAGGAGAGCCAAGGATGGCGATAC
>JBEKFZ010000018.1:0-57206 GCA_050013075.1 Thermoguttaceae bacterium | reverse complement strand
GGAGCCCGGCAAGCCAACAGATACTTGTTCTTCAAGTATTGGGAACAATGAAAGCCAAAGCAGCTATTCCGGTCCTCACGGAATTGCTCAAGGACAAGGATTGTGAGGTTCGGAGAAGTGCTGCTTGGAGTTTGGGAAACATTGGTCCAGATGCTAAGACAGCAATACCGACCATCATGGAATTGTTTAATGATGAAGATCGGCAGACTCGCTATGCCGCTATCTTGGCTCTGGGTGGAATCGGTCCCGAGTCGAAAGAAGCCCTTCCGGTCCTTTCAACACTACTCCATGACAAAGATAGTTTGATTCGATGTGCAGCCGCCTCAGCCCTGTGGGGAATCGGCATAAATCCCCAATCGACGACGGCCAAATCAACCATCATAGAATTACTCAAAGACAAGGATTGGCTGGTCCGGCATAGGGCGGCTCATGTATTAGGAGAGAAAGGCCCTGAGGCTGAGTCGGCAATCCCGGCCCTCATCGAATTGTTGAATGACAAAGAAGTGCCAGTTCTAGACAATGCCGCTTGGGCTTTAGGAGAGATTGGCCCGAAGGCGAAGATAGCTGTTCCCGCCCTCACGGCACTGCTCATGACGGGAGATCCGAATGATGCTCCGCTTGTAAAAGAGGCTTTGGAGAAAATCGAGAAGAAATAGAGATCGCATGACCGTCTGGTTGCAATGCTCCCCCTTACTATTTCCTCCGACCTTAAAGCCAAAATCCCCGGCATTGCCGTGGTCTGGATCACCGCGTGTGGCACCGGTTCTTGATCCGGTGGGCAGATTAAAGGGGTCGGGAATCTTTTTTATCATTAAACTCCGCCGGCAGGTCCCGTATCTTGCGGATTTGCACATGCGAGGGCGCAGGTGGCCCCCGGGCATTTACTTCCCCGGAACAAACCGGCCCTTTTATCCTAATCAAATTCCCCGGGCAGGTTGTGCATCTTGCGTATTTGCACGTGCGAGAGTGAATCCCAGGAGACCATGATAATCGTATAGGTTCCATCCATTTCCTTGACTGCGAAGACCCCTTGATTTTGAAGGGAGAATTTTTTCGAGTACAGATCGGGCTTGTAAACTTCGCCGTTTCGCAAGATTATTTCCAAGATCGCGTCTTTGGGTTTTTCAGCCCAGAGTTGTGCAAACACTCGGGCCATGGAAGGCGCAGCGGCGGACGTGGCTGCTTGGAGCCTGGCGGTGGTGGCGGCGCTGGTCTTGATGGATGAAGTGGATTTAGGGGACTGAAAAACGGCGGCGCTCGATTCGCCCGTGGATTTTTTCTCCAGTGCATC
This sequence comes from Thermoguttaceae bacterium, assembly GCA_050013075.1. GTDB lineage: Bacteria > Planctomycetota > Planctomycetia > Pirellulales > Thermoguttaceae > JBEKIK01. The sequence goes on along the minus strand of JBEKFZ010000018.1, from coordinate 55,915 downwards.
GAGCGAAATATGCGAATCGGTCATGTTAGTGGTCTGGTCTGAACCGACTGCCTGATGGACCGCCATTTTTTCGGCGGACCCGTCGGAGGGTATGAGAAATTTCACCCCGCATTTCGGACATTTAGCTTCTAGTCCCGCTCGATCGTCGGAACAGCGGATTTTATGATTGTTTGGGCATAGAAATTCGATCACACTCACCTCCTATTGCAAAACAGCCCGAGTTTATCGAATCTCTCTTTCATTAAGAGAGTTCTTATTGTTTGCCATTTCGGCCGGCTTGTGATCTAAAAACTCAGCTCGATGATGTATTTCGTGTTCCTAAAAGCTCTTCTCGATTCCTCCATTTCAATTGGCAATAAAATCCAAAAACCACCAATATGGGTGGTGCGATTGTTGATTTTGCGGTTCAGAAATCAAAACTCGACCGCCGGGCTACCCAAGACCCGAAGAACTAGGCCCAACGAACGTTCAAAACTCGATTTTCCAGAGGAGATGGGTATCGCCTATTTACCGCGGCCGACCTATTTTTATTGATACTACTTTATCGGCCATGCAAATACAACCAGAATTCCAGGAAATTTTTGTTTTTAGGGCAGGTTCATCGGGCATATTCCTTGACTCTATTGCGGGGTGTAGGAAACTAAATTAGGAATTGGAGTTAGAGCTAACTTTGATCGCGAGAAACCGTATGTCCATTCTTGTTGTTTGTCCAGGTTGCCGGAAGCGTTTTGCGGTCAATGAAAAATTCGCCGGAAAATCCGGCCACTGCCCGAATTGCAAACACCCAATCAAGGTTCCCGCCAAAAACGACGAAGTCATAATCCACACGCCCGAACAATTCGATAATGGCGGTCAGAGCACCACCGGCCAACTGGTGCTTAAGCCTATTCCACGGGAGGAAGCCAAATTCAATCCCCTGGCCGCGGCGGGCGTCGCCTGTGTTGCGACGGCGATTTTCACAGGGGCCTTGCTGGGCGGGAAAATAGGGCTGTTTAAAGATAACCTCCTTGTCACCGCCTTGGGATTGGCGCTGATTTCACCCCTATTGGCCATGGCCGGTTATAGCTTCCTTTACGACGATGAATTGGAACCCTATAAGAGCAAATCGCTTTTCATCCGCTCGGCAATTTGCGGATTGATTTACGCCCTGCTGTGGGGCGTGTTCGCTTATGTGTCCGATATTGTCTTGACCGGCGACGTCTGGAACTGGGTTTTTATCGCCCCGCCGTTTTTCGCCGCCGGCACGATGATTGCCGTAACCACGTTCGATCTGGAATACGGCAATGGGTTTTTCCATTACTCTTTTTACCTCTTGGTAATAATCCTCCTCCGCTGGACCGCCGGACTGGGCTGGATTTGGGATATAATTGTAAAATAATAAATGATGAATATTAAATTAAAAAATTACGCGGAAAAAACCGCTTGCGGTTTCGCGACTTTTCGCGCCCAATGTTATCATTCCGCTATTCCAGCCCCTCGGCCTCTACCCCATGTCTGATAAAATATGTTAATATAACTGTCTGTAATTCAGCATTCATCATTCAACATTCATCATTTTTTCCCATGCCATCTCTTCTCGACATACCGGAAGTCGTTGCTTTGGATTCTCGGCGCTCGATGGTCCGTATTCCGCCCGAGGTGGACGTGCCGTTGACGGCCCGAGTGAGGCAGCTTATCGACGCCGCCGATTTCCGCCGGCTGGGGCGGATCAGCCAATTAGGCTTGGTATCGCTGGTTTATCCGGCCGCTATCCACACCCGTTTCGAGCACTGCCTGGGCGTGTATCGCTTGGGGTTGTTATATCTGAAGCAGCTTTCGCACGACCAGCGGTTCACCGACGCTATTCACCCTCGTGAGGCCGAGGTCTTTATCGCGGCCGCCCTGCTGCACGACCTGGGCCATTGGCCGTTTTGTCATCCGATCGAAGATATATGCCTGCCCAGCGTACCCAGCCACGAACTTTTTGCCAACAGTTTTATATTGGAAGGTGAAATTGCCGATGTTTTGCGGCACGATTGGGACATTAACCCCCGCGACGTCGTGGCCCTGCTTAGCGAAAAACCCCGCGACGCCGCTTCGCGCATCTTGCACAGCATGATCTCCGGGCCGATCGACATAGACAAAATGGATTATCTGTTCCGCGACAGCCTGCACGCCGGAGTGCCCTACGGCCGGCACTTCGATCAGCAACGCCTGCTGGGCAGTTTGTGCCTGAACCAATCGGGCGACGGAGTGGCCATTACCGACAAAGGTAAAACCGCCGCCGAACTGATGGTTTTCGCCCGCTATGTGATGTTTAGCGAAGTCTACTGGCATCACGGTGTGCGTTCGGCCACGGCCATGCTGCAACGGGCATTTTACCTGCTGCACGGCTCACTGGACCTGGATACGCTGTTCCGCATGACCGAACAGGAGATGATCGCCGAACTGCTCCGAGCCGGCGAAGGCTCTCCGGCGGGCGAATTGCTCGGCGGTCTATTCGGGCCCACGCGTCAATTGTTCAAGCGCCTGGCCCAATACAGTTTTATCGAGCACCGCGATTTTTATCAGCGTCTGGCCCGCCGGCCGTATCCCTGGCTGGTCGCCTGCGCCGAGCAATTTGCGGCCGCCGTGAGCACGGCCTTGGGCCGCGTGGTCGCCCCGCATGAAATCCTATTCGACGCCCCGCCGGTCAAAAAGGAAGTGGAATTCAACGTCGAAATCTTTTTCCCCAAGGAAAGCGTGTACCGCCCGCTAGGCGAAGTTTCGCCGGTGATCCACACCCTGGCCACCCAACAATTCGACGACTACGTAAAGCGAGTCCGCATCTTCGGCCATCCGCGGCTGGTAGCCGATCTCCGCCGCTTGTCGAACCTGCCGGAATTGCTGGATGAGGCAATCACACGGACGGAATAAAATGCTTAGTAGGTCAGGCACTCCGTGCCTGACAATTGCCTGCCAATCTGTAGGGCAACATGTACATAATTTAACTGTCAGGCACGGAGTGCCTGACCTACATCTTGCCTTTTATTTCTCCCCCTTCGGCGATATGGTTGCGAAGCCTATCGGGCGGTCCCCATAATCTATCTTTCCAACCAGCTTGCTGAAATATCCGGGCACTTTCGCCACAAAAGTAAGCTGCTCGCCGCTCGTGGGGTGTTTGAAGGAAATCGTTCGGGCATGAAGCGCCAGATGTGTGTATGATCCACTGCCTTTCCCATATTTCTTATCACCCACGATCGGGTGCCCAATACCGGACAGATGCACGCGGATCTGGTTCTTTCGGCCCGTCAAGAGATCCACTTCCAGCAAAGCAAATTCCTTTGTCTGACGGAGCACTTTATAAGCGGTATGCGACAACTTGCCTTTGGCCGTGTCCGTCGTGGAGTACACCACCTGGGCTTTGTTTTCGGCCAGGTATGTACTGATGGTTTCCGAACTTTTTTTGCACTTGCCGTGAACGACGGCAAGATACTTTTTCTGCGTCTCATTCCACTGGCCCTGCAAACGGAGCTTGGCCTGTTCATTTTTAGCGAAGATGAGTATGCCTGAAGCTTCCCTATCCAACCGGTGCACGATAAAAACGCGGTCCCGGGCCCTGGGCCGGCCCTTGCGGACATAATTCGTCAGAATAAAGTAAGCGGTGCGTGATTTTTCCCTATCGGTGCCCACCGTTAAAAGCCCCGCCGGTTTATCCACCACAAGAATATCCCTGTCTTCGTGAAGTATCACCAGTCCCTTCGCCAGCGGCCGAGTTTTGGGAATGGAAGGTTTACGCATTGCGATTCCTATGGCAGACCTTAGGATAATAAAATGGACATTCTAATTTTATGGAAAACCAGAATATCCCCGTTATCTCCCAATCTGCTTTTTCTTTGATAGTAACACTTTAGCCGTTTGCAGCGAACTACATGAAATAACTATTATTTATCACGAAAACACGAAAGAACGAAAACACGAAAAAAAATTGAGGGTTTTATATTTCGTGTTTTCGTTCTTTCGCTCTTTCGTGATGAAAATGGATTATGTTTCAATTATTTTTGTTTATATACTGCAATCCGCTAAATAATAACCTTTGATCAAGTTATATTTTTCTTTTCCAGGCACCACATCACTCCGCCGCGGGTAGCGATGAAGAGGAAAACAAAACTATAGAGGGCTGCCAGTTCGCCCCCGTTAATGGTCGGGAAAATTTTCTGGCCGAATTGGAACTTCCAATGAAACTGAAAATAAGCCACGGCCATTTCGCCACTCGCGATGAAAGCCGCCCAGCAGGTCTGGAAACCCACCAATACGAGCAGGCCGCAAATCAACTCGATAAGCCCGCCAAACCAAAGTTGCGATCCCACACCGGGCCGGAATTCGCTTAGAATGCCAAGGATTTTCTGGGCTCCGTGAAAGGAAAACATTAATCCCGCTACGATGCGCAGTGATGCATAGACCTGGTCGGTGTACTTGGCAAGTATGTTCATACTTCATCTCCTTTAGAATAAAAAAAGGGGGCATTCTATATATAAATGGAAAACCAGAATGTCCCCTTTATTCCCCCAATAACAAGTACCACATAGCCATTGTTGGGCTATCCCTTTTTTGTATCGGATTCGGCAGGGACCTCATAGAGATTATTGTAATGAAATCCGTCGCCTTGCCATTCAACGATCAAACCAGAATAGATGGTAACACCCTCCGATCGAAAGAACGATGCAAACTTCTTGATATAGTTAGGATCAGCAGGCGTCCTCTCTATTAACTGAAGAAGTTGATGACCAATCTCTGTAAACACAATGACTTTCATTGACATTGATCGCTGAGGTGTATCTATAGACCGTTTGATCAATACACACGTATTGCCACATGTAAAAACAATTTGCGCATTTTGCTCTACTGGTGAAATTTGGAATTCTAAATCGTTTGCCACAAGTAAATTGACCTCACGAAGCATCAGAAAATCGGTGAACTTTAGCCCGAAATACTCTTTCAGGTACTTGCCATTATCGGGATTAGGGACAAATGCCTTTCCTTCGGACTGAAAGCTAATCCTCCCGACCCTCTCAAAAATCTCTGCCTCTTGCTTAGTGATATTTTTAAGTAAATCAAGTGCCCGCAATGAGTATGAGCCTGGCTTCTTCACTTCTCCGGCAAGAATCTTACCCCAAAGCATCTGCATTTGGTCGGTTGTTATGTCTTCTGCAATACGAAAGAAATGGGTAATCCAATCACTGTCAGGTCTTTCCTGTGTAACACTCTTTTCGTCACGAAGTTCTTCTGCTGCTTGTTGCGTGATATATTCTATATTCGATTGCTTCTTGGCCTCTTGAAATGCCATACGAGAAATAACCCTTTGGTCCCAGGTGGCTTCGGGAAGTAGAGTTTGCTCCACACTTGCGGATGCCTCGATCAGAATGCTACCATTTTCATATTTTACAGGCCCAAGGAGTTTCTGGCTTTCCGCAATTGCTTGAGCAATAGTTCGGATCTCGTACGCTTTTGCGTCTGCATTCTTTCGCGTGAGCAAATGGCGTGAGACTCCACCAATCCCCTCAGCAATCACCTCGATGAGCCTTTTAAGAGGTTCACTCAATCCCGCAAGGTCCTTGAAATCCATATATAACTCCTGCCTATCTTATCCTATTATCGGATTTCCAGAATTTGAGCGTATCATGCGGCCAATGGGCTGTCAACGGATGAGACATTAGAGGAGAAAAGGGGGGCTCATGCTTCATTAAAGGACGGAGTACGAAGTACGCAGTAGTACCTTCCCAGGCAGAGCCTGGGAACGAGATTATGTTTCCGCCCTCATCCTTCCGTTTACGTTCCCCAATCCCGTGCATAACGGAAATCTTTATCCGTCGGCAATTCCGGTGACATCATATCTAACTCTTAATCTTTCTACGCGGTTCTGACAAAGATAATTTATAACTCGTAGTATGCCTTAGTTACTTGGCTGTCTGTCCCGAGGATCGAATCACGGTTATTTGATTCACCAGGCGCGAGGCATATTGCGATTGCATCTCCCGCAAATGCTCATAATATTTTTGAAGATCGTGTCCATAACATTCGCTTAAAATGCGGCGTCGCTGCCTTACTTCTTCAACTATCGGACTGTCGCCTGTCATGGTAAATCCTCCCATGGATAAATTTGATGCGACGTTATCAACCGGGGAGTGTTCAAATTCATTCGTTCGTTTAATTCTTCCAGGCAATAATACGATGGAATCGTTGTCTCTATATAAATCAGGGGCTTCATATTTTCATTATACCCAGTCAGAGAGAAAATCCATATCCCTCTTGTGAATTCCGGGATTGGCTCCCGGCACAAGTGCCGGGGCTAAATATTTTTGCTCCTTCATCCTTCCGCCTCAGCCGGCTAACGCCAGACGCGACATTTAGGCTTATGCGCCGATTTCCACCAACTGCTCCTCTTTGGCCGAGACTGGTGCTGCTTGGTCTGCCGACGCAGTGCTACTTGTTACACCAACGACTCGCATGGCCGATTGCGGTCCAATGTCCGAGTTCGTTTCGTAATACGTCGGGGGTTCATAGGTCCAACCATTCTGCAATCGCCGTTCCTCGCGTTGCAGCATGTGGTAGAAATAGCGGCCGACGATAGGCGCGGCTAGGCGGGCTTTCCAACCGAACTCGGCATACAGCTCTTCCAGGATCTGCGAGATCAGTTCCCAGCGATGCGGATCGTCACGGAATCGACGCCGCGCCGCCCAGAGTGCGCCCGCATATTTGACAGGCAACTTGGTTGCCTCGTACGCAAAGCGCGCGCGGATGCGTGGGTTTGAGTGGTTTTTATAGCGTTTCCAGCCACGGAGCATGGTGCGGATTATTCTGACTATACTCGGGCTGTTTACCTCGAAATCCTTGTGGAAGGCGCGCAGGATGAATTCGGTTTCTTGGCCGCTTTTAATGTGAGCGTGCCGGAAATTGAACTTTAGTTGTCCATGAATATCCGCCACAAAGGACTCATTAATCCCGAGCAGCGTGCCTTTCGTCTGGTGTTCAGCGAACAGGGGCGTGCCCGGAATGGGCGTATAAAGCATGAACTGGTGGAGCTCGGCATTATGGCTGATCGCGTTATCGATTACTTCGTCGATGTTTTCCGGCGTATGCTCATCGAGTCCGATGATGCTTGAACCGAGCACGCGAATCCCGTGCGACTGCAGCGTGCGGACTAGGGCAATCGTATCGGTTCCCGCAAGCTTCGCGTATTGGGAATCTTTGCCCTCCAGGCCAAGCCACACCCAACTAACTCCCAGGCCGACCAGTTGTTCCATCGAGTATCGCCTCAAAACGTTCACGGAGGTGAAGACATCGAGAGACCATGACTTACCATGTTTCTCCATCAAGTCCAGTAGCCCCAGCGCCCGTTTCTGGTTGAAGAGGAAGTTCTCGTCCATGACGAAAAAGGCTTTAACGTGCAAGTTCGCCTCGAGCGCACACATGATGTCGAAAAGTTCTTCGCCGGTCTTGTAGAACTCGATGGATTTTCCTTTGCCTCCGAACATGGCCGACGTCGAGCAGAAATTGCACCCCATGGGACAACCCACGGTGGGGATCAGCGTTGCAGTGTCAAGCCCACGGTGGTTGCCCAGTGAGATGCCCATGGTGCGGGGGAGAATATTTGCCACTACCTGAGGATGCCGGATTGGCTGATTCTCGTCCTCTGCGAGAAATCTGCGCATCCATCGCACACCGTCCCCTTTGACGATGTGGTCCACATCGGCCCATCGCCTTAGATCTGGCAGGTTGGCGATATGCCCGCCTACGACGATGATCGCGCCGGGCTGATGCTTCCGAATCAACCGGCACATCCTATGTACTTTAAGTAGATTAGGAATGATCGAACTGATCCCAATGACATCGTATTTTCTGGTCTTGATCTCCTCAAGAAACCGCTCCTCAGACGGAAAGTCCAGCAGTGTACAAGGCGCTTTCAGATTAACTTGGATCAGCATTAGCCCCCAAGATCGATGAAACGAACGGACCGAGAAGGCATGCTGAACCCGCGTTACCTGGTTGTGAAACAACTCCATCGGGTTGATCAGACGGCTACCGTATTGATCGTCCTGAGCATAGGGGCCGAAGACGCTAAGGAGCAATACTCTCGCTTCCGAGCCGAGTGGATGTACTGGATAGTCGGGAACAGGTGTAGTCACGAAGTGTGTTCCCAATGTAATTGGTTTGTCGTGAATTGTGATCACGGGTCCTCGGGCTAAGAGCTTTAGGGTTGTTGATTACGGATTGAATTTTGTCGCTTTGAAGAGAAAAGCGAAGAGAAAGACGGCAGGCATCGTGCCGCCAGGCCTTCGCTCACAATCCCTGGGTCGGCGCTTGGAACGGTTCCCACAACCATGCTGCGCATGGTGCACGCCCTATCTTCTGCCCAGGTCGTGGTTCATCATAGCCTAATCCCTTCAATCAAGCAATCGCGTTTTTACCATGCTAGCGTTGCACGTCCACGCGAGACCTTCGTTATAGGTCTCGCGGGCCGCAAGTCCCTCCCATTTGCCCGTAACCCGTGGTCTAGACAATGGTGTCTACTTAACTCTTAATCTTGCTACGCGGTTCTGGTAAGGATAATTTATCAGTCGCATGATGCCTGAGTTATGTCTGCTCTACTTCGGCTTTTTTGGCATTGCCGCAATCAGGGCGCGGAGCACGGTATTTACCGATTTTGACGTAGAGAAGATCTTCGAGACGTCGGCATCGAGCACAATCACTATGCTGTTTTTGCCGCCTCGGCCGGCAAAGCGGTTGGGCCGCGCCTTTTGATAATCAAAATTACATTCCGTGCCCATGTCCTCGGCACGCCCGGGTAATTTAGAACTTTGCGTTTTCTTCATAATTCCTGTGTTCCTTTTTAGTGGCTGGACGCGCACTTATTATGCGAATAACATCATTTTTACGTTCGGTAAAACTAACCAATAAAAGGTGATTTCGGGCGGAATGACCGATAATGATTTCTCGTTGTTCCTCGTCGGTGAAATGTTTTTCATCGTCGAAAATCAACGCAATAGGATTGTCGAAAACTGTTATAGCTTCCTCAAAACTCACCTTATGTTTTCGTAGATTTGATGCCGCTTTTCGTCGATCCCATTCGAATGTCAGCGCCATCTGGCAGTTCCTATAAACTTTATGAGATTATTATTGTTGCCACCAGATATTTAACAACATTATTGATGTTAAATATGATAAGTGTTCCGCCACATTAAGTCAATTCCTTATTGATCCCTTTTCATCCCTCATCCTTCATCCTTTTTTTTACGTCCCCCAATCTCTTGCATATCGGAAATCGCGGTCCATGGTGCGGTGGGAGAGTTTGGCGATTACCGGCATGCGGCGCTTGTAGTGGTTGCGGCGGATTAGCTCGGTCACACGGTCGATGAATTCGGGGGCGAAGCCGGCGCGGATCAGTTCTTGGCGGCGCAGGCGACGATCGACTAAAAGGACCAATAGCCGATCGACTTCGGCATAAGAGAAGCCCAGTTCGCCCTCGTCGGTCTGGCCGACCCACAGATCGCCAGTGGGCTCTTTGTGCAGGATCGGTTCGGGCACGCCCAGATATGCGGCGAGCTGATAGAGTTGGGTTTTATAAAGATCGCCCACCGGATTTATTGCCGAGGCCATGTCGCCGAACTGCGTGCCGTAGCCTAAAAGCAGTTCGCTCTTGTTGCTCGTTCCCGCCACAAGACCGCCGAACGCCGCGCTTTGATCGTACAGCACGGTCATGCGCTCCCGGGCGCATTTGTTGGCCAGGCGCATTTGGGCGGCGTCGGGAAAGGCGGCGAAATAGGCGTCGATCTGGGCGGTTATGGGCACGTCGATGGTGTGAACGCCCAGGCTTTTAACGACTTCCTGACTGTCGCGGCGCGTGGCCTCGCTCGAGGTTTTATAAGGCATGGTCACGGCCAGGACGTTGTCGGGACCGAGGGCCTTTGCGCAAAGATATGTTACCACGCTGGAATCGATGCCGCCCGAGAGCCCGACCACGCCCCGCTGGAATCCCGCCCGGCGAATCTCAATTTGGATAAACCGCGTGAGGATCTCCGTAACTATTTCGGAATTGATGCGCAAATCGGCTGCAATCGGTTCATTATTCATAGCGGCGCCGCTTTATGCGTTTAAGTTCTTCGATTGTCAACAGCAGACGCTCATCGCGGGCCAGTGGAGTAATCATCCTTTGGCGGCGGAGTTCGGCCGGATCGAACGCGGCGATCGTGAGCGACTCGTCGAGCATGGGGGCCTGGGCAATTATCCGGCCGTCGGGGCCCACGGCCATGCTCCCGCCCCAAAAACACAAGCCGTCTTCAAAGCCCACGCGATTTACCACTATGACCACCGCGCCCAGGAGTTGGGCAAAGGCCTTGGTAATCAGTTCGTACGTTTCGGCGGTGGCAATCTTTGGACCTTCGACGCCCCGGGCGGGCGAATTCGCCACGCATATAAGCAGATCGACCTCTTCGGCCTGCATGATGGCCGCCGCCGAAAGATGCCAAAAATCCTCGCAGATCAAAATGCCCACGCGCCCGAATCGGGCGGTGTCGAAGGCCTCGAAGCGCTCGCCGGCGGCAAAATACCGCTGCTCGTCGAACAATCCGTATGTCGGCAAATAGACCTTGCGATGCCAATGCACGATCCGCCCGCCTTCGGCGAAAAAGGCCGCATTGTAAAAACGATGGCGGTGCGATTCTTCCACCATGCCGGCCACCAGCGACATTGCCCCGGCTGCATGGACCAACTCTCGAATTTCCGGTCCACTCCGGCTCAGGGCCAGATCGGGCACCATGTCGCGGACAAAATATCCGGTTAGCGACAACTCGGGAAAGATCACCAGATCGGCCTGCTGGCGCCGGGCGGCTTCGATGCGCTCGAGGTGCAAGGCGAAATTCCGCTTTCGATCGGCAAGCGCCGGGGCAATCTGCGCCATTGCCACGCGCAAACGGTTCGGCGCGCCGGCAACGGCGGAGGAAAGATCCAAATCGGGCTCGGTCGAGTCGAACGGCGAATCCACCTGTTTCATCTCCCTATTGTCATTTTCATTCTCTGTAAGACGGTTTTAAAAACCGTCCTACCAATCCCCAATCCCTAAATTATTATAGCTTAACCGGCGAATAAAATCCCCTGGGCATGGAGAAACTCGTGTTCCGGCGGTCATTGACAGCCGGCTATTGAGCAGCACGAATCCTGCTAGAAGAAGCCGGGGCGATCACTTTTTTCCCAAGACCACTTGAATAGCCAGCATCAAATTCCGCCTTGTGGATTGAGTATATTCGGTATCGAACCAAATGATTTTTCCCGAGGCGTCGAGCAAATAAACCCGCGGCAATATCGACTTGGCCAACTTGGCGAAAAACGCGCTATTCGGATCAAAGAAACAAGGCAGTTTAATGCCGATTCTTCCCAACTCTTGCTGCACTGATCGGGGTTTGTCGCCTTCGTTGATCCCGATTACTTTGATCCCTTTTACGGCATAAGGTTCGGCCACGTCATTCTGCAAATCGCCCAGTGCGGAATCGGCCGCCAGCCTTGCATAATTCGATCCGCCTTCGGACCATAAAAACAGCACCGTATATTTTTCGCCGTACTGGCTTTCCAAAGAAACTTTACCGCCGTCGGCCGCCAGAAGCTCACCGTCAGGCATAATGTCGCCCACATTGACCAGGCAAGTTGCGCGGAGTGAATCGGATAGGCCGACGTTAGGGATTGTAGGAGGCGGGGGAGGTGTTTTAGGCTTGGAACGTTTGAATACCGGTTTCTCTTCTTTCCGTGAAGTGCTTGGATTTTCCTTGTCGTCGCTTTTTACCAAGGTCGTCTCCGATTCGGCAACGGTAGATTGAGTTACCGATTTTGTGTCGGGCCGGCTGGTTGATGATTTTGATTTATCGGCTTGGGTGCTTTCCTGGCAGCCCAAGAGCAACGTAATACTTCCAAATGTTAATAGAATACCTAATATTCGAAGAGGATTCCATGCCATGACGATTGCTCCTTAATTATGGCTATGCAATAGTCCACTATGTTGGGGCAGCAGTTAAACTGCTGCCCCCAACATAAAAGCCCGAGGAGTAACAAGTTCCCATAGGCAACCATTAAGTTTCACGCCTGGCAGCCGATTCGTCAACGGGTATTTTAATGACGTTTGCACGGCAAATGAACCGAGGCCGTCCAACGGACGGCCGGAAAATGCGGCAAAAGGTTTACTTGCCAGGTCATTATCCAAGCAAACATCAATAATATCGTTATTGAAAAGAGACGGGATTCCAGCCGAGTTTGACCGCGGAGAATCATTATCCCGTCAACGGCTACTTTTGATACCCAATTCGTTTAACTGTTTCGCATCGACCCGGCCGGGGGCATTGGTCATCAGGTCGGTGGCCCGTTGGGTCTTGGGGAATGCCATGCAGTCGCGGATGCTTTCCAGGCGGCCGAAAAGCATCACCAGCCGATCGATTCCCAAGGCGATTCCACCGTGCGGCGGCGCTCCGTATTGCAGGGCGTCCAACAGGAAGCCGAAACGCTCCCGGGCTTGTTCCTTGTTGATCCCCAATAGTTGGAACACTTGTTGTTGGAGTTGTTGGTCGTGGATACGAATGGTTCCCCCGCCGGCCTCGGAGCCGTTGATAACCAGATCGTAGGCCTGCGCCCGGCATCTTCCCGGATCGGCGGCCAAGAGTTCGCGGTCTTGCACTCGCGACGAGGTGAATGGATGGTGCATCGCCGTCCAACCGCCTTCCTCGGCGTCGTATGCGAACATGGGAAACTCGACGATCCAGGAAAAGTGCATCTTGTTCGGATCATAGAGTTTCAATTCGGCGGCCAGGCGTTTGCGCAACGCATAGAGCGCTTTGCAGGTGATTTCGAACTTGTCGGCCACTATCAGCAGCAAATCGCCCGGGACGGCGTCCATGCGCCGGCCGATTTTTTCCAGCAGATCGGCGGAAAAATTCTTGGCGATCGGGGAAGCCAATTTCCCCTCGGCATCGACCTTGAACCAGGCCAGCCCTTTGGCGGCAAAATCCTCGATCACGAATGCCGTCAGTTCGTCGATCCCCTTGCGCGAATAGCGGTCGGCCGCGCCCTTGGCGTTGATGCCGCGGACCCGATTGCCCGACTCCGCCGCGGAGCGGAAGACGTTGAACTCCGTCTGCCCGGCAAGATCGGTCAAGTCGATCAATTCCATGCCAAAGCGCAGGTCCGGGGCGTCGTGCCCGAAACGCTCCATCGCCTCGTCGTAGGTCATTCGCGGCAGCGGCAGGGCCAAGTCGATGTCTAAAATTTCCTTGGCCAATCGGACCATCAAAGGATCGATCACGCCGATTATGTCCTCGGCATCGACAAACGACATTTCCAGGTCCAACTGGGTGAACTCCGGCTGGCGGTCGGCGCGCAGGTCCTCGTCGCGGAAACACTTAGCCACTTGGATATAACGGTCGAAACCGGCCACCATCAAAATCTGCTTGTAAAGCTGCGGCGATTGCGGCAGGGCATAGAACGATCCCTGCTGGATGCGGCTGGGCACGAGATAATCGCGGGCCCCCTCGGGCGTGCTCCGGCCCAGCATGGGCGTTTCGACTTCCAGAAAATCCAAGGCATTGAAATAATCGCGCATGATCTTGATCATCCGATGCCGCAAAACAAGCGTGCGCTGCATCTCCGGGCGGCGCAGATCGATGTAACGATACTTCAGGCGGATATCCTCGCCCGGCAGGTCAATGCTCGTGGGTTGGAACGGCGGCGTAAGACTTTTATTGAGAATTTCCAATTTTGCCGCGCGAACTTCGATCTCGCCGGTGGACAATTTCGGATTGATAGTGCCCTCCGGACGCGCCGCTACCTTCCCGATCACTAAAATAACGAACTCGGAGCGAAGCGTTTTGGCCAATTCCAGAATTTCCTTGCCGCCTTCGGGGGCGAAAACTATCTGCACGATGCCGTACCGATCCCTGAGATCGACAAACAGCACTCCGCTGTGATCCCGACAGGTATCCACCCAGCCGCAAAGCGTTACCTGCCGATCCGCGTCGCTCGATCGCAATTCGCCGCAAGTATGTGTGCGCAACAAGGTTATATCTCCACTAATAATATCCTTTTTGAAGTATAAGAACTCTCAATTCTAGCCTACGCCAGAAGAATCGCATAGTGGTTAATAGTCTGTATTTATATTGGTTATAATAAAACTCCCGCCTAATGGGGGAATTGCGGAAAGAAATCTTATCCGTAATATGTAGTACTCCGAGAATCGGAAAACAAACGATCAGTATCCATCAATGATCAAAAAATAATTAGACCGATCCTTTTGTAAAAAATCGGGGGAAAACAACCATGTGGTTTTGCAAGTATCTTGGCCTTGCGTCGCTTTTGGGTCTGATTCTATGTGACGCGACTCTTGCGGAGCCGGTGGATTTGGGTAAGCAATACCCGGCAACGCTCGACTTCTCCGAACAGTCGCGGGGATTGGATTGGACGTGCGGGCTGGAGGATATCTGGCGGCTGAAGGAGTTCAGCTATGCCATGGGCGACGAGTTCAGCATCCGGCTGGGGCCATCGCAGGTAGTCTTCGGGCTGCACGAGACGAACGTGGTCTGGGCAGTCGTTCTTCCGGACGAACCCGGCGAAATCATTGCCGCCAAGCAGGGGAAGGGGGAGCACATTACCAGCATTTGGCTGCGATTCCATCCAGCCCGGGTCGCGGAACTATTTCCCGCCGAGATTGTCTTAAGCCAAGGCGATCCGGCGAAAAAAGCCCCGGCCCTGCGCATTGCCGCTTACAAAATGAATGCCTGCTGGCAGGCGGGCAATCTTCCTCTGATTCCCATGAAAGAGTCGCTCACCTTCGATCTTGAGACCCGGGAAGGGAAGCGATGGTTCATTTCCCTCGACACCATGGCGAAGAAGCTCGAATATTTCAGTTCACATAAGCCCATGCCGGAGTCCAAACCGATTGACGAGAAGACGGCCCTGGAAGTATTCGATGCGGTCTGGGAGGCCTTTGATCGCGAGTATGCGATGTTCGCAATCAAGCCCAAGGTCGATTGGGATAAATTGCGAGAGACCTATCGCCCCCGCGCTGCAATTTCCAAGAACAATCAAGATCTGGCGTCGGCAATCGCCGAAATGCTCAACCATCTGGAAGACCTGCACGTCTACGTCGAGGTCGATGGCCAATACATTCCGGGCTACAACCGCGACCGGCCGCTGAACGCCAATCCAAAGGCCCGCGCAGGCTTGATCGGGGAGATTGCAACCACCGAGCACGGTTTGGCGTGGGGGAAGACCGGCGATGGGATCGGGTACATAAGTATCGACAAGTTGAACGCCCCGGCGCTACCCGAGGATTTCGACGATATTCTCGAAAAGATGGCTGACACGAAGGGGTTGATCCTCGACTTGCGGTTAAACGGCGGAGGCTCCGAGCCGCTTGGCCAACAGATCACCGGCCGTTTCCTGGATCGTCCCCGTGTGTATAGCCTGAGCCAATTCCGCAACGGGCCCAAGCACACCGACCTTACGGCAAAGTCGGAGCGGACCTGCAAACCGGAGGGCCCTTGGCATTATGTCGGGCCGGTGGTGCTGCTCCAAGGCCAAAAAACAATGAGTTCGGCGGAGTCCTTCGCCCTGATGCTCGCGCAGTGTCCCCAGGTGACTACCCTTGGCGACCGGACGGCGGGTTCCAGCGGTAATCCCCGCCACGTCGAGCCTGGTGCGGGAATTGTCGTGAACCTGCCGCGCTGGATCGACATGGACCCGGCCGGCAAGCCGATTGATTTCGTGGGCGTTTCACCGCAAATCAAGGTCGAGGCCAAGCCCGACGAATTCTCCGGCGGGCGCGATCCGGTCCTTTCGGCCGCATTGGAGCAATTGCGCACCCGTGCAAAGTTGGAACAGGTGCCAGCAAAGGTATTAATTGCAAATAAGCCCGATCATTGACCGATCCAACTTGATTTGCTAAGATTCCACCATGTTACGCACGGCCTGCGTATCTACCGGAAGGATTATATTTCACGCCCTAAACCGTGCAAACGCGCGGTAGATCATCGGAGAATCGTCATGGACAAACTTGATATAGATAAAATTGAAAAAATAATAGCAGACAGAAAAAAAGCCTATAAATTTTTCGCCACCGCCTCCACTGTGTTTAATTCTTTCCTGGAAATGGAAAAACTAACTTATGCCGAGGGCAACATTTCCACGAAAAACAAGCAGTTAATCGCCCTCGGAATTTCTATTTATGCCAATTGCGAATCGTGCATGGAATGTCACATTAAAGAGGCTCTAAACGCCGGCGCTACACGGGACGAAATCATCGAAGCCATAGGCGTCGCTATCGAAATGGGCGGCGGGCCGGCCACCGTGGCAAGCCGATTCGCCATGAACGTTTTGGAGTATTATTTCAATAAGTAACCGTTATATTTCCTCAGAAACCGCTTGCGGTTTCGCGATTTGCCGAGCCACTTCAACCGGATCGGCTTGTCCGCTCAGGGGCACGAAACGACATTCGCTCAGGCTGCGAAACCACGTGTTTTGGCGCTTGGCGAGTTGCCAGGTGTGAAGCCGGACCAACTCCACGGTTTCGGCCAAGGTCCGGCGGCCTTCGAGATGCTCGATCGTTTCGCGGTATCCCACGGCCTGCCGGGCGGTTTTTCCCGGCGGTTGCGGATCGGCCAGCAAGGCCCGCACTTCGTCGATCAGTCCGTTTTCAAACATCTCGCCTACACGGCGATCGATGCGGGCGCGAAGTTCATCTCGCGGCCAATCGAGCACAAACACCCGACATCGATCGGCATGCACACCGACGTCGAATTGTTTTTGAAATTCGCTTATCGGCCGGCCGGTAAGGTGAAAAATCTCCAATGCCCGAATCAACCGGCGCGTATCGTTGGGATGCAATTTCGCGGCAGCCGCCGGATCGACCTCATGCAATCGCCGATATAGCCAAAGCTGATCTTGGCTTTGGGCTTCTTGTTGAAGTTGCCGGCGAAACGTCCAATCCGCCGCCGGACCTTGAAAAATACCGCGCAGCAGCCCCTTTAAATACAGCGGAGTCCCCCCGACAAAGAGCATTTTTTTACCCCGGCCGGCAATATCCTGAACGCACCGATGCGCGGCCTCGATATATTGCGCCAGGCTGAATTCTTCGTGAGGATCGATGACATCGATTAAATGATGCGGCACGCGGCGACGCTGCTCCTCGGAAGGTTTTGCCGTGCCGATATCCATGTGCCGATAGAGCGCCATGGAATCCATGGAAATAATTTCCGCCCCGATCCGCAAAGCCAATTCCACGCCCGCCGCCGACTTGCCCGAGGCCGTCGGACCTGTGAGATACCAGCAATTCAATAGGGGATGAAATGTCATGGAGAATAATTTGATTGCAAAACGTTCATTATAATAAAAGCCCATGGGTTGCAACCCATGGGCTTATTCTCGTTCCAAGGATCATCTAAGGAATATGCGAGATTTATTTTACCCTCGTCGCCGCCGTGCATAGAACGCCAAACAAATAACACCCATGCTCAGAAGGGCGAGAGTGGATGGTTCGGGCACTACTTCCACTATACCTTTTGGGTAATTATATTCTTCGTGTAAATCATGGGCATTCCACATTCCAACATAAGCATTAGGATATAGGTGTGCTAAATGGAGATATGCCTTGGTACCGCCGTCAGGCCAATAAGGGTAATCATGTCTATAATAAGTGACAGGTTCTCCACTGATCCACTGCCAAGAATTACCATCATCATTAGAATAGTAACCAATCCATGCGATATTATCCTCCGGATCGTCTGGATAACCCTTAGTGTAAGTGTTTTCAAATGTGTTAGTCAACCATGTG
Organism: Thermoguttaceae bacterium; assembly: GCA_050013075.1. Classification (GTDB taxonomy): domain Bacteria; phylum Planctomycetota; class Planctomycetia; order Pirellulales; family Thermoguttaceae; genus JBEKIK01. The sequence goes on along the minus strand of JBEKFZ010000018.1, from coordinate 38,097 downwards.
TTTTCATTGTCGTCATTTATAGTAACAAGATTACCACCAAGATTAACAGCTTCTTGTTCTGCATCTTCCCAATTGCTCCAATTACTTGTTAATGTATACGAATGTCCATTGTATTGAAACCATTCGTAAGCATTTACAACAGTTGTTGAACCAATAAGCATATTTAAACCAATTATCACAATTAAAAGTAATTTTTTCATAACGCACCTCCGTTAAAGAACTGTGGGCGACTGGTCGCCCGGGTCATAGAATATGATTCAATAAATAATTCCTTCGTAAACCGTGCATAGAACGCCAAACCGGTAGCACCCATGCATAACAAGACAAACGTGGAAGGTTCGGGGATTGGGACGGAAACGAGCCCGTAGATCGGGCCGTACCCCATGCCTGGAGGAATCAGTACGTGAACGTCGTTGATGTCTACGTCGTTCCAGGTGCCGAGGGGGAAATAGGCGATAGGGAGGATCTCCCCGTAAAACTCGTCATTGAAGCAGTCGTTCGGCTCAGAGTCGTACCAGTTTCGATACGTTGAAGATGACCCATCCACCCACGTGAAATTGGCGGCGTGCGGCGAGTTCGGGCCCGACGGCGGATCGTTAGCCACTATGCCAATGGGGTCATACAGGCCAATCCAAATCGGGGACGTTGTCAAGTTCGGTCCTCCTTGGCCAGTGAAATCCTGCAGCACCGTAGCTACGAGAAAGGCGTTTTCCTCTGCGCTATGTATCGTTACGAGGTTTCCACCGAGCTGGACGGCAGCCGCCTCTGCCTGCCACCATGTCCCCGGCGGCGAGACGACATATAAATTCGACTCGGAATACGGATCATAAACTGGCCCCAAGATCGTCACCGCCCTAATCTGATCGACGATTGCCAGATGAGACAGACACAAGCCACAGACCACACTGAAGAGCACACATCTCATAACGCACCTCCGTTAAAGAACTGTGGGCGACTTGTCGCCCGGGTATTATGATATGATTCAATAAAAATTCGTACGTAAACCGTGTAGGGCCGACTAACATGGCATGCATGTCCACGACAATCGTGGACATGGCACCCACGACAAGTGTGGACATTGCACACGTGCCCGTTTCACAGTGGAAGGCGGAAATCCTCATCAAGCCCGCGGCGGCGCACGCTGGCCCGGGGAGATGCCTTCAAAGGAGAAAACGAGCCGGCCGGTTTTTTTATTCGCCCGGGCTTGGGAAGAATCGCCGCCGATCTTGGCGGCCTGTGCGAACCCAGGCAATTACTCGAAACGCTGCCTCGCTGAGCCGACTTTAGATAGTTAAACTGTTTTTATAATATGATGATGTGAAAAATCTGTCAAAGAAAATGTGGATTTTCGGGAAAATACGGCCATCTGGGGGGAAGAGTTTGGGTCAAGAACAAAAATCTTCCCAATCCCCCACTCAACACCCCGCCATAGATGCGAGGACTTGTTCCTAACCGCAAACCCTTTTTCCGCGGAACCAGGTTGCCGCGACTGGTTTATCCGAGTCGAATAGCAACTCATACGGATCGGCCGATTCGCTATCTGGCAGGGGCACAATAGCCAGGTTGGCGTATTTTCCCGCTTGCAGGCTGCCGATTTCATCGTCGCGGCCAAGTGCCTTTGCGCCTTGCAGAGTGCCGAGTTGCAAAATCGTGTTGGGGCTGATGTCCGGATAATGCCGCGCCACGTGACGGATTTCGGCCAGCAGGTCGAGATCGGGCGAGGAGGCCCGGCTGTCGGTTCCCAAACACACGGTCGCGCCCGCCGTAAGCATCCGTTCCAACGGATAGCGGTCGTGGCCGAAATAATCATGTGTTCGCGGACAATAAACCACGGCCATCGTTTCCGCATGATCGGCCATAAGCCCGATCTCGTCGCGGCTAAGGTAGTTGCCGTGAATTATCAGCGCCCGCTCGGCAACTGCCAGCATTTCCAGATAATCCAACGGGCGCGAAAACCGCGATACGGCGGCAGGATCGCAAATCCCTAAATCCATCAACAAATCTTTTATCGGTCCGTTTCCCTCATCGAGCCATTGGATTTCCTCGCGCGACTCGGCCAGGTGCATTGCCAGCGGAATTTGCCGCCGAACTGATAGCTCGATTATTTTTTCCAACAAATCCACATGGACGCTGTAAGGGGCATGAGGACTGAAACCGCGCTCCCAGTTGGTGATATATTTAGGATCGAGGTGTTTTTGGATAAAATCCATGCCGGCGGCAACTCGCTCGGCTGTGAGAGCGATGAGTTCCAGGAAAGCCGTGCCGTCGGCCGGCATATTTTCTTTTTCCAACTCGGGCGCGGAAATATCGCCTTGGGCGATATCGCCGATGGTGGTCGTGCCGCAACGGACACACTCGTTAAGTCCCTTTTTCACTGCCAGAATACGGACTTCCAGGGACTCTTGTCGAATCAGGTAAAGCCAATCGACAAAGCCTATTCCCGGCTCGCCCAAGGGTTTCGTCAGACCGCTGAATACCAGATGAGTATGCGCATTGACCAGCCCCGGCAGGATAGCCACATTGCCTAAATCTTCCACAGTATCGGCCACCACTTGGTCGCCCACGGCCACGATGCGTTCGCCCTGAATGCCGACCATGCCATTAACAATGGGCTTGGCCGAAACGGGAAAGACATACCGGGCTTTGAGTGCATGAATTGACATAGGCGTAAAGCCGCGACCAGCGGTCGCGGTTGAATGCAGGCAAAACCATTTTTTTTCACAAGCGCGACCGACCAACCTTCGGTTGGTGCCCGTCGCGGCTTTACAAAGGCGCAATATCGATCTATTCGAGCAGCAATGCCAAACTCGCGGAAATGTCATCCTTTTTGCCGGGCGCTTCACCGCGGGCGATTGCCTGTTGCAGTTCTTCCTCGGGTGTTTTTCGATAGGGCAACAGTCCGAACCAGACCATTATCGCCAATCCGGCTAAAGTCCCGAAAACCAGCACCGACCACGTATACGTGCAACCGCCGTTTTTGCCCGGGACGATTAAGGAACCCAATCCGGAGACATTTTCGAGCATAGCCGGCGTCAATCGGCTGTTGAACACGGCCAGACTGTTGTGGGCCAGATGGAAAACCATGCACGGCAATATGCTTTCGCTTTGCACGGCCAAAAAGCCCAATACCACGCCCAATAAACAGGCCAGCAGCGATTGCTGGAGAATGCCGTGAACAACGCCAAAAAAGAAAGCGGTTATAGCGATTGCCCGCCATTTGCGGCCGATGTGCCTGAATCCGGAAAGAATAAAGCCGCGAAATGCCAGCTCCTCGCAAAGGGCCGGCACAATGGCAATCACGATCAGCAGTTGCCAGATATCCGCCTGGTTCAGTATCTGGGAGAACTTCTCCAAAGAGTTTTTCATTCCCTCGCTTACCGGATACAGATAAGTAAGCGCCGATTGCAGCACATTGGCAAGCGGATGCAGAAACACGGCCAACATCAACGCCGCCGGAATGGTCCGCCATTTGGGAAGATTCAGCAATAAGGTCTTCCTCGGGCTGGAGGTCAGTACAAGCGTTATCAGTAATACAGGTACAAGAAAGATCGCTAACTGCGTAATCAGCTCCATTTTGGCAAAATCATTGAAATCGTCCGGCTGGGCCATTGAGAAACCGAGGAAATACTTGACCAAAAGGATGACACTGAAGCAGAACACGGCCCCAGCCGCGCTTGGAGTGGCCCGCCGATCGCGCAGCAAATGCCGCAGCCACAATCTCAAGTCGAGCTGTTCGCTTTCGCGGAACAGCACCGACTCGGAATTAAACTGGTCCACGGCCCAACGGACGGCCAACATGCAGGCGGCCACCGTCACGCCGATCACCACCGGCGAATACTGCACGGCCGGCAGATAATGGCCTTCCAACAGGCTGCGCAAAAGCAACATCACGCCGGTGACGGGGATCAGGCTGTTGCCCAAATTCAATTCCATGCCCGGCGACATGGGCAAGATCACCAGCGGCATGGTCACCAGCAGCAGTGGCATGAGATAGTATTGTCCTTCCTTGGTGCTGCGGGCGAATGCCGCCAATGCCAGGCACAATGCGCTGAACAAGGCCGAGATCGGCACCAGCGCAGCCAATAGCCACACGGCCGACAATAGCGGCGGAGGGCCTAAGACCTTGAAATGGGCCAACGACACCCAGACGGTCACGCCCACGCTTATCAGGTTCAAAACGGCCGTAACCATGCTAAATAACATAATAGTCAGCAATTTGCCCATCACGATTTCGCTCCGCTGGGCCGGACTGCTGAGCAACGTCTCCAGCGTGCCCCGCTCTTTTTCGCCGGCGCACAGGTCCACGGCCGGATAAAACGCGCCCGTCAGCGTCCAGAGCAACAACAGCATGGGCATGATCTTGGCCCACACCGCTGCTCCGCGAAAACCGCTATCCCGGGCCACGTCGGCCGATTCCAGCGTGAAGGGTTTGACAGTTTCGATCGGTAGCCCCCCGGCCTCCAGGTTCCCCTTGCCTATTAATTCGGTCCACTGCCGCAAAACTTCCGAGAGCCGGGTAAAAGCAAACTGCGACTTTTCGTTGGCCGTGGAATAAATGATCTCCGGCCTGGGCATGGGCAGGGAATTTTCCCCGGCCGCGGATGTGGTTTTTCCATCCGGATTGCGAACGCGATCTTGGAGGGTCTGCCGGAAATGACCCAGGCGCTCGGCAAAATTCGGCGGAAAATACAGGGCCGCGTCGTACCGGCCCGACTGCACCTCCCGCCGGGCGTCGGCCATCGGATCGGATTTATCCGCGATGTTCCCTTTCGGTTCATCCGGCGCAAAATCCAGTTCCAGCAAATCGGCGCGCTCGGGATCGCTGAACAACTGGGGGGCGAACTGCTTGTTCATGAAAAGCGGAGGCAAGTCGCCCAAGTTTTGCGCCGCCACGATCAATACCCGGCTCGGATGTGCCCGCAAAAACTGCGCAAGCTGGAAAAAACTCGTGCCCAACAGCGGATAGAGCAAAATCGGCAGCACCACGATCATGAACAAAGTCCGCCGATCGCGCATCTGATCGCGAATCTCACGTGCCATGATCAATCTGACGGTGGAGAATGTCATAATTCTATTGGTCAACTTATATTATTTTGTCCCCCGCCATTATTTATTGAGTGTCAGGTAATAAATGTCGCGTTTTCGCCTCAGAGCCGGGCCGTGTCGGCCCGGAATTACCGGGGCGACACGCCCCGGCTCTGACTTTTTATGCAACATTCTTTTTCTGAGACTCAATAGCCCCCCGTGAATACACGGGGGGATTATGTTTTCATTTCCTGCTCGCACGTCAATGCCTGCTTTTCATCCTGTTGGAAGATCAACTGGAAAAACAGTTCTTCCAAGTCGGATTCATGGTGCATATCGCGCAATTCCTCAAGCGTTCCTTCGGCCAGGATGTGTCCGCGGTGCAAAATCGCCACTCGATCGCAGATTTTTTCCGCTTCGCGCATGATGTGCGTGGAATAGAGAATACATTTGCCTTGATCGCGCATTTCGGCCACGTTTTTCAAAAACGCCCGGGCCACCAGCACGTCCAGACCCACGGTGGCTTCGTCAAAGATCAGCACCGGCGGATCGTGAACCAATGCCCGGGCCACCGATACCTTCTGCTTCATGCCGGTGGACATCTTCGCCCCCAGCACGTCGCGGGTGTCGTTCATATGCAGCCGGTTGAAGAGCCGCTCCATGCGTGGGTGAAGTTCATCTTGTGGGATGCCGTGCAAACGGCCGAAGTATTCGACCATTTCCCAACCGGTCATGCGATCGTACACGGCGGTATTGGCTGAAATGAAGCCGATTTCGCGGCGCACCTGGTCGGGCTGGGTCAGCACGTCGTGGCCGTCGATCGTAGCCGTGCCGGATGACGGACGCAGCACTGTGCTTAGGATTCGCAAAGCGGTGGTTTTGCCCGCTCCGTTTGGTCCCAAAAGCCCGTACACCTGTCCCGGCCGTGCGTGAAAGCTGATCCCTCCCAAACCCACGAACCTGCCGCGCCGCAAGTCGGTATAGTATTTGGTCAATTCGTGGACGTGGATCATGGATCGGAATCAGGGTTAGGAATTAATAAACAGCGAGCGGCCGGCGTTAGCCCCTCTGAGCAATCAGGATTAATCTGTTGCCATGCTCCGGTATTTACATTGTTCCCACGCTCCGGCGTGGGAACACGTTTTCTCGACGCTCCGATGTCGAAAGGGGGCTTAACTTACAGTATATCCTCGATATGGCAAATTTGTGTTAATAATACCGTGTATCCGCGACTTTCCTTCCCATGCCGGAGCGCGGGAACAAGGTGAAATCTCTAATTTTCAAATCCTAATTCCTAATCCAATCTTAACTTACGACGTTGCCCGGCTCGGGTATAAGTCGATAAAACACGTCTCGTTTCCGGGGGGTATAACCTGCTTCGATAATAGCGTAACGAATTTCTTCCTCGGTGACATGAAAACTGGTCCCGGTCGCTGCCACTACGTTTTCTTCGATCATCAGGCTGCCAAAATCGTTGGCCCCGCATCGCAAGGCCAATTGGCCCACAGGCAAACCTTGCGTGACCCAACTCGCCTGAAGGTTGGCGAAATTGTCGAGATACAAACGGCTTACGGCCAGGGTTTTGAGATACTCGAACGCTCCGATCTTGGGCAAGCGGGCCAACTCGGTACGACTCGGCTGAAAGGTCCAACAGATAAAAGCGGTAAAACCGCCCGTTTCATCCTGTAATTTGCGCAATCGCTCCAGATGTTCGATGCGTTGGGCAAGCGTTTCCACGTGGCCGAACATCATCGTGGCCGATCCACGGCCTCCGAGCTTGTGCCAGGCGCGGCAGATTTCCAACCATCTCTCGGCGGAGCATTTGCACGGGCTGACTTGGCTGCGAACGCGATCCACCAGGATTTCCGCCCCTCCGCCGGGCAGACTGCCCAAGCCCGCCTCTTTCAAACGCCGCAAAACCTCCTCGATGCTCAAGTCCGAAACCCGAGCGATGTGCTCGATCTCCGGCGGACTGAAACCGTGCACGTTGATCCGCGGAAATCGCTTTTTGACGCCGCGCAACAAGTCTTCATACCACTCGATCTTCAAGTCCGGATTCAACCCGCCCTGCAAAAGAATCTGGTTGCCGCCCAGTTCAACGGTCTCTTGGATTTTGCGATGCAGTTCTTCGCATTCGATCACATAGCCGTCCTTCTCGCCCGGCCGGCGGTAAAACGCGCAAAACCGGCAGCCGCTTACGCAGATATTCGTGTAATTGATGTTCCGGTCGATGTTATAAGTACGAAAGGACTGGGGATGCAACCGCCGAACAACGGCGTCGGCCGCCTTGGCCAACGAGGCCAAGGCGCTGGATTCCAATAGGCGCAGGCCCTCCTCGGGCGTCAAACGCATGCCGTCGCGGGCTTTATTCAAGATTTTTTGGATGGGGATGCTCATTGTGTTATTTGACCTTGTTCCCAGGCTCCGCCTGGGAACAACAAAATGCTGTCCCAAAGTTATTACGTTCCCACGCCGGAGCATGGGAACGAGACTACGCATGGTAGTGCTCAATTTTCACTCCCGAGGGGACGAATCCGTGACGTTCGGCACGCTGGTAAAACAATTCCAATCCCAGCCGTTCCTGCCGGCCAAAATAAAAATGCAAGTGATCGCGAAGATAGACCAGACAATCTTGCACCGAGATCCAGCCGTCGGCGGCTTCGAGCCGGGCAATCTCGGGTATTCGCTCGACGCCCTTGTCTCTAGCCCTGGACAATTGTGCGTCGAATTCACCCAAATCGACACCCGGGCGGGCAATCCACATAGCAAATACGAACGGCAGACCGGTCGATTGCATCCAGCGTTCCCCCAAGTCCCAAATATAATCGAACCTGCCCTGATCGGAGGCAATGCCGCGATCGCCGATCACCAGTACGGCGTCGGCCGGACTAGTCGCCGGGCTTGCCCCGATGGGCAGTGAACTGACGTCCGGGTCCAAATCAAATTCCTCCTTGAGCAAAATTCGAATCAATGCCGCGCTAGTCCGCGAACCCTCGTCCAAAGCCAGGGTGCGAATCTTCTCCACAGGCACGCGGCTGAATAATTTCACGCTGCGAACCGGACCGCGGCAAGCGATGCAGGCGTCGGAAATAATCATGTAACCCGGCACGCGAAAATACTCAATTGAAGGAATCATCGCCACGTCCAACTCGCTGGCTTTCAGAGCGTCGGCCAGCCGGCTGGGCACGTCGAAGACCAACTCCGCACGTGGGGCAAATTCCGCAAGGCAATATGTCAACGGCCGGGCGTTCAAGTACTGTACCGCCCCTACGCGAATGACGTGCCGTCGGCTATCCGGATGGTTCGTTTCCATTTTCATTTCCCGCCGATTGTCAAAGAATTTTTATTATACCCGCGTACCGATTCATCAACAACCCGCCGTGTATTCACGGCGGGCTATTGAGTATCAGGCAATGAATGTCGCTTTTTCGCCTCAGAGCCGGGCCGTGTCGGCCCGGAATTACCGGGGCGACACGCCCCGGCTCTGACTTTTCATGCAACATTCTTTTTCTGACACCCAATAAATAGATGTATTGTTAGAGCACCTCCACGTACATTCTGTAAAAAATCGCTGCAATCGGTTTATTCGTTACCGCTTTCTCGATGTACAATCAGGTCATTTCGTTTAAAAAAAGCTAGACTTGTTTCAGGCGGGCAACTGTAATGAGGCTGGGTGATGCGCGACCACGTCCTGAGACGGGCTTCTCTGGATTTTACCTTATCTGCATGAGATAAATTATGACAGAGGCGGCGAAAAACAGCCTGCTGGCTTCCTTGGCCGGCACTCTTCCATCATCCGACAAAAATAATCCCTGGGAAGCGGTGGCGGCATCGCAAGGCCAAGACGCATCGGCCGATTCCCCGATAGATGAGCGGCTGAACATCATTTTGGATCGCATTAAACAAGTGACTTCTTCTCTTCCGGACGATTCCTCCCAGCCCCGGAACGCGGCGCCCTCGCCCGGCGGGCCCGTGCATGTCGAAGAAACGTTCATTCCCCGGGAACCGGAATCATTCGCCGACGCCGGACTGTCCGAAAGCGAAGTGGAAGCATTAATCTTGAAATTTCTGCTGGCCCGGGGCGACGTCAACGGCCGCGACATCGCCGAACAAGTTAAACTGCCTTTCATCGCCGTCGATAGTTTGCTCCGCGACATGAAAAACCAACAACTGGTTTGCCATCGCGGCGCGGCGATGATGAACGATTTTCAGTACCAATTGACCGATCTGGGCCGCGAGCGCGCCCGGCGATTGGCCCAGCACGCCAGTTATTTCGGCTCGGCGCCGGTCTCCTTGAAGGATTATATACACAGCGTCGAGGCCCAGTCGCTGGTAAAACTGCGTCCCACGGCCGAGGACCTGCGCCGCGCATTCCAAGACCTGTTGTTGAACAAGAACATGCTGAACCACTTGGGGCCGGCGATCAACTCCGGGCGCGGTTTATTCCTTTTCGGACCGCCGGGCAACGGCAAGACCTGCATCGCCGAGCGGATAACCGCCAGTTTCGGCCAGGAAATCTGGATTCCCCGCGCAATCGGCATCGACGGTGAAATCATCCGCCTTTACGACCCGGTAAACCACGAGGAAATGCCCCTGCCCGCCAGCGGCGGACTGATCGACCAGCGGAAAATCGATCGCCGCTGGATCCGCATCCGCCGGCCGACGATCGTCACCGGCGGCGAATTGACCATGTCGCAATTGGAGGTCTCGCTTAACCACGCCACCGGCATCTGTGAAGCGCCCCTGCAATTGAAGAGCAATTGCGGCACGCTGGTGATTGACGATTTCGGACGCCAACACATGCGCATCGACGAATTGCTCAACCGCTGGATCGTCCCCCTGGAAAAACGCTACGACTTCCTCAATTTGCCCAACGGCAAAAAAATCAGGGTGCCCTTCGATCAACTCATCATTTTCTCCACCAACCTGGAGCCTCGGGCCTTGGTCGACGAGGCATTCTTGCGACGCATTCCTTACAAAATCGAAGTGGTCGATCCGACGGAAGAGGAATTCCACGCCCTATTCGCCATCATGTCGACCAAGCTGGGCATTCCATACCGCAAAGAGCCTATCAATTACCTGATCGAGGCGTACTACAAGAAACAAGGCCGCCCCTTCCGCTTCTGCCATCCCCGCGACCTGCTGCTGCAAATCCGCAACTACTGCTTGTATTACAACCGCCCGCTGGAAATCACCAATGAATACATCGACAAGGCCGTGGATAATTACTTTTCGGTGATGTGATTCTTCCTAATGGGTTTTTCGTTTTAACTCAATTTTTTGATGATGTGTCTGGCAAGATGCTCTTTAATCTCGCGATGTCGTGGAATCGGCTGACATTCGCCCGTTTGGGGGTTCTGATACCAATCGTGCCGCCCACCGTGACGAATCAGCACGCAACCCATTTTCTCGATTTCACGTATCAGATCACTGCGTTTCATGAAATCTGCAATTCCCCGACATGTTTTACATTCGGAATGGCTCCGCTCGTTACGTCGGCATATATATCTTTGAGGTTTTCCTGCAATTCCTCAAGCGATTCGCCTTGAGTTTGATAGTCAGGATACTCTTCCAAATAGCCGAGCCACATCTCGCCGTCTTGCCAGTAAACGTAGCGTATGGATTTCATGATTTTTTCCTCCTATTTTCAGCCGGCGGCAATTTTCTGTTTGATTTAATTTTATCGTTCATAACTTTTATTTTTTATACTCTTTGATATATTTCCCAAACACTTTTTGGAATAAAATGGAATACTTATACAGCCAAGCGAAATAATTCACGGTTTCATTCTGATTAAATATGTCAGAAACGCCCTTTTTTACCACTATCCTGGAAGCAACAGCCGCATCCACCCATTCAGTTTTATCGCCGATCTTTTCTTCTATTTCTTGCTTTCGTTCTTGCAAATATTTGAATAGATCCTTGTTTTTATTTATATATATTTCACAGCCAATAAGATTTTCTCGAGTGTTTATTGTTAATCCAATATGTGCATCAGAACTGCCCATACTTACATCGTACCAATGTTGCGGACGAGGTGTTTGCAAACGGATATTTGTGTCATTTGTTTGAACATATTCCCTGAATTTTGTCCAAAAATCCAATTGCTGAATTTTTGTGTCAGTCAATTCCCCGCCAGCAACTCCGGTCTTTATTGCTTTTGCCCATTCGTTTGGACTAATAATAATTTCAAATTTTGGAGCTGGATTTGATCCTTCGATTTGCCATAACTCAATTTTTATTAAAAAGAAGTTTATTTGTTCGTCTGTATGTTCATTTAACCAATCAATTGCTTTTTGGTGTTCTTCTCTATAATTGCCAACAATCCAAATGATGATTTCAGCGTCATATCCCGATGCGTAAGTGATTATTTTACCTAAATGATCATGATTTGTATTTTCGAGTTGATTTTCAATAACAATTTTTCTACCAGAGCTTTCTTCTTCCGCCAAAATATCAACATTAAATCTCCCAACATTTGCTTCGGTTCCGATAATTTTAATATCGATTCCAATTTCCTCACTTAGCAACTCAATATTTTCCGGTTTTGCAATCCAATTTGTAAAATCAAGGGCTTCATGGCCCCAAACATTTCTTAAATCAACTTTATTTAATTTGGACAAGTTTTTTTTCATGGTGTTATTTCACTTACATTCGAGCAATTTCAGGCTGTTCCATCCACGCCGGCTTCAGCCCATAGTACAAAACGTCCGGGTCGATGTCGGCGCCGTTATCCCAGGCGATTGTGCCGCCCGCGATCTTCATGGAGCGGAACACATTCGGATCGTTTCGTATCGGTTCAAACACCGGACCGTGCAGGTATTGCTCAAGGTCGATCTCTTTCTGGGAGTCGTTATCAAAAGTAACAAGCACCTTGAAGCCTTCGAGTGGTTTTACGGCGCGAACGCGTACACGAGGGCCTAATTTGTCCACAGTCTTCACCTCCTTTTAATCCAAAGGCTCAATTTCCTCCAGCGGCACTTGTTCACGTGCTCGGATCCAGTTATCCCTCAACTCAGCGCGATGCATCAGTGCCCACTCGACTACCATGTTATGAGCACGGCGTGGCAATTGTCCCCGCCGGATTTCTAAAGTTTCAATGTCATAGACAGCTTCAAACTCTCCATACTCTGCATGAAAGTGACTCGGCAAATGGTCGTTGTGATACATATAAATTATCACCCCGAAAAACTGACTGATACACGGCATTAACGAGTCTCCGTTATCCTTTTCCCTTATTGCCATTAGTCAATTTGTCGAGTTTACCGCTCTTGGCGTCTTCCTCGATCTGGCGGTCCCATTCGTCTGAATCATACTCAGCAAACCAAGCACGAAAAGCGGTTAGCTCGTCGCGGGTAAGTTTTTTGATATCGCATTCGATCTTTTCGATGGTAGTCATGGGCTAATTCCTACAAAAATATTATACCATAAACTAACCTGGTTTAAAGATCACCCGTGCGAGAGTTCGATGCCGAACGGCAGTTTCATTTGCGGGTCTTTGTCCGAGTCGGGCGAGAGTTCTTTGAACAACAGGCTGGGTTGAATGTCGGTGTTGTTTTGATACTTGTCGCTCTGGTACTCGGTAAAGTCGCCGCTGATGTCGTGATAGAAGATCTGGCAGATGGAAACCCCGGCAAAGATTCGGACGGGCTGCACGGCGAACATCTCCAGGGTCCAGTAGCCGCAGAAGCCAACGTCGCCGAAACCGGCCGTCACGTGCACGAAAAGCCCCAGACGCCCGATCGACGACCGGCCCTCGATCATCGGCACCAGGTTGTGCGTTTCGGTCCGTTCGGCCGTGCGTCCCAGATAAAGTTGATTGGGCTGCAGCACGATTCCCTCGGGCGGAATTCGCATTCGCCGCACGCGGTTGGCCTTGCGCATGTCGAGGATCAGTTCCTCGTAGACCATCAGTTCGTCGTGCAACGACAAGTTATAGCTGTTCGGATTCAGCCGCAACTCGTCGAACGGATCGATGAGAATATCACCGCCTATCCGACGCTTGATTTCGTTTCCGGAAAGGACCATCGTTAGACTCCGATCCGCGGGCATAGACCTGCCAGGGGACAGGTATCGCATTTGGGGTTTCGGGCGATGCAAACATAGCGGCCGTGGTGGACCATGCGGTTCCCGATTGCGATCCATTCTTTCCGGGGAAACTGTCCCAAAAGATCCTTTTCGATTTTTTCAGGATTCTTTTCCTGCGTCAGTCCCAGACGTTGGCTTACCCGGGTCACGTGCGTATCCACAACTATGCCGGAAGCGACGCCGTAGGCCGCGCCCAAAACCACGTTTGCCGTTTTTCGTCCGATGCCGGGCAGTTCGATCATTTTTTCGATATCACGCGGCACCTGCCCACCATACCTCTCCAGAAGGGATTGGCAGCAGCTTTGGATGCTCTTTGCCTTATTATGATAAAACCCTGTGCTTTGAATTTCGCGTTCCAGGTCCTTTTGCGGGGCATTTGCATACGCGGCCGCATCGGGATATTTACGAAACAGGCATTTAGTGACCAGATTCACCCGTTCATCGGTGCATTGGGCCGAAAGAATCGTTGCTATCAACAATTGCAAAGGGGTTTCATAATCAAGCTCGCACTTGGCGTCGGGATAATGCTCTCGGAGAATCCTCGCTATCTTGGCGGCGTATTGTTTGATTTCAGCGGGAATGGGCATGGATCGTACCTTGATCGGGTTATAAGCAAGGATTCCCAAACAACATAGGGACTCTCACCCTTCCTTATCCTTATAGCTTTAAGAAGTAGCCGGCATTCTCCCTGCTTTGAGCCGGTGCTGTCAAGTGGCGTGTTTTTGGAAGTTCATTGGCCCGAAATATCCGCCCTGACTATAATATAATCAGGATGGAAGTGGATTTGCAGTAGAGGACGATTCGCCATGTCGAGCTTCGAGGAACTGTCGTTTGCCGTGGAGAGTTTTTCGGGAAAAGCGCGGTTGTTCCCGTTGCCGAATCTGGTGTTGTTTCCTCATGTAATGCAACCCATGCACATATTCGAGCCGCGCTATCGCGATATGCTCGAGGACGCGTTGGCCGGCGATCGGCTTGTGGCCATGGCCTTGCTGGCCCCCGGTTGGGAAACGGATTACGAAGGCCGGCCGCCGCTTTATCCCGTTGCTTGTTTGGGGCGCATCACCGCCTATTTTCGTCTTGCCGATGGAACGTATAACGTACTGCTCTTGGGGCTGCGGCGGGTTAAGCTGCTTTATGAAGTGCAATCGAGGCGCCGTTTCCGTGAAGCCCGGGTGGAAATTCATGAAGATCTTTATCCGCCCCGGAAGATCGAGCAGTACGATCTGTTGCACGATCGACTCCGCAAGGCTTTTTTGCAGATTCTTCCTTTTTTGCCCGAGGCCCAGGAACAACTCGATCAATTGATCGATACGGACGTTTCACTGGGCATGTTGACCGATATCATCGGTTATATGCTCGACATCGACCTGGGGAAAAAACAATCGTTGCTGACCGAGATCGACGTTTATCGCCGGACGGAACTGCTCTTGAAGTATTTGGCGGCCGCGACCGAGGAAATCGATGACGATAATTCCGGCTCTAACTCCTTCCCGCCGCTATTTAGCGCGAATTAACGCGGCCGACCAACCGACCATGTTCCGCATGGTGCCCGTCGGTGCCCGTCGCGGATTTATTAGCCGGCCCCGTCTTGACCAATTGCCGTTCCGTTCTTACCATAAATGAATTCCATGTTTGAGACCGAGGTAATTTCATGGCCGCCAATTCCGACGTGCGCGAGATCATCCAGGGCAGTTTGCGGGGTGAATTGGGCGAGGAGCCGGATTCTTCGCAGATTTACACCCAAGCCGTGGATCAACCGCGCATCGAACGAGCCGTGCGGGAGATCCTCTCCGCGGTGGGAGAGAATCCCGACCGCGAAGGACTCCGCGAAACGCCCGCCCGAGTGGCGCGGATGTATGCCGAACTCTTCGGCGGGCTACACGTGGATCCGCGCCAACATCTGAAAAAATTCTTCAGCGAAAGCTGCGACGAAGTGATCCTGGTCCGCGACATCAGCTTCAACAGCATGTGCGAGCACCACATGCTTCCGTTCATGGGCACGGCCCACGTGGCGTATTTGCCGCGCGAGCGGGTGGTGGGCTTAAGCAAGCTGGCAAGGGTCGTGGACGAAGTCGCCCGGCGGCCGCAGGTCCAGGAACGGATGACCGAACAAATCGCCAAAATCCTTGAAGAGGAATTGCACGCCAAGGGCGTGGCTGTGATCATCGAGGCCGTGCACACCTGCATGACCATTCGCGGAGTTCAGAAGCCCGGTTCGGTCTGCGTCACGTCGGCTATGAAAGGCTGTTTCCGCAACAAATCGTCCACGCGTGCGGAACTGATGACACTGATTTACGGCAATCGCCGCTAACGTTCGGCGTATAAACTTATGGTCCCACTCGGCCAACAGCACGAACGGATTCAGGACGATCTGCGGGGCCTGGTGGCCGGAGAAGTCCTGTGCGGCGACTTTTTTCGGCAACTCCATGCCAGCGACGCGGGCATCTACGAAATTCGGCCCCTGGCCGTGGTCCGCCCAAGCCGCTCCGCCGACGTTTCCGCCTGCGTGCGCTACGCGCGCGATCATAATTTACCCGTTCACGCCCGGGGCGCGGGCACGGCCTCGGCGGGCGGGTCGCTGGGACACGGAATAATCGTCGACCTTTCCAAGTATCTGCGTCACGTAATCCGCATCGATGCCGAGAAAGTCCGCGTGCAAGCCGGCACGGTCCTGGAGCGACTCAACGCCCAGTTGCGACCGCTGGGCCGCATCTTCAGCCCCGATCCGGCCAAAGCCGCCGTCACCACCGTGGGCGGCATGGTTGCCCTTGATACCGCCGGCAGCCGCTCCTTGAAATACGGCCCGGTCCGCAATTACGTCGCCGGCCTGCAAGTGGTCCTATCAGACGGCGAAATCCTGGAACTGGGCAGGGAACCCCTTTCCAACGGCGCCAGCGCCAGCACCATTCCGCGCAAACGGGATCTGGTAAACCGCCTGGCCGCGGTGTTGAAAGACAACGCCGATTTGATCCGATCCCGCCGCTTGAAAAGTCCCATCAACCGCTGCGGATACAACCTCGACGGCGTGTTGGGCGAGGATTATCTCGATGTCGCCCGGCTGCTGGCCGGCTCGGAGGGAACTCTGGCCATAATCACCGAAGTCTCGCTTCTCACCCAGCCCTTGCCCGGACCGCGCGGAGCGTCTTTGTTGTTGTTCGACAGTCTGGAGAAAGCTTCTCGCGCGGTGCGGGAAATTCTCCCCTGGAATCCCACCGCCTGCGAACTGATGGACCGCCGGCATCTCAGTCTGGCGCGGGAAGCCCAAGTGCGTTTCGATCTGTTGATCCCGGCCGACGTAGAGGCCTTGCTCCTGGTCGAGCAAGAAGCCGCCGATGCCATCGAACTGGAGAACAAAATGCGCGAGATGGCCGCCTATCTGACGCAGACTAAACGCCTGGCTTACGCGGTCCGCCAGGCCTTCGATTCGGATGAGTTGAAATTGTTTTGGCGCTTGATTGATCCACTTCAGCCTTCTTCATATCGGCTGAAGGGCGGGGCCCGGGCAGTACCCGTGGCCGATGACGTCGCCGTACCACCGGAAATTTTACCCGATTTCCTACCCCGGGTGCAAAACGTATTGAAGCGGCAACAGGTAACGGCCTCGTTGCTGGCCCATGCCGGCCACGGAGGATTGCACATTCGTCCGTTTCTCGATTTAGCCAATCCGGACGACGTGGAACGCATGCGCCGCCTTGCCGAGGAACTATACCGGGAAGTAATGGACGTCGGCGGCTCGATTACCGGCGAACAGGGATATGGGCTAAGCCGCACGCAGTTCCTCAAGCAACAAGCCGGGCCGTTGTACGATGTACTCCGCGCTATCAAACTGATTTTCGATCCGGAAAACACTCTGAATCCCGGCAAAATCGTGGGCGACGATCCGGAACTTTTGCTGCGCAATCTGCAGCCGGCGATCAGAACTAGCCCCGCCTCTTCGCCCGCCCTAACCGATTCGCCCGTCGATCGGCCCGCAATGCGCGACCTGGTCGAATTGCAGTTGGACTGGGACCCGCTGAAGGTCGTCGACGCGGTGCTCGACTGCAACCGATGCGGCGTATGCCGGACCCAATCGCCCGAAGCCCGCATGTGCCCGATTTTCCACATCGCGCCCAGCGAAGAGGCGTCGCCCCGCGCGAAAGCCAATTTACTGCGCGGGATTCTTTCCGGCGCGGTTAATCTGCACCAGCTTACCGGTGCGGAATTCAAACGCATCGCCGATTTATGCGTGCACTGCCACATGTGCCGCTTGGAATGTCCGGCCGGTGTCGATATTCCCCGGCTGATGCGGGAAAGCAAAGGGGCATTCGTCGCCGCCAACGGACTGACCTTTGCCGAGTGGGCAATGATACACCTCGATATCCTCGGCGCACTGGGCGGTTTGGTCAGCCCGGTGGCCAACTGGGCGCTGGGCAACCGGCAAATGCGCTGGTTGCTGGAACGAATATTGGGCATCGCCCAGGGACGCAAATTGCCGCGCTTGACATCGCGGAATTTTATCCGCCGCGCCCATCGCCGTCGCCTCACGCGGCCCATCCGCCGCGGCGATCAAAAGGTCCTCTATTTCGTGGATACCTACGCGAATTATTTCGATCCGCAACTGGGCGAAGCCCTGGCCGCCGTGTTGGAACATAACGGCGTGGGAGTATACGTGCATCCCCATCAAAAGCCCTCCGGCATGCCCTCGATCGCCTGCGGAGCGCTCGATCACGCTCGATCTCTGGCCGAACACAACGTCGCTATCCTGGCCGAAGCCGTGCGTCAAGGATATCATGTCGTGGCCACGGAACCGGCCGCGGCACTGTGCCTTACGCGGGAATATCCGCAACTGATCGATGACGACGATGCCCGGTTGTTGGCCGCCAACAGCAGCGAGGCATGCACTTACCTGTGGAAAATGCACACCCAAGGCAAACTGCAAATGGATCTGAAGCCCGTCGACGTTATGCTGGGATATCATACGCCGTGCCATCTGAAGGCCCTGCGGGTCGGCACGCCCGGCGAAAATCTCCTGGGCTTAATTCCAGGCGTGCGGATCGAGCACATCGAAAAAGGATGCTCCGGCATGGCAGGAACCTTCGGACTGTTCGAGAAAAACTATCGCGGCAGTTTGCGGGCGGGAATACGGCTGATAAACCAATTGCGCAGCCCCGTGCTACAGGCGGGCGCGACCGAATGTAGCACCTGCAAAATCCAGATGGAACAAGGCACCGATAAGCCCACCTTCCATCCGATCAAATTGCTGGCCCTTTCCTACGGCCTGATGCCTGAAATCGCCCGATTGCTAAACACAAAAGGAGGAAAACACACAAAATGACCTGCAAACACCTAAAACAGCTTTACGATTACTGCCAAACGCACAATCTGAAACTTAGTAGCACCGATCTGATCCGGATCGTCTGCCCCCAATGTGGGGTGGAAGAGGTTTGCCCCTCCGTGTTGGCCGAAGAATATGAATCTAAACATCACGAGCCGGAAGGAGAAAAAACCAGCGATGAAGGGCCTCTAGCCCCTAATCCCTAATCTCTGCCCGACGTTGGGTGTGGTTTCTTTGGTCTTTCCTTGATTCACCTCGACGGACGAAGGTTGCATGGCGCCGCCCTCAAGAATTGAACCTGCCCGAACGTCGGAATCGCATTGACCATTGCAGTCGTACACCGGTCCGCAATTGTCGTAAGGATGACAACACATGGTGCAGCCGAAGGACAAGGCAATCAGGCCCATAATTCCAGCGTAGGCTATTTTACGCCACATATTTACATCCTTTTCTTGATGAGAAGATGGGGAATGTGTGAATCAGACGAGAATGACCGTACCGTTAATGTCGGCCGAAAATCCTTCGCAATCCGCAAATTTTTTCAGGTTTTACACAGGAAAAAGCACACTGCCTTGCGCAGTATGTGCATAATGCCTATATTCACATTAATGGTTTGCTGTAGGAAAAACAAAAAATAATCGCCACAATCTTTTCACATCGAAAAATCGAAAGAACAAAAAGTCAGAACACGAATCGTTCAAGAGCGCTTTCCAGATAAGTACAGCGTTTGTGTGGTACTGGCGTTTCGCCAATGCTCGGAAAAACACGGGCAAAATGCCCGTGCCACACAATGTTACCCGCTACATTTAAGTGGAATGTGCTTTAAAGGCGAACTTTGCATGCCGCATTGTCTTTGGCGCATAAAAAGAGCCGTTCGTGCAAGCATGAACGGCTCTTTGCAGTCAACTTTATCCGAAGGCTTAGGTGGACTTCGGAGCTGGAGCAACCGGCGGAGCCGGTGACGGAGCCGAAGGAGCTTCCTTCGGGGCTGTCGCCGGAGCGCCAGACGCCGGAGCGCCGCCGCAGCATCCTGATTCACAGTTAGCCGCGCAGCAGGTTACAGGCTCGCAAGACCGCGGACGGCAGGAGCGAGCATGGCGGTGATGACGCGGACAGCATGACACCGGTTCGCAGGTCGACGGGCAGCATGCCGGGGCGCAAGTGGCCGGAGCGCAGGGCGCCGGAGCACAAGCTGCCGGTGCGCAAGCCGCCGGAGCGCAAGGCGCCGGGCAGCAAGAAACCGGGCAGCAGGACCGCGGACGGCAGGACCGTACACGGCAACGACGCGGGCAGCAGGACTTAGGCTCGCAGGTCGATGTACAGCACGCCGGAGCGCAAGCCGCCGGAGCGCAGGGCGCCGGAGCACAAGCTGCCGGTGCGCAAGCCGCCGGAGCGCAAGGCGCCGGGCAGCAAGAAACCGGACAGCAGGACCGCGGACGGCAAGACCGTGCACGATGATGACGCGGGCAGCAGGACACTGGGCAGCAAGTGGACGGCGCACAAGTCGCCGGAGCACAAGTTGCCGGAGCGCAGGCTGCGGGAGCGCAGCAATCGCCTGCTACTGCTTGAGTTTGAGTGCCCACAAGGGCCAGACCCAGCACCGCGACAAATATCGCGATGCCCAAAAGATACGTTCGATTCATTCTTAAAACCTCCAACTAACAGGTACCGTAGCGTTGAGGAACGCGCACATGCGCCGTCACAAACTCCATTTCTCCCCGACCCTGACGGCCTCCAGCCGAGGAGATCTCCATAATATTATTTGTTGTCTAATAGGAAAATTTCAACCGGCAAATCCACCGCCCTGATGAACTTTACTTATCATACCGCACGTTAACAGGTAAACATCTTAGATGGATAAGCTAGCATAGTTCAATCAGTTGTCAATCCAGTGTATGGAGAAATTTTCCAATTGGGTGAACCCGGCATTTTGGGGGCAATACATCAAATGTTTATAAAATGCTAGGTCGAAAAGTGCTCATAGTACAGCCCCCCTAAATAAAAAAAGAGAATTCCTTGGGGAATTCTCTTTGTGTATTGTTTCGTAACTCTAATCTTCACAAAGAGTTGCGTTTATTTTATTCGCAAAAACAAGTAACTAAATATTATGGCTTTTTAGATTAGACTTGGTCTGTAATGCTTAATAGTCAAATAAAATCAAAAAAATACTAGTATTTTTATCATTTTACCTACGCATGGAATTTTCTGAATTTTCCGGCTCTTTAGCCTGCATGTTTTCTTTTTCCGCCCTACGAATTATTTCCGCACGGGCCCATTCTTGTTTTTTTAACACTTCGTCGGGATTCTCGAAGTTCAACACCAGCGGCGGCTCACCTTGGAAGATAGTTTCTGCCACGCCCACTATCCGCCAGCCCTGTTGCTCTCGCCGCAACACCCAGATTGCATTGTCTGATTGGGCTTGGCCGTCGTTATCAACGTCAGTCCAGGTCGATTCCACTTGGGCCCCGTCTTCGCCGACATATTTGACTTTTCCTATGGCAAATCGGGCCGTATCGCTGGCCGATGGTGTAACGCTGCGGCCCAAAGCGGCCGCTTTTTCCCGGGCCACGGTGCTGAGCATTTGTGCGGCCTTTTCGTCATCGCCGGTTCGCATTGCCTCCAAGAACTCCCGGCAGGCGGCCTCCGGGGTATCTGCCCTCTGATTAGCCGCGGATTGTATGTTTCCGTGCGGGGACCTAGCGGATTGTTGTACCGGTCCCTCCGACTTGCCGCACCCTAAAATGCCAATGACCGCTAATGTTATCAGGGTCAACCATCCATGGTTTCGTAACATTATTTAGTCTCCTGCCGGTTTAGTTTTTTAATTGAGGAGAGAGAATGGGAATCGAAAAAGCCGCTCAACTGATCAAAGTGTCCATCTTATCATTCGCGCCAAGCAGCGAAATCTTACAAAAATGGCGTTTTGAGTCAAGACGAAAGGGGAGGATTGGGAAGAATACTAAAAGTGGGTAGCCGATGGCTGGGTGGCACCGATTTTTAAATCGGTGGGACGCAGTCCCGGGAGGGCATGAAGAATAATCTACAATCTTTTTCTACCTCTCCCGGCCAAGCCGCCCAGTTTTGAAAAACTGGGCCACCCGCCATCAAGTGAACGTGATTGGGCATAAGGCAGTAGCACCAAATTTCCACCCACTTCTTCACGGCACCAGTCGGCCATCAGTTCCACGTATGCCGCGTAATCGCCGTCGTTGAAGAATGTCTGCTGTCGGCGGTTGCCGCGCTGGGTTATGTGATGCGGCAAACCAGGAATGACCAATCTCGCTAATCTAGCCATGCGATGAATTTATGGTATCTTACCCAGTATATCAATACTAGTATTGTGTCCCCGGAATTCGGAATTTCCGGAATTTCGAATTTCGGAGCCGCCCGGGATTTCGGAAAATATAGCGAAACAACCACTAGGCGCAGTTTTCGTTTTCGCTATACTCATGGCATGGATCATATGAAACGCGCCGCCGAAGCCTTGGAACAAGCCGAGACCAGCCTCCGCGACATCGTGGCGAAGGCCGCGGGCGCGGGCGACTATCAGACTGTGGTGCAAATCGCCTCGTGGGCTAGTACGATTAGCGAGATGTTCAGTAAGGCAGGCGGATGGAAACGTACCGGCCAGATCAAGGCGGTCGCGGTCGCTACCACGGCAAAGCGAAAAGCGCCGCGCTCGAACAGCGAAAACGGCTACCCGAAATTCTTCCGCCAGGACGATCAACTCATCAGGGTTGCCTGGTCCAAGCGCGAGAAAAGTGAATACCAGCACAAAACCAGCTATGCCGTTGTACAGGCGGTCGCGCTCGCGATGGCCAAGAGCGGTAAAGACGGGCGTGTGTTTTCCACCAAAGATTGTTTGCCGGTTCAAGACCCGGCAGGCGGTGGCGATATTCCTTCATACCAGGCATATGTCGTCATCGCGCTCTCAAAACAAGCAGGACTGATTGAACAGCACGGCAGGCAGGGCTATTCAATCCCGCGAGACGCAGAGTTCAAGGTCGCCGTCGAAGCATTTTGGAAAAAGCTACCAACCAAATAGAGCCGGAAACTTATCATGACCAACCTGACCATGCTTTCCAATCACGTCGCGCCCGCCGACTTCATCGCCAAGGCGATCAAGGCCACGACCAGCACAGACATCGAAGGGATTCTTTCAGAACTGCCCATCACGCCGGAGGACGATTATGCCTACGACGAGAACAATCCGGAATACGGCTGGCGGCCTGGATACTTCCACTGGCTTCCAGTCGGTAAGGAACGCGGCAACGCCGGTCGGATCAACCAGGCCAACCTGCCCGTGAACCCGATTGCCGAGCGAGTCATCAACAGCATGGAAGCCATTATCGAGCTGGCCCGCCAGCGAGAGTTCTTGGCCGATCCGACTGCCCCCGCCCCCACTAGTCCGCGAGATGCCGTAAATCGCTACTTCGGTATTCCGCCGCTCGACGAGCTGCCGAAGCTCGACAAGTCCGAGACGTCCAAGGCGATTCGCGTCAGAGCCCGTGATCTTGCACGCCTTTTGCGTGTCCACCTTCTTTTCGACAAGCCCTCTCGCGAGTTTACCGTCCAGGTCGAGGACGACGGCATTGGCCAATCGCCATCCATGATCCACAAGACCCTCCTTTCCCTCGGATCAACCACGAAAGCCGACAAGTGGTATCTCATCGGCATCTTTGGCCAGGGCGGGTCGTCGACCTACGCCGTTAGCAAGAAGTATTCATGGGTGCTATCGCGGCGCGCGCCGGATCTTCTCGGTGGCGAAGAAGACGGCGCCGGGTGGACGATCATCAAGCACGTGTTCCCGAAAGGGATGCGGGACCACTATTACGCTTACCTCGCCTGCCATCCCGACGGACGCGTTCCCTTTGTCTCGAAAGTTGACGCGGACAAGGCCAACATCAAGCACGGATCGCGATTCACCCATACTGCATACGACTTTGGTCGCGGCGGTTCGGCAATCACACGTCAACTTTATACCGCCATGAACCACGTTCTCTACAACCCAGTTCTGCCGTTTGAGCTTTATGTCGGCAAGACCGCTGCCACAGTCTATGGCAACGGCTATCGACTGTCATCCCTCGGCACCAGCCAAGCGACGGACGCTCCTGCTCTCGACAAGGTGTTCCCTCCCCAACCCGTTGGCATTTAAGAGAAAACTAAAATGGCAACCGCACAACTTGATAAGTCGCTCAGTTCGGCTCTGGCCGAAGGCTACGGCACAATTACGATCCGCGTCGTTGTTGTCGAAAAGGGTATGGCATCTTCGCCGGCACCGCGAGACGATGACACGCCAGCGGACACAGAGCCCGATGAAATCATGCCGGAGCGCGACAAGAAACCGATCTCGACCTTCCTTGAAGAGCCAAAACGCGGCAAGCAGTGCTGCGTTTTCCTCATCAACGGCCAGCGGCAGCACGCTTGGGATAACCAGTTCATCGTGCGCGATCTTGACATGCAGTATCTGCGCAATCGCATGATTGTGATCGTCGATTGCGACGGTCTCAAGCCAGAAGCAACTGCGGAGCTGATGGGAGGACGCACGGGTGAGTTTCGGGAGTGTCCCGTCTATACAGCACTGAGGGCCACTGTGCTCCGGTCCCTAGCCAACGATCACGATCTCCGTCGGGTGAACGACGCTTCGAAAGCGGCTGTCGCCAAGTTGTCCCATGCGGATCCGGAAGTTTACGCCATGTTCGAATCGCTGATCAGGACGCTGTGAACAAGTTAGTTCTATAAAATCCCTCGTCGTCTGCTGTTGTCACTCTCGAAAGATTTTCTTCGTGAACACTCTCAGCGCGTTCACTGCCTCGACTACGTTGTCAATGTCCTCGTAGGACAGAAAGAGGATTTTGTCACGTAACGGGGAATTCTTTACAGCCAATCGGTCCTCAATACGCGCCTGCTGCTCTTCGTCTGTCACGACAACTCCTTTTTGGACAAAAGATGCCACCATTTCTAGTCGCTCAATCGCGTCAGAAATACTTCCACTCAGTTGTACTTCAAAGGCATATTGCACCTTTCCACCAAATTGGATGACGCGCGCCCAAAGGCAGTCAAGTTGTCTGTTCTCGGACAAACGCGGCGTATTCGCCGGCCGCGCCTCATTGACCATTGCTCTCTTAATTGATACAAACTCGAAGAACTCACCGATGGCCGTCAGCTTGTCCTCGATGTCGCTGTGTGACACCTTTTCAGCAGCACCTTCGCCAGTGGCCGCCTGAACACGTCGCCGCGTTACTTCGCGGATACCTGCCTTTGCGAGGTAGTATCCATCCGCGACCTTGTTTATCATACCGAGAGAGCGTAGCCAATCTAGCCGGTGTTTGAATTGAATGCTCGCATGGCGGTCATTCCAGCGCACGCTCCATTTCTGCCGCACTTCTGATTCCCAGGCCCGCTGTAGGTCTTCGCCTGAGATCGGCTGGCGCTGTTCAACAATCGAGACAAGGTTGTCAATGCCGATGAACCTACTTGCGACCATCTCATACAGCAGCGATGCAGCCCCAGATTTAAGGAGATCTTGGCCAGCGGATGTTACCTGACAGCATTTCCCCTCAGATTCGAGAAGGCCGGTTCCAAATAAGAGCAGGCTCACGATGTTCCGGGCGTAGCTGTGCTTGATCCCGTATTCCGTGGTGAGCCATTGTTCCAGCGACTGCCTGGTTGGACGCTGCGCATCCACTTCACGCAGAATGCCGAGATAGTTGGCGAATCCCTCGGAGATTCCACCGACCATTGGCCAGAACGTCGTTTTGTTGGGTTCCATTGCGTTGAGACTTCGCCTCGCTGTGGCCTTGACAATCGCGGTGAATGCGGACGGGAAGTTTAGCGTGAGGGCGACAATTTGTCAAGCAGCCACCAGTCCTTTTGCAGCTTCATCGGCGACGTGAGGCTGTCCCCGCAATGTAGTGTGCCATTTACGGCCCGGGACCTGTCGCCAGATACGCTCGGCATTGCCGCCAGCCGATACCTCCTCGAAACCCGCTTCTTCCATATTCTCTAGGTACCGTGGCAATTGCTCTTCGGGGCGGTTAAATGCCACGATCTGAATCATGTAGCCGCCGGTGCGGACAACGGTCCGGATCGCTTTTAGAGTTTTTAACGATGCGGCAAAATATCGATCCATCGCCGTGTCCCGCCGGTCGCCAAAGTTATAGTACGAGCCTCCTTCGCCGTCATTGCATCCGGCAATCCAATAAGGCGCGGGTGTTTCGCGCCGCCCATCGACCTGCCAGCGATGATATAGGACATGCACGCCTGGATATGGCGGGCTCGTCACGACGAGCGACGCCTTCTCGTCGCTGAATACAGCCGCACTGCCCAGGTCCGATGCATCGCCGTGAAGCACTATGCCACAACCACCGGTTCTCTTCGCTTGCTTGGCGAATCCCTCGACTGCGTCAACCATTTCCTTGGTGGTATCGACAAGCCGCTCCCGGAATGCTGATACCGACGTCTGACGCTCGCGACCGTCGAGTGCCCATTGGCTGACGCGCAGCACCGCGCACTTTGCCAGGTTTTGAGCGTTAGCTGAAGGCAGTTGTTCGATGCTCGCCAGCGCACCGGCCACCACTTTCTTGATGAATCGTGCGCGTGGAAGCGTTAGGTTGTAGGTCTTCACCGGATCAATGAAATCGATCACCTTGCCAGGCGGGAGCCAGTAGCTAAGCCCAGGCACCTTCTTTGTCGCCCATTGGCGGACGGCCGCGTTTTCCCTTTCCGTTAGACCGGTAATCTTGACCTTCGTAATAAATCCGGCAAGCGCGTTAAGGTCATTGCCGACCATCCGCCGACCGGCCGCAACACCCTCGACAATCGATGTGCCGCCGCCCATGTACGGGTCAAGCACCAAATCACCCGGCTTTGAGAACAGCGTTATCGCAGCTGAAGCAAATTGCGGAGAAAACCTTGCTGGGTAACGATAGAAGTTGTGGGTCCAACCAGCGACCGGCTGACGGTCCCTCGCTGCCTCGGCAAGCGCACTGAATGCCTGTGCCAAGTCCTTCTTTCGCGTCGCACTTCTTTGTCGCTCGCTCATGGTCGCGCCAAATTTTCAGTGGGGTCTACGGAGGCTCTGTTCTTGTGGTTCCTCGTTACGGCTGATGTAGTCATCTAGCGCCCAGCGGATTACGGTCGCTGCCAAAGTGCGAAGCCATTTTGCAGTGACCTCGATCTTCCGACGTTGGTCAATCCCAAGCGTCACCGTCAGCCGGCCAGACTTCTTTCGCGGATTGTCGCTCCTTACCTTGCTTATCAGAGCTTACCACTTCGGTGCAATGTTCACCAGAGCGGTGCAGCCATGGAATCGACAACTGCAACTATCGTCTCACAGCCCCGCCAGGTCAATATCAGTGGCCAGAATTGTCTGACATTACAAAGTGCTAGCACTCATCGCCGAGGGCAGCGTAACAACCCTTCTTTCCTCCGGACTTCGTTCAGCCTGCAAGTCATGGAGCGGATTGAAGAGTACGGAATTCCGGAGACAAATTCCGGGGACACAATACTCATTTTGGTAGTTTGCAAAGTTTTGGAGGTCTTTCTGTGGTGTCAAGATGCGAGCAAGGCAAAGCGGCTTTATTAGCCGGCGCCAATTCCACGATCGAAGGCGTCTTGGTCGCGTTGGTACAGGGCAAGCACCGACTCAAAGGTGCCGCTGGAGATCTGCCAGACCGGATTTTCGTCGGAATGTGAATTGCAATGTGCGGTAAACAGGCGATACATGAATTTAAATAGATGACGCGGAACACGCAAGCCGGCAAAGGCGTCGATGAGCCGGTGGGCGTCGACACTTTGGTCGAAAAGTGCAGCCAGGCCGGGCGTACCGCCATCGATAGCGCAAGCCTTGATGCGGGCAAGGGCCATGTCGTAAAGCGATTGACCGGTCCATGCCAGCGAGCGGATCATGTTTTGTTTGTCCAGCCGTGCGCGCTGGTGAAAATCGCGGTCTTCCCGATCGATCAGCCGCTCCAATTCAATGGGCAAAAGGAGCTTTATGCCCAGTCCGGGATGTTTTAGGAATTTATTGTCCAACATGGGCCAGATCAGCGCACGCATCAATTCCGTGGAGCCGTTGATCAGATAAGGCTCGTCCACGCGATCGACCAGCACAATGATTCCCTCGATGTGCATCGAGCGGAGAATGCCCTGCAATTTTGCGAGGAGTTCATACCGGTCGTCGGTGCGTTGATGGGCGGGCAGGGGTTGGCCGATAATCTGCCCGGCCGGAAACCGAAGCAATATTTTGCGTAATAAGTTGGTGTTGTGGTTCAAGACGCGGGTGTTTCGGACGATTTGCCAGGCTTTAAATTGGCACTTCAGCAATCGCCAGACCCGCGGGGCCCAACCGGCGGCAATTATCAGATAGGGCCACACTTTAACAAACAAGCTCCAATCTCTTAACCAGGCGAAGAAAGCTATGGTTGCCACTGTAACGGCGATTCCCAAAACTATATCCCATTTTGATCGCCAGACGGGAAAGTGCAATTTTCCCCGCAGGCGGCGCCAGCGTTGCAAAGTGTTTTCGGCCGTCGATTGGTCGTAGCAGGCCGCCAGTAGCATCACGTCGCGGACTTGTGCGGAATCGAGCGAACCGGTGGGCAGCACGTCGTCGCGGGCGGCCGGATGTCGGGCCTGCTTTACTTCCAGTATCCGGTCGGCCAGTTGCGTGACGGCCTGGGCAAGGATGGCATCCATGTGGTCCCACAGGCGCCAGTGTTCCAATGCCCGATCCATTCGGCGACGCCGGCGGGAAAACCGATCGCGGAACCGGTCAAGGTAGGCGTTGAAATCGTCATATTGCACGACAAAAACCTGGCTATTGGGGTGGTCGGCGTTGAAATCGGCCAGGTGGCGGACGATTTGCAGGCGCAGAGCCGTTTTGCCCGATCCTTTTTCGCCGAAAACGACGGCGGTGGCAGGTTCTTTTGGGTCGCCGTATATTTTGTCCCAGGAAGGATGATACGTGGTGCGAATGCACGATCCCTTGAAGACCAGGTCGGTCTGGGCGTCTTCATCGGCAAATGGATTGGACGTGATCCCGTGATGTTCGAGGAACTGCTGGATTTTCATTGGCCGGCCTTATGGGTTTCATGAAAGGCGATCCGGACTGAGTGTATCTCGAAGTTCCAGGCGGGTCGAGGGGGTGCGTGAATTAACCTTGGCCGGATTAGGTCCGCGGGTAAATGCCCAGATAAACAAGCCGACAATAATGAGCACGGTCAGGATGATCAGGGTAACGATCAGCGTGAGCATGTTTTTGGGGGTTCGAGAAACGGATGTTTGGCCTGGCAGTGAGGAGATCGGCTGCACTAACGGGACATCGTTCTTAGTAACATCAAAGGTTAAGGGATCGTTCGCGCGTAACTGGGGGAAAACAGCGGAGGCTTGCTGCCAATCGCGCCATCCTTCGCGCCAGACTAGCGAATCCGGGCCGATTCGGCCCTCGGCCAACCATTGACGCATTAACTTGCCCGTGGCCGGCCCGTATTGTCCGCCGGAAGGCGGCCGTATGTACCAGACTACGTCACCCGCTTCGGTAAACGGATCGGCCGAGCGTGTCTGCGTCAAGGCGACCGATGGATCTTCCAATGAAAAGGTCGTGAGGGCCTCGGCGATGGAGACTGCCGGAGTCGGTAAAACGGGCAAAGCGAATCCGGTTCCTCCGCCGGTTTGTTGAGATGAATAATTGGCAGGTTGGGTTGATATATCAGCGCCGGTTTTCGATGCGTCAATTATCGGCGGCAAGGAGGATGATTTCTGTGTAGACGTTTGGATTTCGGCCGCCGGCATGTTGCCTGTATTGCCGGGCGCAGGATTTTGCATGGCAGGATTCACGACCGGAAAAGAAGCGGCCGCAAAGGCCCTTCGTGCCGCGCGTTCCTCTTTCGAGCTTTTACGGGTGCTTTGGGAGGGAATAAGGAATTTGGCCCCGCAGTACGGACAAATACCCCTTCTGCCGGCCTGAAACGCCTTGACGTTTAACTTGTGTCCATTTGGACAATAAAAACGGATACCCATATAGTTTCCATCAGCCTCTCATTATGCGCCCTATACACATATTCTTCCATTATACTAAGGCTAAAATCCGCGTGAATAGAGGAATGCCACCCAAATAGAGGGTGAATAAATAGCGGGTTAAAAAACAAAATATTCCTTTGAGAATGCCGGTGGGGTGAAAAAACATGCTTGTACAATTGACTGGGCTTAAAAGAAAAGCAAAAAAACCCTATGATTGTGCAACAAATATAGCATATCAATAAACGGAGGGATTCTATGCGAACGAATCGCTCATGGATGGTGGCGGCGGTTCTCTCCTTGGCGGGAATTTCTTTTTTCGGGGGCTGTGGATCGGAACGCAAAGCAGATGCGCCGCCGATAAAGGCCGCCCAAGGCACTGAGAAAATCGCGGTCGCGCCGAAAGTCACATCCCCCAGCCCTAAAGCGGCTGATGAAACCGGGCCGAAATCGGCCGTTGTGACAAGACCAAAATCGGAGAAAGATCCAGGGTCGAAATTACTCCTGAAAAGAGCATCTCCGCCCAAGCTGATGGCCAAGCCGGGAGAGTCGTCAAAGATTGTTTCCTCTTTGCCTGCCAAGATCGAACAAGAAAATAATCCGATGCGTCCGACGTCATCGCCCCCTCAGAAATTTAATTCTGCCCGACCGGGGGATCCGCTCGCGGAAGAACGTTTATCGAAAAGCGCCGCGCTTTCGTCGGATAATTCGCAATCGCTCAAAGGAAAGAAGACGTACGAAGAGACTGAAGACGCGGTGGGTGCTGCTCCTGGTGCGGCGGAACCTCCGCCGCCTGCACCGGTGCCCAAGCCTGGCGCGGCTGAACCTTCGACCAGTGCGGCGGAGGCCGCGCCTACGGATCTAAATGAGTTTCTAAAATTGGCGCAGGACCAAAAGGGATACACGGTGGTAAAAGTTTATTACGGCACCGACCGGGCGGAATTAAATAACCTGGGGCCGAAACAGCCGGTTTATTTCACATGGTTGATAAGGACGATTGTTGCCGCGGCAGCGGCGTTGTTTTTGTCGGTTCTAGGATTCCGTTTTTTCCCCTCTCGGCTGATTCGAGTTTTGGCTTATAGCTGCATGTTCGCAACCGGAGTGCTGGCGGGACTGACGATCTATGCGCGATTTCAAGCCCCATTGCCCTGCGATTTAACAAAAACATCGTCTTCTACATCGGTTTCCTATGGTCCCGATCGCGGCAAGCTGGAGTTGGGCGATTGCGAGGTATCGATCCCCAAGTCGCACGAGGTGGGCGAATTGGAAAGTCCCTCGGTTCTGCGTCTGGAATTCCGCGAAGATCCCAGTCGGCACGTGGTGTTGCTCGGAGTTCAGCCCGAGCCGGCGGAGCGTTTTTTTACGGACCTTCGCGAGTGTGTAGGGCGATCGTCGCGGAAATCGGCTTTTGTTTTCGTGCATGGGTATAACGTCGGTTTTGAAGATGCGGCGCGGCGTACGGCGCAAATCGCCTACGACTTGAAATTCGACGGCGCACCGATCTTTTTTAGTTGGCCGTCACAGGCGGAATTACTGCAATATGCCGTCGACGAAACGAACGTGACCTGGACTGTGCCGCATCTGCTGCGGTTTCTTACCGACGTTGCCGAGCAATCTGGGGCCGAGCGGATTCACTTGATCGCCCACAGTATGGGCAACCGGGCATTGACCTCGGCGCTCCGCGACCTTTCACTAATGCACAAGTCGTCTAAACCGATGTTTAACGAAGTCGTATTGACGGCCCCGGATATAGACGCCGAAACATTCATAAACGACATCGCCCCCGCAGTCGTAAAGACGGCCCAACGCGTAACGTTATATGCCTCATCGAATGACGAAGCCTTGATAGTGTCGAAAAAAGTGCACGGCTACCCGCGCGCCGGCGATAGCGGGAGCCAATTGGTAGTGGTGCCGGGCATTGATACAGTGGACGTCTCGGCGGTCGATACCAGTCTTTTGGGACATACTTATTACGGCGATAACAGTTCGGTTCTGACCGATATTTTCGAGTTGCTCAACGATTCCAAACCGGCCGATCAACGGCAATGGCTACGCGCGGAGCGATTGGGACTGTTGAAGTATTGGGTGTTTCAGCAGTGATTGCGTATTAGCGATTATCGTGCCATTCCATACACTCCTCATAACCCTCACCTTTGGGGTTTTTACTCATATAATGATGCTTTTTCGCACCCTATTCGGTGAAAGCCGGGCAATAGGCGCTTATCCCGAAGTATGTTTACGCAGGTTAATTACCAATTCTAAGAGACCTGCATTTTGAAGCGGTGCGAGGAAGATAGGATGTCAGCAGAATTTGCTTTTGATGCTCAACGCTCCCAAATCGGTTTCATAAGATTTGCCCAACAACTGGCAGGCATGATCGAGCAGGATGATATATGGCGTCAGACCGGCCAGGCGATATTTCATTTTTTTGATGCTGATCTAGTCGGCTTCTTGAATCGAAGCGATGGCGGCCATTGGAGAGCTTCCTATTGGAGTCTCCCTCCAAATTGCACGGAAGAGGATGTATTCACGCCGGCTGTTGAGCAAACCGCCGCCAAGGTCTTGGAAAGCAGCTTCATGGCCAGCGAATCCATGGATCTCAACGGCACTTGCCAGGTGGCGTTGTTTCCTGTAATGATCGAAAATCGAAGAACGGCAATAATGATTATTGGACATGCCGCCGAAGAACCTATTGCCAGGGATTTACTGAGCTTATACATGGGCGTGGCGGGGTTGGTGGGCGAAACCGTCACCCGGGCGCTCATTTTGGCCCGCTTGCGTCAAGACACTGTAAATTTGCAGCAATTAATCACCGGCAATTCGGGCAATTTAGCGGCCGTGAACAAAGATCTCAATCAAGCTAATAGCCAACTAAATCGGGAGATTACTCAGCGACAGCGCATCGAGCAGGCTTTGCAGGAGGCGGAGCGGGAAAAAGCGGCCATTCTCAACGGGTTGCAGGAAGTCGAAGTCCTGCTGTTGGATCCGGAAATGCGCATCATCTGGACGAACGCCGGCTCCGCGCTGCCTTCCAATCGCCGGGATGAGGATTTTCGCGGGCGTTATTGTTACCAGGCGCTTCAGGGCCGCGACGCTCCTTGCCCGGATTGCACGGCCAAGGCGGCCTGTAGCAAGGGGTGCTTCCAGGAGGGGGAAATCACATTGCCCGACGGCCGGTCGATGCTCACCCGCAGTAATCCGCTGAAAAATGAGCAGGGAAAAATCATCAGCGTGATCCATGTCGCCGTGGACATCACGCGGCGGAAAATGATGGAGCGGGCGCTTATCGAACGCGAGGCAAGACTGCGGAACATCGTGGAAAATGCCTTGGAGATTATTTACACCCTCACGCCCGAGGGAATGATTTCCTATGCTTCCCCGCGTTGGACCCAGTTAATCGGGCATGAAAGTCCCGATCTTGTGGGGCGCAGTTTCGTGTCGTTTTTGCACCCTTCGGACCGGACGGCATTTCAGTCGTATTTTGCCGCCGCTGCCGCCGGAGACGGGCAAAATCAACGCATCGAATTTCGCATGGAAAACCGCAACGGCTTATGGCGCTGGTACGGCACGACCCTTTCCGCAGTGAAAGATTCGCAAGGCCGGCTCAAGGAATTCGTGGGAATCGCGGAAGACAACACCGATCGTAAGCACTCCGAGGAGGAATTGCGCAAGGCCAAGGAAGCGGCGGAAGCGGCCACCCTGGCAAAAACCGAGTTCCTCACCAACATGAGCCATGAGATCCGCACGCCGATGACCGCCATTTTAGGATTCGCGGAAATGCTGCTGGAAAGCATTGAGCGGCCCCAAGACGTCGTCGCCGCCAACACCATCAAACGCAACGGCGAATATCTGTTGCGCATCATCAACGACATTCTCGACCTTTCCAAAATCGAAACGGGACATTTCGTCGCCGAACAGGCCAAGTGCTCGCCGCGCGAATTGATAGACGACGTGGTTTCGATGATGAAAGTCCGCGCCGACGCCAAGGGCTTGCCGTTGCTGGTGGAATTCGTGGGACCGATTCCTCAAACCATTCGCACGGATCCCATTCGGATGAGACAGATCCTGATCAACCTGATCGGCAATGCCGTTAAGTTCACCGAAGAAGGTCATATTTGCATCCAAGTGCGGCTTGCCGAAAATGATCGGAAAGAGCCTCTGCTGGAATGTAAAATCATCGACACCGGCATCGGCATGTCCGAAGAGCAAATCAACCGGCTTTTCGAACCCTTCACTCAAGGCGACGCTTCCACAAGCCGCAAGTACGTGGGCATGGGGCTCGGGCTGGCCCTGAGCAAACGACTGGCTGGCATGTTGGGCGGCAACATCGCCTTCAGCAGCGTAAAAGGGCAGGGAAGCACGTTTGCCTTCACTCTCGGCACCGGATCGTTGGAAGGCGTGCACATGCTGCAAATCGACAACACCCTCGAAGATCAGCCGGCGTCTTTACACGGCGTCACGCCGCCCGTTTTGCAACATTTGTCCGGCCGCATCCTTTTGGCGGAGGACGGCCTGGATAACCAGCGATTATTGGCCTTGATTCTGCGCAAGGCCGGCGCCACGGTGACAATAGTCAATAACGGCAAGGAAGCCTTGGAAAAGGTCATCGCCGAACAGAAAAAATCTCTTGCCGACGGCATTCAAACTCCGCCCTTCGACGTCATCCTCATGGACATGCAAATGCCGGAAATGGACGGATATGAAGCAACCTGGCGGCTAAGGGAAATGGGTTATACCGCTCCCATCATCGCATTGACGGCCCATGCCATGAATCACGATCGGGAAAAATGTCTAAGCGCGGGTTGCGATGAATATCTCACCAAGCCGATCGACCGGGAAATACTGTTCTCGACCATCTTGCGTTACATGTCTGAAGAGCATCAGCCCCTGCAAGAAGTTCAAGCCTGGATTATTTGATCGCGCATTCACCCCCCGCCCTCCCTAATCCTGGTTAGATAAACCGCTCTTCTTTTTCTTTTTGAACAATCGATCTCTCGGACGCTCCCTAGATCGGGTTAGGATTGCGATTTTCCACCCATTTTTTCGCTTTATATACTTGACATAATAGTTCAAATTGCTAAGCTGAAAATAACTTCTCGGTTATGCACCTGAATGAATAATGTTTCTTTCTATTGAACGATATTGACCTGGGCAATCAGGTTACACCATCGATAGAGGCAATTTGTTTTTTTGCGTATTACACTTTATGGGGGTTAACATTTCAACCAGATTGATTATCTTAGAAATGTCTAAATTAGTCTTAGCATCTGAGCAATTGTAACGGCTTAATTCTGGAGGCAGCGATCGCACCGGGACCAAAACGACTATCGGCTATCAAGGCATGATGTCATTGGGTGCGTCTTCTACATCGACTTACTCGTGACGGTCGATTGTTTTGTTTGGGCCGCTCGATATGGTTAGCTTTCGGTGGCCATGTTCTGAAGTATTCGAGCTCAAAACCTGGAAAGCTGCAGTGTTCGTACCCCAATGGTAGAGCCATCACTCTCAATAGAGGTTGACAGATGATCGGTGAAAAACAGCGACGATTTGACGAGTCGGCGGGGAATCGCCTGGCGCCCCCGATTCAGGCCGCCATCGTGCGGCTGGCGGAAGCCTACGATTACGCCCGCGACATGCAATGCGACTTGTGGGATTTCGCCGTCGAGATCGATGCCCTCACGGCCATCGGACTTTCGGTCGATGACCTTCGCTGGTTGGTTACCAGCGGCTATGTTAGGCACGGACGGGAGATCACTAGGCGCAGCGACGCGGCACGCGATTTCCGTCCAACACAGGATCTCAACTTCACTAAGAAGACGTGTTTTGTGGCCACGGACGCCGGGCTGCGGCTAACGACCACGGTGCCCATCGGATCTGGACTAAAGCGAGTGGCGTAGGAGCATTATAGTTTTTTAACAACCGGAATGAGCCATGGTTCTGCTAGGACTCGCTGAAAAGATTGTCATCGAACCGCAAATGCTGATTGGCAACCGTAGTCTCCGTTCGGCCCTTGCACAACTTGCCCATGCCGATGCCTGCGCACGAAGCGCGCAGTGCAGTCCCTGGGAGTTCGCCGTCGAAATCGAGAATTTTATCGTCGAGGGCCTTACTACAAGCGATCTTCGCTGGCTGGCGAAGATGGGTTACGTCGAGCATGCGATTGAAGTCACGCACTCTCGCAACACGGCCCGCAGATTCCAGTCGTGCCGCAATCTTGCTTTTACCAAGCGGACTTGTTTCGTGCTGACTGAAGCGGGAGTCCGGCTGGCAACCATGCATGGTCCGCAGCCGCCGTCGTTCCCTCTGGCCCAGCCGATCGCGGCAAGTCGAATGCCGGATAATGATATCGATCGTGTCCGGTACATACCGTCCTGGGATCGTGATCGCCGCGTTCTCCGCGTGGACGGTTGCATCGTGAAGCAGTTCAAGGTGCCCTCGCCGAGTCAAGAGGCCATTTTGACGGTGTTTGAGGAAGAAGGCTGGCCGGCGGCAATCGACGATCCGTTGCCGCCCCATTCCGAGCAAGACCCGAAACGCCGCCTGCGCAACACGATCCAGAGTCTCAACGCCAACCAGAAGAACCTGCTTCTCCATTTTCGCGGCGACGGCAGCGGCGAACGAATTCTCTGGGAACTGACCTACGATCGCGCGGAACATCTCAAGGTCAAGGGTCTAGGAAACATCAGCGCCGCCTAGGGACGCTTTGCCTTTTCAGGGCGTCGTTCGGACGCCTCTCGCTGCGATTCTGCCGTCGATCATTTCCCCGTGCGCGCAACTAGCCGTATTTCAGGCCAAAAACGGGGGACAGTTGCGCCAGTAACTCGCCGGAAAATAGCGGCAGCAGAGGCGAACGGATATCTTAAGCGGAGCCGCTTCTCATCCGCAGAGTTCATGCGCACTTCATGCGCATCGCATGTAGACGGATTTTTCGTTTGCATGAAAATACGGTTATTGCAGTTTTGAAACTAGCTATTTTACAGATTTCAAAGAAGGAGGCAGCGATTCAACCGCCCTTCGGATAGATGGCGTGAGTAGACGCATTTTTCTAAGGATTAAAGTCCCATGTAACAATCTGAAAATCGCGCAAAGAAAGGGGGATAATTGCCTGAAAAGCGCTTTGTACCGATTGAACGTCAGGCAAAATCAGAATTCAGGCTTTCGCATTGTATTAACAAAACTGGTCCGTTCATGCGACAGGTTAGTAAAGACTATTTCAATAACGGCCTGGCGCGTGATGTTTGAAAATTTGAAAAAGGAGCAACAGACAATGAGATACTTTGTAATTTTTGCTAGTGCATTTCTAGTGCTGGCATGTATGTCGGTGGCAACGGCGCAAACACCCGGGACTGGCCTCAGCGAAGGAACTATACCGGGACTATCAACTGAATACACCGTACCTGGCACTACTTTAGAGATTGGTGGGGGGGTGGCGGGCCCCGTCGGGATTTACTTGGATCCGGGCGCAGGTCCATGGAAAAAGACATTGATAGATGTTATTAATGGATCACTGAACCTCATAGAGCATATACAGATCTCGCTCGAACCGAGCGGTCTGCCAGGCCCGTCCTGGACCGATTGGGACGAGCAGATCATGACCCCAAACTGGGGTTGGGCAGCGGTCCCGGTCCCGACGGTGGGGTTATCGGATGACGGGAACGTGACTGGAACAATTAGTACAAAAAATATAAATATTCCAAACGATTTCGTCGAGTTTGACTTCAACCCCGAAAACAACCCCGCTGTGTTGACCGTTACCAAGACGCTCGTGTACACTGGCCCGGGTCCGGTGCCAGGGAAGGCGACGGTCGTCGTCGAAGAATATCCGACCCCCGAGCCGGGGACGATCGTTCTGTTGACCACCGGCCTGCTCGCACTCGGACTGGGCTACATCCGGCGCCGTAAATAATAACGACGCCAGAATAAACGAAGCCGAACAGACCAACCGCCGGTTGCGCCATAACAGCGCCAATTGGGCCGTTAGACAAGCAAAGAATGAAGAAGTTTTCAGACTATTGACGTTTGCACTGCAAATGAAGCGAGGCCGTCCAACGGACGGCCGGAAAATGGGGTAAAAGGTTTACTTGCCAGGTCATTATCTAAGCAAACATCAATAATAACCCGGGGGTGAAAAACCTGAAAAACAGGTTTTTCACTCCCGGGAATTTTTTTTCGTTTCATCATTTTCTTCGTCAGTCATGACCTGATCCAGCACTTGCATCACCAGGTTGCGCTGTGCGGCATCGAGCCACGCGCGGGCAAAAAACGTGTCGCCGGCGGTTGCGATGAATATTTCACCAAACCGATCGATCGGGAAATACTGTTCTCGACCATCACGCGTTATATGTCGGAAGAGCATCAGCCGCAGGAAGAAGTTCAAGCCTGGATTATTTGATCGCGCATTCACCCCCCGCTCTCCCTAATCCTGGTTAGATAAACCGCTCTTTTTTTATTTTTGAACAATTGATCTCTCGGACGCCCCCTAGATCGGGTTAGGATTGCGATTTTTTGCTTCAAATTTTCTCTTTATATGCTTGACATAGTTATTAACTGCACTTTCCTAAAAAATGCCCAACTAGCCCAGTTTCCAATTTAGGATGATTTCGATAACTACTGAAAAACGCTGGAAAGAGTAAAAAACACTATGTGATAAA
>JBEKFZ010000017.1:0-59150 GCA_050013075.1 Thermoguttaceae bacterium | reverse complement strand
TTATTCTTGCAAGGTCGGCAAAAAAATCCGGTTAGGTTTTCGCCGTACACTCCGGATCCAGGATGACAATGCCGGGCACGGCCAGGCCCACAAGCGCCATGCTCATTGCCATGCGGTGGTCGTTGTAGGTCTCGATCCTTGCCCCGCGGAGCGGGCCGGGAATTATTCGCAGCCCGTCGGGGCGCTCTTCCACGCCTGCGCCGATTTTCCTCAACTCAGTAGCCAGCGCGTGGATGCGGTCGGTTTCCTTGTGCCGGATGTGGGCCGCTCCGCTGATGGTCGTAGGCCCATCGGCGAACAGGGCCGTTGCCGCCAAGGTTTGCACCGTATCGCTGAAGGCGTTCATATCGACATTAATTCCGTGAAGTTTTCCGCCGCTCAGGGTAATCACATTCTCGCAGTATTCCACGGTGCAGCCCATTTTTTCCAGGCAATCGCAAAAGGCCACGTCGCCTTGCAGGCTCCGGCGCGAAAGCCCTTCGACCATGATTTTTCCACCGGTAATAGCCGCCGCGGCGAAAAAGTAACTCCCCGCCGAGGCATCCGGCTCGATCTCATAATCCCGTCCATGATATCCCTGGCCAGCCGGCACGATAAACCCGCCGGGCTGGGTCTGGACCTGTACGCCAAAGGCCGCCATCACGGCCGTAGTCATGGCCACATAGGGTTGCGAAACCAGGCGCCCGCTTAGCGCCAATTCCACCGGATTGCGGGCATACGCGGCGACCATTAAAAGTCCGCTAAGGAACTGGCTGGAAACCTCTCCTGCTATCTCCGCCCGACCGCCTCGCAGTCCCGCGGCCTGGACCACCACCGGCGGGCAACCGGATCGAAGTTCCGAATAAGCCTTTGCCCCAAGTTGCTCCAAGGCGTCCAACAGGTCCTGAATGGGCCGCTGGCGCATCCGCGGGGTGCCGTCCAGGCGGAATCGGCCCCGTCCCAATGCCGCCATTGCCGTTAAAAACCGGATTGTAGTGCCGCTGTTGGCCGCGAACAGATTGGCTTCGGTAGCCGGCGGCCGGCCATTACACCCGGAAATCCGGATGGTTTTGGCTTTTACGTCATGCTCCACCGCAATCCCCAACCGGCGCAGGGCCTCGATCATCACCCGGGTGTCTTCGCTGTCCAGGGCGCCGGAAAGCACCGATTTGCCCCGGGCCAAGGCCGCGCAAACCAACGCCCGGTTGGTTAGACTCTTCGAGCCCGGCGGTCGAATCGAGCCCTGTACGGGGCCGGCGGGTTGGATTTCAATGGCCGTAGTCATGCAGTGCGGATCAGGAAAGGTCGTTTGAAATTATTGCCGGTGCGCAACAATATGGTTATAGTGGATCTTTGTGGAATGAACAGCCGAATAAGCGGTGTGTACGTTTTGTGGAAAGATTGTTGGTTCCATTAATAATCAGGTTTATTACCCAAACGGCCGTTGAAAAATACATGAGGAAGATCATTGTCGATTCGGTACGATAACCCTTATGAATTGTCATTTTTTGAACTTGCTTCATTGGGTGACACATGCCTATTGGGAACCTGACGGATTTTCATATTCGAGGTCCTCCGCCCCGTCCCCCTCGTTCGGGTCACGCGCATTCTTTTAGCGATTACTACAGTGCAAAATTCCGGTATTTAATATATATTAGCCGCTTGTAAGTTGCTTTCACCGGAATATAAAATGCGTGGATAATTTCTGGCGCGGAGCGGACCGCGCCTCGAGAACCTTTAATACCTTGCCTTTCATTCCTTTTAGTGCGAAGGACGTCTCCATGCCTTTAGCCCAACTTTCATCTCACCTGGGGGCCTTATTTGCCGTTACCAACGAGGGAAATCTTGGAAATACCGCGGCAACCGAACTCAAAACCCTCCTGGGACCGATCGATTACACGATTTTGATCGTGTACTTGGTTTTTGTGTTGGGAATCGGCTGGGCCTTGAAACGCTTCATGCGCAGCAGCAGCGATTTTCTCACCTCCGGCCGATCCATTCCGGCATGGATAACCGGACTGGCCTTTATCTCCACGAACCTGGGGGCATTGGAAGTGATGGGCATGGCGGCGTCGGGCGCAAAATACGGAATTGCAACCTGTCATTTCTACTGGATAGGCGCAATTCCGGCCATGGTTTTTTTGGGCTTGTTTATGATGCCCTTTTATTACGGTTCCCGGGCGCGGTCCGTGCCTGAATATCTGAAACTCCGTTTCGACGAAAGAACCCGGGGCTTTAACGCCTTCGCCTTCGCCATCATGACGATCTTCACCTCCGGGATATCGATGTACGCCATGGCTAAGTTGATGAACATCATGCTGGGTTGGAATTTCCATTTCAGCATCGTGATGTCGGCCATTATCGTACTGATCTATACATACTTGGGCGGCTTGACCTCGGCCATTTACAACGAAGTGCTGCAATTCTTTCTCATTGTCGCGGGACTTACACCTCTTGTTTTTTTAAGCCTTAAAGACGTCGGCGGTTGGAGCGGCATGCAAGGGCGGCTGCAAGCAATGGCAACTCAACATCAGTTACCGGCAGACACCTGGTTTAGATGTTGGGCTTACACGGAAACTGCCCAGGAAAACCCCATGGGAGTGAGTTGGTTTGCTATTGTGATGGGTTTGGGATTCGTGCTTTCCTTCGGTTACTGGTGTACGAACTTCCTCGTGGTGCAACGCGCCATGGCCGCCAACTCCATGTCGGCCGCGCGCCGAACTCCGCTGATTGGCGCGATTCCAAAAATGTTTATCCCGATTTTAGTGATTCTGCCCGGCATGATCGCCATGGCACTTTATTTCAAAGCCGGTGAGAGTGGATCTTTCGTTCTACCGCTAAAACCAAATGGGACGGAAGTTGATTTTGACAATACAATTCCTTACATGCTGGTTCACTATCTGCCCGAAGGCGTACTGGGGTTGGGTATCACCGCCTTGATCGCCTCGTTCATGTCGGGCATGGCGGGAAACGTGACTGCATTTAATACCGTTTGGACTTATGATATTTATCAAAGTTACATCGCGCCGAACAAGTCCGACAACCATTATCTGTG
Organism: Thermoguttaceae bacterium; assembly: GCA_050013075.1. Lineage (GTDB taxonomy): Bacteria > Planctomycetota > Planctomycetia > Pirellulales > Thermoguttaceae > JBEKIK01. The sequence goes on along the minus strand of JBEKFZ010000017.1, from coordinate 56,116 downwards.
GATGGGCCGGATGGCGACCGTCTTCGGCACGGTAGTGAGCATGGGCGCGGCTTATATAGCCGCACAATTCAATAACATCATGGATTTCCTGCAGTTAGTTTTTTCGCTCGTTAACGCGCCGCTGTTTGCCACGTTTATTTTGGGCATGTTCTGGAAAAGAACGACAAAACATGGCGCTTTTTGGGGATTGGTAACAGGGACCGGCGTGGCGATAATTCACTGCGGACTTACGGCTCCCGAAAAAGCCACCACTATCTTCAAGGGAGGTTGGTTTGGCGCGGTACTACATGAATATCCAAGCGAGATGGCTCTTAATTTTTGGACCGCCATTTATGCCTGGTCCGTTTGTTTCGTGGTTACTATTGTGATTAGTCTACTAACCAGTCGCGACAAATCCGACGAAGAACTCAAGGGCCTGGTTTATTCACTCACGCCGCACGTGGCAAAAGACGACAGCCTGCATTGGTACGAACGTCCTTGGATACTGGGCGCTTTCGTGCTTGCCGTTTCCATTGTTTTGAATATCATTTTCTGGTAATTAGAATCAAATAAGTATGTCGGGGCGATAGTTCAAGTATCGCCCCAACAACAACAAGTATATAGGCCGGTATTAGAATCAAAAGTTTCGTTTAGAAGTAAAGGGACTCGATATGTCGCTGGATATCCGCATTCCGATCGGCTCGATGTTCGTCATTGTCGGCGCCATCCTCTTGGTTTTTGGGTTGGTTACCTTTAATTCCGATATTTACAAAGTTTCGCTAACCTATAATATTAATCTCTGGTCCGGCGTCGCGTCGCTAATCTTCGGACTAATAATGCTTGCCTTGGCCTGGCGGGCGACAGAACGCGAAAAACAAAAACCAAAATAATAATCCATGCTTAGCCACTGGCACTTGTGGGGATGAATTTATCCATTACCCGCGGCACAAGTGCCGCGGCTAAAACTTGTCATACAACATTTATTCCACGAGTCGCAAGTGTCGTTCGGCGTGGGGGGCATTTCACATGATCAGCCCGCCTTTTCAAGATGATTTTGCCCGCGCTGACCGGGACAAGCGCCGCGTGGCATCGGCCTCGCTGCTGGCAGCGCTGCTTCTGACTGCTTTCAAGATCGTAGTCGGCTACTGGACCAACAGCCTGGGCATTCTTTCCGAGGCTGCCCATTCCGGATTGGATATGGTCGCCGCCGCGATCACGCTTTGGGCGGTCCGCATCTCCAGCCTGCCCGCCGACCGCGAACACACCTACGGACACGGCAAGTTTGAAAATATTTCCGCCCTGTTCGAGACCTTTTTGCTCCTGGTCACTTGTTTGTGGATCATTTACGAAGCCGTGGAACGATTGTTTTTCCGCGCCAAAGTAGAGGTTGATCCGAATATCTGGGCCTTTGTGGTCGTGTTCGTCTCGATTATCATCGACATTTCCCGATCCCGGGCGTTGCGGCGGGCCGCCGACAAATACGCCAGCCAGGCCCTCGAAGCCGACGCCTTGCACTTTTCCACCGATATTTGGTCTTCGCTGGTGGTGCTCTTGGGACTTGCGGGCGTGTGGGCGGGCGAGCGATACGACCTGCCCTGGCTCATCAAGGCCGATGCCCTGGCGGCCCTGGGCGTGGCGGGAATCGTCGTTTGGGTAAGCCTGCAACTGGGCAAAAAAACCGTCGGCGACCTGTTGGACAGCGTACCCAAAGGGATGCAGGAACAAGTGGAAGCCGCCGTCCGAGCCGTGCCCGGAGTGGCCGAAGTCCGCCAGGTCCGCCTGCGGCGCAGCGGGCCGGTAGTATTCGCCGACGTGACCCTGGCCGTCATCCGGGCCGCGGCCTTCGAACAAACCCACGATATCGCCAACCAGGCCGAAGCCGCCGTTCGCTCCATTTTTCCCAAGGCCGACGTCGTGGTCCACGTCGAGCCCGCCGTGCCCAGCGATGAAGATATCACCACCAAAGTCCGCCTGCTGGCCGCGCGCCACGGCCTGGGCGCGCACGGAGTGCGGATTTACGAAGAAAACCGCCAGCGCTGGCTGGAACTGCACCTGGAGGTAAACGAATCGCTGCTATTGGAGGAAGCCCATCGCCAGGCTAGCCAGTTCGAGCGGGACTTGCGCGAGGCCGTTCCCGGCCTCGAGCGGATCGTCACGCACCTGGAACCCGCCGGGGACTCCGCCGCCACGGTCCGTTCCCAGTCGGCCGGCGAACTTTTGATCCACAGATTTCTCGTCCGCTTCCAGAACGAAACAAAAACCCGTTTTCATCCCCACGACGTCATAGTGCAACAAACAGGCCCGGAACTGTCCGTGTCGCTGCACTGCACTCTTCAGCCCGCCACTCCCATCGTCGACGCCCACGATTTCACCGTCCGCCTGGAAAAATACCTCCGCGCCAACATCCCCAAGCTCGGCCGCGTGGTGATCCACGCGGAGCCGAAAGAATAAAGGATGAGGGATGAAGGATGAATTATCTATTGGATCCACTTGTGAATTCGTAATCTATTGACCTTTGTCTGGGTAATGATCTGTGGGGCAGGTTGCCAACCTGCCTTTTTTGGGCAGATTAGCAATCTGCTCCACAACTTAATGGTCCATTTGCCAGGCAAAGGTCAATAATATCTTTTTTTCATCCTTCATCCTTCATCCTTCATCCTTTCCCTGTTTCACAGCACCAGCATTGCCACTCCCAGCACCGAGAGCACGGCCCCGCCGCCGGCTCGGAGGCTTACTTTTTCGTGATACAACACGATGATAAACGGCAGGATCAGCACGGGCATGGTGTTAATAATCGTGGAGACCACGCCGGCGTGACAATAGCGCAGAGACACCATGCACAGTATCACGCCCAAAAAAGGTCCCACGAACGAGCCGAACATCAAGATGCCCATTGCCCGGCGCAGCCGGACCGCCCTTAGAACCACCGGCCAGCGCCACACCAGCGTCAACAGCACCACGTATCCGGCCAGGGCGCCGATTACGCGGATGTAAGTCGCGACGGCGGCATCGTAGTTGCCGATCCCTTTTTTCGAGAACACCAGCCCGACGGCGCCGCTCACGGCGGCCACCACGGCCAAAAAAACGCCCCGCGCGATATGGCGCCTGCGCCGGTGTTCCTCGGGCGTTTCCGGGCGCTCGAGTATGACCCAAACTACTCCGGACAGCGTGATTGCCATGCCGATCCAATCTTTCAGCAGCAGTTTATCGCCTAAGAAAATCCAGGCCATAATCGCCGATAGAGGCGGCGTTAGCGATTGGATCAAAAGCGAAACTCTCGGACCGATCAACAGGAACGCCTTGAACAGGCAGAGGTCGGCAATGAAAAAACCGAAAAACCCCGAAGTCGCCAATAGCAGCCAGGTTTGGCCGTCGGCGTTAAGCGGCAATGCCGATCCGAGGAATATCTGCCCGTATATCGACAAAAACACGCAGGTAACCATCAGGCGGATAAAGCTCATGGCCAAGGCGCCCATGTCCTTGCCCGCCGAAGTCCACGCCAAGGCCGAGAGCGTCCACAAAAACGCCGTGCCTATTGCCGCCAGTTCGCCAAGTTGTGAAGTGTCCATGCTCGGTTCCCGGATCGTTTTCGCGGAGGAGCCATTATAATAACTGACGCCCGCTTTCAACAGGCATAAATCAGAGAAAGGACTGCGAAACCTGAACCCTGACCGCTCTGGTTGTGTATTGTGGATTATGCTAGAATCCGCTTTATTCTTGAAAAAGTCTCTTTCCAAAAGGATCGCTTTATTATGGATCAACCAGTTAAGAATCATGGAGTTCGCGTAACCGCGGCCGCGGTGGGCATCAATCTGGCCTTGGGCATACTTTACACCTGGAGCGTCATTAGTAAGGACATTCCCGCCGATTGGAAATGGAGCGAGGCAGATAAATCCTGGCCCTATTCCATCGCCTGTCTGGTGTTCAGCTTGATGATGGTGCCAGCCGGCAGATTGCAGGACCGCATCGGCCCGCGGATTGTGGCCACTATCGGCGGTTTGCTGGTGGGCGCCGGCATGATTCTGGCAAGTTACACCACCTCGTTTTTAGGATACATTTTAGGTTTTGGAATTTTGACCGGGTCCGGTATCGGCTTCGGTTATGCCTCTGCTACTCCGCCGGCGGTGAAATGGTTCTCGGCCAAACGCACCGGATTGATCGCGGGCATTGTGGTTTCGGGCTTCGGCTTGGCATCGGTATACGCAGCCCCTTTGAGTAAATGGTTGATTGTCGGAGTCTCTGATTCAATGAAAATGAATATGACCTGGGCATCTAAATCACCATTAACGGAATGGTTGTTTGGCGGTTTCGGTCTTCCCAACACGATGCTCACTCTTGGAATAGCATTTTTGATCGTGGTGGTCGGGTTGTCTCAATTATTGGTTGCTCCGCCAGCAGGTTATGTGCCCGCCGGATCGGCACCCAAAGTCGCTCCCGGCCCAAACGCAAAAAAAGAAAATTTCTCTCCCTGGGAAATACTGAGCACCGTGCAGTTTTATCTTTTATGGTTCATGTATACTTGCGGTGCCGGAGCCGGCTTGATGGTTATTTCCAAACTCGCAACAATTGCCAGCAAACAGGTAGGGCTTGATTTGGGTTTCCTGTTGGTTGCCGCGCTCGGGGTGGGCAACGGCGCAGGGCGGATACTTGCCGGCGTGCTTTCCGATAAGCTAGGACGTAAAACCACCATGTTCGGTTGCTTTGTCGTCCAAGCTGTGTTGGTGATTATTTTATCTCTGGCAAAAGCCGACACGATTTTGGCCAATGGTTTAGTGCTGGCTTTACTCTCAGCACTCATCGGCGCAAATTACGGCGCAAACCTCTCACTGTTTCCATCTATCACCAAGGATTATTACGGCTTGAAAAATTTCGGCGTCAATTATGGATTGGTGTTTACGGCATGGGGTGTGGGCGGTTGTATGCTCTCATTGGGTGCAGGCCTACTATATGATAAATATCAGACATTCGCTTATGCTTATTATGGTGCCTCTACCTTGTTGGTACTGGCCGCGATTGTAACGTTCCTTGTCAAGCCGCCCAGGATCGCGCATCATACATAGGAGGAGGAAAAATACCAACAAACCGCTTGCGGTTTTGCAATATATTGTAAATATACCGAGTCCCACCGCTTGTTATTTTTGTGGGGTGTGCCATGAACGCATTTTGCCGATGGATTGTCGCGCTAGGAATTATTTCCGCCCTGATGGGATGCACCCAGCAGCCGGCCAAATCGCAAACGCAATCACAGGCGCAGGCGACGGCCGGGCAGAAAAAGTCTCCCGAAAAAATCCGCGGACCGGCGGTCGCCGGAATTTTCTATCCCAAGGCCAAAACCGATCTTACAAAACAGATCGACGAGTACCTGGCCGAGGCAAAGCCGGAGCCGATCAAAAACCTCCGGGCATTAATTTGTCCCCATGCGGGCTACGAATTTTCGGGCAAGATCGCGGCCTCGGCGTACAAGCAACTCCTCGGTCGCGATTTCGATACCGTCATCGTACTCGGTCCCAGCCATTACGCGGCCTTTAATGGAGCGGCCCTAACCGATGCGGACGCCTACGAAACCCCTTTGGGACTTGTCCCCATTTCTCCCAAAAACGCCGAACTGGCGAAGATCAAGCCCTTTGCAATAAATCCGCCCTGCGAAGTCGAGCGCCCCGGTTTCTGGCGTCAATCGCCCAAGGATCTGCCGGCCTTCGGCGAAGACCAGCCCGACACCTGGGAACATTCCCTGGAAGTGCAATTGCCCTTCCTGCAACGCACGCTCAAGAAATTCAGCATTCTGCCCGTGGTTTACGGCAACGTCGATCCGGAGGCCGTGGCAAAAGTCCTGCTGAAATTTCTTGACGACCGCACCCTCGTGGTCGTTAGTTCCGACTTGAGCCACTATTATCCTTATGAAACGGCCAAAAAACTGGATACCAGTTGCGTCCGCTCGATTTGCGACTTGAGCACCGAGTGGATGATGCAGCAAGAGGCCTGCGGCAAAGTGCCCATCCTCACGCTGATGGAAATCGCCAGGCAAAAAGGCTGGAAGGCCAAGCTGCTCGATTATCGCAACAGCGGCGATACGTCGGGCAACAAAGATCGGGTCGTGGGCTACGCGGCCATTGCCTTTTATCAGCCCGATGCCAAGGAAAGCGCATCGGCCGAAAAACCTCGGCCAACCGACAAGCAAGAGTTCTCCGCCGACCAACGAAAGTTCCTCCTGGAATTGGCCCGCAGGACCATAACGCGCGTTACAAACGGCGATAGTCCGCCGGAACTGGATGCCGCCACGGTTTCCGAAAATCTCCGCTCGTCCCGGGCCTGCTTTGTCACGCTTACGAAAAACAACGACCTGCGCGGGTGCATCGGCAGCATCTTTCCCGAAGAGCCGTTATATCAAGCCGTTATCAGCCGTGCACGGGCGGCCGCGCTGGAAGATCGCCGCTTTCTGCCCGTCCGTTCCGAGGAATTAAAAGACATCCAGATCGAAATCAGCGTGTTGACGATTCCCCGCCGCCTGGAATTCAGATCGCCCGAGGATTTAATGCAAAAACTCCGCCCCGGCACGGACGGCGTCGTGCTGAGAATGGGAATGCGTCAGTCAACCTTTTTGCCGCAGGTCTGGGAACAAATTCCAGACAAGACGGACTTCCTCGATCACCTGGCCCAGAAAGCCGGCATGAGTGCCTCGGCCTGGCGAGAGTCGGGCACTTCCGTGCTCATCTACCAAGTCGAAGCGTTCAAGGAATCGGAAATGAAATAGCTGGTATGCGTTGCCTATATTTATTGATACTCAGGTAATTAATGTTGTATTTTCTCATCGGAGTCGGGCCGTGTCGGGTGCGGAAATACCGGGGCGACACGCCCCGGCTCTGATTTTTTCCGCGACATTATTTATCTGAAATTCAATAAACAAAACCCGCTCCTAAACTATCGTCCAAATCCTGAACCCTGCCCCCTGAACCCTTATATGCACCCGGCCGCGCGTGAAGCATTTTGCTCGTTGGTTCCCCGGCCTATTTTGTTTTTGGCCGTAACCTCGTTCGGGATTTCGGCCTTCATGACCCAACTGGCGCTCATGCGCGAGTTGCTTGCCGCGTTTTCGGGCAATGAGTTGATTTTCGGGATCGTGCTGGGAAATTGGATGCTGCTTACGGGCATCGGTTCGGCCCTGGGCAAAACCGCCTCCCGGCTAAAATCGCCGATCACGCTCTTTGTGCTGTTGGAAATTCTCATCGCGCTGCTGCCTGTGGCCGATGTCTTTCTGCTAAGAACTTTACGAAACGTCGTGTTCATCCGCGGGTCCGAGGCGGGAGTGACCGAAACCGTCGCAAGCTGCTTCGCGCTTATGGCGCCATATTGCCTGGCAACCGGCTATTTATTGACCCTGGCCTGCATGGCGGCGGCTGAAAAACTCCCCTCTCCCGACCAACCGACCATGCTACGCATGGTGCCCGTCGGTGCCCGGATAGGGGCAAGGGGTGAGGGCGCCCTCACCCTAACCCTCTCCCAAAGGGAGAGGGGACAGAAGAGCATCGGACAAGTGTATTTTTTCGATAATCTCGGCGGCGTGCTGGGTGGAATCCTATTCACTTTCGTGTTGATCCGATTTTTCAGCCACTTCGGCATCCTATATTTCCCGGCCGTTTTGAACTTGGCTCTGGCCGCACTGGTCGCAGTCAGCGCGCGACGGCGACTGCCGGCAATCGCCTCCGCGCTGCTTGCGGCGGGCTTGATTGCCGCGGCGGCCATTTATAATCTCGATGATATCACCTGTAATCTCCAGTATGGCGGGCAGAAAGTCGTTTATCATGGCGCGTCGCCTTATGGAATGTTGGTCGTGACCGAGGACGCCGGCCAATATAATTTCATCGAAAACGGCCTGCCGCTGTTTTCCACCCATAATATCGAGCAGGTCGAAGAAACCGTCCACTACGCCATGGCCCAGCGGCCCGATGCAAAAAATGTTCTGCTCATTTCCGGCGGGGCATCGGGTACGGCTCGGGAGATATTGAAGTATCCCCAAGCTAACGTGGATTACGTGGAACTCGATCCGCTGGTACTCGATGTCGCCCGCCGCCTTTTGCCCGAACAATTAAACGATCATAGAATCCATGTGATCAACGCCGACGGCCGGCAGTACGTCAAACAAACCGGCCGCCGCTACGACGTCGTGATCGTCGACGCCCCGGACCCGTCCACCTCTCAGATCAATCGCCTGTATACCCGGGAGTTTTTCGATCAGGTGCATCGCGTCCTTGCCCCGGACGGCGTGCTGTCGTTCTCGCTGGGCGGTTACGAGGGCTATATCAGCAAGGAACTGGCCAGGCTGATCGCCGTGGCCGAGCGCACCTTGGCGCAGGTCTATAAAAATGTGTTGATCCTGCCGGGCACGCGAAATTTTTTCCTTGCTTCCGACGGCCGGTTGACCCCAGCCGTGGCCGATCGCATCGAGCAGGCGGGAATTCCCACCCGGCTGGTCAATCGCAGCTATCTAAATGCCATGCTCACCCCCGACCGCATGGCCGACGTCCGCCGCGTGCTCTCGGATCAAGCGCCGATAAACGAAGATTTCAATCCCATTTTGTATTTCTATCACCTCCGCTATTGGATCAGTCAATTCACCCTCCGCTTCGGATTTTTCGAAGCCGGATTGGTAGTCATTTTGCTAATCTACCTGGCGCGGTTGCGTCCGGTGCCGCTGGCGATTTTTTCCGGTGGATTTGCCGCCTCGGCCCTGGAAGTCGTCTTGTTGCTGGGATTCCAAATCCTCCACGGCTGCGTTTATCATCAAGTCGGGCTGATAATTACCATGTTTATGCTGGGGCTGGGTATCGGGTCGCTGGCCATGAACCGGTTCCTGCCGCGTTGCGGACGAAATCACCTGGCCGCTCTGGCATTGGCTATTACGATATATTCCCTTTGCGTCCCTTACATCTTGATGTTTTTAGGTAAAAGCGAATCGCCAACAATCGCCTGGATTTCATGGCCCGCCATCCCGGTTATGACTTTACTGCTGGCGGTGCTTGTAGGCATGGAATTCCCATTGGCCGGCAAGGTCGGATTCCAAGACGTTGCCGCCACCGCCGCCCGGCTATACACCGCCGATTACATCGGCGCGGCACTGGGGGCCCTGCTTGTAAGTACGTTGTTAATTCCAATCCTGGGCGTAACGGCAGTGTGCCTGTTGGCTGCGGGCTTGAATTTGCTTAGCGCGGCAGTGATGATTGTATCCGGCAAATAAAATATCGATTGAATAAAATGTTTCTTGGTTACGAAAACCGGTCCCATTATCCGTTTAGCCCGGTCACTTGTGACCGGAGTTTTTCCGCTTGGGCCGTGAGCGGATAGAAAAATTCTCCCGGCACAAGTGCCGGGGCTAAACATTATTTGACGCACCAAATCATGCCGAAAAAAAACATCCATTATTACCTGCTGAAGACCGCCCGAGTTAGTGGTTGGCTGCTTTTGCTTTTGATGCTATTATATATATTGACTGGTTTTGCCCTGTGCGGCAAGCTCGGAATGAGCCGATGGATGGATTTGCAAACGGCCTTGTACATCCATCAACTTTTCGACTGGCCGCTGGTGGCGCTTTTTCTGATACATGTATCGATTACCGTTTACTTCAGCTTCAGGCGTTGGGGATGGATCAAGAGCAAAAGCAAAAACTGCCGTTAGAGTCCTTACAAGAATCACTCCCCTCTCCCGTCGCGGGAGAGGGGCATGGGGTGAGGGCCGATCGTGTAGAAACGCCAAATTCATTATTGGACCGCCGTTTAAATACGTCGGACAGCCTTCACCCTCACCCTAACCCTCTCCCAAAGGGAGAGGGGACTGTTTTATCCAGACGCGATGCACTGAAATATGGCGCAGCCGGATTGGCCTGCCTGGCATGTGGCGGATCGGCTGTTTTTTTTCTTACCCGGCAAACCAAAGCCGATTCCACATCCACGGTTTTCAAAGGCGACGCCCCATCGGGCAAGCTCTGGGAACTGTGGCAAAAACGCGGCTGGGTTCAAGAGGCCCGGCATTATCTGAAACCCGGCCAAAACATCCTTTGCAAGCTCTGCCCCAACGAATGCGTGCTGGAACCCGAGGATCGCGGCCACTGCCGCAATCGCGTGTATAAGGACGGCAAGCTCTATACCCTGGCGTACGCCAATCCTTGCGCTTTCCATTTGGACCCCATCGAGAAAAAACCGCTCCTCCACTTTTTGCCCGGCACCAGCGTTTTTTCGCTGGCCACGGCCGGGTGCGGGTTCCGCTGCCTGAACTGCCAGAATTGGGACATCTCCCAACGCAAACCCGAGGAAACCAAGGACCCTCGCGGCGAACCCATGATTCTCACCCCGCTTAGGCTCAACTCGCTCAGCTCCGAAGACCTGGACCGCTTAAGCATGTTCCCCGACGACGTGGTGGCTATGACCGAGTATTTCTCTTGCCCCTCGATCGCCTACACCTACTCCGAGCCCAACGCATGGTTCGAGTACATGATCGACATCGCCAAGGCCGCCCGGGCGAAAAACGTCAAAAACTGCTGGATCACCTGCGGCTACATCCAGGACGAGCCGCTTATGGAATTGTGCAAGTACATCGATGCCGCCAACGTGAATTTGAAAAGCTTCGACGAGAAAATCTATCGCGATCTTAACTCCGGCAAGCTGCAGCCCGTATTAGACACGCTTAAAACCCTGAAACGCGAAGGCGTGTGGTTCGAGGTGACCAACCTGGTCGTGCCCACATACACCGACAAACCGGACATGATCCGCCGGATGTGTGACTGGCTCTTGGCCAATATCGGGCCGGACTATCCCCTGCACTTTTCCCGGTTCCAGCCGCAACACAAACTGACCCATCTGCCGCCCACGCCCAAAGATATCCTTATCGAAGCCCAGTCCATCGCCCGGCAGGCCGGACTCAAGTACGTTTACGTGGGCAATTGCCGCGAAGTGCCCGAGGCCGAAACCACCTACTGCCCAAAATGCAAAAAAGCCGTAATCCAGCGGGACGTGTTCAGCGTCCTGGCCAATCACCTCGACCACGGCAAGTGCGAATTCTGCTCCACCCCCATAGCCGGCGTCTGGTCGGCATAGATAATAATTGGAACGTTATCCGTTTATTGAGCATCAGGTAATGAATGTCGCATTTTCCCATCAGAGCCGGGCCGTGTCGGCCCGGGAAAAGACCGGGGCGACACGCTCAGGCTCTGACTTTTACAATAACATTTTTTTTAACTCTCAATATGAACATATTATCTTCCCGCCCGTAATAACCTACATAATTTAATGCTATAAGTTTATTATCGAGGCACGGAGGACGCCGGGCATAACATCAACAATGCCAACGGATTACGGTCACTTGTTATAGAAATTACGGCACTAATAAGTGCCATTTTTTACACAACCGTTCATTTCTATTAACCGGGAGGAATGAGTGATGAGTGGCAATCCCTTACCTGCCGACAGTGTCTCAAAAAATCCTATCGAACAAGCCCAAGCACCCCCCCAGGCGTCTTCCCCCGGAGGTTGCGAAACTCGGCGATGTTGCCGATGTTGTAAGGCTTTTGGATGCCTTTTCTGTATCGCCATCCTGTTGGCGATATGTATTTTTGTAGGATGGCGCCTGCTTTCGCCAAAATATACCGCCAGGTCGTATGTGTATCTGGCTTATCAAAAAGAACCGATGCTCTCTTCCAATGCGCAACCAACATACGAAAATGAGTACGAATTGTTCAAAAATACCCAAATGCAGTATTTTAATAGCTTCTTTGTTCTATCCGCCGCCCTGCACAAACCCGAAGGCAGTCCGATTTCCCGCCTTCCCATCCTCAAGAAGCAGGACGATCCGGTCGCCTGGTTAAAAAGACACCTATCCGTATCATCCCCTAGACATTCACAGATCATAGAAATCAGCCTGTCCGCTGACGACCCCGATGAAGCGGCCGATATAGTTACGGCGGTCGTCGACGCCTACAAGTCCGAAGTTATCGACGTTGAAATGGACCGCCGCCGCCAGCGCGTAAATGAACTCGATCGACTTTATACCGATAAGGACCTGGAAGTCCGCAACAAGCGCAACGATCTTAAACAATTGGCAGAACAATTGGGAACGGCCGAAACGGAAAACCTCAATCTAAAACAAAAGCTCACCCTGGAGGAACTGGCCGCCTATCGGCAAGAATTGGCACGCCGCGAGTTCGAGGTTGGACGGCTGCGGAGCGATCTGGCCTCGCGTCAAGCCGAACTGAAAGCCGTGCAAAGCGCCGACATATCCGACCTGGAGTGCGAAATGTTCGCACAGTCCGATTCTGTCTTGAAAAATCTGTCGCAGGAAATTTTGCAGCGGAAGATGGGTAAGGAATCCAGTTCGCAAACGCAGACGCCGGAAGACAAGTCGAGTAAAGACGCCGAAAAACGCAAAGGCGAATTAGATCGTCTGGAAAAAGATTACGCCGATCGGATAGCACAAATCCGCGAGGAAATCCGCCACAAACGGCAAACCGACGTGGAAAAGGAAATCAAGCGCGTTGAAGCAGCCATTGAGATTGCCAACAAGCAGCAAAGGAACAACGAGCAAGACGTGCAACGGCTGAAAAAAATGGCCGAGCAATTCGGCAGTTCTTCGGTCGACGTGGAAATGTTGCGGGCCGATATACTCGTCCGCGAAAAGTCGCTGGACACAATTGCCAGCGAACGCGACAAACTGAAGGTGGAATTGCGTTCCCCTTCTCGGATTAGTATCATGCAAAAAAAGGCGGAAGTGGAAAAACGCCCGCCCCTCGTCTTTCTCCCATAAGAGATCGATTTTGGAAAACCGGGACAGGTCCAATATTGTCAGAATAGGGCATGTTGTATATTGCCCGCATCACCAATATCGGATCTGTCCCGTTTTCATTTCTTCTTTTGCCTGATTTCGGCAATCCAGTTGATTATTTTCTCCACCTTTGCCGTGATGGCCTGAAAATCGCCGGCGGCCACCAGGTCGGTTTTAATCAGGTTCGAGCCCATGCCCACGCAGGTTACGCCGGAGGTGAACCATGCTTCGATACATTCGCGGGTGTCGTCCACGCCGCCGGTGGGCATTACACTCGTCCAAGGGCATGGGCCTAAAAGGGCCTTGACGAAATCCGGCCCGCCCAGGGTCCCGCCGGGAAAGATTTTCACGATCTCCACGCCCAATTCCTCGGCGGCATTGATCTCCGACGAGGTGCCGCACCCGGGTATGTAGGCGATTTTTCGCCGATTGCACAGCCGGGCGACCTCGGCATTGAGCGTTGGCCCCACGATGAAATTCGCACCGGCGGATATATACATCGCGGCCGTGGGGGCGTCGATGATCGAGCCGGCGCCCAAAATCACGTCGGGCAGTTCTTTTTGGCAGAACTCGGCGAGTTGGATGAACAACTGATAAGCGCGGTCGCCGCGGTTGGTCCATTCGATCACCCGCGCCCCTCCCTTAGCGCAGGCCAAAAGGATGTTTCTGGCCGTCTCGAATTGCGAATGATAAAAAAGCGGAATCAGTCCGGCTTGCCCGAATGCATTGAGCACTTCCAAGCGCTTAAAACGAGCCATGTTATTTTCTCCCGTGTATAGGAAATGTAATATTACCGACAATGTGTAAAAAGGAAAAAAGGGAAAGGGAAAAAAAGGAAATATTTTACTTGCGTTATTTTACGGATTACAATAGAAAAACGATTTGTCCAATTTATTCACCACGAAAAATAGAAAGAACGAAAACACGAAATAAAAACCGTTGTATGTGATTTCGTCTTTTCGTCCTTTCGCGCTTTCGCGGTGAATATTAGTAATTAATTATAGTTCGCTGAATACGGATGAAATCTTCTAAAAAATATGTTATTTGAAAATATCAAATGAAACAATTTTAATTTTTACCCATTTATCCCCTTTCCCTTTTTCCCTCTTTACACAGCGCTTATTTTATTGCAGATATATCTTGCCCTCGCGGAAATCCTCCCATGCCGGTTCAAAGGCCGCCGGCGGTTTGCCGGCAGCGCGGGGAGTGACGTTTTGATACGCGAACAGGTCGTCCTTTTCAGGATCGAACTCCAACCGCAGGATTTCCTTGCACAGTTCCACGTTTTCTTTTTTGAAGCGCAACGGCCGGCCGGTCCGCTGGTCGATTACGCTGGGATGAATTTCCACGCCGTCGTCGCTCACGACCAGGTGCGATCCGCGCGAGCCGCCGCCTTGTTCCAAAAGGCTCACGACGGCCTTCAGATACGCCGCGCTGGTCAGGGCCAGGTGACGAGCCTGGATGGCCGCGACTGCCTGTTGCGCCGAACGGGCGGCAAATCCGCGCCGGCCGATTTGTCGGTAAAGTTCCACGGCACGAGCGAGCGCCGCACGCGCGTCTTCCAAGCGGCGGATATGCCCGGCCGAAGCGGTCATCCGATGGCGAATCTCACCCATCACCTCATCACCGGCCAGCCCATCGGCGCGGTCGAACATTGCTGTCATTTCACCGACGAGTGTTTCCAGCTTTTCCTGCAATACTTTCGAGCGAACGCCCGCCGCTCTTTTGCCCGGTGGATAAACGTTGGCGATATATTCGGCCGCCCGCAGTCCGCCAGTCTGCCCGGCGTTAAGCGCGGATCCGCCCGGGCGTTTGACGCCGTGCGTGCCGGCCATCTCGCCTATGACAAAGGTATGCGGAATATTCGACTCCCACCATTTGTTCACCGCCATTCCGCCGTTATTGTGCTGTGCGCAAACGGCGATTTCCAGCGGCTCGCGCCACAGGTCGATGCCGTGCTCGGCGAAAATATCGATCGCCAGTGGGTTCATGTGCTTTAGCCGGTCGATGGGCCGCTCTTGCGTAGCCCCGGTATACAGCAAATACATGCGAGCTTCAAGCTCCAGGTCTTCCAGATCGAAGGCCTCCATGTCCCCTTTGGTTCGGCCGACTGGATTGTGCAAAAAATCCATGAATACCCGGCGGCCCTGACGGGTTTTGTTGAATACCAGTACGTCGATAAGCGATGATTGCAGGTCCTCGATCCGCTGCGGATCGAACGGCCACTGATAGCCCTTCATGAAGATTTTGCTCGCCATCTGCCGCATGGTGGGAAAGACCTCGGCCAGGAATTCGCGCGGATTCGACGAACCGTCCGCGTCGGTGCTGTAGATGCGCGGGATGACCTGCATGTACGAGCCCGATGCGTTCCATCTGAATTTTATGCTCGCCAGACCGAACTGCGACTCGGTAAGATTTTCCGCCGCCAGGCCCGCCTCGAAGGCCAGTCCGTGGATGCCGAACTGCCCCTGGGGATAGACCGTTGTTTCGTAAAGTTCGCCCGGCCCGCCGGCGGCCAATACAAGATTCTCGCAGGAAAAAACGTTGATTGCAAAGTCCTCCGGACCGAGTCGGCCGCGGTCCACGGCCACAACCGCCGCGATCCGCTTATCTTGGCCTTTGCCCACGGTAATCAGTCGGGCGACCTCCTGGTTGTCCTGGATGGCGATTTTATATCGCTCAGCCTGGCGCTGGAGGCACTCGCTCATGAATTTGCTGGTCTTAGGGCCGGCGGAGGTTGCCCGCTGGTACGGATCGTGATCGGTCTTGTACCCGATGTAACTTCCCTGTGCATCGCGCGGAAAGGGCACGCCCGCCTGGACCAGGTGATAAAACTCCCGCAGCGATCCGACCGCCTCGGCCAGTGCAAGATCTTGATGAACGCATCCGGCGGCAGTGATGCTTTTGGCGAAATCCTCGGCGCTGTCGGCCACGTCCGGACTGGTGCCCATCTTGTAGTACGTCTGTTTGTCCGACCCGCTCATCCGCGACGCCCCCAGTCCCAATCCGGCCGTGATGACGGCGATCTTTTTCTCCGCGTATTTGACGCCTTTTTGCGTCAAGAACTCATAAAGATGCACCGCGCAATTCATCCCCGCTGCCCCGGCCCCGACGATCAGCGTGTGATAGTGATGAATTGAAATCTGCTGATTTTTTATTTGGATTGTTTTCATATCTATGGTCCCATCTCCCTTTGGGAGAGGGTTAGGGTGAGGGCTGTTGACGAACTACACTATTACAATTTGTTTATCACTTTAGACGTCTGCGTAAAAATGTGGATCAACTCTTATTTATCACGAAAACACGAAAGAACGAAAATACGAAAAAGAAACGAGGTTTTAAAATTTCGTGTTTTCGTTATTTCGCACTTTCGTGTTGAAAATGCATTTATATGCTATTTGCTTTTATGCGGTCCAAGCCCAATTACCGCCCGAATCCGATTTTTCAATTTCTCACGCAATTCTTCAGGCTTTTCCCAAGTGATATGGTTCTCTTGTCTTGTATCAAAATGTAGATCTTTTACATGATCTTCATGACATGTCCAAATAACCGGAAGCCCTAATCCTTGTGCAAATCCCGCTTCAAAATATACTCCATGTCGTTGGCCGGTGAAATCAGCAACAATGAATCGACTTTCACGAATCTCGGCAATAATTTCATCGTCAACTTTTCCCAAGTATTCTTTCCTGTCAATCCTAATTGATTTATATCCACAATCATCTTCTAGTGCCAGTAGAATGCCCTTGTTATAGGCGTTATCTGTCTCTTTATCGAACCACATCGCAACAAATACTTTTTCTGATTCAGCATTGGGCACTTTATATGATTCAATGGCCCGCCAGCCATCAACAGTAATCATACATTCCCAAGCACCACGCATAATAGATGGATGATTTATCAATCCGGTATCAATTAAATATTTGAGATAATAGCGAAATTCCTCAACATTTTGACAATATGCAAGGGGATAATCTTGTTCCCCGTTTAATCCAATCATTTCTCCTGGATATTTTGTTCTTCTTTCAAGGGCTAGTAATAATTTTCTGGCTTTTTCTAAAACATCATCATCGCGAGGGAGTTGTTTTGTGATTATTTCAATATCATCTTTTTTGTCTGTTAATTCAAAAGGAATACCGGTACGCTCAGATTGTTCGCGGATGTAACCAGATAGTAAGTGTATTGGGATTTCTTTATATATCTCCTCAATGCCTTTAAGCCAAACAATTTTATTGCAACAATATTTACCACATTTTTCACAATCGAATTCTTTGAATTCAGACTTGGGCTTTTCCGCGTTTGGATTGCATATTAAACATGTATCCATAACTACCTCTTTCATAGATTTTCAAATTATTCCAAATATCCATGTAACATCGCCCTCACCCCCGGCCCCTCTCCCAAAGGGAGAGGGGAGAAGTTTTTACAGCCGCCGCAGGTGAAATCCGCCGTCAACGTTTATTACTTGCCCGGTGGAAAAATCCAGGCGGCCTTCGGCTATTGCGCCGACTACTTTTGCCACGTCTTGCGGCGTGCCCCAGCGGCGGATGGGCGTCAGGCCGTCGGCGATCAGTTTGTCGTACTTGTCTTTCACCACCGCGGTCATGTCGGTGGCGATTATTCCCGGGCGGAGTTCGAACACGCCGATGCCGTATTCGGCCAGGCGGTCGGCAAAGAGGGCCGTCATCATGCCGATGGCGGCCTTGCTTATGCAATACTCGCCGCGTGCGGGCGAACTGGTGTAGGCCGACATCGACCCGGTGTTGACGATGCGGCATTTGCGACCCGGATTTTCGGCAATCTGCTCGATCATCCAACGCGCCACCCGCTGAGTGAGGAAATACGGCCCCTGTAGGTTAATCTTCATAACGCGCTGAAAACTTTCCTCGTCGGCCTCCAAAAGGTCGGCCCGTTTCAGAGGGGCAACCCCGGCGTTGTTTACCAGCATGTCGCAGCGATGGAAACGCTTTTCAACGGCGCTGACAAGCTGTCGGCGGTCCTCGACCGAGCTCACGTCGGCCCGAACCGACAGGCAGGCCGCGCCGAGGCCTTGGATTTCATCTTTCGCGGCCTGGGCCGCGCATTCGTCGGGCCGGCCCTGCGAGTCGAAGTCGAAATGGCTGATGACCACATCGTACCCTAAGCCGGCCAGTTCCAAGGCAATTCCCTTGCCGATGCCGCGACTTCCTCCGGTCACAATTGCCGCTGGTTTATCGGTCATTTTCGAATTCTCCAATTAAGAGACAGTTGGTCCGTTGGGCCGACAATATATTCATTTATTTTCCTACATCCTTGGGCGGTTTTTCATGCAAAACCACGACATTTATAATCCGACCCTCAATAGACTGGGCAGTAAACTGCCCAGCCCTGTATTGTTCAGCAACATTTATCATTTGACATTCAATAAACGGGATTATGCTTCCAAAGCCGGGATGGCGACCCATTTTCGTTGTTGCCATGATTCAAAACCCTTTTCGGCGAGTTGAACGCCTTTTGCGCCTTCGAGCAACGTCCAGAGAAACGGCTCATCCTTGACAACGTGGCGGAGGAAAAGTTCCCACTCGACCTTGAAGGCGTTCTCAAAGTTCTGTTGCTGCGGCAATTGCTGCCAGCCGTCGTAAAAATTAATGGGGCTGTCGATATCTGGATTCCAAGAGGGGCGAGGCGTGGCTGCATAAGGCTGAATCCAGCAGTGGCGCAGGCCGGCCACTGCGCTGCCCTTTGTTCCATCCACTTGCAGGGTGAGCAGATCGTCGCGGCGCACGCGGACGCACCAATCGGCGTTTATGTGCGCTATGACGCCGCCGGAGAGTTCAAACGTGCAGTAGGCGGCATCCTCGGCCGTACTCTCGTAGGCTTTGCCATTTTCGTCCCAGCGCCGGTCGATATGCCTTGCGCCAAGACAGGAGACCGCTTGAACGGGGCCGAATAGATTGTCGAGCACGTAGCGGAAGTGACAGAGCATATCGATGATGATCCCTCCGCCTTCTTCTTTCCGGTAGTTCCACGACGGACGTTGCGCCGGAACAGTGTCTCCTTCGAAGACCCAGTAACCGAACTCCCCGCGAACGGATAGAATCCGGCCGAAAAATCCGCTTTGGATCAATAGTTTCAACTTCAGCAAACCGGGCAGCCAGAGTTTGTCTTGCACTACACCGTTTTTCACGCCCGCGGCTTTTGCGAGTTTGTACAGTTGCAAGGCATCGGCGGTGGTTGTGGCCGTGGGTTTCTCGCAATAAACGTGTTTGCCGGCCGCTATGGCCTTCTTGACGGCTTCCACGCGGCGGTCGGTTGTTTGGGCGTCGAAATAGATGATATCCCCGGTATTGGCCAGGGCTTTATCAAGGTCGGTGGTCCAACGAGCAACGCCGGCCATGGTTGCGAGCCGTTCCAATTTTACCGGATTGCGGCCGACCAGGATCGGATCGGGCATGATAATTTCATTCTCGCCGATCTTCAGGCCGCCTTGCCGGATGATGGCTATAATGGAGCGCATAAGGTGCTGGTTCGTGCCCATGCGGCCGGTGACTCCGTTCATGATAATGCCGATATTATGCGTGTGTATATTCATGGAGAACCTCGTTGAGATTGTTCGTTTTAATTATATTAATCAATGTTCCCACGCAGGAGCGTGGGAACAAGGCGTTTTTTACTAGTTGATTAGATCTTTTGGTTTTTCGGTGCATTGCGGGCATGCGCCCGGCGGAAGCCCAGGAGCGTCAACGCCGGCAACCGGGAGCGTGCCGCTGAGTTCCTGTTTCCAGTGAGCGACATCGCCCGCCGGGCCATAGCAGTAAATCATTCGCAAGGGCTTATCGCCTATATTAGTAACTTGGTGAAATAACCCCGGAGGGATGTAAACGGCCTGTCCCGAGGTGACAACTCGGCGCTCGTCGCCCAGGCACATTTCGCCCGTGCCTTCGATAATAAAATACACTTCTTCTTGTTCTTGGTTGTGCCAAGGCACTTGACCGCCGTCGGGATCGAGTACGACATTACCGATGCTAAAATGCCTGGCTTGGATGGGCGAGAGGCCGCCGACCAAATTCTGGGTGAGGCGGCGAGCCGGATAACGTCGGCCTTCGATCTTGCCAAGGTCGGCAATGATCATAATTTCCTCCAAAAAGTAAGATATGATTTGTTCTCGGCAATGCGTCTTTCATCCATCAAAATGAGCAGGTTACCGTAAGTGCAGACATTGTTGAAACCATGATTGTGCGCTCCGATAGTGTGAAATTCATTTTCATAATGCCTGTATCGTAACATTTGAATTGCATACCTTCAACTAGGCCATTAAAACCTTGCTGCAGTGAATTTTCGGCCAAGTTACTGTATGGGTGTATGCGACGCAAGGTATTATTAGATAGGATGTTGCACACACATTGTTAATCTGAGACTCACCAGCCGCAGGGCTTACGCCGCGTTATCTATTCAGAGTTGGGCCGTGTCGGCCCTGACTTACAGGGACGGGAAGAAAAGCATCCTAATCAGCAAGTAGAAAATCACCGACAACCCCAGAATAATCCCGCCGCGAATCAACATGGTCAACCATTGTTTTCGCCTGGGTTTCAAGAATGTTGTGGGAATTTGTTCGATTCCGGCCAGTTTCACCAGGCGCGGCGATACTATGCCCTTGGAGGTATCTATTTCCCGATCGTAAACCGAAGTGGCCCAGGGCGACGGAGGCGGTTTGTCCAACAGCGAAGGTTTCGGCGGAGGCGTAGGCTCGGGCGGCTTTGGGCCTTTGGGGGCCGATGACGCCGAGGCGGAACTCTTCGCGCTGTCGCCGGCTTTGTATGGCCGATGCCTGCCGATAACCGGCCTGGGTTCCTTTTCCTCTTTCACCGGAGCAAAACCAATGTCCTGTTCTGACCTCGGATCCCGTTCATATCCACCCGCATCCTGGGTCGGCTGCTCTATCTCCACGCCCATCAGCCGATTTGCCAATGCCGGGGTAAGATAGCCCTTGTCGATCAGTACTTGAGCTATTTCGGCCGCGGTAACGTGATGGGCGGCCTGATTGTAAAGACTGTGCAGCAGATCGCCGGGCACCAGGTCCTTTTCTTTAAGCACGGCCAGGAATTGTTCTACGGACATCATACTTAAAAAACCGATAGAATTAACCGATAAAATTGCGGTTGGGCTTTGCGATAAGAAGGAAAAAACCGGGAACCCACGCTCGAATGATCCTACGTTTATTTTCGTCCATTGGCGTTTTTCTTTCAATCGGTTTGCCTGAAAAATTCCTCGATTTCCGCCTTTAAAGCCCGAAACGTATCATTTCCAATGTAAATACTGATAAATCCCGGGAATTTGCCGATAAAATCGCCGCAGCGGTTATATTGCGATTCACATTCCCCTGATTATAACGCATCCGCCGGCATCTTGGGTAACTCGTCGAAAACCTCTTGTGCCGGTTATGCCTGTCTGAATGATTTTGCATGGCATTTGCGCTGCGTAAGCGGCAACGCGCGGTGCATGGAAACTCGTCTACAAGTGGTGAAATGGCCGATACTTAGGTCGAAGAAGCAGGATTGGTTTCAGACATGGATGCGTCACCGGCCCGCAACATGGGGTCCGGACCATAGGTTATCGTTTCAACCTCTGGGCACACAAGTTTTATGTTTGAACAGCGCAACCTGAAGTGCGACCTCGCCGCCCTGGCCCTGTTGGCCTTGGTTATTTTTCTCACGGCGGCCTTGTTCAGTTACGATCCGGCCGATCCGCCCAGTTCCCTGGTCTATCCGCCCCATCTCGAAATCCACAACACCTGCGGCCGATCGGGGGCTGTTATAGCCCGCTTGCTTTTCGAATCACTGGGCATCGGCGTCTACTATTTGATCGTTTCCCTGACCGTGCTCGACGCCGTTTTGCTTATGCACCGGCGGATATCTCAACCCTGGCTGCGCTCCGGCGGCTGGCTGCTGTCGCTTACGGGCCTGACCACCCTGGCGGCCATGGCCCTGAGGCAACTTTCGCCCGGCCCGGTGATCGGCCCGGGCGGATTCCTGGGCGCAACCGGCCGTGGGCTTTTAGAAATGCACTTCGCCCGGCTTGGCGCGTATATCATTGCCTCCAGTCTGCTCATCGGCGGATTGCTGCTAACGACCGATTACGTGCTTATCCGCATCTTCGTGTGGTTTATTAGTCAGTCCACCAAACATTTCGGCCGCGGCGTGTTGCAAGTCGGCGCGGCCTACGCCCATAAACTCGGCCGCCGGCGATCCGACCTCGATGCATACGAGCCTGAAGAAGTGAACAATAAAGTGGCGGTCCGCATCAGCGGCCGTGCAAGCGAAGAAGGCGAAGAAATCCAAGATAACGACGAAGAGCAATCCGCCGTTCAAACCGGCAAGGACAAAAAACCGCTCGCCGTAATTCCGGCCGGCAATCAGCCGGCCGCCAAGTCCGTGCCAAAGGGCAAACAAGCCGATCGTCAAAAAATATTCGAACAATTCGAGGTCGATAAACCCGGTGAAAATCCGGCCGACTACGAAATGCCCTCTCTCGATCTTCTTCTGCCCGGCGAAACTTACTCGTTCGACGAGCATGAAAAAGAAGTCCGCCGCCGCGCGAAAATCCTGGAAAAAACCTTCCTCGATTTCGGCTTCAACGTCCGCGTGGTCGAAATCCAGACCGGGCCGGTCATCGCCCAGTTCGAGGTGGAACTCGAAGCCGGACTGCGCTTAAGCAAAATCACCTCCTTGGCCGACGACCTGGCCATCGCCCTGCGCGTTCCCAGCGTGCGCATCGTGGCCCCCATTCCAGGCAAAAACACCGTGGGCATCGAGGTCCCCAACACCCAACGCCAAATCGTCCGCCTCCGCGAAGTCATTGAAGAAGCCAACGGCAAAAGCCTTAAAATGCGCATCCCCCTGTACCTGGGCAAGGACGTGGCCGGAAATCCCCTGGTCGTCGATCTTAGCACCCTGCCGCACCTGCTGATCGCCGGGCGGACCGGCACCGGCAAAAGCGTGTGCCTGAATTCGATCATCGTGTCCATGCTAATGACCCGCCGGCCCGACGAAGTCCGCATGTTGCTGATCGATCCCAAAATGGTCGAACTCAGTCCATATAAAACCCTTCCGCACCTCATGCACCCGGTCGTTACCGACATGCGCAAGGCCGAGGCCATCCTGGCCTGGGCGGTCGATAAGATGGAGGAACGATATCACCTGCTGGCCCGCGCGGGCGTGCGCCACGTGAGCGTGTACAACCAATTGGGCGAAGAAGAACTTATGGAACGCATCCAGCCCGAGGACGACGAGGAACGCCGCCAGATCCCCACCCACATGCCTTATATCGTCATCGTGACCGATGAACTGGCCGATCTGATGATGACCGCCGCCAAGGAAGTCGAGGGCCACATCATCCGCCTGGCGCAAAAAAGCCGCGCGGTGGGCATCCACCTGGTCCTGGCCACGCAAAAACCCACCGTGGACGTGATAACCGGCCTGATAAAATCGAACCTCCCCGCCAGAATTTCCTTCCAGGTGGCCTCCCGCACCGATTCCCGCGTGGTCCTGGACGAAATGGGCGCGGACAAACTGCTGGGCAACGGCGATATGCTCTTCCTCTGGCCCGGCACAGGCGCGCTCATCCGCGGACAGGGCACTTACCTTAGCGACGATGAAATCAACCGCGTCATCGCCACCGTGGCCACCACCGAGCCGCAGTTTGTCAAGGAACTGGTGCAACTCAAGGCCACGCAGCCCGAGGGCGAAACGAAAAAATTCGACCACCGCGACGAACTATACGAATCGGCCGTGGACATCGTAATCCGCGAAGGACGCGGCAGCGTATCCCTCCTGCAACGGGCATTAGGAATAGGCTATGGCCGCGCAGCCCGGTTGATCGACTACATGGCCGAGGACGGCGTCGTCGGCCCATATAACGGGTCCCAGGCCCGCGATATTTTAATCACCTTATCGCAATGGGAAACCATGACCGGCCAGGCCCCGCCGTCGCCCGACGAGACCCGGCAGCCCAAACCGCGGCGGACAAATAAAATATTCATTGCCCAGTCGAACAAAAACGCCTTCGACGATGAAGAAGAACCGGAAAACGCCGCCGAAGATGATAATGAAGCATCCGATGATGATCTGGAAGAAGACCAATCCGACGAAGAAGAAACCGCACAAGAAACCGACGAAGAAATCGACGAGGAAGAAACCGACTCCGACGAAGAAGGCGAAGATGAAGATGAATCTGATGATGGTGAAACCGACTCCGACCAATCTGAGAATGAATCCGACGAGGACGACTCCCGCGACGAAGACGAAGTCGAAGCATCCGATGATGACGAATCCTACGACGACTCCGCCGCCGATTCCAAATCCCGCACCCCCAACAAACGCTGGAAAGCCGAAAGTGCCTGATCCCCGGGGACTGTCTCCTTTTATCCGTCAATCACGGGCACCCGCGCGGCCCAATTCTACCAGGAGGTTTTTTCGACCAATTTCGACAACTCCGCTGAATCTTTGGCCACAAGAGTAATGATATTCAGATTTCGGGCCGTGCTATCGTATTTTACGGCTCCTTGTTTACCAACCTCCAATTCAATTTCCGACCAGGCCTTCGGTAAAAGATCCCTGAACGCCTCTGGTACTGAGTCTTTCTCATCCGCCGTAAACATTAGAATAATGGTATTTCCCGGCTTAACGAATTTAGTAAATTGTTCCTCATAATCTTTGGAAGTAAGAGAGCGGCCGGTTAGATGATGCGTGAGCTTTGGGTACAAGATCTTGCCCAAATGCCTTGCGCCTTCCTCATTCTTTTCCGAATAAAAGACAAACACGGCGGGATATTTAAGATTGCCAGCATTAGCCATCGTGTTGTTGCCTGCGTTAGCTATCGTGTTATGCAGCAGGTCAGTCCCATTTCCAACCGGCAGTTTGGAAAGATCAAAATCGGAAAAGTTTGCTCGAACTTGTTTTTTCCAAATTTCCCACCGGGCGGAAAGAACGAGTTCGTAAGGGTCGCCTCCTTTGTCGTATGCGTATCGGTTGCCGGGCAAGATCCGCGTTTTCGGATCGTAATTATCATATAAAACCAATTGGGTGTCGTCCAACAACATCCAGCGGTCATGGATAAAAATTTCCAAAAACACGTGCCCGTTCCAGCTTCCTTCCGTTCCCTTAGTTCTAAAACCGCGGATCCAATCGGCATCCAGCGTTTTGACCCATACCGTGGGAATCCCGCAGGCCCGGGCCAAGGAACCGAACAGAACCGAATACTGCGCACATCCTCCTTGCAGGCCGTCGACCAGCATTTGATCGAATGTCCGCCACTCGTTGAAATAATCCGCCTTATAAAACACGTTCGACTCGATCCAGCGATAGATAGCAAACAACTTTTTTTCCGGAGTCGATCCCTCAATCGATTCAGCCACTTTCATAATTCGATCACGGCTGCCCATTTTATCATTCAAGAATAAATAGGCCTTGGGATTGGAATAATCAATCCTATCGAATGAAGGCCTGGGAATTTCATCCCCGCCCCTGCCGGGCGCCTCCGGTTCGGCAGCCTGAATAAAGGTCGCACTCAAAAAAAGCGGCAATAGGTACTTGCAGTGTCTCATAAGTTCCTCCGGGCTAATTGTTTCAACGAAATAATCATATCTTATCCGGTAAAACTGCGAAATTGCGTGCTTTCCCACAGCTTAAACACGCCGTAAAGTGCCTTTTTGTTCCCAAATCGCACAAAATCCCATAATGCCCTCTGGACTTTCTCGCCAAACATGCCATAATAGCCTACTGAGTCCTCTCGGCGTCTGCCATTGGATTACTGCCAGGTACCGATGGCTTTC
The DNA here is from genome assembly GCA_050013075.1 of Thermoguttaceae bacterium. GTDB lineage: Bacteria > Planctomycetota > Planctomycetia > Pirellulales > Thermoguttaceae > JBEKIK01. Next base: position 30,528 of record JBEKFZ010000017.1, on the reverse strand, counting down.
TGAGAACGCGGTTTGCGTTCATCTCATATGGTCCTGGGACACCCCTCAGGTACCTTAGATGACCTTTGAAGAATTTGGGCTTTCCGAGCCCATACTGCGTGCTGTCGTATCCGAAGGATACACAATTCCTACCCCGATCCAATTGAAAGCTATTCCACACGTTCTGGCCGGCCGCGACTTGTTGGGCTGCGCACAGACGGGCACGGGCAAGACCGCCGCCTTTGCACTTCCCATTTTGCACCGCCTCACGCACGGTGGAAATCCGCCGCGCGGCCGTGGCCGTCGCATCCGCGTCCTGGTCCTTTCGCCCACTCGCGAGTTGGCCGCGCAGATCGGCGAAAGTTTTCAAACATACGGATATAACACCGCACTGCGGCAAACCGTCATTTTCGGCGGCGTGGGCCAGAATCCGCAGACCCGGGCCATAAAACACGGCGTCGACATCTTGGTTGCTACGCCCGGACGGCTGATCGATCTGATGAACCAGGGTTATATCGATCTCGGCTCGGTCGAAACCTTTGTCCTGGACGAAGCCGACCGAATGCTGGACATGGGCTTCCTGCCAGACGTTCGCCATATCATTACCAAGCTGCCCGAGCGGCGACAGACGCTCCTATTCGCCGCCACCATGCCCGAGACAATCGAGCGATTTGCCGCCGCAATCCTCCACGATCCGGTCCGCATTCGGATTGCCCCGGTTAAGGAGACCTCGGAACTCATCGAACATTCGGTGTTCTTCGTGCCTCAAAAGCAAAAGACCCGGCTATTGGCGAACCTACTGAAGACGCGGACGGTCACGCGCGCACTAGTTTTTACCCGCACCAAGCACGGCGCCGACCGCGTCGCGCGTGATTTAAATCGCTCGGGCATCCGCGCCGATGCGATCCACGGGAACAAGAGCCAAGGCGCGCGGGAGCGGTCGTTGGCCGATTTCAAATCGAACCGGACACACGTCCTGGTGGCCACCGATGTAGCCTCGCGCGGAATCGACGTCGAAGGAATCTCGCACGTCCTAAACTACGATCTCCCCCATGAACCAGAAACCTACGTACATCGCACCGGCCGCACCGGCCGCGCCGGAGCGGCAGGCATTGCCGTCTCTCTCTGCGACATTGGCGAGCGAAAACATCTCAAGGCCATCGAACGGCTCATCCGCCAGACATTGCTCGTCAATAAAGACATCCCGCTTGGCGAATCGCACACCCATCCCGCCCAACCGCCAAGCCCAAAGAAACATCCCCACCGAAAACCCTCCCGCCGCCATTTAGCAGGCTCTTTTAAGAGATAAACACACGGCGGACATCCAAACTGCCCAAGCAATGGCGCTTATCTGCATTTCTTCCCATAAATGGCACAAGGACCCGAAGGTCCTTGCGCCTGTTTGTGGGTGAACGGTCGGCTGACGGTTAGCGAGCAGGCGTGTTGTGCAAATAGTTTTGCCCGGTAGTGCACATGGCAATCGCCGTATAGGCCAAGGTGACACCGGCCAAGCCGACGAGCGAATACACAAGCCGGCTAAGCATGCTTGCAGGACCGAAAATCGCGGCAACCAGGTCGAACTGGAAAAGGCCCACCAATCCCCAGTTCACGGCACCGATAATCACCAGGATCATCGCCAAAGAATGAATGAGTTTCATGACTTTCTACCCCTTTTCTAAAGTGAAGATTTATCGAACCACATTGTTTTCAATGGTGTTCTCAACAATCCGTTAAGCCCGATAGTGACTCTCATTAAATTCTACGTTACAAAAGACAGACTGGCGGGGCGGTCGGAATTGATTATTCGCAAAAAGTCCTACAAACATGACAATCGGAAGGATTCTGAGGGACGTGTAACCGCGCTGCTATACTTGGAAGTCAAGAGGCATTCGGCAACGGGGACAGGCGACATGCATCACTCTTACGAATTAACGGCGGATTCCGGGATGCCGGAAGGACCAAGACCTGACGCCATTGAGCATGTCACGCTTCAGCAGCACATCGGTCGTCTGATCAAGCGTGAACTCTACGCGGTGCTTTGTACGCAGGGTCAATCGCAGCCTTATGGTTCATTGGTCGCTTTTGCAGCGAGTGAAGATCTGAAGAGTATTGTCTTTTCGACGCCGGTTGCAACCCGGAAGTATCGGCTGCTTTCCGAGTGCGAACAGGTTGCTTTGCTCGTGGACAACCGGTCGGCGTATCCGCACGATCTAATGCAAATCGAAGCGGTAACAGCCACTGGGCGCGCGCGGGTGGTGGCGCCGAGCGAGAACTTCGATCGTTGGGCGGGCCTGCTTATTGACCGGCATCCCCATTTGGCTGACTTTGTGCTCGGCAAATCGTGTGCCTTGGTGCGAGTCGCGATTGAGCGTTACTTCCACGTCGGCCGTTTTCAGGAGGTGCGGCAATGGGTCCCGGGCGCCGCTTGATCGTCGGCGCCATGCTTGTTGATGGAGGCGAAAGTCGGCTAAACGTTATGCCCCTATTTCTCCTTGATAATCCAATGATATGCTTTTGCACGCGACGATTGATAATTTACCAAAACGTTATTAGAACAACATGCCACGCACAGAACCTGTAATATTACTGACAGGCGGGACCGGCTATATCGGCGGCCGCCTGATCCCATTACTTGAGCGGCGCAGTATTCACCTGCGGTGTATGGCGCGGAGACCGGACAATCTCCGAGCACGAGTCGCCAACTCCACGGAATTGGTCGAAGGCGACGTCCTCAATCCGGAATCACTGCCATTGGCCTTGCAGTACGTCGACACCGCGTACTACCTGATCCATTCAATGGGGTCAGCCATAGATTTTGAGCAGGACGATCGTCTTGGAGCGGCTAATTTCTCGGCTGCCGCCAAACAGGCCGGCGTCCGAAGGATCATCTACCTGGGCGGCCTGGGCAACCCGAAAAAAGCCCTATCCGAGCACCTGCGCAGCCGGCAAGAGACGGGTGAAATTCTCCGGAGGGCCGGAATCGAAGTGATCGAGTTTCGAGCCTCGATCATCATTGGCTCCGGCAGTCTTTCGTTCGAGATGATTCGAGCCTTGGTGGAACGGCTTCCAGTGATGATCTGCCCGAAATGGGTAGCTACTCCCACACAACCCATCGCAATTGAAGACGTGCTTGACTATCTGCTTGCCGCCTTGGAGTTGGAAGGCGAGGAAAGTCGCACTTTTGAGATCGGCGGGCCAGACCGGGTATGCTATGGCGACCTTATGCGCGAGTATGCCCGCCAGCGAGGGTTGACTCGGGTCATGATCTCCGTCCCGGTCCTTACACCGTACTTGTCCAGCTTGTGGCTGGGACTAGTGACGCCGGTTTATGCACGCATCGGTCGAAAACTCATTGAAGGCCTGCGCAGTCCTACCGTGGTCGAAGACGCATCCGCTCTGCAAGCCTTTGCGATTCGCCCGCAGGGGCTTAGCTCAGCCATTGCCAAGGCGCTGCGGAACGAAGACCGTGATTTGGCCGAAACACGCTGGTCCGAGGCTTTGTCCGCAGGCAACCGGAAATCCCGGTGGGGCGGCGTGCGATTCGGTTCTCGAATGGTCGATTCGCGAACGGCGTCCTTAAACGTGCCTGTCCACACAGCTTTTGCGCCTATTCAACGCATCGGCGGCAAGACCGGTTGGTATTATGGAAACTGGTTATGGCGGCTCCGCGGTTTTCTCGATCTGTTGGTCGGAGGCATAGGTTTACGGCGCGGCCGTCGCGACACGGTCAACCTTTGCGTGGGAGATGTCGTTGATTTCTGGCGAGTGGAGGCCTTCCAGCCCGATCATCTGCTCCGACTTCATGCGGAAATGAAGCTGCCCGGTCGTGCATGGCTGGAGTTCGAGGTGTCTGGCCGGCAGGAATCGTCTGTCATCCGGCAGACAGCGATTTTCGACCCGGTTGGGCTATCCGGCTTGATCTACTGGTACGCGATCTATCCTTTACATCGGCTAATCTTCGCCGGAATGCTGAAGGCATTGGCCCGCGCCGCCGAACAAGACTGGCACTCGACTCGCCTGAATAAAGGCGGCACATAAAAGAAGCGGCAAAAAGTATTTGCAGTGTTTCATAAGTTCCTCCGGGTTATTTTTTTCAATGAAATCATTGTGCCTGTCCGCAAAATCACGTAAATAGTTCGCCTGCCCCGGATAGACGGTTAAAAAGAATGGCAGGCGTTTCACTGCTTCCGTGAATCAATGGCATACATTCCACCTTTTTCGACCATCAATCACGAGCACCCGCGCGACCAATGGTCGCGGCTTTGCAATACTATTCCATACCTTGCCACCAACCCCTTGATTATTTCCGGCATAGCGGGAAAATGGTTTGAAAGCGAGGTAATCCATGAACACACAATTAGTCGTTATCGGCGGCGGGCCGGGCGGATACGCGGCGGCGTTTTTGGCGGCCGATTTGGTAATGAAAGTTACGCTGGTCGAGCAGGACGCAAAACTCGGCGGCACGTGCCTGCTGCGGGGGTGTATTCCGTCAAAGGCCCTATTGCACGTAGCCAAAACCATGGCCGACGCCCGGCATCTTGACGATTGGGGCGTAAACTTCACGCCGCCGAAGATCGACGTCGCGGCGATGCGCGACCGCAAGGAAAAGGCCATCGCCAACTTGACCGGTGGGCTGAAGCAAATTGCCGCCAAGCGAAACGTCCAAGTAATCCGGGCAAAGGCCGTGTTCGAGGATTCCAACACCCTAAAGCTCGAGCCCCAAGGCGAAAAACCACTAGACGACGACCGCCTCAGCTTCGAACACTGCATCATCGCCACCGGTTCCAGCCCGGCCATAATTCCCGCGCTGAATCTGCCCACGCCCCGCGTGATGGATTCAACCGCCGCGCTCAGCCTGCCCGACGTGCCCGATTCGCTCCTGGTCGTGGGCGGCGGATACATCGGCCTGGAAATGGGCACCGTCTATGCCGCACTGGGCAGCAAGGTCATGGTGGTCGAGCTCACCGACGGACTGCTGCCCGGAGTAGATCGCGACCTGGTCAAGCCCCTCTACAAAAAACTCGAAGGCCAATTCGCGGCAATTCATCTAAACACAAAAGTGACCGCAATGAAGGACCTTAAAAACGAGATCGAAGTTGCGCTGGAAGGAAACGTCGAGCAAAAAGTGCAGCGTTTCAGCCGGGTGTTGGTTTCGGTCGGGCGCAAACCGAATAGTGCCGACTTGGGATTGGAAAAGACAAAGGTGCAAGTCAGCCCGCAGGGATTTATCGCGGTCGATAACCGTGGGAAGACGCACGATGCGAACATTTTTGCCATTGGCGATGTGGCCGGCGAACCGATGCTAGCCCACAAGGCAGCTCACGAAGGAAAAGCCGCCGTGGAAGTTCTGGCCGGCCATCCGGTGACATTCGAACCCAGGGCGATACCGGCCGTAGTGTTTACCGATCCCGAAATCGCCTGGGCCGGACTGACCGAAATCCAAGCCAAACAGCAAGGACGCACATTTACTGTTGCCATGTTTCCTTGGGCGGCCAGCGGAAGGGCTCAGGCCGTCGGCCGGACCGAGGGATTGACAAAGTGGCTCATCGATCCGGGGACCGAGCGCGTTTTAGGCTGCGGCATCGTGGGCTACGCCGCCGACGACTTGATCGCCGAGGCCGTGTTGGCAATCGAGATGGGCGCGTCGGCCCGGGATGTTGTGGAAACCATCCATCCGCATCCGACTTTTTCCGAAACTCTGAGCGCGGCCGCCGAAGTTTTTTACGGCACGGTGACCGATATCTACAAGCCGAGAAGGCTTTAGGCTTAGGCTAAGAACTGAAAACTGAATACTGTCAACCGATAACCAACAACTAAAAAAAGCCCAGGGATTGCACCCCCTGGGCTTAATGATTTTGTACAACAAAGCGATCTTTATCCTACAGCCTACAGCCTAAAGCCTAACGCCTATTTCTAACGTTGGCCCATAACGCCCGGGCGGACGCGCTTTTGCACGTCGGTTTCCAGCACGCCGAATGTGGCTTCATGGCGTTGAATGGTCAATTGCAACGCGTGCAACATTCGTTTGGCGGTGTAAAAGTTGGTGATGATCCGCTGATTGACCGGAATCGGATGAGTCGGTAAACCGAACGGCTGAGGATTAAGGCCGAAATCGATAATCATTTCCTCCGGCGTTCCGGTGACGCGGCAGAAATTGGCGTAAGTGGCCAAGACCTTCGAATCGTCGATCTCCACCTGGACTCGTTGCTGCTGCTGAGACGCGGCGGCAGGCGGGGCGGCTTCCGGTTTCGACGAAATATCATCGGCATCACGATCTGGTTTGTCAGAATCTGTCACAACAATCTCCTTGCAAAGGTTTAGGATGTTTTAGGGGTTCCTAGTTATTTAGCGGTATTAGTAAAATATAACCTAAAAAACCGCTCAGGTTAGTTTAGAGCCGTTAATATTAGGCAATTATATGGGCGGAGATGATTGGAAGAAAGGTTACAATCAAAATAATAGATATTAAAATGGTAAAAATCCCCGTGTTTTTCGGGTATTGTAAATTAAGGACATACGTTAATTTTTAAATTAACAGATTTTTTTGCCTTTTCAAGGAGCGGGTAATTGCTAGAATTTGGTCAAACTGACTGATAATCAGGACTCAGCCTGGGCTTTTGCTTTTTGCCAGGGTGAAAATCTTGACTTAACGTGCAAATAAGCAGGATGGATCAATTTCGCTTCCCGTCATGGATCGATCGCACGCGTCCCTTTGCCGGGGCATTGCTGGCGATCGTGCCGGTCTACGTGATCTTTTTAGCCTATTACTGGGGTTCCCCCCAGACGACCGACGTGGGCTATTCGCCCGTACAACCGCTGCCATACAGTCATGCCGTGCACGCGGGCCAATTGGGCATGGACTGCCGCTACTGCCACAACACCGTGGAGTGGTCGGCCTTTGCCGCGGTTCCGCCCACGGCCACTTGCCTGAACTGCCACGCCACGATCGCCCCCGATAGCGCCAAGTTGTTGTCGATCCGCCAGAGCGCGGCATCCGGCGATCCGGTGCGATGGGTTAAGGTCCATGATCTGCCCGACTATGTCTACTTCGACCATAGCGCACACGTGTCGCGCGGAGTGGGGTGTTTTTCCTGTCACGGGCGGATCGACAAAATGGAGCAAGTTACCCAAGTTTACACGCTCAGCATGGGCTGGTGCCTGGAGTGCCACTGTCACTGCGAGCCGCAACTCCGCCCGCAGGAATTCATCGCCAAAATGGATTGGATTCCCAACGAAGATCCGGAAGTGTTAGGCATGAAACTACGCCTGGAAAACAACATCAATCCATCGACGGATTGCTCGACATGTCATCGGTAGAAAAAAACGACGTAAAGGACGATCCGGCCGGCATTTCCCGCCGCCGCTGGCTGCAACTCATGGGGGCGTCGATCGCGCTGGCCGGCACGGCCGCCTGCCGCTGGGAAAAACGCGAGATCCTGCCCTTCGACAAGCGGCCGGCCAACCGCACGCCGGGAACGCTCGAACACTTTGCCTCCGCAATGGACTTAGGCGGAGCGGCCCTGGGACTTATGGTGACCTGCGTCGACGGCCGGCCCATCAAAGTCGAGGGCAATCCAAAACATCCATACAGCCTGGGCGCGACCAATGCTTACGCCCAGGCGGCGATTCTCGAACTCTACGATCCGGACCGGAGCGGGAACATCGTCCAAAAAACCGGCCAAGGCGATGAGGTGAAAACCTGGGACGAATTCTCAGCTTTTGTCCGGCCGCATTTCGGCGAACTGCGCAAAGACGGCGGCCATGGCCTTGCCGTCCTTTCCGAAGTCAACACTTCACCCACCCTGGCAAAGCAGCGTCAACAACTATCGGCCGATTTCCCCAAGGCTGTTTGGGTGGATTACGAACCCGTAACGAACGAATCAGGCGATCTGCGCACGCATCTTTATCTGGATAAAGCCGAGGTAATCGTCTCGCTCGACGCCGATCTTTTCGGCGATCATCCGGCGGCGGTAAAACTTGCCCGCGATTTTGCATCCGGACGCGAAGGGGCCGACGGCAAGATGAACCGCCTGTACGTCGTCGAAAGTTGCTACTCGATCACCGGCGCAATGGCCGATCATCGGATGGCGATCCGCAGCGCGGAAATCGCCCGATTTACAAAAATGCTGCATAAGGCCATAGACGGTCTGAGCAATGGCATGGCGGTGTTTGATGAAACAGAAGCAAAAAATGTCTCTGCTGTGGCCAATGATCTTTTGTCGCACGAGAGTAAAAGCATGGTCGTCGCCGGCTACGGTCAGCCTGAAGAAGTGGAACTGCTGGTCCGTGATATCAACCGGATGCTGGGCAATATCGGCAAGACAGTAGATTACACCGAAACGCCCATGCTCGATCAGGGGCGACAAATCGAACGGCTGAAAACGCTGGTTGCCGACATGAATGACGGCAAAATCAATACACTGCTGATTTTGGGCGGCAATCCGGTCTACAACTGCCCTGCCGATGTGAATTTCGCCGAGGTCCTGCAAAAAGTCGCCACAAGCATCCATTTAAGCCTTTATCGCAATGAGACCTCGCTACAATGCACGTGGCACTTGCCTCAGTCCCATTTTTTGGAATCTTGGGGCGACGCCTTGGCATATGACGGGGCTTATTGTGTTATCCAGCCGATGATCGAACCGCTGCACGGCGGCCGCTCGGCCATCGAACTTTTAGCAATGATCCAAGGCGGTATATCGACGACAACGGTCTTGGACCTGGTCCAAGCGACCGCGAAAGAAATAATCGGCGCCGATGATTTTGACAAGCGATGGCGGCAGGTCGTGCACGACGGGATTTTGCCCGGCGGCGTATTGGAGAATAAAGATATTGCCGGGTTATCACAAAACAGAATCATGGAAAATGATGAAAGCGTGAAAGGCCCTCACCCTAACCCTCTCCCGACCGCTGGCGCGGTGCCCGGAGAGGGGACAGAAATTGAAAACGGTAAATTAGAGATCGTTTTCCGTCCCAGCCCCGCGATTTACGACGGCCGGTTCGCCAACAACGGCTGGTTGCAGGAGATGCCTGATCCGCTCACGCGATTGACCTGGGACAATGCCGCCGTAATGAGTCCCGCGATGGCGGCAAAACTCGGCGTGGAACATGGCACGTTGGTCAAATTGAAATTCAAAGGCCGGCACTTGGAAATCCCCGCCTATATTCTCCCCGGGCAGGCCGATGGCGCCGTGGCGGTCGCCCTGGGTTACGGACGCACGGCGGCGGGCTTGGTCGGCGGCAGCGCGGCGGACGGTGTACCCGGCGTCGGCGCCGATGTCTACCGCCTGCGGACCAGCGATGCCATGTATTTCGGCACCGGTTTGAGCGTTGAACCGACCGGCAAAAAATACCAACTCGCCGCGGTGCAGGACCATTTCACCATCGACCGCATCGGCATGAAAGGCCAACAGCAACGCCTCGGCGAACTGGTCCGCGAGGCAACGTTGGAAGAGTATAAAAAGTATCCTGATTTCGCCAAGCGCGTGGTGCATCATCCGCCCCTGGAATCGCTGTGGCAGGAACACCAGTTCGAAGGCCATCGCTGGGGCATGACCGTCGATCTGGCGAAATGCACCGGCTGCGGAGCGTGCGTTATCGCCTGCATGGCCGAAAACAACGTGCCCGTGGTCGGCCGCGAACAAATTCTCCGCAACCGCGAAATGCACTGGCTCAGGGTGGACCGTTATTTTCGCGGCGGCGCGGATAATCCGCAAATCGTTTTCCAGCCGGTAGCCTGCCAGCAGTGCGAGATGGCCCCCTGCGAAGCGGTCTGTCCGGTGGCGGCCACGGTCCACAGCAAGGAAGGCCTGAACGACATGGTTTACAACCGCTGCGTGGGCACGCGTTACTGCGCAAACAACTGCCCGTACAAAGTGCGGCGATTCAACTTCTTCAACTATCACAAGCAGTACGAGGAAGCGAGGAACGAAATCCTCAAAATGGCCGCCAATCCGCAAGTCACCGTGCGCAGCCGCGGCGTGATGGAAAAGTGTTCCTATTGCGTCGAGCGGATCCAGTCCGTGAAAATCGCGGCCAAAAACGCCCGGCGGCCAATCGAAGACGGCGAGATCAAAACCGCCTGCCAACAGGTTTGCCCGGCCGGCGCGATTATTTTCGGCGACGTAAGCGACAAACGTAGCGCCGTGGCCCAAACCAAGGCCGGCAATCGCTCGTACGAGATGCTCGCGGAACTGGATGTAAAACCGCGCACGTCGTACCTGGCCCGCATTCGCAATCCGAAGGCGGAACTGGAAAAAAAGGATGATATGAACGTATTTTGAACCTCAAGTAAATAATGTCGTGGAAAAAAATCAGAGCCGGGGCGTGTCGCCCCGGCATTACCGGGCCGACACGGCCCGGCTCTGATTGGAAAACGCGACATTCATTACCTGAGACTCAATAGCCCCGGCACTTATGCCGGGAAAAGACAGCCCTCACCCTAACCCTCTTCGGGCACCAACCGAAGGTTGGTCGGGAGAGGGGAGGCGACAGATGAGCGTAGCAGCCGACATTTTCGACAACACGACCAACGACCCGGCGCGGCGCGCGCCGCTTATGACGCCCGGGCTGGATTATGCCTCGGTGACGGATATCGTTTGCCGGGCGCCGGAATCGAAAACGCCCAGGGCATGGATCGCGGCGTTTGCCATATCATCGGCCGTGACCGTATATTTTTTCATCCTCATCGGTTATCTGATCGGTGTCGGCATCGGCGTATGGGGCAACAACAGCCCGGTGTTTTGGGCCTTCGATATCACCAACTTCGTTTTTTGGATCGGCATCGGGCACGCCGGCACGCTGATTTCGGCCATTTTATTTCTGCTGAGGCAGAAATGGCGGACTAGCATCAACCGCTTCGCCGAAGCAATGACCATTTTCGCCGTGATCTGCGCGTTGATCTTTCCCGGCATCCACATGGGCCGGATCTGGCTGGCGTATTGGTTGGCCCCGTATCCGAATCAGATGTCGCTGTGGCCGAATTTCCGCAGCCCGCTGCTTTGGGACGTGTTCGCGGTTTCCACGTATTTTGCCGTCTCGCTTATGTTCTGGTATCTGGGAATGATTCCGGACCTGGCGACCTTCCGCGACCGGGCGACGAACAAGTTGCGATATTTCATTTTCGGCACGCTGGCCTTGGGTTGGCGCGGATCGGCCCGGCAATGGCACGTGTACGAATGGGCGTATTTGTTCCTGGCCGGCCTGGCCACGCCGCTGGTGATCTCGGTGCACTCGGTCGTGAGCACCGACTTTGCGGTGGCCCAATTGCCCGGCTGGCACGCCACGATCTTCCCTCCGTATTTCGTGGCCGGGGCCATTTTCAGCGGATTCGCCATGGTGGTCACGCTGATGGTTCCGGCCCGGGCGTACTTCGGACTGAAAGACCTAGTCACCATCCGCCACCTGGACAACATGAACAAAATCCTCCTGGCCACCGGCTGCATAGTCGGATACTCATATCTGATCGAAGCCTTCATGGCCTGGTACGGCGGGAATAATTACGAGCAATTCGCATTGGCCAACCGGGCGACGGGCCCTTATGCCTGGGCCTTCTGGTTGATGATTTTCTGTAATGTAATTGTCCCGCAGTTGTTCTGGTTCAAAAAATGGCGGACCACGCCGGGATTGATGATCATCGTTGCCGTTTTGGTCAACGTGGGCATGTGGTTCGAGCGGTTCGTGATTATCGTCGCATCGCTCAATCGCGATTTCCTGCCTTCCAGTTGGTTCATTTATATTCCCACGTGGGTCGATCTGTCGATGCTGGCCGGCAGTTTCGCATTGTTCTTCACCTTGTTCCTCCTGTTCTGCCGCTACCTGCCCATGGTGGCCGTGCATGAGGTGAAACAAGTGTTAAATAGGGATTAGAGATTAGAGATTTGAAATTTGTTTAGCCGCGACCCGAAGGGGAGCGATTTTTTAGAAAGTCGCTTGCGGTTTCGCGGTGCAAAGCCGAAAAAACCCGAATGTAGACCGTAGTGAAACAATAATATGACGGATATCCAAACCGATCGCTCCATGACCGAGCAATCACCAAAAATCGCCGGCATTCTGGCCGAGTTCGACTCGCCGGAATCGCTCAAGGCGGCTGCGCGACGGCTGCGCGACAAAGGTTTCACCAGGTGGGACAGCCACAGTCCGTTTCCCATACACGGCATCGACCGGGCAATGGGCGTGCGCACGACTCGTCTGCCCTGGCTCGTCCTGGGCGGCGCCATCGCCGGAGCGGCCGGGGCGCTTTTCATGCAGTGGTGGATGAACGCCGTCGACTACCCCATGGTCATCAGCGGAAAACCCTATTTCAGCCTGCCCGCGGACATACCTATCGTTTTTGAATTGCTCGTGCTTCTAGGCGCGTTTGCGGCTTTTGGCGGGGCGTTGGTTTTGAATCTGCTCCCGCGGTTTTGGCATTGGACTTTTTCCGGCCGCGGTTTCGCTCGGGCAACAACCGACGGCTTTTTCATTTCCATCGACGCCGACGACGCGAAGTTCGACTTGCCGGCGGTCCGCGGGCTGTTGGAATCGCTCCACGCTAAGACAATCGAGGAGTGTTACGAACCCGCCAAGGATCGAAATATTCCCTCGGCCTTTTACTGGACCCTGGCCGTGTTCAGCGTGTTGGCGTTGCTTCCGCCGCTTATGATCGCCAAATATCGGGCCGAAACCAAGTCGCTGCCCCGCATCCATCCCATTCAAGATATGTCCTTCCAGGAAAAATACAAGGCACAAGCCGCCAGCGTGTTGTTCAAAGACGGCCGGGCGACGCGCAAACCTGTGCCAGATACGATTTCGCAAGAAAGCTTGCAGGAAAACGAGCATCTATATCGCGGCCTGGTCGACGGTCAGCCGGCCGAGGCCTTCCCCATGCCCGTGAGCATGGCCATGATGCAGCGGGGTCAGCAGCGGTTCGGAATTTTTTGCGCCACCTGCCACGGATTGCTTGGCGAGGGAGGCAACACGGGCATCACGTCCATCCGGGCGATTAAACGGGAAGAACCGAAGTGGGTGCTGCCCCTGTCGCTCAACAAGCCCGAAATCCGCGCACAGCCCGTGGGACAGTATTTTGCCACAATCACCAACGGAGTGCGCACCATGCCCGGTTATGGCGCGCAGATTCCCGTGGAAGATCGCTGGGCAATCATCCTTTACGTCCGCGCATTGCAACTGAGTCAAAACGCGGAGCTTAAAGACGTGCCCGAAGAACTGAGAGAACAATTGCGATAGTTTATTGAGAGTTAGAAAAAAATATTGCATGAAAAGTCAGAGCCGGGGCGTGTCGCCCCGGTTATTCCGGGCCGACACGGCCCGGCTCTGATGGGAAAACGCGCAATTCATTACATGAGATTTAATAGCCCGGTCGCTTGCGACCGGAGAAAAACCCGAAATCACCGGGATACATCACGTAAGCCCACGGGTTGCAACCCGTGGGCTTGGTGACACGTATTACCTGAGGTTCAATAAACAGAAAACATTTTTTATGTCGCATGACGATTCAGTACATTCGATAAACGAAATTCCCGCCGATGAAAACATCCGGCTGGGCGGTTTTGGGCGTCGTGTATTTGTGATTTCCGGACTGGTAGGCATCCTCGCACTTGCCGCCGGGATTGCCTTTGGATGGGCGCGCCACGACGGCTGGCGATACTTCTTCCACTCCTATTTGCTGAATTACTGCTTTGTGCTGAGTCTTGCTTTGGGGACCTTGTTTTTCACGGCCTTGCAACATATTACCCGGGCCGGATGGAGCGTTGTGATCCGCCGGCCGGCCGAGTGCCTTGCCGCCGGTTTTTCTTGCCTTGCGATCCTTTTTCTGCCCATTCTGATTCCGGTATTGCTGGGCAACGCCGTACTTTATCTCTGGGCCGATCCGGCGGCCGTGGCCGGCGACGAACTGCTCCGGCACAAGGTCGCTTATCTGCAACCGACATTTTTCGCATTCCGCGCGGTGGGATACTTTGCCGCGTGGTTATTCCTGACGCGGTATTTCCTGACACATTCGTTGAGACAAGATCGCACCGCGGATGCCGCCGAAACCTTGCGCATGGAGCGCCTCGGCCCTGCCGCGATGCTGCTCTTGGCCGGCACGGTGACCTTCGCCGCCATCGATTGGCTCATGTCGCTTTCGCCCGATTGGTACAGCACGATCTTCGGCGTATATTTCTTTGCGGGAATAGCCGTGGCCGGGCTGTCGATATTGATACTTACCTGCTTATGCCTTCAGGCGACCGGCCGGCTGGCCCGCGTAATCACCGTCGAGCACTATCACGACCTGGGCAAACTGCTGCTTACTTTCGTGGTGTTTTGGGGATACATCGCCTTTTCCCAATACCTGCTGATCTGGTACGGCGACATACCCGAGGAGACCCGATGGTACCTGGCGCGTCAATCGGGTGGGTGGAAATGGATTGCCGTCGTTTTTTTGTTGAGCGGCAATTGTTTGATTCCGTTTTGCGGGCTGTTGCCCAGATTCGTCAAGCGGCGAAAACTGCTTTTGGGATTTTGGGCCCTGTGGCTGTTGGCCATGCACTGGATCGATCTTTACTGGATCATAATGCCAAATCTCGGCGGAGAAAAACCGCCTTTTGATATAATGGATATTTGCTTGTTGGTGGGCATGTTCGGCGTTTACATCGCCGGCGCGGTCAGAGCAGCGGGGGACAATTCGCTCGTGCCCCTGGCCGATCCACGTTTGAAGGAATCGTTGAATTTTGAAAATACATAATCCCATAGTTGAGGATTGATCCATGTCCGACTTCGGCGACGATTTGAACACGCCCAAGATTGCCGTGGTGGGATTTATCGGGGTGATTGTTGTTTTCGGCCTTATCATACTGATGCAAGTCATGTTTTATTGGGCCGAGGCGCGAGAGCACGTGGTAAAGGACATCGATCAGCCCTACATGGAATACGCCAATTTGACCGCCGATCAACAGGCCAGGCTGGCGAAATATCAATGGATAGACGAGAAACAGAAGACCGTCGCCATTCCCATCAAGCGGGCAATGGAACTGGTGGTTGATGAACTTTCGCGTGAATCTTTTCGGGAAAAGGAGAAACCCAGTGCCCAATAAACGCCCGCTATCGACTTGGCCGATGTTATTTTTATTGGTTCCGGCTGTTTGGGCGGCGCAGGACAAGCAAGTTTTCGCCCAGGGCAATAACGTCCTGCCCAAGGATTTGGAGGGAGTCTCAATTACCCAAAACATCGACGCCCAAATTCCCCTGGACCTCGAATTCACGGATTCCAGCGGGAAGAAAATAACCCTTGGACGGCTTTTCGACGGCAAACTGCCCGCGATTCTGACGATGAACTATTCCGACTGCCCCATGCTTTGCAGCCTGCAGTTGAACGGACTGATCGAGGCCATAAAACCCATGACCTGGCAGTTGGGCAAGCAATATCAAATCGTCACCGTGAGCATCGATCCACTGGAATCGCCCGAACGCGCACAGTTGACCAAGCAAAAATACCTGGAACAATACGGCCGGCCGGGCTGCGGCGCGGGATGGCATTTTCTCACCAGCCAAAAAGAAGAGCGGATCAAAAAACTCGCCGATTGCATCGGATTCGGCTACAAGTACGTGCCGGAAAAAAGGCAGTTCATGCATCCCGCCTTGTTGACGATATGCACGCCCGAGGGGCGCGTGTCGCGCTATTTCAGCGGCATAAAATATAATCCGCGCGATTTGCGGCTTGCATTGTATGAAGCGGGCGAAGGCAAGATCGGCTCGGCCGTGGACCAGGTATTGTTGCTTTGTTTCCATTACGATCCCGAATCGGGCACTTACGCCTGGGCGGCGATCCGGCTGATGCGATTCGGCGCCGCCTTGACCTTGTTAATTCTCGGCGGCATATTGGCCATGTTTTGGCTGCGCGAATGGCGCAAGGCAAAACGCACACAAGCGCAAGGGACGCCATGATATTGCTTTTATCATTGCCGCCGTTATGCGTCTGGCCGATTGCCGGCCGGTTCTTTTTAATCGGAGATTCCTTCTGGCTGCCCGAACAAGCCTCCCAGATCGCCCCAACGGTCGATTGGCTGTTTTATTTCATTTATGCCATATCGTTGTTCTTTTTCGGGTTGATCGTGGCGCTGATGACGATTTTCGTCATTCGCTACCGCCGCCGTCCGGGAGTTGAAAGCGGCCCCGCGCCCGACCACAACACAAAACTCGAACTTGTTTGGACTCTGATCCCGCTGGCCATCGTCATATTCATTTTTTACCAGGGTTTTACGGCTTATTTAGACATGCGAACCTCGCCCAGCCTGGCCTACGAAATCAACGTGATCGCCAAAAAGTGGCAATGGCTGTTCAAATATCCCGACGGGCACGTAGACGAAGTCTTGCACGTGCCCCTGGACGAACCCGTGCGCCTGATTATGACTTCGCAAGACGTAATCCACGGGCTGTACATACCCGCCTTCCGCATCAATATGGACGTGGTGCCCGGCCGATACAACAAGATCTGGTTTCGCGCGGTCGAACCGGGCGAGTACCAGTTGTATTGCACTCAGTACTGCGGCACAGGCCACTCGGACATGACCACGAAGGTCGTTGTCCACACCCGGAGCGATTTTCAGAGCTACCTGAAGAAAGAGGCGAATCCGCTTAAAGACCTTGCGCCCGCCAAGGCCGGCGAGTTGCTGTATCAACGCCGCGGCTGCGCCCAGTGCCATTCCATCGACGGCACGGCCGGCAACGGGCCGAGTTTTAAGGGCATCTTCGACAAGACGACTGAATTTAGCAACGCCCGGCCCACAGTGGTCGATGAAAATTACATCCGCGAATCGATCCTCAATCCGTCGGCCAAGATCGTCAAGGGATACCGCGACCAAATGCCGACATTCAAAGGCGTGGTAAGCGACGAGGAAATCACGGATTTGGCCGAATTCATTAAATCTTTAAAATGAAAGTAAAAGGGGTCAGAACTATTTTCTCTATTGGAAAAGAAAAAAACAGGACAAACATTTTTGAAGAAAGAAAATAGTTCTGACCCCTTTTACTGAAAGGTTATAATGTCAGAACCCTATCACACAATCGCCGGCAACGACAACTACCTAAAACATCCCAGGGGCGTGCTGTCGTGGCTGTTTACGCTGGACCATAAACGGATCGGCCTGATGTACATGGTCTCGATTTTGGCCGCCTTCCTGCTGGGCGGAGTTTTCGCGATTCTCATCCGCATGGAATTGATGTATCCCAATAAAGTCACCGAAACCCAGGCCGCGCAAATAACCCTCGTCCCTCGGGAGATCTTCACCAGCGACGGCTATAACCAGCTTTTCACCATCCACGGCACGGTGATGATTTTCCTGTTTCTTATACCCGGTGTCCCGGCGATATTGGGAAATTTCATGCTGCCTTTGATGCTGGGGGCCAAAGACGTTGCCTTTCCGCGCCTGAATCTGCTGAGTTTTTGGCTCTGGTGGGGCGGTGCGGTGTTTTTCCTGATAACGCTACTCAGCGGCGGGCTGGATACGGGCTGGACTTTCTACACGCCGTACAGCACCGAAACCTCGACCAAGGTTCTGCCCGCGCTTGCCGGCGTGTTTATCTTGGGCTTTAGCTCCATTTTCACGGGCATAAACTTTATCGTGTCCATTCACACCTTGCGCCCGCCGGGCATGACCTGGTTCAAAATGCCCTTGTTTCTCTGGTCGATTTACGCCACTGCGCTCATTCAGGTGCTGGCCAC
Organism: Thermoguttaceae bacterium; assembly: GCA_050013075.1. Classification (GTDB taxonomy): domain Bacteria; phylum Planctomycetota; class Planctomycetia; order Pirellulales; family Thermoguttaceae; genus JBEKIK01. The sequence continues at coordinate 12,854 of JBEKFZ010000017.1, read as the reverse complement.
CCCTGTGCTGGGCATCACGCTGGTGCTTTTGTTCGTGGAACGCCTTTTGGGATTGGGCATTTTCGATCCCAAACTCGGCGGCGATCCGGTGCTCTTTCAGCACTTCTTCTGGTTCTATTCGCACCCGGCCGTTTATATAATGATTTTGCCCGGCATGGGCATCATCAGCGAATTGATCCCGGTGTTCAGCCGCAAGCACATCTTCGGCTACCGATTCATCGCCTATAGCAGCGTGGCCATCGCGCTTGTCGGATTTTTAGTGTGGGGACACCATATGTTCACCAGCGGGCAGTCGGCCCTGGCGAGCATGATCTTCAGCCTGATGACCTTTGCCGTGGCCATTCCCTCGGCCGTGAAGGTCTTCAACTGGCTGGCCACAATGTACAAAGGCTCGATATCGCTGGCCACGCCCATGTGCTACGCCCTCATGTTCCTGTTTCTTTTCGGCATCGGCGGATTGACGGGCTTATTCCTGGGGGCCTTGGTCGTCAACGTGCACGTGCACAACACCTATTTCGTGGTCGCACATTTCCATTACGTGATGTTCGGCGGGTCGATGGTGGCTTTTTTGGGCGGATTGCACTATTGGTGGCCGAAAATCACCGGCCGCATGTTCAGCGATTTTTGGGGACGCATCGCCGCACTAATGATATTTCTGGGCTTCAACCTGACGTTCTTCCCGCAATTCCTGCTGGGAACCCACGGCATGCCCCGCCGATACTTCGATTATTCCGTTCTGGCCGAGCGCTATCCCGCAATCGCCACGTATAATTTTCTTTCCTCCGTTGGAGCGGCGATATTGGCCGCCGGCTTTACCATAATGTTGATATACTTGCTGGCGTCTTTATTCGTCGGCCGGCGCGCGCCCGACAACCCTTGGGGCGGCGCTACCCTGGAATGGCAATGCTCTTCGCCGCCGCCGTATTATAATTTTGCATCCACGCCAGCCGTGGGCGATCCATACGATTATGGCAACATCCATTACGATCCAGAGATGCAAGGATATATACGAAAAAATGAGTAATAGCCGAAACCGCTTGGGTTAATTGATTAAAAACCGCTTGCGGTTTCGCGATAATTCCCATGTAATTTACCATGAACCATAAACCGGAAATACACGCCGCCGAGCACGATCCGTTTTTGGCGCATCATTTCGAGTCGCACGCCCGGCAGTTCGACGCCGGCAAACTCGGCATGTGGATCTTCATACTTACCGAAATTCTGCTCTTCAGCGGCCTGTTCTGCGCTTATGCCGTGTATCGTGCGAACCATCCGGAAATTTTCATCTGGGCGCATCAGTTCCTCGATAAAACCCTGGGCGGAATAAACACCGCGGTGCTTATAGCCAGCAGTTTTACCATGGCCTGGGCGGTCCGCTGCGCGCAAAGAAACCGGCGCGGCGGGCTGGTTGTCCTCTTGATTATTACTTTCCTCGGCGGCTGCTGTTTTCTAGGAATCAAATACATCGAATACAAGCATAAATGGCGGGACGGTCTGCTCTGGGCGAGTAGATTCAAGCCCAACGAGCAAGCCGAGGAGTTTTTGAAAGAAAACTATCCCGATCCCGGCCATCCCAAGGCGACCCTGGAAAACGGGCCGCGCAACGCCGGCATTTTTTTCAGCATCTACTTCATGATGACCGGGCTGCACGGCCTGCACGTAATCGCCGGCATGGCGGCCATTGCCTGGATACTCGCCCGATCCATCCGCGGCGATTTCAACAGCCGTTATTTCGGCCCCGTCGATTTCACGGGCCTGTACTGGCACCTGGTCGATATGATCTGGATATATTTGTTCCCGTTATTGTATTTGATTCATTAACCGCAATCCGATAAAAACCCTCCCGGCGCGAACGTCGGGGCTATTGATTGTCAGGAAAAGAATGTCGTATGAAAAGTCAGAGCCGGGGCGTGTCGCCCCGGTAATTCCGGGCCGACACGGCCCGGCTCTGAGGCGAAAACACGACGTTTATTACCTGACACTCAATAAACATGAGAGATTACAAAACCATGTCACATGACGAATCATTAACCGGCTCGACGGACAATGCCGCAGTTGGCCGCGAAAATTATGTCCATGCCGTGCCGCTGCCGGTTTTGTCGACGGTGCTTGCCGCGCTTCTCGTGATGACCTTGCTCACCGTGGCCGCCGCCCGATTCGATCTTGGAAGTTGGAACCTGATTATCGCCTTGGGCATTGCAACTATCAAAGCGGCCTTGGTCGTGCTGTTCTTCATGCACCTGCGCTATGACAATCCGTTTTACGCGGTCGTGTTCATCACTGCGCTTCTGTTCGTCGCCTTGTTCCTAGGCCTGACACTGCTGGATACGACCCAATATCAGGGGGATATCCAAGCCTGGCAGCAGGCCCAACATAATAATTAGCAATCTTATGCCCAATATATGACATTCCGTTTGAAACATAAGGCCTGAGTCTCGACAGAATCCTGGTTTTTACCCCCCACCCCCCTAACAGCAGGAATAAGACAACTTAAGTACTTGCAATTATTAATTTTTTTTGTATATTATCATTTGTTAATTCTCTAAAAATGCATCTGATTACTTGCTATTTACTTTTTAATTGCACTCAATTCTTTTTTTATTCGAGGCAGCGTTTTGCCGTGTTTTGTAATTGTTGCGGCAGCTCAACTAAATAGCGAGTGGGTTAGTGGGTTCTGTTTACACTAACATTGCCGCGCGGCGCCCGTCTTATTCGTTCCTTGAGTCGAGGCATTTGGAGGAAGCCGCGCGTATTTGCTATCCACGGTTTTATTACAACGATCCAACCTTGAAGGTATCCATATTAATAACTTTAGCGGGAGGGAAAAATGACTGGTAAATTTTATCTTAGGCGCATTTTTCTAGGTATGTGCTTGGTACTGGTCGGCGCAGTTGCCACGGCCACGGCCCATGATTGGGACAACGGCGATGGGAATTACAATTGGTATGACGCGAACAACTGGAATCCCAATAGTCTCCCTGCCGGTAGTGTTGCCGCCATCGACAGTCACTGCGATGCGAATAATTTCGTTCAAATCAACACGGCTAACAGCACTGCCTCTTGCGATACCCTGACGCTGGGCACGTCTTACAACAGCGGTAATCCTGACAAAGGTTACTTGTTTATTGGCGCCGGCACGCTATATACATACGGTGATCAGCGCATTGGCATGGCCGGCATTGGTTATGTCCGGCAAACCGGGGGAGAGAACAATAACTACGCAACCGGCAGCTCCGACGACCTGATCCTCGGCAACTCCGATAACGGCAACGGGACTTATGAACTCCAGGGCGGAACGCTTTGGACACACAATGAGTACATCGGCCGCGATGGCACGGGATTCTTCAACCAGACCGGCGGGACCAACCACATCGGGCACTCCAGCAACTCCGACGGGCTGCGCCATCTGCGCATCGGCGACGCTGCCAGCGGCGTGGACGGCACCGGCACTTATCGTCTTGCCGGCACCGGCGAATTGATCCTGGAAAACAGCAGCGGCAACATCTACGTTGGCGACCATTATGGCAGCTACGTCGGCGTGGGGCGGTTCGAATGGTTCCGTAGCGGCGGACTTACCCTTGGCGCGGGCGGCGGCAGCGGGAAAATGATCTTCGATACATACAGCAGCAACAATACCCTGGCCATCGGCTATAATTACAACGTCAACGACTTTTTGAGCAACTCCAAATACCAGGACCTTGCCAGCAACACCCTGGAAGTTACAAACGGCGCAACGGCCACATGCAACGTCACCAACACGCCATCAGTCACGCACTTCCGCGTGGGAAGTTGGACCGGCACCGGCTACTTCAACATGACCGCCGGCAGTTGGTCGGTTACGCAAAACTTCATGATCGGCGATTCCGGCACTGGTTATGTATCAGTAAGCGGCGGAACCCTGAGTGTCGGCAATCACACGTACCTTGGGGCAGGCACATTTGACCTCAGCGGCACGGGAGTGCTTAACTCCGGCTGGTTGCACATTGGCAACGGCGGCGCCGGCACTTTTACCCAAAGCGGCGGCACGAATAACTTGGACGGCATTATCTATTTGGGTAGTTATGCAAATGGCAGCGGCACCTACCGCTTCGCCGGCGGCACACTCCAACATGCGACTTCTCCCACAGCCGGTTGGATGGAAATCGGACTGGTGACCAATGCCACGGGGCGCTTCGAGTGGTTCTCGACCAGTACCGTGGATCTGGTTCAAATCAAATTGGGAAGTGGCGGCACGCTGGCCATGGGCCGCGACTTTACGGTCGGCAATCTGACCAGCGGCGCTTTGTACGGCGGCACTGCCCCATCGGGCCTGGACCTGTCTACCCTGGAAATTACCAACGGCGCAAAGGCCACCCATGATAATGTGTCGATGACCATAAAGAATCTCACTGTCGGCAGCGGCACGGGCTCGGGCACGTATACCTTAAGCGGCGCTTCCGCACAATTGACCGTCGCCTCCGGCGGAGCGCTTCGGATCGGGGCCGACGGCACCGGCCGGCTGGAATGGCTTAACGGCACGCTTAGCTCGCCAAACATGACCCTAGGCAGCGGCGCTACGCTGGCAATGGGCATCGACTACACAGTGAGCCAACTTACCAGCGGATCGATTTACGGCGGCTCGGTGCCGCAAAATCTCAGCCAAACGTCTTTGGAAATGGTCGATAGCGCCAAGGCTACACAGAGCGGCGGATCACTTACTGTTAAATCTTTAAAACTGGGCAACGGCAGCCTTGGCGGCGGAACTTACAGTATCGGCGGAACGTCACCGGCGCTGACGGTTTCAGGCGGTTCCCTTCGGATTGGCGCCGACAGCGCCGCCGGTCGTCTGGAATGGCTTGCCGGCACGCTCTCCTCGCCCAATATGACGTTCGGCGCCCAAGGGACCTTGGCTATGGGAATGAACTTCAACCTTGCCAATCTTGCCAACGGCGGCCTTTACGGCGGCTCGGCGCCTTCGGGTTTGAATCAGGCAACACTGGAAGTTACAAACAGCGCCACGGCCACGCAGAACAGCGGCTCAATCACCGTCGGCTCGCTTAGGCTAGGTAGCAGCATCGGCGGCGGAACATATAACCTCAGCGGTTCGGCATCAGGATTGACAATCGCTTCGTCCGATTCGCTGCGGATTGGCGCCGATGGAAGCGCAGGTCGCCTGGAATGGTTCACAGGCACGCTGAGTTCACCCAATATGATCCTTGGCGGCAATGCAACCCTGGCCATGGGCATCGACTTCAATCTTGCCAATCTCACTAGCGGCGGCCTTTATGGCGGATCGGCGCCGCAGAACATTAGTCAAGCTACATTGGAAATCACCGACGGCGCTTCGGCCACGCAAAACAGCGGCTCGGTCACCGTGGGCTCGTTGAGATTGGGCAGCAGTTCCGGCGCCGGCACCTATAGCCTTAGCGATTCGACCTCTAGATTGACCATCGCGTCATCCGACTCATTGCGGATTGGCGCCGATGGTACGGTCGGCCGGCTGGAATGGTCCGCGGGAACACTAAGTTCGCCCAACATGATCCTTGGTTCAAATGCCACCTTGGCAATGGGCTTTAACTTTGACATGGGCAATCTCACTAGCGGTGCGCTGTACGGCGGATCGGCGCCGCAAAACCTCAACCAGGCCGCGCTGGAGATAAGCAACGCCGCCGCCACGCACGTAAACGGCACGACCGCTTCCATCAATAGCCTCATGCTGGCCGCCACAATCGATAGCGCCAGCTATACCATGAGCGGCGGCAGTTTGATTGTCGGCACGCTAGGGGTCGGCTCGATCGGCACGGGCACGTTTACCCACACCGGCGGAAACGTAACGGTAAATACCTCGCTCCTTGTCGGCATGATGGGTAGCTCCAACGGCACATATTTATTGCAGGGCGGTTCGCTGGCCGGCTCCGGCAGCCTCACGGTGCGTGCATCCAACACCACGGACGGAACCTTCAGCGGCTATGGCACCGTTTCCATGCCAAATAAACTGTACAACAGCGGCCGGATTGTCGCCGACGGTCTGGGAACCAGCCGAACACTGGACCTTTCCAACTTCATCAGTGTGAGCAACACCATTGAGAACCTAGTTGGCCAGCGACACGGCTGGGGCGCCGAAGACCACGGCAAACTGACATTGCCCTCGGTCGCGGTCTTACACGACGGCATCTATAACTGGGGCGAATCGCCTTACAGCATCGGCTCAGACCCGTCGTTTGATCAGTACATCGACCTGGTCAACAGCTTACAGATCAACATCAAAGGCATCGGAAATCCCGCCAGCTTGACTGGCAGCCTGCTGGCAACCGACAACGACGATATCAGCGGCCCGTTTCCAACGGGATCGAAGATCATCGGCGTATGGGACTTGAACCTTACCGCATCTTTCGTCAAGGCCAATTTGACGTTCCGCTACGACGACTACTTGGCCCAAGAGTTGGGCATTAATGACGAGAACCTTCTTCAAGTGTATCACTTCCACAATGGACAGTGGGAACAGGTCACCAGCAGCATCGACACGGGAAACAAATGGATTTACGCCAACGGCATAACGTCGTGTTCGCAATTTGCCGTGGGCGTGGTGCCCGAGCCGAGCACAATCGTGTTGTTGGCCACAGTCGCCTTGGCCGGATTGCTCGCCTGGCGGCGACGTCAGCCTTAGACGCCCAAAGCCTAGTAGGTCCACATTTCTTACCTGATGTTGTTTATAAACGCGCTACAACCAGCGCTGTCAGCAGCAGCGGCAGATAGATAAGCGATGCCCAGAGCAGACGCCGGGCCGTGATATCGTCCCTGCGGCGAAGGAAGGTAAAAGAAAAGAAGAAATATCCCAATCCCAACAAAGCCGCAAGGACGCTGAAGATCCATCCCATCCGCGAAAATATCACGGGCGAAAAACTCAGGGGCATAAGCAGGACCGCCCCGAAAACCGCGAACCGTCCGGCAATCCGCCCGGATGGATCGACCACCGTTGCCACGCGGACCCCGGCATCGGCGAATTGCCGGCGATACAGCCAGGCAATGGCCATGGCGTGAGGTAATTGCCAGCAGAAAACGATGCCGAAAAGGCTCCATCCTAGCGGACTCAATGGGGCGCCGACCGCGGCCGCTCCTAAAATCGCGGGCATGGCCCCAGCCGCAGCGCCGACGGGCGTTTGCCAGATCGATCGCCTTTTAAGCGGAGTATACGCAAGCACGTAGACCGTCCAGCCCGCAACGGCCAAAATCACTAATATTACATTGCAAAAAATAATCAAATATCCAGTTCCCAACAGGCTTGCGATCGCGCCGAACCAAGTTACCTCTACGGCGCTGAGCCGTCCGGACGGCAAGGGCCGGCCGGCGGTGCGGGGCATCTTGGCGTCGCCTTGACATTCCATGCGCTGGTTCAGGGCGATCGCCCCCAGGATCACGCCCGCCGTGCCCAGCATGGCATGAAAAATCGCCGGCCAAGGCGTCTGTGTCTCGGCGGCCGCAGAGCCTGATACCAGCATTGCCGCCAGGACCATGACCACGATCCTCGGCCGGATAAGATACAAATAATCGCCCACTGATGCACGGTTTTCAGTTTATGGTTATAAGTGGGCAGTAAACTGCCCACCCCAAACTAACGAATGTCAGCTGTTTTCATCCTTCATCCTTCATCCTTTGATATGACCACATCGCCACGCTCAGCGCAGCGACGAAACATAGCGAACCCACGGCCGCATGCGCGGTGGTCGCCCAGACTTGCAACCTTCCGATTTGCACGACCGTGTAGTTCGTCGCGGCGATATTGTCGGTGAACCATTTTGGCCAACCGAAATTGCTCACCCAAGTGACGCCGGCCAGCGCTAGTTGCAGGAAATACAACATCGCCAGTAATTTCACCCGCCGCACAAGTAGCGGCAACTGGCGCGAGTCCTGCAAAACAATGAACAGCAAATAAGATATCCCCACAACCAGAAAAGCGGCGATGTTTATCTTCAACCACACCAAAACCAGCGATAAAATCGGCGCGACGTCGAGCAGCGGATGCCGAAACTGGGCCCCCAAAACGATCTCCGCATACAAACCGCAGCACACAGCCAAGCCAAGCCATTGCATACTGCGTTTGGCAAGCATGGCGCCCGCAATCGTCTTGTTTTTTTGCCACGCCGCCGAGGTTATGGATACCATGGCAGTACACAAAGCAAAGACCAGCGGCGCCGCGCACCCGTGGATCCGGGCCAGCACGCGCTCGTCGAACACCACGCGCAGCCCGCCCAATACGCCTTGAGATATAAGACCGAGTAGAATCGCAGCCGCCAGCCAACGCACGCTCTTGCGCGGTTCCCAGCGCCAGACCGAGACTATTAATATTATGGCCACAATCCCGTCGATCTGGGCGATCGTCCGATGCGAATGTTCGAGAAACAAATCATTAAAATTCCACAGCCATTTTTGCAGCGGATAGAACCAGCAGTGGTAAGTGGTGGGCCAATCGGGCACCGACATGCCTGCGCCGCAGGTGGTCACCAGACCGCCCATCCAGATCAGGGGAAACACCCCGCAGGCCAAGACCCAGGCCCAGCGATGCGGCCACGGATTGGCTTGTTTATCGACCAATTCCTTTTGTAAAACCCGGCTGCTCATATTCCCCAATGATAGAACCAGGATCGCACGATGGGAAGACCGCACTTGTCAGAAATCCGCTATAGCGACTCTCCTCCGAAATCGTTGCCCGTGGGTTGCCCGGTACTTCAAAGAAAGCCTGTGTAAAGCCGCGGCGGGCACCAACGGGCACCATCGGGCACCGACGCGAAGCGTTGGTCGGCATGGTCGGTTGGTCGGTCGCGGCTTTACACATAAACGTTAATCGTCACGCTTTTGCGCGACCACTGGTCGCGGCTTTACACATAAACATTTACCGTCCCGCTTTGTTCACTTTTTCCCGTCCGGAGTGTTGACCGCCTCGCGTAGCACTCTCCTGGCGATTTCCATGGCAATAACCGCCACGGCGGCCATCGCCGCCAGTCCCAACCATAAAAGGATTTGTTCTCCGATTCCGGATTGGATTTTGCCGGCGGCCAGATCGGCCAGGCTCTTGGCGTTCGATCCGAGGTAAGACCAGACCACGATTTCCGGAAGCCTGCCAAGCCAGGTAGCCAAAACATATTTGCCCGGGGAAACCTTGGTCAGCCCGAAGGCGTAACTCATCAGATCGTAAGGAAACAAGGAACAAAGCCGGGTTAAAAGCACGATCTTGAACCCCTGACTCCCAATTGCGCGGTCAATCGCCAGAAAACGGGGATGGATCGTCAGCCTTTGTTCAAGCCACTGCCTGCCGATCAGGCGACCGATGACAAACGCCGCCGCGGCCCCCAGGGTTGAGCCCAAAGAGGCCGCCGCGATCCCCTTTGCCAAACCGAACATGAACCCGCCGGCCAAAGTCAACGCGGACCCGGGCAGAAAAAGCAGGCAGACAATCACATAAAAAACGACGAACAGGACAAGCCCCCAGGAACCCAAGCCCTCGATCCATTCCAAAAACCGCTCGAGGCGCTGTTGGACCGGCAAGAAAATCAACCCGGCAATGATCGCCGCAAACAGCACTGCCGTAAAACCAATCCGAAGCGTGGCGGTCGATTTCATCGGAGCATACTCGCTGCTCTATTTTGGAATATTTCCTTGTTCCCACGCTCCGGCGTAGGAACGAGGGATTATACCACGTTTCGACCCCATAGAAAAAGTCGGGGCGGCGGTTTTCCTCGCGCCTGTGCCCCGGCAAAGATGTTGTTCGTCATTTCCTCCACGTCGATGTCCTTTTCGAGCAAACCGTCCAGCACGCCGGCCAACACTCCCAGGCGAATCAGATTTCCTTTCATCTATTGCGGACATAATTGCGGAATTTGGCCGGGGTCATGGCAAAGGCCTTGTGAAAAACGACGGTCAAATAGTTCGTGCTGTTATATCCGGCGGCCTGGGCCACCTTGGGCAAGGGCAGGTCGGTTTCCATCAATAGTCTTTTTGCCCGTTCCAAATGGGCCTGCTGGATTTTTTCGTTCATCGATTTGCCGATTGCCCGGCGGAAGCGGATTTCCAACGTCCGCCGCGAAACACCCAAGGTGTTGACGATCTCCTTAACTTGAAACGGCCGGCCGGCGTTTTCGTGGATGAATTGCAGGGCGTGCGCAACCTCGGTATCTTCCAGGGCCACCACGTCCGTCGATCTTCGCGTGACCACTTGCAAAGGTTCGACCACGATCCGCTCCTGCGCCGATGAACGGCCTGACATCAACCGGTCCAGCAAGGCCGCCGCTTCAAAACCGCCGCGCTCGGCGTTCAGTACCACGCTCGAGAGGGGCGGATTCGCCAGTTCGCATAATAAAGAGTCGTTATCCACGCCGATCACGGCCACTTCTTCCGGCACGCTGACTTTGGCCGCCCGACAGGCCTCCAACACGTCCCTGCCCCGGTCGTCGTTGCAAGCCATCAGTCCCACCGGTTTCGGCAGGTTGTACAGCCATTCGGCCATGAGTTTTTGTTCCCGCCCCCATTCACGGTCGATCTTGTTTTTCGGCGGCTCGTAAACGTGAGGATTATAGCCCGCTTGCATGACGTGCTTGATGAAACTTTCACGCCGGCGCGTGGACCATACCCTATCGGCAATTCCCACAAAGGCGTAGTTGGGGAATCCTCTTTCCAACAAATGGTTCGCCGCCAGTTGAGCGGCATGGTAAGAATCGGAGATTATCTCGCAGACTTTCGACAACGGACTGTTTGCCGAGAGTTGCTTTTCCGAAAGGTCCATGGCCACCAGCGGCAATCCGGTGGCCAGGATCGCGTTGGCGACTTTCGGGGTTGCTATCCTGGCGATAATTCCGGTCCCGCCCCATTGTTCCATTTTGGGCAAGGCCTGCTCAAAGTCGCCGGGCGTAATGTAAAACGCCCACGGCCCGTGAAGTCGCGCATATCGCACGATCCCGCGCAATACACCTCGGCCGTATTCTCGGGATGTTTCTATCAGCAACGCAACTTTAGGTACTCCGCTCATGTTTCTCACCTCATCCGTCTCACCCAAGGTTTTTCTTTATCAAAAGGTCGGAATCATTACCTCTTGTTCCCAGGCTCCGCGTGGGGACTAAAACGCGGGTTCCCAGGCTCCGCGTGGGGACTAAAACGCGGATTCCCACGCGGAGCGTGGGAACCAGGAATCTCTATCCATTTTTCACATAATTTTTTATTCTAAATCCAAAGACCTGCTATAACTAGAACTGTCTGCGCTATTTCTAATTATTATTGCGCATTTTTCCATCGACTAGGGTGCGTATTTCGTATATGATCTATTATAGACGTTGGCCTTTGGGTAAAAAATTGATTCCAGTCAATGCCCGCAAAAAACCGGCCAATTTATTGCCGGTATTTGGTGTAGTACGTTATAACCTGTAATAGTTAAATAACCTCCTCTTGTCTGTCGAGTGTTTATGCATCGATATTCATTTGGGCGGAAGTATTTACATTATTAAAGGGAACGGGTACATTATTTATATTCATTATTCTACGAAAGGAAATGGGATTTTTTTATGAAGACTTTTCTGAATTCTCCAAAGCGGCGGACGGACGCCGCTTTTACACTTGTGGAATTATTGGTAGTCATCGCAATTATAGGGATCCTGATTGGATTGCTCCTGCCGGCCATCCAAGCAGCGCGCGAGGCGGCCCGCAAAGCGGAGTGCATAAACCATCTCAAGCAGATCGGCCTGGCAGTGCAAAGCCATGTAAACGAAGAGAAAAATTTTCCCACCGGCGGCTGGGGATGTATTTGGGTGGGTGATGCGAATCTGGGTTACGGACGCACGCAACCCGGCGGGTTCTTTTACAATATTCTCCCTTTCATGGAATATAGAGGCATCCATGACATGTCCAAGGGCGTTCCAACTAGTACGGCAACAATGAATGGGGCAAAACAAATGAATAGCATACCCATAGCCGAATTTAGTTGTCCCAGCCGTCGCCCACCCATGCTTAATCCTGCAGTCGATGTTTATCAGCATTCACTTGGCATAATAAATTGTTCGACAATCACCCCGACTGTGGACGCATTATTTCATTCCGACTATAAATGCAACGCCGGTTCGACTTTTATCCAGTGGTTTAAAGGCCCGTTGAGTTGGGCGGACGCCCAAAGTGCAACCGGCTATTTCACCACTACCGTACCTGTTGATATCCAAACTAGGATGAACGGCGTTTGCTACCAGCGCAGTTTTGTCAAAATTAAAGATATTGTCGACGGCACCGCACATACCTATCTCGCCGGCGAAAAGTACATAAACCCATATCACTACTACGATGGAGCAGACGGCTCAGATGACTCGCCTATAATGGGCGGGGATGATTACGATCAGTGCGGGTGGACAAATCAGGCGCCGGCAAGAGATCAAAGGGGGATTGACTTTGGGCCGACCCCCTTTGGCAGCGCACACCCCTCCACTTTTAATATGGTAATGTGCGACGGCTCGACAAAATCCGTTTCTTACAACATAGCCAACAATAAAGCCGGAGTGCAGGATCTGTCACTATTTAAATGTATTTCCTGCATAAACGACCGGAAATATAGCCAATACGATGCCGATCTTAGTACTTTCAGTCCGTCAAATTTTAACACGATTGACTCCTCCGGTTATTGATAAGAAAGTAACCAGTGCGATATAGATCGGCATTAAGAACCTATACCAAAAGTCATCCTGAGCGAAGCGAAGAATCTCCATATTTGGCAATATATTGTCGATTTTACCTATCTGAACTTTCGCAGGTTTTCGCGCTGTTCAAACAGCGAGATTTAGGTAATTTTCCAATTGTTGAATCAATTCATACAGGTCGGCTTTGGTGGCCGAGTTGATGGTAATTGT
>JBEKFZ010000016.1:0-60339 GCA_050013075.1 Thermoguttaceae bacterium | reverse complement strand
CCCTGGGCTGTCATATTTAAGCCCTTTGGGCTTAACAATGTTATCCATATTGCCACAAAAGGTGGACGATCTCTAAACGCCTGGGCTAAGTAAAAATGGCAATTAAAAACCCGAACTAGGTAATAATTGCAATTAAAAATCTGGGCTAGGTAAAAATGGCGATCGAATTTTACTCTTATTCACTCTTACCGGCGGACTTCGGCGATCGCTTTTTTCAACAGGGCCATTTCCTCTGCTCCGATGGGCAAAAGCGGCCGGCGGGGCGGGCCGACCGGATGTCCGGTCAGGCCGCATCCGGCCTTGACGTACTGCGTGTACTTTCCGCCGCCCTCGGCCAGGGCCAAAAACGCCATCAATTTATAAAACGGCGCCTTTGCGCCCAAAAAGTCTTGCTTTTCCACGGCAATTCGATATATCTCCACGTGCTCACGCGGCAGTACGTTGGCCGAGCCGCTCACCCAGCCGGGCGTACCCAAAAGCAGGCTTTCCAAGGCGATGGTGTCGCACCCGCAAAACACCGTGATCCTATCGCCCAGTCGGCGAATGATTTCGCTGATGCGCCTGATGTCGCCGGTGCTCTCCTTGACGTATCGCACTTGTTTCAGCTCGGCCAGGCGTTCGATCAGATCGGGCTGCATGTCCACTCCGGTCCGCCCGGGATAGTTGTAGAGCATGATCGGAATGCCGACGGCGTCGCTCGCCGCGCGGAAATGCGCGACTAGTTCGTCGTCTCTGGGCAGGGAATAATACGGCGGGGCCAAGAGCACCCCCGCCGCCCCCAATTTTTCCGCCTCCCGGCAATACTGCACCACGTCGCGGGTCGATCCGGCATTGGCCCCGGCGACCACGGGCACGCGCCCGGCAACGGTTTGGATCGTGGTTCTGAGCACGTCCGAGCGTTCCTGGGCCGAAAGGGCGTAGTATTCGCCGGTGCTGCCCAAGGGGATAATGCCGTGCACGCCGCCTTCCTCGATCAGGTAATCGATAAAATCGGCCAGAGTTTTATGATCGACTTGTTCATCGGCCGTCATGGGTGTGACCAATGCCGGGAACAGTCCGTGAAATTTTTCGGCCACGAGAACGTCTCCTATTTCAAAAGTTGCATCCAGATGGTTTTCAGTTGCGTGTATTGGCCGTGGGCATGGATCGACTTGTCGCGGCCTTTCAACAGGAGGACAGACATTCTTGCCTGTCTATTGGAAGCCTGTCTTTGCTGGTTTAATTTATTACGGCTCCAAAACAATTTATTTTATATCAGCGGCTTGAAGTGTGAGAGACCCCTGCTGAGAGAAGGAAAAACTTGCGCTTTTGTGAAGATTTTTTCACACTAACCCTCTCCCGGCGGGGGGCGGCGTTCTTTACTTCAAGCTATAATTGAAAGTTTGAAGATATTGCTATACCCAAGATCAAGTAATTTAAGATGGCCCAGATTACGGTCCAAGATATCGCCGAGGCTGGAGTTGTCGGCGCCGGAGGCGCGGGCTTTCCCACGCACGTGAAACTCAGCGGAAAAGCGGATTCGCTGTTGCTGAATGCAGCCGAGTGCGAACCCTTGCTGCATAAAGATAAAGAAGTGCTGCGCGAATTCGCCGATGCAGTCGTCGAAGGCATGGCCGCCGGCATGAAACTCCTCGGCGCCCAACGCGGCATGGTCGGCATCAAGGAAAAGTATCGCGACGTAATCGATCTGCTGCGAACCAAGTTGCCGTCGAACATGGACGTGGCGCCGCTCAGGGATACTTATCCGGCGGGCGATGAATTCATCCTGGTCTACGACGTGCTCGGCCGAGTGATTCCGCCCGGTGGAATTCCACTGAACGTGGGTGCGGTGGTGATGAACGTGGAAACCGCGCTTAACGTTTCCCAAGCGGCAGAAAAACCTGTTACCGAAAAATTTCTTTCCGTGGCCGGGGCCGTGGCCGAGCCGGTTACGCTTCGCGTGCCCGTGGGCATAACGCTGGCCGAGTGCGTGGCGGCCGCCGGAGGACCGACCATACCCGACCCGAATTTCATGGTCGGCGGAGTGATGATGGGCTACTTGGAAGATAATCACCAGGCACTGGTCGATAAGACCACCGGAGGGGTGATCGTCCTGCCCGGCGATCACGTGGTGGTTCGCCGCAGGCGCCAGGACTGGCGACAGATCGCCCGAATTGGCCGAAGCGCCTGCGATCAGTGCAGTTTCTGCACCGAACTCTGTCCGCGCTGGTTGCTCGGACATCCCATCGAACCCCACGCGGCCATGCGCAGCCTGGGCTTTAATCTGGTGGGCGAGGCCAACGTTGTGGGCACGCAGTTCTGCTGCGAGTGCAACTTGTGCAGCCTGTATTCCTGTCCCGAGGATTTGGATCCGAAAAACGTTTGCGTCCAAAACAAGCGGCGACTGGCGGTGGAGAAAAGACGCTGGGAAAATCCGCCCTTCAATCCCCGGCGACCCGAGTTACACATGGCCAATCGCAAAGCCCCCATGGCCCGATTGATGAACAAACTCGGGCTGCGTCAGTTCCGCAACGTCGGTCCGTTAAAAGATACATTGCTTGCCGCCGATAAAGTCGGGATCAAACTGAAACAACACATCGGCGCAGCCTGCGAGTCCGTCCTTCAGGTCGGCGATCGGGTGAAAAAAGGCCAATTAGTCGGCCGACCGCCGGTAGTCAACGGCAAGCCGGCACTAGGCGCTCCGGTCCATGCCTCCATCGACGGAGTGGTGACATCCATTGCCGACGGCGTGGTTTGGATCGAAAAATAAATTTTTAATTGGAAGTAAGAAATTAATAAGAAAAGTCAGAGCCGGGGCGTGTCGCCCCGGTTGTACCGGGCCGACACGGCCCGGCTCCGAGGTGAAATCATGACATTTATTTATTTAATCATCATTTAGCCCCCGGTGAATACACCGGGGGGAGAACCATTATGGCCACTCCCACTTCAGTCGGCGTTATCGAACTATCGAGCATCGGCATCGGTTATTTGGTCGAGGACGAGATGCTCAAGGCCGCCACGGTCAACCTGCTCATTGCCCGGACGATTTGCTCGGGCAAATACATAATCGTCATCGGCGGATCGGTGAGCGACGTTGAGGCGGCGGTCCAGGCGGGCATCAAAATTTCCGGCGAGGCGGTTATCGATCACTTGATTCTGCCCAACGTTCACGAGTCGGTATTTCCGGCGCTGGGACAATCGGTTGTTCTGGACACGAAACAGATGGGCGCGTTGGGCGTGATCGAAACCTTTAGCGGCACGAGCATTTTGGCCGCCGCCGACGCCGCCGCCAAAGCCGCGCGGATCACGCTCTTCCGCATTCACATAGCCATGGCCTTGGGCGGCAAAGGTCTTTGCCTGATGACCGGTGCGGTGGCCGACGTCCGCGCAGGCGTGCAAGCCGCCGCCGACGAAGCCCGTCGCCGCGGCCTGTTGGTCTCCGAAATCGTCATCCCCCGCCCGGGCAAAGAATTGTTCAGCGAATACCTATAAATATTGTCAAAAAGAACTATGAACACCAATCATGAATATCGGGGCTATGTTTTTTCGATAAACTACCAACCGCAAGAGCCGGCATATACCGTTGATTTACCGGACATTCCCGAAATCATTACAAGCGGCGCCACGCTTGCCGAGGCTTTTTCACACGCCTGTGAAGCACTTGATCTGCACCTTGAAAGTCTTCAGAAATTAAACATACCTTGGCCGGAATCGAAACATCATCTGGTCTTGCAATAAGATTTTCGAACTTTTTCGTCATTTTGTTATGCTTAAGCATAACCTACGTCTTTTGGGATCGGCTCTAAACGTCGAATTTTCTCTGTATGAAAACCATGGATGTCGCAGGCGTCAGCCGTATTTTGACCATCAACAGCGGCTCTTCCAGCATTAAATGCTCCTTGTACCACATGGGGCAAATTGAAACTCTGGTGCTTCTGGGCGACATAGAAAGAATCGGCCTGCACGGAGGGCGCTTTTGCATTTGGGATGCCGGTGGAGAAACCTTGATTGAAGAACACCGCGATCTGGCGGACCACGATGAAGCCTTGAAAACTCTACTGGATTGGCTGCAAAGTCGATTTCCCGATCATGTCCTGGATGCCGTGGGCCATCGGGTGGTGCATGGCGGGACAAAATATAGCCAACCACGCCTGATTACCGCAGAAGTTTTGGCTGCGCTCGAGGAGATCATTCGCTTGGCGCCAGACCATCTGCCTCACGAACTTAAAGCCATTCGAGCCGTGCATCGATATTATCCGGGCATGAAGCAAGTCGCCTGCTTCGACACGGCTTTTCACCGTCAAATGCCCGAACTGGCCCAACGATTGCCTTTGCCCAGGAGTCTTTGGCATGAAGGAGTGCTCCGTTACGGTTTCCACGGCCTTTCTTACGAATACATCCTGGAAAAACTTAGAGAGACGGCGGGCCGGGAAGCCGCCGCCGGGCGCGTGATCGTCGCGCATCTTGGCAACGGGGCCAGCATGGCGGCAATAAAATCCGGAAAGTGCCTGGATACAACAATGGGACTTACTCCGGCGGGCGGGCTAATGATGGGTAAGCGCTCGGGCGACCTGGATCCCGGGGTGCTCTTGTTCCTGCTCCAAGAAAAGGATCGCAGTCCGTCTACCGTGGACTATTTGGTAAATCAGCGATCCGGGCTGATCGGCGTGTCCGGGATCAGTTCTGACATGCGCGACCTGCTAGAGCTAGAGTCCGAAGATCCTCATGCCGCGCAGGCCGTGGATATGTATTGTTATCAGGCAAAAAAACATCTTGCTGCGATGGCAGCGGTTCTGGGCGGCCTCGATACGCTGGTCTTTACGGCCGGAATCGGCGCAAAATCGCCCGCCATCCGCAAACGGATTTGCCAGGGGATGGAATTTTTAGGCATACGGATCGATTCCAAGCTTAATGAAGCCAACGACGCGGTAATTAGCCGCGACGGCGCTGCGGTTACGGTCCGCGTGATAAAAACCGATGAGGAATTAATGATCGCCCGGCATGTCTACAATCTCCTTCGTAACGATTCAATATTAGAGGAAGGGTGATTCCAATTCACCACAACCTGTGGCACTGGCGAGCATCCCGCAAACTGTCGCTTGTTTCGAGTTCTACAGATGTTGATTGACGTGATGAATTCACATGAGAGGTGTGTGGGAGTTAAAGCAATTTCTGTAGCGGCAGGATGGGAATTTTGAATTACCAATGATTCTTGACAGGCCGACGCAATCCGCTATATTGAGGGATTGACTCCCACGGCCTGCCGACGGAGTTCGTTCAATAAGGCCAATGGTAATTAGGTATGATGTCCCCGGAATATCGAGGGGGCAATCATTACTGTCCGCGGCAATCGAATTAGGATTTCGTATCCGCCGGTATAGTCCCAAAAATGTTTCATATAGGAACTGAACCTTCCTTGGCCGGAATCAAAACATCATATGGTTTTACAATAAGATTAAGATAAGATATCTTGTTCTTGAAAGATAATCAAAAGATGGAGTTGAAGAAGGTTTGCAGGGCATTTTATATAAATAACCGCTCGCGATAAGTGGAATTTATGAAGGCGTTTCCACGCGACCGACTTGGGCTTCGAGGACTTTTTGGCGGCGGATTTTGCGGACTACCACGCGGATGCCGTTGCGCGTAAGTTCGTCGCCGCCGCGGATGGGACGGCCCGTGTGGCCGGAAAACCAGGTCGATAACGTGGCGGCGCCGTTGGGGGGCGGATCGGCGGACAGGTCCATGCCGGTCGATTCTTTCAGCCGTTGCAGACTGATTCCACCGCCGACCACCCATGCCCGGCCGGATGGAGTGACGTGGGCCGGCAGGCGGTCGTATTCGTCTTCGATCTCGCCGATGAATTCCTCCAAAATATCTTCCAGGGTGATCATGCCCACGACTTTATTACCTGCGTCAGCGACCAGGGCGATGTGAGTATGTTCGCGGATCATGCGTTCCAGCGACGCGGTAATGGGCGTGGAATCGCTCAGTCGTGGAAAGGGCCGGAGAATGGACCGCAGCGTGGGTTCTTCGCCCCGCGTGAGCCGCATCAGGGCCAGCAGGTCCTTGAGATTGATGTAGCCGATGATCGATTGCGGATCGCCGGGCCGCTGGGCCACGGGAAATCGGGTGTGCATGTCGAGATGGGCCGTAATCATGGATTCTTCCAATGTGCAATTTATGTCCAACATGCTGATATATTCGGCGGGGAGCATTATTTCGCGGACCGGTCGGCCGGAAAGATGGGCGGTGTGGAGGATGATTTTTTCCTGACGTTCGCCGATCAGGCGCGAGGCCCGGGCCAGGGCCGCGCTTGCCCGGAGACTTTGAAACTCGGCGGACTCGGACCTGTGCACGTCCAGACTGCCGCTTTTTCGCCTTCGTTCGCTCAAGTTCATGATGGCCATCACGGCGGCCTCGAGCAGCCACACGGCCGGCCAAACGCTGAAGGTAAACCATTTCATGCCCCGCGACAGGCGCAGGCATACCAATTCTTTATTGCGGATGGCGAAAATTTTGGGCGCCAATTCGCCGAAGAATAGGGTGAGCATGGTCAAGGGAACCACGATGACCATGATGGCCAGGAATTCGGAGAATCCTTGCGAGGCGCCCAGCCACTGGCGGAAAAATGGGGTGAGATTTTCCTCGGCGCCTGCGCCGCCGGTGGCCGCGGCAATCGCACCAAGGACGGTTATGCCGAGCTGGACGGTCGCCAGGCTGGCCTCGAAATTTTCCTTCATGTACAAAGCGGCCTTGGCCCCGCGATGATTTTCCCGTGCCAGCACCTGCAAGCGCGCGATACTGACCGAGGCCAAGGCGATTTCGTAAGCCGCGAACAGGCTGTTAAAGCCGATCATCGCCAGGATGACGAGCAATTCGAAAAAGTGCACGGGCCGCTCCGGATACGCCTGGTTAGCGATTAATGACGTTTATGCATACAACCGGCATTAATTCATACCAATCGAGCAAAGTTTTTTCCAGCCCCCCTGGGATCGTTAAAAGCAATCCGGAAGAAGAGTGATTAATCCGGATTAAATGGGTATTAACCTGAGTTTTGCTTAACGATGTTGTCTGTTGCCCCGGAGGGGCTTAGTCGTGTAGCCAGGGACGTGAGTCCCTGGTACAAGGTACAAGTCTAAACGGCGGATCAAGCCCTGAAAGGGCGACATTGATAGGCGTTTTCCATTTCAATGTCGCCCTTTCAGGGCTTTTTCATTTGCGTATCCCATCTCCCGGCGGCTAACGCCGCCGGCTACACGACTAAGAAACTATCCGAAAAGTCCATTTGTCATCCTGAGCGAAGCGAAGGATCTCATCGGATAGGTATTTTCCCCCGGATTCTTCGCTCCGCTCAGAATGACGGGAAAGGTTTTCGGATAGTTTCTAAGCCCCTCCGGGGCAAAATATCACCATACTTTATCCAAAACTCAGGTTATTATTCACTGGGGAAAGAAAAAGGGCCCGTCGAGACTGTTATAACAATCTCGACGAGCCCTGCGGTTTGTCCCGCTTGTTCAAGCCGGATTTATCTCTTAAATCCTGAATAATTTATTATTTGCCGCGAGTGCGTTTGAACATCAGGCACAGCCCGGCGGCGATAATCAGCATTGTCAAAGTAGCCGGTTCGGGTACTTGAGCAATCACCACGTCGTTGCCGCCGCTAAGGCTGTTCGTGGCGTGATCGGCGCTGTAAAAAATGTCCCATCCCGACCAAAGCGTCGGAACCGGGTCATTACTGAACGTGCCGCTTAGCGTTCCTGATCCCACGTTGTCAATGATCCATAACATATCGCCGGGATTAGGCGTGTAAGTCGCGGATAGGTTCAAAGCCCCGGCCAAGGATACGTTGCCGGTTTCCACCAGGAGTTGATCGTAACCGGCGGCGCCGGGAGCATTGCCGGTAATCTCGACGTTATCGTTGCTGCCTGCGGCGAGGGTGACGTCGTTAGTGCCTGCATATACGGTCATTTGTCCAGCGCTATCGCCGACGGCGAGAATTCCGAGGACCTTCAGGCCGACAAGGTGGGTAGCGTCGCCGAGGGTGCCGTTTCCGCCCAGGGTTGCGCCGCTGTTTACGGTGACGAAACTCCACATGCTGCCCTCGGCCAGGAGTTTGCCGGCACTAACGGTGGTCGCGCCTGTGAAGGTATTTGTGCCGCTAATGGTTAGGGTGCCGCCGGTGGTGGTTGTCGTTATCGCTCCGCCGCCGTTGATCTGGAGGACATTCTTAAGCGTGCCGTTGGCCAGGGTAAGAGTGTCGATGGAGGAGGTGGATGAGCCGATGTTATGCCTTTGCAAGTCGGGGCCTTGCATGTCGAGCGTACCGCCGTTGACTATGACCGTGGTTCTGATGGTACCGGACATATTGGTAGTAGCGACACCCTTTGTGATGTCGCCGCCAAGGGTAACGCTGCCACCGGTGATGTTGATTGTGCTAGCAACGGTTACGCCTGAATTGGGACCAGCGTACTCTCCACTATTCAAATTCATGACGTCAGTTCTGATACCTCCGGCAATTGTGACCGTCCCGCCGCTGACGTTCAGAGTTGCAGTTGCAGGTTGTATCGCTCCATAATAAGCACCTGTATAACCGCCATTATAATTTGCCATCGTCAGACCGTTGGCCCCGATTGTCAGAGTCGCCGCGCCCGATACGTTAACAGTGCCCGTGGCTTTGGCATTCAAATTGGTGGCCTGGTTTGCAATGAGCATGCCGGTTGAATCGATGGTGCCGGTGTCAAAGGATAAAGTCCCCGTCGCACTATATGCTTGCCTGTTACTACCACTATAATTAGTTGTCGTCTGACCTAAGACGATCGAGTCTGCCATGATGTTGACGCTGCCGCCTCTTAGATCAACCGTCCCGACGGTAGCATTGCCGCTTGTCGAGTTGTTTGTATTATCGCCGATGTTAATGCTTTTCACGCGGGATTGGCTATTGCCTTGCAAAGTCATACTTGAGCCGTCGGTCTTGGACTCGAAACCCATGGCGGCGGGTCGTACTCTGCCGCCGACCAGGACGTAGTCCGCTTTTATTGTGTTGGTGTGACCGAGGTAAAGGGCGCAAATGTATGTATCTCCAGCCCCCTTGCCTGACGAGTAGCCGACTACCAAAGCTCCGCCGGGCAGCGGGCATGACGTGCCGCCGGCCTCGGCTACAGGCGAGGTAGCATTATTCAATACAATCGTGTTGGAGGCGGCCAAGTACATTATGCCGTTCGGTCTGTCCATACTCGAACCGGTAGCTTCGACGCCTACCAGCAACTGGTCGACGTTGGCATTAAACGTAGCCAGGCCGGAGAGATCGAGTACCGCGGTGTGGTCGGGGTATGTGGTGCCGCCAGTGGCATTGCCCATAGTCACTATTATGTCGCCGGTGGTGTTTTCGCCGCTGGGGCCCGATACGTCCAGCTTGCCATTGCCCGTGATCACGGTCTTCTGAACGCTGGTGGCAGTTGTCCCTAAATTGCCTGCATAGAGCGAATATTTGTCGACATAACCCGAGGGGGTCGTGGCGTTGAAGCCCTGAACTTTCAGCGTCTGGTTGAGGTCGATCTGAGTGGTGTGAACATACGCCGTGTCTGTTTGACTATACCACAGGCTGTTGATCGACGTAGTGGCGGCCACCTCGTTGGTGGGGGCGGGCCCGGCGACTGCACCCGCGTTGGTAAACGTCACGTCATCATAAGGGCTTATAGTGGCAGGCGGTACGCCGCCGCTCCAGTTGCCGCCAGTAGACCAAAGAATACTCGCGGGTAGATTGGGGTAAACCACACCGCCGGCAGTCCAGGATATTGCTGACGCGGGTGTGATAAGCACCACGCCGATCATCAAACCCGCCAAACTCAACGCGGCAAGCCGCTTCAACTTTTTCGCGAATGTACTCATGGTTGTTCCCCTGTGTGTAATTGGGTTGTCCGAAAAAATCAATTATGGAAAATACGTTATCAATCCGGCCAAGCCTTGGGATCCGCATCCGGTATGAGGCCTGGCAGAGAACACGTTGCGCACGGCGGTATACCGAGTCAAAGGACAGAGGTATTTTTCGGCGAAAGAAGAAAAACGGCAGAACCTTGAGGTTTGCGAAATCCCTCCACAGCCGAAGCTCACGCCAGTGCGTGCGACGGTTGCCAAAGCGAGAGAAACGCTACCTCAAGTAAATCTTTTAGATACGCCAATGTAAATCTAAAACGGGCATCCGTGGCGCTGTCGGACAGCCCTCAACACTATCAATAAGTTTAAGAATATCAGTTTTATGCGCATTTGTCAATAATCTCTCTCTAAAAATTAATATTTTTTTCCCCCACCCCAAGACTTATGGGAGGGGGTGGTCAGGGCTTCCGATACCGATTCTTATTCAAAAGTGCAAAAAAATGGATGGAATTAGTGAAAAAATGAGGTCAAATCGACTGGGTGTAACAGGTCTTCTGCTCCATCGTAAGTCCTTGAATTACCTGGAGTTGCAAATTATCAGCTGCGTCAAAGGTGTATGTTTTGGCAAAACATTATCGTGAACATTTCATGGTTCTCGACGGAATTTTGCAGGTCGGAGGATTTTTTTAGTAAATCCTGGTTTTTTTAGGCCGGTTTCAATATTAAATGAGGTCAAACCCCAGCCCCCAGTGTTTCTGGTTTTTCCAAATTCACGGCGGACGACCGGTTACACCCAAATCGAATTTATCCATAATGGATTGCGAAATCGCAAGCGGTTTCGTACGAATCCTCTATAAGCGGCACGTTTAACACCGTTTAACAACGGCGATGAATTAAACGTTCCTCGATCACGCGAAAAACTTGCCTGGCGACTTCCTGCTTGCTGCCGGCAAAATTCGCCGCCGCCCGGCCTGATGCGTCGAGGATTTCGACTTGCGTGTCCGGGGCGTGAATCGCCCGGGGACCGTTAACCACTATCAGATCGCAGTTTTTTCGTTCGAGTTTTTGCATGGCCCTGATGCGCGGGTCCTCGGTTTCCAGGGCGAAGGCGACCATCCATTGTTTTTTTTTGGCGGCCCCCAAAATTGCGACCACGTCGGACGTTTCGACCAGATCGAGCGCGAGCGAATCGCCTGTTTTGCGAATTTTGTGCTTGGCCACGCTCACGGGTCGATAATCGCAAGGGGCCGCCGCGGCAATCAAGCCGTCGCAGGCGGGAAACAATTTCAAGCAGGCCTCCAGCATGTCTTCGGTCGATTGAACCGAAACGACCTCGGCCCTTTCCGGATAGACCACGTCGACCGGTCCGCTGACGACCACCGCCTCGTGTCCGGCTTCTATGACCGCCGCAGCCAGCGCCGCTCCCATCCGCCCGCTGGATGCATTGGTCAAATACCGCACCGGATCGAGATACTGCCGCGTTGGGCCGGAAGTTATAAGGATGCGGGACATTTCGGAAGGATGAAGGATGAAGGATGAAGGATGAAGGATGAAACCGCTTGCGCTTTCGCAATAAAAACTGGTTTAAGTGGGCAGTAATAAGTGGGCAGTAAACTGTCCACCCCTAACTAATCCCCAATTCCTAATCCCTATTCATTCAATTTATCCAGGATTATTTGGAAGATTAGCTCGGGTTCGGCCATGCGGCCCGCGCCTATCGCTCCGCAACTGAGGTAGCCCGATTCCGGATCGATCAGAGTCGCGCCGTCGGAGCGTAATTGCGCGACGTTCCGCTGGACGGCGGGTTTTTGCCACATAAGCGTGTTCATGGCCGGGGCCATGAGCACCGGCCCGTCGAACGCCAAAAGCACGGTGCTCAGCAGATCGTCGGCCAGTCCCAAGGCGGCCTTGGCAATGATGTTTGCCGTTGCCGGCGCAATGCAAAGCAGTTCGGCCTTTTGGGCCAATTCGATGTGAAGATGCGGGCCCGAACCGAAGACCCGGGTAAACACGCTTCGGCCGGTGAGGGCCTGGAAAGTTTTGGGCGTAACCAGTTTCGTGGCCGAGCGGGTCATGATTACGGTCACGCCGGCCCCTGCCTGGACCAGCCGGCTGACCAAGGCGGCGGTCTTGAATGCGGCGATTCCGCCGCTTACGCCGATAAGTAGTTCACGGCCTTTCATAGCCATCACATTGTCCTTGCCCTGGCCCTCTCCCTACCGTTATGCGGCGCCAGGAAAGGGAACAATATTATAGATTGCGGAAATCCAGTTCGTCGACCGCGGCGGCTTGCTGGTCGGCCGCGATTTGCACGTTCAGTTCCGTATCCAGATAAATCTTATCCTGTAAGATTTCCTGGATCACGACCTGTATTTTGTTGTCGGTTTTAATATCGACAAGTGCCCGGGCGCCGGAATTCAGCGCGACCAGGCGTTTTTGGATCAAGGTCGAGAGTTTAAAACGCCCGCCCACTTTATGCACGATTTCCTCTTCTCGCAGTTCATCAATCATCTTGGATATTCTCCCATTCTTGGATCAGTATGGTACAAATTTCTCCCACGGCGTTTTCAATCCGGTCGTTCACCACGTTATAACGATATCGGGGCGCAAAGGCCAGTTCCTCGCGTGCCCTGACCAACCGCCGTTGGATGGACGCTTCGCTTTCCGTTTTCCGCCCGCGAAGCCGCCGTTCAAGTTCCTCCGGCGAGCCGGGCTGAATGAAAATCGAAATTGCGTCGGCAAAGCGATTGATTACCGTTAATGCGCCTTGCACGTCAATCTCTAAGACTACCCATTTTCCGGCTTTAAAGCCAGCGGCAACCTCGGTCCAAAGGGTTCCATACCAGTGTTCTTTGCCAAAAACCTGGCAACACTCGAGGAAATCGCCCCTCTGGCGGCGTAGTTGAAAATCGTCATTAGTAATGAAAAAATAATCTTTTCCATTAACTTCGCCGGGCCTGGGCGACCGGGTGGTTGCCGAAACACTGGCCGCCAGCGGCACCGGCGCGCGGCGGAAAACCTCTTGCATCACGGTCGTTTTGCCCGCCCCGGACGGGCCGGATACGATTACCAGTCTATCCCGAAATTTTGCGGACACTAGTTACTCTACGTTCTGTATCATTTCGCGGATGCGTTCGATAGCGGTTTTTATTTCTATCACCTGCCGGGCGATTTCCACGTCGTTGGCCTTCGAGCCAATCGTATTGGCCTCGCGGACCATCTCTTGGGTGAGAAATTCCAACTTGCGCCCGGAACTCTCGGGCAGTTCCATGGTGGCCAGAAATTGTTCCACGTGACTGCGTAAACGCACGATTTCTTCCGAGATATCGCAGCGGTCGGCAAACAAACTGACTTCCTTGATCAGGTCCGACGGATCGAGCAATACGGAGTGTTTTTCCAGGATTTTTTGCAGTTTTTCGTGCAATCGGACGCGATAATCCTCCACGGCCTGGGGCGAGCGGGTTTCGACTTGATCCAAACTTGCCGCCACCGACCTGCAATTGGCCGCCAGATCGGCGGCCATTGCGCGGCCCTCTTCGGCCCGCATCCGGCCGAGATGTTCCAAGGCGGCCTGAAGCGTCCGGCCGATAACCGGCCAATCGGCTTCGGCATCGTGGAGAATCATCGATTCTTCGTTGACCACGCCCTCCAGCGGCAACAGTGATTTTAGCGAAATCTCTTCCTTCAAATCCCAATGGCGTTTTAATTCTTCCAGTTGGTTGCGGTAGCGTTCCAGCACCTCGACGTTAAGGCGATAATCCTCGGCCGCGCGCAGGCGTTCCACCCGCAGGGCGACTTGAATCGTGCCTCGATGAATTACCCGGCGAACGGTCTCCTCGATATGCGGCTCCAACGCGGCGTAACCTTCGGAGGAGCGCAGGGCAAGTTTGAAAAAACGACTGTTGATCGCGCGCACCTCGACCGATACGGCCAAACCGTTTTCCTGGCAATGCGATTCGCCAAAACCGGTCATGCTCAATAGCATGAGAAGATCACTCCGCCATCACTGCGGCTTGGTAGGTGTTGATGGAATTTTACTTACGTCCGTATCGGTACGATAACTGACCGGGTATGACGTCACTGTTACTTGCCTGGTGTTGCAGGAATTTCACCGGCGGGTTTTTCGCCGCTCGGCGCGGGCTGTTTTTCCTGGGAGGCGGGAACCGAGCTTTGTTGCGCCGGCGCGTTGCCTGGTCCCAAATCCAGCTCTCCTTTTGTCGTCCCCAAGAGGCTTACGGAAATAATGCAAAGGATGATCCAAAAAGCCGCCACGCCGATGGTAATGCGCGTGAACAAGTCTCCGGCTTTGGTGCCGAACGCGCTTTGGCCGCCCATGCCGCCAAAGGCGCCCGCCAATCCGCCTCCTTTGCCGCGCTGGATGAGTATCAGAACGATTAAAAAAACCCCCGTCAAAATCAGGAGGATCATCATAAAAATAGCCATTATGGATTCCTTATAATGTTATAAGACCCCGGATCGTTAATCTCGCTTTACCCCGGCAATTATGCCCAGGAATTGATCGACTTTCAGGCTGGCCCCTCCTACCAGTGCGCCGTCTATGTTCGGCTGACGGAGCAAATCGGCGGCATTATCGGGCTTCACGCTGCCGCCGTACTGGATACGGACCTTATCGGCAACCGATTGATTATAGCGTTCGGCCATGATCTTGCGAAGATCGAGATGCACTTCCTCCGCTTGCCGGGGGGTAGCCACCTTGCCCGTGCCGATAGCCCAAACCGGCTCATAAGCAATTACCGACTTTGTCATCTGCTCCGCGCTCAGTCCGGCCAAGGATCCGTCGAATTGCCTGCGAATTACGTCCAAAGTCCGGCCGGCCTCGCGCTCGGCGAGCAATTCGCCCACGCAAACGATCGGCGTAAGCCCGGCGGCCAATGCGGCATGGACCTTTTTATTGATGGCGGCATCGGTTTCGCCCAGGACGTGCCTGCGCTCGCTGTGTCCTAGTATGACGTACTTGCAGCCCAGGTCGCAAAGCATCGATGCGCTGATTTCGCCGGTAAATGCCCCTTCTTTTTCGTAATACATGTTTTGCCCGCCCAAGGCCACCTTGGATCCGGCAATCGCCCGGCCCACGACGTCCAAATAGCAACTCGGCGGGCAGACGGCCAGATCAACGCCCTTGATGCCGGCCGTAGCCTTGGCCACTCCCTCGGCCAAAGCCGCCGCCGAAGCGCGACTTAAATTCATTTTCCAATTGCCGGCAATAAACGGTTTTCGCATGGTTTTTAGTGGTTAGTGGTTTGCAAATTGGGGGTTGGGAGTCGGAATCGTTTAAGGGGTGGGCAATTTACTGCCCACTTTTATATTCTTTACTGCCCACTTTAATATTTTTTATTGCGAAACCGCAGGCGGTTTTTATTGTTTTGTTCGGAATTCATCCTTTATCTTCATTCCACCACCGTGGCCGCGGGGAAGGAACCTAAAATCTCCAATCGCAAGGATTTCTTCTGCAAGGCGGTCATTGCGCGGCGGAAACGGACGTCGGTCTCGTAGGCTTCCATTTCCACGAAAAATAAGTACACCCGAGCCATGCCGGGAACGGGAAACGACTCGATCCAGGTCAGATTGAGCTTATAGCGTTTGAAGATATTCATGGCCTCGGCCAATGCGCCCGGCCGATGTTCCGTCTGGAACAGCAGGGCCGTGCGATCGTTGCCCGTCCGCTCCGGCCTGTCTCCGCCGATGACCGCGAAACGGGTAATGTTCCCAGGGTTGTCTTCGATGTTTTCCGCCAGTATTTCCAAGCCGTAGTGCACCCCGGCCTGAATGCTGGCGATTGCCGCCGCGCCTGGTTTCTCGGAGGCCAACTGCGCGGCCGTGGAAGTGCTGGTCACCTCGATCGTGCGGGCGGCGGGCAAATGTTTGGCCAGCCAGTTCCGGCATTGCGATATCGCCTGCGGCTTGCTGTACACCTCCTTAACGTCGTTACGCGGGCATTTGCCCAAGAGGAAATGGTGGATTTTCAGGTCGATTTCCCCGCAAATCCGCACCGGCAGGCGGGTGAACATGTCGAGCGTGTCGGCAATCCGTCCGTCGGTGGAGTTTTCCACCGGCACCAGACCGTAATCGGAATGGCCCTGCTCCACGTCCTCGAACACCGCCGCGATTGTGGCCACCGGTACGAATTCCACGCTTTGGCCAAAGCGATGGATCGCCGCCAGATGACTGTAACTGTACATCGGACCCATGAAGGCAATCCGCGGCTGACGGACCAGCGACCGGCACCCGCTGGTTAGCTCGCGGATGATGGCTTCGACGCATCGAGGCGGCAGCGGACCGGGCGAATTCTCGGCCAGTTGCTTTAGTTTCTCGCCCGAAAGGGCCGATGCCAGGATTTGCCTGATTGCCGCGTCTGCATCTCTGGAGGCGTCCAATATCAGGCTCGCCCGCCGCTCGAGAAGCTGTAATAAATCACGATCCACTCGGGCGATGTCGGCGGCAAGGGGCAGTGTAGCAGATTCCGAGCGCTGGGCGGATTTTTTCTTCCCGCCACTATCGGCGTCGTTTTTCGGCTTGGATTTGGCCACGGAAATATCTCAAGGGATGGAAAAACACTAATAATATGAAACCTTTCCTTTTAACCGCTAAAACTTGGTATGTCAACCTTATCTACCCGCCGAGTATTCACATTAGGTTATTGATTCTCAGTTAATGAATATCGAGTTTTCGTTTCAGAGACGGGCCGTGTCGGCCCCGGGGCGATACACCCCGGCTCTGACTTTTCATGCGACATTTTTTCTGAGACTCAATATAAATTTAATGTCACTACAGCATCTTGATATTGTTCTTTGGGTGCCAAAATGGCAGTCGGGAATGATATTGCCAAATACCTTTACAAATATCTGCCCAAAGAAAAATGCGTAAGTCTTTGCCAATAAATAAGTTGCAAATGCCGCTTTTTTCATTCCATCCAACCGGCATACTCTTTGCTTTCCGTAATTCATAATATTGAGAGTGCCAGAACCGGTCGAAATATGCCGGGATCCCGCACCTTCAATTTTCAGGGAACTAACTAAACTTATGAATTATTGTTTGGCCTTGGGCTATCTAAACACTTATGGCTTGCGTCCAGCCCACATCTGATACGTTTGAAAGGAGCACGTAAATGGCTGTTGCTGAAAAAATCATTGGCATCGATCTTGGAACCACCAACTCGGTCGTATCGGTAATGGAAGGAAAAGAGGCAAAGGTGATCCCCAATGCCGAGGGCAACCGTTTGACACCCAGCGTGGTCGCGTTTACCGATAAGGGCGAGACCGTCGTTGGCGAACCCGCCCGGCGACAGGCCATTACCAATCCCATGCGCACGATTTACTCGATCAAGCGTTTCATGGGCCGGCGGCACAACGAAGTCGCCTCCGAGGAAAAAATCGTGCCTTATAAAGTCGTGGGCGGACCGGAAGATTACGTCAAAGTCGAGGTCGGCAGTAAAGACTATACGCCTCCGGAAATCTCGGCCTTCATTCTCCGCAAATTGAAAGAAGCCGCCGAAGCCTACTTGGGTCACAAAGTGAACAAGGCCGTAATCACCGTGCCGGCTTACTTCAACGACGCCCAGCGCCAAGCCACCAAGGACGCCGGCCAGATCGCCGGGCTGGAAGTGATGCGAATCATAAACGAGCCCACGGCCGCATCGCTGGCCTACGGCTTGGACAAGAAAAAGAACGAAAAAATCGTGGTCTTCGACCTCGGCGGCGGAACCTTCGACGTTTCCGTGCTCGAAGTGGCCGACGGCGTTTTCCGCGTCATCAGCACCAACGGCGACACCCACCTGGGCGGCGACGATATCGATTACATGCTCATAAAGTACGTGGCCGAAGAATTCAAAAAACAACAAGGCATCGACCTGATGAAAGACACCATGGCCTTGCAGCGCCTGCAAGAGGCCTGCGAAAAGGCGAAAAAAGAACTCTCCTCGGCCCAATCTACCGACCTGAACCTGCCCTTCATCACGGCCGACGCCAACGGACCAAAACATCTGCAAATGACCATTACCCGGTCGCAGTTCGAAAAACTTGCCGATTCCTTGATCGAGCGTTGCCGCGGGCCGGTCAACCAGGCCATGCAGGACGCGCACCTATCGCCCAAGGACATCAACGAAGTGGTGCTCGTGGGCGGATCCACGCGCATCCCCAAGGTGCAGGACCTTGTCCGCCAGATGTTCTCCAAGGAGCCGCATAAAGGCGTCAACCCGGATGAAGTCGTGGCCGTGGGCGCTGCCATTCAAGGCGGCGTGCTCACCGGCGACGTTAAAGACGTGCTCTTGTTGGACGTCACGCCGCTGTCGCTGGGCATCGAAACCCTGGGCGGAATCATGACAAAACTCGTTGAGCGCAACACCACCATTCCCACCGAACGCAAACAGATCTTCAGCACAGCCGACGACAATCAGATGGCCGTGACGATCAAGGTCTACCAGGGCGAACGACAAATGGCGGCCGACAACCGGCTCTTGGGTCAGTTCAACCTCGAAGGCATTCCGCCCGCCCCACGCGGCCTGCCGCAGATCGAGGTGAAATTCGATATCGACGCCAACGGCATCCTCAATGTCGCGGCCAAGGACCTTGGCACCGGCAAAGAGCAAACCGTGCGCATCGAGCAATCCAGCGGCCTGTCCGAGACTGAAATCGAACGGATGGGCAAGGACGCCGAAGCCCACGCCGAGGAAGACAAACGCAAACGGGCGATAGCCGAACAGCGCAACCAGGCCGACTCGATGTGCTGGCAGTTGGAAAAACTCATCAAGGAGCAAGAATCCAAACTCAGCCAGGCCGACAAGGACGCCGTTACCCGCGCGATTGAAAAGACCCGCGAGGCCGCCAAAAGCGACGACGTGGAACGCATCAAATCGGCCGTACACGAACTCGAGCAGGCATCGCACGCCCTGAGCAAAACCCTCTACGAAAAAGCCGGCGCTCAAGCCGGCGCAGGCACTGGCCCTCAACCCGGCCCAGGCGCAGGCCCTCAACCCGGCCCCGGGCCTCAACCCACCGGCGGCGACGATGACGCGATCGATGCGGAGTTTGAGGTGAAATAAGGTCCGGTCCCCTCTCCCTCCGGGAGAGGGCTAGGGTGAGGGCGAACAATTTATTTTATTGCCAGAATTTTTTTGAGTGAGGTTTTTATAGGGGAGAGAAAAAGCCTGGGATGATGGGCTGATAATGAGAATATCGCCCTCACCCCCTGCCCCTCTCCCAAAGGGAGAGGGGACAAAACTATCATGGCATTCCGTTTCGACAAACTAACGTTGAAGGCTCAGGAGGCCGTGGCCGCCGCGCAATCGCTAGCCGCCGATAAAGGCAACCCGCAGATCGATCCGCTGCATCTGCTCGCCGCCTTGTTGGCCGAAAAAGACGGCGGCATTATCGGCCCGATCTTGGACAAGATTGGCGTCAATCGGGCACAACTCGATAAAATCGTCCAGGCCGAATTAGGGCACTTTCCAAAAACCTCGGGCGGTGCGCCGCCGCAACCTGGTTCCGAACTGAACAAGGTCCTGGAAGCCGCCCAGCGCGAGGCCGAGGCCATGAAAGACGAGTTCGTCTCGACCGAACATCTGCTCTTGGCGCTTACCAAAGTCGATTCCAAGGCCAAAAATGTCTTGAAACTCAATGCCGTCACCGACAAGGAAGTGCTTCAAGTGCTCCGCGACGTCCGCGGCAGCGCCCGGGTTACCGATCAAACGCCGGAAGACAAGTTCCAGGCATTACAACGCTACGGCATCGACCTTGTCCAGCGGGCGCGGCAAGGAAAACTTGACCCGGTCATAGGCCGCGACCAGGAAATCCGCCGCGTGATTCAAGTGCTTTCCCGGCGGACAAAAAATAATCCCGTGCTTATCGGCGAGCCGGGCGTGGGCAAAACCGCCATTGCCGAAGGTCTTGCACTCCGCATCGTCGATGCCGACGTGCCCGAGAGTCTGAAGAACAAGCGGGTGATCGCATTGGATATGGGCGCGCTAATCGCCGGCACGAAGTTTCGCGGCGAGTTCGAGGAACGCCTCAAGGCCGTGCTGCGCGAAGTGGCCGACGCCGGCGACGTGATCATGTTCATCGACGAGATGCACACCGTCGTGGGCGCGGGCCGGGCCGAAGGCGGGAGCGACGCCGCCAATCTCTTGAAGCCGGCCTTGGCCCGCGGCGAGTTGCGCTGCATCGGCGCGACCACGTTGGACGAATATCGCAAATACGTGGAAAAAGACGCCGCCTTGGAACGCCGTTTCCAGCCGGTCTACGTGGGCGAGCCGACCGTGGAGGACACGATCGCCATACTCCGCGGATTAAAACCCCGTTACGAGGCCCATCACAAAGGCGTGAAGATCAAGGATTCGGCCCTAGTTGCGGCGGCGAATCTTTCGCATCGCTACATCACCGACCGATTTCTGCCCGACAAGGCCATTGACCTGATGGACGAGGCCACCAGCCGCCTGGCCATGGAGCTGGAAAGCGTGCCCACGGAGATCGACCAGGTGCAGCGCCGACTGATGCAGCTCGAACTGGCCGAACGCCAATTGGCCGACGAAACCGAAGAGCACGCCATCGAGGGCCGCAAGGAAATTCAAGATGAAATGGCCGAACTGCGCCGCAAACTGGCCGATCTCAGGACGCAATGGGAACTGGAAAAAAGCGGCATGGGCGACGTGCAGCAAATCCGAAAACGATTGGTTGAAGTCGAGCGGCAATACAATCAATTGGCCGCCGCAATCAAAGAAAAGCAATCATCCGGCTTCATGGTCCGCGAGGAGGATTATCAGAAACTCTACGAATTGGACCTGGAGCAAAAACGGCTGTCGAAGCAGTTGGAAACCAAGGAATCGGAAGACGCGAAACCGGCGGAAGGCGCGCGGCGCTTGTTGCGCCAGGAGGTCGGCCCGGAAGAAATCGCCGAGGTCGTCAGCGCCTGGACCGGCATTCCCGTGGCCCGAATGGTCGAAACCGAACGCGCCAAGCTGCTCGTGCTCGAAGAACGCATCCACCAGCGCATGGTCAATCAGGACGAGGCCGTCGAGGCGGTATCGAATGCAGTGCGGCGCAACCGCTCCGGCTTGCAGGACCCGAACCGGCCCATCGGCTCGTTCATCTTCCTCGGCCCGACCGGCGTGGGCAAGACCGAGTTGTGCAAGGCCCTGGCCGAAGTGATGTTCGACGACGAAAGCGCCATGATCCGCCTGGATATGAGCGAATTCATGGAGCGGCACACCGTAAGCCGCCTGATCGGCGCCCCGCCGGGCTACGTGGGCTATGAGGAAGGCGGCATGTTGACCGAGGCCGTCCGCCGCCGGCCTTATGCCGTGATCCTTTTGGACGAGATCGAAAAAGCACACCGCGACGTTTTTAATATCCTTTTGCAGGTGCTCGACGATGGTCGGCTGTCGGATAATCAAGGCCACACGGTCGATTTCAAGAACTCGATCATCGTGATGACCTCGAACATCGGCAGCCAATTGATCCAAGAGGTCACCGAGCAAGGCGGCAGCGAAGATGAAATTCGCGATGCTGTTACTCAAAGCCTGGGCACGCGTTTCCTGCCCGAGTTCTTAAACCGCATCGACGAAATCCTCATCTTCCATCCGCTTAAGCGCGATCAAATCCGCAAGATCGTGGAGATCCAGATCGGCCGCTTGAAAAATCAACTCCAGGAAAAGGGCATCCAATTGGAAGTAACTCCCGCCGCGCTGGACGCCATCGCATCGGAAGGCTACAACCCAACCTATGGCGCCCGTCCGCTAAAGCGAGTTATCCAACAAAAGATCCAAAATCCCCTTGCCGTGGAAGTGCTAAAAAAAGATTTCGCCGAAGGCAGCCACGTGAAAATCGATTGCCAGGACGGAGAGTTTACGTTTGAGCGCGTGGGATGATGCCCTTGATCAGCCCGAACAATCGCATTATCAGGGTGGCCCGCCATTGGAAAAGGGGACATTCTACTTTATGACGCCAGGCTGATTATACTAAACCCGATACCTCTATTAATTGATAATTGATGTAAATCAGTATCCCCGACAGGATTTGAACCTGTAACCTTCGGCTCCGGAGGCCGACGCTCTATCCAATTGAGCTACGGGGACCTGATTGTAACTGCTTTCGTCTTAACGTTTTAGACGCAGGCGAAAAGTCGCCGGCAGAAAAACATGGCAGAAACCAGCGACTCTTCTAGCCGTCCTTGCTACTCGCACAATGCTCAAAACGCTGTAATTATACGGTCTACTCGGGGCGTTGCATAGCCGTCCCTGTATCCCAATGCACAAGGGATTCGAAGCCGATTGGAGCCCGGCCTGACAGGCGTGCCCCCAAGCAACGGCTCAGAGAAGCCCGGAGATAGCGCCTTCACAACGCGGGAGCAATAGCCGTTCGCTTAGTCGGGTTTTAGCTGAATGGCCTTGGAGTAATCGGTCTCGGCGTCGCCTTTCCCGCCAAGGTTTCACCGTGCGTTTCCACGCCAGTTTTACGCCTCGGCATTGATTGGGTCGAGTTCAATGGCCTTGCTGAAATCCTGATTGGCTCCCGCGTTATTGCCGTTGAAGTAGCGATCTCACCCGCTACCCTGTTCGACATGGCAACGCTGTCGTGTGATGAGAAATGCGGGCTCGACTCCTGCTCGATCGTGACGATTTCAAGAAGCTCCTTGCCGAACAGGAGAAGGACAACCGGCCGAAGAAATAGCCCAATGCCAATACCGTTCAATTAATCGCTGTAAGTCGTTGTTGCGCAAACTTACGGCGTTGTGGTGCAGGCGTCCCGAAAGGATGCCGGCCATTAGCTGCTTCCCGGTTTCGGCTCTCCCGTTCCGGGTGAAGAAACGCGCTACCCCAATCTATTCGAGCTGGGCAATCTGGACCCTTTTCAGTTTGCCGTTTTCGTCGAAGTTCGCATAAAACTTGACGCCGAGGTCTTTCATCCGATAACCGTAATCGGTAACAATACCATTCTTGTCCTTGACGGTTATAGGCGCAGTGCCCAGGACTTTCACAACGTCTTCGCGGCTATCGCCGATCTTGATTCCTCGGATCGTCCCTTTCCAATCTGTCCGGAAAAAGCAAAATCGGATCACCTTGTCGTGGACGCGGAACATGTAGGATTCATAGTCGCAAAGCACATCGTCCTCGTCGGGCGTATCCCCGCGGATGGCCAAGATGTGCGATGGCGGGCCGAACTGAGCGAACATCTTTGCCAAACGGCCGCCGCAAATGTCGATGATCGTTGCGTCGGTAACTGCGTCTTTGGCCGGGGTGGCGTTGTCTTTGGCTTCGGCACTCGCTACAATCAAGGCCATTATCGCGGCACATGCCATGATAATTCGCATATCGGTTCCTT
Source organism: Thermoguttaceae bacterium (assembly GCA_050013075.1). Classification (GTDB taxonomy): domain Bacteria; phylum Planctomycetota; class Planctomycetia; order Pirellulales; family Thermoguttaceae; genus JBEKIK01. The sequence continues at coordinate 37,156 of JBEKFZ010000016.1, read as the reverse complement.
TCGAACATGGGGTTGGTTGAGATTAAAAGAGGATTTTCCGAAAACCCTTCGATCGTGTTCTTCCCGCAGGTAGGTCGCTGCGGAAGTCCCTATTTAATAACGTCACATTCGCTCCAAGTCAAGGAGAGATGACGCCGGCCATAAACTGCTTCCCGGTTTCGACTCTCCTGCTCGTGATAAAGCAACTCGCTACGCCAATCTATTAGAGTGGGTCGATCTCGACCCTTTTCACTTTGCCTTCCTCGTCGAAATCCGCGTAAAACTGGACATCGAGGTCTTTCATCCGATAACCATAGGCAGTGATAACACCATTCTTGTCCTTGACGGTTATAGGCGCAGTGCCCAGGACTTTCACAACGTCTTCGCGGCTATCGCCGATCTTGATTCCTCGGATCGGTCCTTTCCAATTCGACCAGAAAAAGCAATGTTGGATCACCTTCTTGCGGACATGAAAAAAGTAGGTATCGTAGTCGCAAAGCACGTAGTCCTCGGCGGGCGTATCCCCGCGAATGGGCAAGACGTCCGACGGTGTGCCGAACTGAGCGAACATCTTTGCCAAACGGCCGCCGCAAATGTTGATGATCGTTGCGTCGGTAACTGCGTCTTTGGCCGGGGTGGCGGCGTTTTGGGCTTCGGCACTCGCTACAACCAGTGTCATCAGCACGGTACATGCCATGATCATTCGCATTTCGAGTTCCTTTCGAATAAGAGGTTCGCAAAAATACAGGGTCTATTGTTTGAAGCCGCGCTTTATAAATCCAACTTCAATTCGGCAGCCTTTTTATTGACCGCGTCTTTTAAGCCGGGCGCCAACTGGATCGCCTTGCGCAGGTCCAACTTTGCATTGCCAGTCTTCCCTAATTTGGCGTTGGCCACGCCTCGATCGAAGAAAGCCTTGGCGAATTTCGGATTCTGTTCGATGGCTTTGGTAAAGTCGGCAACGGCCTCGTTCAGTTTCCCGGAATCGGCGTACGCCGCCGCCCGGTAATAGTACACAAAGGCATTTCTCGGATCGAGTTCGATGGACTTCGTAAAGTCGGACATGGCCTTGTCGGCTTGGCCGGAACTCTTGTACGCCATTCCGCGATTATAGAACGCTTCGGCATCCTTGGGGTTGATTTCGATAGCCTTTGCATAGTCGGCAATCGCCTGATCCGCCTTGCCTGCCAGCAGGTACGCGCCCGCCCGACTGTTGTACGCGCCGGCATTCTTGGGCTCCCATCCGATGACCTTCGTGAAATCCGCAACGGCTTGGTCCGCCTGGCCGGCATCGCGGTAGATATTTCCCCGGTCCATATACGCCTTTGGTTCATAGGCCGCCAGCCGGATTGCCTCGGCCGCGAGGGATACGGCCTGATCCAATTGGCCCGACGCGGCACAGGCGCGGGCCCGGCTCCTGTAGACGGCCGAGATCAATTCTTCTTTCTTCAATGTGTGAATCCGCGGAAAGAGATTGAAACGATTCGCCTTGTCTTTGAGTTCATGATAGCTGCCGGGACCGGCGTACTCGTCGTCGGGCAGATACTGTTTGCTGACCATGTTCTTCTGCGTCAAATCGGCCTGCACCGCCTTGCTGGTAATTAGAGTGACCTGGCAGGCCGTGTGACCTGCGCCGGCCTGCGAGCCGCCTTGAGGTTCAAGGACGTCGATGCCTTCGACCCCCAATCCGATCGCTTCGGCCAGTATGAAGAACACCTGGCTGTAACCAAGGTTCTGGGCTTTGCGATCCTTGATGATGACGGCCAGATCCCAGTATCTCGAAACTTCGCTTTCGGCGGAGGCGTCGGCGGGCGTGATCTGTTGCCTTATGGTTTGGGCAAGCTGGTTGGCCACCTGTTCCTCTTTTTGGGCGTATTGCTGATACGTAATCTGTTGCAGGCTGGCATCTATCATTAGCTTCTTCGTTTCCTGAAATGCGGCATCGAATTTCCAGGGGCGGACCATGTTGACGAAATCCGCCGCCACCTGGTCGGAATAGCCGAAATCCTTCACCAACTGGGAGACTCTCTTCTCGAAATCGGGAGAACCGGTCGGAGTAGGGCCGCTATTGTCCTGTGTTGCGGCGGGCCGCTGCGGTTTCTGGATGAATTTCCCGTCCGAACTCAGGCAGAGCACGATGTGAACGTCGGTAGTTCGTTCTTTGCACTTTTCGACGGCTATATTTGCGGCCTCGGCGCTCGAGGCGTCCGATCCGTACGATGTGCCCCAGCCCCAGTGTTCCTTATCCTTGCCCAGCGCCAGGGCGCAGAAACCTTCGTTGACCCAGCATAGAGCTTGCGCATCCTCTTCCTTGCAGGCTTCTATGGCCGCCTTCTCCGCCGACCAGCGGTCTCCATAACTGTAGGAGTAGGCCCATTTGCCGGTCGAAGGCGAGTATGCGATCGCCGCGCAACTGTCGGAATCGATGTCAATAACCTGGGGTTCGTTCTCCGCCCGGACCGCGCTCGGCAACGCGCAGCAGCCCGCCGCGAACGCCGCGGCCAGAAAAAGATACGTGCATTTCACAGCGATCTCCTTTGCAGCAACCTGGAATGCCTTCGATGAATTGCTCCAGATCAGTGGGACGTGTGGGACTGGCCCGCGGGCGCGTGCCCGCCCGCCGCCCGCTTCAGTTCTTCGGCGACTTTGTCTTTCAAATTCGGTTGTGCGGCCACGGCCGCGTCAAAGTCTTTTTTTGCGGCGTCCTGCCGGCCTTGTTTCAGTTCGGCCGCGCCGCGGCCGAAGAGGGCGTCGGCGTTCTTCGGCTCGGCCTTGAGCACGAAATTGAAATCTTCCATACCCGCCGCCACGTTTCCGACCGCCGTCAGCGCCGCGCCGCGCTGCGTGTGGCACCAAAGCTCATCGCTGCGATCCTCGGGCTTTAGCTCGAGCGCCCGGCTGAAGTCGGCGATCGCACCGGACATATCGCCCAGCAATCGCTTGGTTTCGGCGCGGCCGGCCATGCCGGACGCATTCTTGGGATCGAGTTCGAGCACCTTATTATAATCGGCCAGGGCCTTTTGAAGATCGCCGAGCATTCTATGGGTCACGGCGCGGTCCAACACGTTGGGTCCATTCTTGGGATCCAACTCGATCGACTTATCGAAGTCCGGGATGGCGGCTTTCAAATCCTTCTCAAAAAGCCGCACCAGGCCGCGGTTATGGTAAGCGGATGCATTTTTCGGATCAAGTTTCACGGATTTGCTCAAGTCGGCTACCGCCGCCTTCATGTCGCCTTTCTGAATCCAGCACCTGCCCCGCATGTAATAGGCGTAGGCATACTTGGGATCGAGTTCGATGGCCTTGTCGAGGTCGGGCATGGCCGCTGAAGCCGATGCCGACTGTTTGCGCAATGATCCGCGGTTGCAGTAGGCGTTGGAATTGCGGGGATTGAGTTCGATGGCCTTGGTGTAATCCTGCTCGGCCCCGCTCGCGTCGCCGAGATCCCAGCGGGCGTTGCCGCGGAGATTGTAGGCTTCGTCGGACGAGGGATTAAGCTCGATAGCTTTGGTAAGATCGGCGTCGGCGCCCTTTTTGTCGCCACTGGTGTAGCGCTCGCGGCCTCGACTGAGGTAATCCTCGCCGGTCGCGGGTTCGCCGCCGCGGACTGCACATACCCAAATCAAGACGCACGCGGCGCCCGCCCCCATGGCGATTAGGCGTAACTTGCACATTTTGCATCTCCTTTCCAGCAATGAGGGTTGGTTGGCGCCGGCCGCTGGGACATAGGAACAACCATGCCCATGTTCGGCCGGCCGAATCGCCCTTAGAGCGATTCGCCGTGTTCGCTAAGCGCCTCGTCGACTTTTGGTTTCAGCGAGGGGTCCAAGCGCACCGCGTTTCTGAACATCGCCTTGGCCCCATTTATGTTTCCCAGCTTGAGCAGGTTCGTACCGTTGCGGAAAAAGGTTTCGGCCTGGCCCGGCTTGACCCCGGCATTCGAGGGCGGAAACTGCGTATTAGCCCCGCCTTTTTGCGTTTTCTCGATTTCGGAGACTTTCTCGGCGGCGCCCTTGTAATCTTGCCCGGCCGCCTTGCGAAACCACTGAAGGGCCTGGTCTATATCTTTGCCGACGCCGTTTCCTTCCTCGTATATGACGCCCAAGCTGAACTGGGCGTGCGCGTTGCCCTGGTCCGCAGCTTTGCGGTACCACTGGGCGGCCGCGGCGTAGTCCTGTTGGATTCCCGTGCCGCTATAGTACATGTCGGCCAGGTAATCCTGCCCAAGGGCGTAGCCCTGGTCGGCTGCCTTGCGGTACCAGGCGACGGCCTTCTCCAAATCTTTTTCAACGCCCTTTCCCGACTCGCACAGGGCGCCTATATTAACCTCGGCCTGCGTATTGCCTTTGTCGGCGGCCGTGACGTACCACTCCAGGGCCATGGCGTAGTCTTGTTTTACCCCTTCGCCCCTCTCGTACATGAGTCCAAGTTCAAAATGCGCTGGCGCATAACCTTGTTCCGCCGCTTTGCGATACAACTCCACGGCTTTATTGAAGTCCTTTGCCACGCCCTGGCCTTCGTAATACGCCACACCCTGCCGGTACAGAGCCTCGGCGGGATTGTTGCCCGCAAGATTGCTCCCCGCAGTATTGCTGCCTGCAGGATTGTTGCCCGCCGATTTTCCAAGCTTCTGAGCCGCGTCGGGATCGCCTTGGGCCGCCGCCTTTGTGAACAAGTCGATGGCCTTTGCCGCGTCTTTTTCGACTCCCTTTCCTTCTTCGTATAGCAGTCCAAGATGATATTGGGCCTTGGCGTAGCCGCCCTGCGCCGATTTTTGAAACCACTCGACGGCCTTGGCGACGTCCTTCCCAACGCCGCTGCCGTTCTCGTACAGGATTCCCAAGTTGTATTGGGCCGTCGTGTTGTTTTGATCCGCGGCTTTAAAATACCACTGTACGCCGGCTGCATAGTCTTGCTTGACGCCCGTGCCGCGCATGTACATGTTCCCAATTGCGGCCTGTGCCGGGGCGAACCCCTGCTCCGCGGCCTTGCGATACCATCGCGCGGCCTGTTCCATATTCTTCTCGACGCCGTTTCCCGACTCGTACATAAAGCCCAAACTAGATTGGGCCGGCCCCCACCCTTGCTCGGCCGCCTTGCGATACCACTGCACGGCGGCGGCATAGTCCTGCTTTGTTCCAATGCCTTGACCGTAAATCAATCCCAGGTCGCATTGGGCCGGAACGCATCCTTGCTCCGCCGCCTTGAGATACCACTTAAGAGCTTTGTCGTAATCCTTCTGTACGCCCTGGCCTATACGGTAGAAGTACCCCAATTCGGCCTGCGCCATGGCATGGTTCTTGTCCGCCGCTTTTTGGAACCACTCGAAAGAGTTCGCAAAGTCCTGTTTAACGCCGCGGCCTTTGAGATAAAGCAGGCCCAGGTTGTACTGCGCTTCCGCATCGCCCTGTTCGGCCGCCGCCCGCTGGGCTGCCGTCCATTTTACGAGCGAGTCCGAGTCTCCTTGATTGGCGGCCTTCTCAAAAAACTTGGCCGCCTTCGCCGGGTCTTTGGCGACGCCTTTGCCCTCTTCATAGAGAACCCCGAGTTGATATTGCGCTTTGGCATAACCTTGATCGGCCGCCTTGATGAGCAACTCGGCCGCCTTAGCCAGGCTCTGTTCAACGCCCGATCCGTCGCGGTACAACGTCGCCAGGTTGAACTTTGCCGCCGGAGTCGCCTTGTCTCCGGCCTTGAGATACCAGGCGGCCGCTTTGGCCGAATCCTGCCGGACTCCATAGCCGTAATAGTACAAGTCTCCCAGGTTGCTTTGCGCCTCGGCATCGCCCTGTTCGGCGGCTTTGCTGAACCACAGGCGCGCTTCGCCGTAGTCGCGGGCGACACCCGAGCCGTTGGCGTACATGGCGCCAAGGGCCGTCTGCGCCTCGGCGCTGCCGCTGGCGGCCGCCTTTTGGAACCAGTTGATCGCTTCAGAGACGTTCTTTGGCAGCCCTGGCGCACCCTGACAATATAACTTGGCCAGAGCGCATTGCCCTTCCGCGAGGTTCTGCTGCGCTGCCTTGGTATACCACTCGGCCGCCTTGACGGCGTCCCTTTCTACGCCCACACCTTTTTCGTACAAGTGTCCCAAACAAGACTGCGCCATCGCCTCGCCTTGATTGGCTGCTTTCCGATACCAAAGCTCCGCATCCTCGTAATTCTGCTTCACCCCGTTCCCATTTTCGTAGAGTTGGCCCAGATATCTTTGCGCTATGGCATCGCCCTGGTCGGCTGCCTTGCGAAACAACGAGGCTGCTTTATCGTAATCTTGTTTGCCCCCCCAGCCATTGTAATAGAACCTCCCTGCGTTGGCCTGTCCGTACATATTACCCTTTTCGGCTGCCTGTAGAAATAATTCCAACGCTGCCTTGTAGTCCTTAGGCCGCCCCCAGCCATTCTCGTACATCAAGCCCAGATTATTTATAGCATAGGCATTGCCTTGATCGGCCGCTTTGCGGAACCAGACATAGGCCTTGTCGAAATCCGCGGTAACTCCGTAGCCTTCGAGATACATGTAACCAACGTAACCCTGCGCCTCGCTATTACCCTGGTTAGCCAGGGGTTCGTACAATTGCAGGGCCAGTTGATAGTTCTTTCCGTTAAAGGCCGCATTGGCATTGGCGAGTTGCGCGTCGGTCGACGATCCTGCGCCGCCGGTGGAGGAAGACGTACCCGACGTATTCGTTCCGCCGCCGGTTGCCGCGTTAGAAGCAGTATTTCCGTTATCCACCGACACACGATGAAAATACGCCCCGGTGCTTGCCTGGTTGTAGATGGTGAACATGCCGCTGACCGCGGCGGCGACCGTCAAGATCATGAACCAGCCCGAGGATGTAAGCAGGCGTAGGGTCTTCATCGCGGCACCTCGATTTCGAGCTCGCCGCTACGGCTCCCGACGCGAAGGCTGACTTTGGTCACTCCGCTGCGCTTGGCATGGATGATGGCGGCTTCGGTTTTCTCCCGAATGAATCGCCCGAGCTGACGCACGCCGTATTCGGAAAAATCCTGGTTGCGCTGGACCGCTTCGAGGATCAATTCCGGGTCGGTGTAGCCGACTTCAATCCCGTATTCGCGCCAATAACGGCAAAGCTGCAAACAGGCGACCTCGGCCACGTGGATGGGCGGCAACTGATCCAACAGATACACCCCGTCCCAGCGCGAGAGGAAAGCGCGGTCGAACTTGGCGGCATCGGCCAGCGCGTCGCGGCTGCGGCCCAGCCAGGCTGAGTTGGATGTGGACCCGACCTCTTCCCGAAGCGCCCGCAGTTTATCCACGCCGGCGTTGCAGGTCGCGAAGAAAACGCACCCGCTGAAATCGACCATCCGGCCTGAACTTTTTTCACGGCACGACGCAGTATCCAAGATGTCGTACAGGCAATCGTGCAAGTCGTGGTGGGCCTTCTCCAATTCGTCAAAGACGATAACCCGGTAGGGATTTTCCAGCACCGGGCGCGTCAGTCGTCCGCCGACTTCATAGCCGGGCATGCCGGGCGGCGGGCCGATGAGCGTGTACACGTCGCCGGGCTGTTTGTACTGGTTCATCGTCAGCATGACCAATTCCGACTTGGGAAACAAACCGGACCCGACGAGTTGCGAAAGGAACGTCTTGCCTGTGCCGGTTGGTCCCACCAGCAGAAAATTCCCCAAGGTCCGGCCCGGTCGGGCCAATTGCACGCTCTTCTTCAGGCTGTGAAAAATCGCCTCGATTACCTGATCGTGACCGCGCACGTTGTCTTTGAGCCAGGGAAGGATCTGGTCCGTGTCAATGGCGGCCAACTTGTGGTAGTCGACCGAGCGTTGGCCTTCCTCCCGGATCCGCTCGGCTCGTATCCGCGACACCGCCACCACCACCATCCCACCCACCGAAAGCAGAAACAACATCGGAGCAAACCACACGGATAACTGATTCAGCATGATGACCATCATGATCAGCATAAAAATGACGCCGATCGCCTGGAGCGGGTTGGCCAGCATGGAGTTCCGCACGTTGTCCGGATGCGACTCGCTCATTGCATGATCACCTGCCATTGCTCAAAATCGCCCACCTGCAAGATGCGGGTGCGGGCCTCGCCCATGGACGAGACAAAGCCGACGGTCACTCCACCGCCGCCGTCAGCCGTGGCGACCAGTTTCATCTGGGCGGGCGTGCCGGAAACTAAAGGAATAAGGAATTCTTTTCCCGCATTTTTGAGATAAACATCTCCAAGACCAACCCCGTCCACAAACAGTTCGGCGTGATCGCCATCCTCGGCCAAAAAATCGAGAAGATATAGGCGATAGAGCACGACTCGGTCGGATTTAATGCCTGCGGCCAACTGGGGTGAATTCTTGGCAAGCGCCAGCAAAGCGGCGGCGTTGACGGCGTGCAACGGATTGTCGGTGGCCGACGCGGTAGACGTTCCGCCCGTCAACATCGCCTTGAGATAGGCGGTTGCCTTGGGATCGGCGTCGGCCTTGGATACCAAGAAAGTTTTCTCGTTTTTTATCGATGCGGCCGCCGGTGGGACCGGCGCAGGCGGAACAGGCGGGGCCAGCGCGAACCACGCGCCTACAGCCAGACCAGCCGCGGCCAGAATGCCCAAGGCCGCCAAATAACCTTTTCGCTTTGCCGTGGCGCCAGGTTGCGGCGCATTAGGGCCGGGCGGAGGCGAATAATAGGCCGCCGACTGCCGAGACGACCCGAAAGACGACGGTCGCTGTTGAGACGACTGCGGCGACGCCGGACCGGAGACTTGCGGCTCCGGACGCATCCCGGACAGTTTCGGATTTTCGTCGGCGTTCTCGTTCATGTCATGATCCCCCGCATAATGCAATTTAAGGGTTTATCGCAAAACGGTATTTGTCATTCTGAACGAAGCGAAGAATCTACTATAATTCAGGGAGATCTCTCGCCGCGCTCAGGATGACATTAGGACTTTCTGAATAGGCACTACGAATCGGCTACAATGGATACGGAAAGCGAAAATTCACCGTCCGGGCCGACGGCCAACTCCACTGCGCGAGCCTTGTTGTGCCGGGCTTCGGCCAACTTCTCCGCAAACATGTCGAACACTACTCGCTCCAACTCGCGCACACCAAACCGCTTGACTTTGGAACTGGACGCCAGCGCTTGCATGATCAGCTCTGGGGCGATAAAGTCGACAGTCAATCCGTATTCGTGCGCCAGGTGGGCGATCTTCAGCATCGCAATCTCGGCGATGACAATGCCTTCCAGCGAGCGGAACACGTAAATCCGGTCGATACGCCCAAGAATCTCCGGCCGGAACACCTTGGCGTCGGCCAGATAACTCTTCACGGCGTTGATCATCTCGTAATAGTCCTTCACCTCTTCCTGAATCTTCCCGATCTCGTCGGCATTGGCATTGCTCGTGAGAATCACGATGCTCTGCGAAAAGTCGGCCGTCTTGCCCGATCCCTGCTCTGTCAGCCGGGCCTCGCCCAATAGCTGCAGAAACAGGTCGAACACGCTGGGATGGGCTTTTTCGATTTCGTCGAACAGGATCAGCCGCCGCGCCTTGCCCAGCATGGGTCGAGTCAACTGCCCTCCCGACTCCGCCCCGATGTACCCGGTGGGCACGCCGATCAGCCGCGCCTTTCCCTCCGGCCCAGTGAACTCGGAGCAATCGAACCGCAACATGGCTTTCTCGTCCTCGAAAAGAAACTCCGTGATCGCCTTGGCCAGTTCCGTTTTGCCGGTGCCCGTGGGACCAAGAAATAAAATGCTGGCGATGGGACGCGTCGTGATTTTCTTGGCCATTTGCAGGTGCAAGAGTTTTGACACGTCCTCGATAATGGAATCTTGTCCCTTTACACGGGAGTTCAGATGCTTGGCAAGCGCCTTGGCATCGATCTTGTGTTCCTTGCCTTCATCGGCCGACTTCTCGAGCATGTCCTTGAGTTTATCCCAATCGGTCATTTTGCTGAGATCGGGCATGATTGATTCTCCTCTAATATATTTGTCGGATATCTTGTCTTAAAGATCGATACCTGTGGATTGGCATCCATCGGCGCGGCGAGTCCCGAACACGATCCAGTTAGTGTAGCACTAATTTTGCGCATTTTATCATGCATATAATTGCTTGACAATACCATAGCCAAGCTGGGCTCGATTATGTGTAATCTCGATTCGATGCAGTGAATTCATCTAATTTCTCGCGCAGTCTTTATAGGGCTGGAAATGTTTGGCGGTGTAGTCGAAGACCCCGACTCGACCGACTGCCAGAATTCGCCGTTTCCGGCCTCGATGGCGACCATGGGCGGCGTCGAAAACGCCAATAGGCTGACGAGAGCGGATAATGATTTTCGGCATCGCGCCGGGATCGTCCGCCGCGAGCACGGTAGGATTCATAAGTTCCTCGATCTGTTCTGGATGTGGACTCTTCTATTATTGAACACCCCTGTCCGCCATCCCAGCAAGCCGGTTGCGCAGCCGTTAAGTCACCGGCTGGTTTTCCTACTGCAGGACATGTCTACATGTACGATTTCCAAGAATTAGGGGTACTTTTAAGAAATCCTACTTTATAACTAGCGATGTTGACCCGATCGAGGTTTTACTAACCCATGTTTCCACATCCATTTGGGTGGCAGGACATGAGGATGCGACGGAAAAAACGGCAAATCCGATTGCGAGTGATGTATCAAGAGCAACAGTTACATTGTGGGCGGTCAGACATCTCGCCGCGTCAGGCGACAGAATCGAGGCATGTCTGTCGGCGGCAAACTGATCCCTGAGAAGCAAACTTACTACGGCATTGATCAATCCTTATGCCGAAGTGAAAGATGATCACCGTGGCTGCGATTGCGAAGAACAGGACCAATAGGATTAGTTTCATAAAACTTTCCTTTTCTGGCATCCACCCAATCACTTTGCGTTTCGGCTGATTTCCCCGCCATACGAGTCCGAGATTGCCATCTCCGAATTCAAGACGCCGAGAAGCCGCGCGGAATGAGGTTCTCGCGAAGTTACGTCGGTTGGGGCTTGGCAGAAAAGTTGGCAGAAAAAGACGGCAGAAGAGTGCATAATCGTGCAGGAGATTGCAGGTCGCCAAGACGAGAAAACACCACAAAAAACAGCAAAACACGGAGTTTTGGCAACCTAGTTGCTCATCCCAATTGAGCTACGGGGACCCAACCGGTTTTCAATTCACTAGGGATTTTTCATCTCGTTAGTGAAATATGAATACCTGGATTCAGAATAACTTATATGTTCCGCTTGGCAAGGAGGGGGCCATTGGACGTATATTGGTCGTTAGGAATACATTTAAGTCTTGAGCGTACTGATAGTTTGTGAATTTATCGTTTATGCGTCACAATGACCACAATGTGTAGGGTGCGTGAAACGCACCATCCCCTACAGATTGCGGTGCGTTTCACGCACCCTACCAAAATTCACTACCTCTGAGTTATCAATAACTCATCAATTTTACTTTAATCAAAGCGCCGTCCTGGGGAAAAGTCAGACCGAAAGCGCTCATGTTGCCGTTTCGCACCCGCGTGGTTTTCCAGGCCCCGTTTTCATAAACGCCTTCCTCCACGAGAAGGAACTGTGCCCCGGTCCGGTCCGATCCCATGGGCGGTTTGAAATCCAGTGCCGAGTCAAACCCGGCGATTAAAAATTCGTCCGGCCCCAATTCGCCCACCAGCACGCGGCCCGAAGGCGCGGATTGATCCACGGCGGTAGCGCCCGTGGATGGAGCGGAACTTCTAGCCGAGGGACGGAAACGGACCAGAATATCATAATGGTCGAAGTAGATCATGCGTCCGGGTACGGCGAACTCCTCGACCGCGGCCTGCAACTTGCCGGCGCTTTGCAATTGCGCAATGAGTGGCAGGGCGGATTTCACAACGCGGAAATTCGCCGCAACTTCGCCAAACTGCGGATTCAACCAGACGCCGGGATTAGCGTCGAAACCGTAGGGAGTGAAACCCACGGCCGAATAATCCGCCAGGGCGTAGAAAAAATAACGGGCAAACGGCTTGCCCCCGCCGGTCTCCACAACAAACAGCGGATTGTCCGGCCGGCGGTAGCGCGAGAGGATCATGCGGTAGATGTCCGACGATTGATGGTAAATGTCCGGCCCGATAAGATCGATGTCCGCCGCGGTTGCCTTCCACAGGTCGATCATGTGCGACTGCGGACCGCCGCTGGGATAACTATCTCCCGGACGATCGAACTCGAGGAACCTGTCGTTGGTGCCTTCGCCGCCCATCCACACGTTGACCAGAGTTGGAATGGGGTAGATTTCCTTGCCTGCGCGGGCCACGGCATTGATGTAGCTGGAAATATAATAACCCGTGAACATTTCCTCGGCTCGGGGGCCGAAAACTTCCTTCCAAGTGCCCGGCTTTTTGTTCAGAGCCATAACCAGCGCTTCCGGGACCGGACCGTTGAACAATTGCGTGGCTTCAGCCGAGTAATCGCGCACCGAACCGAGCAGGCCCGACTCGTTCTCCACTTGCACGAGGATCACGGTGTGATCGTTCCCGTCGATTTCCTTGATGTGTTTCATCAGTTCGCCGTATGCCCGGCGGTCGGCGTCCAGAGTCGCCCGCCCATGCGGCGAAAGAACGCTGATGGGCCGGCCGCCGTAGTCCAGCACCCGCGGAAAACGCTTTGTGTCGGTTTTTATCCAAACTGGCACGTAGTCCATCGCGCCGTTCTTATATGTGCCGAACCAAAGCGGTATGGCCCGCAAACCCTGACCGCGCAGACCGCGGATAATCCGGTCGACCCCGCTGAAATCGAACTTCCCTTCCTGGGGTTCGATCTGTTCCCAGTAGATCGGGAATTCAATCGTATTTGCATTAAGGGCTTTGAACTTTGGCCAGGCAAGTTCCATCCGGTCCGGAAACCCGGTGGAATTCGCCACCTGCCCGCCCAGAATGATAAACGGCTTGCCGTCGACGATAAGCTGAGTGGCCGCGCCGCGCTTTTCAAAATGCGGCAGGGACGGCTGAGACTGAGTCGGCGTTTGAGCGAGCGAGGCTGTCGCGGCGAGCAAGCAGATCAAGATGCAGCATAACGCAGTGTGAAGTTTCATGTTTGCCACCTTTTATTGATGTTTGCTTGGATAATGACCTGGCAAGTAAACCTTTTGCCCCTTTTTCCGGCCGTCCGTTGGACGGCCTCGGTTCATTTGCCGTGCAAACGTAAATAGTATCCGTTTTGATTATATCAATAAATTACGTTGCCGGTCCTCTGTTACGGGGTTGTTTTTTCTGTTGCGATAATCTTAATTGGTCCCAGCAGACCCGAGGGGACTGGTTTTACCTGCTTCATGTCCTGCGGCTGGAAACGTTCGCCGTATCGGGCGTTCAAGGCCGAGTAGTCGGGCAGGGGATGATTTTTGAAGTCGGCCATATAATTTATCGCGAGGTTTGCGACCTCGATGCGGATATCGTTTTCGCCGTCGTGTAGCAATCCGCTGACATCGACGCGATATGGCGGGCACCAGACCGATCCGGCTCGCTTGCCGTTTACGTAAACCACGGCCGCCTCGCGCACGGGGGCGTCGAGCATGGCCTGCATTCGCGGGCCGGGCCTGGTCGGCGCACGTATTGCGTCGACGGTGTCGGACTGCGGTCTGGGCGGTTCGTTGATATCGGCCGGTCCCTTCTGTCCTTCATCGGTCTTGGTCTTGACTTTTGCTTCGCCGAGGCTGAGTTGCACGGCAAGTTCCTGCTTGAGCATCGCGGAGGGAACCTTGACCTTCTTCTCATAAACGGCCACGCCGGAGAAGTAGCGAGTCGCTTCGTTTTCGGTCCAGGAAGTCAGCTTGTCAATCGTCACGGGCTTTGAGTCCTTTCCGAATGAAACGCTCCATCCGTCGCTAATATCGATTGCTTTCGGGTTGGAGGCGGTTTGTGCCGCCGGCTGAGCGGCGGGCAAGGCGCGCTTGGTGAATACGATTATTTGAGAAGCGTAGGGTTCGAGATTAAGGTTGATCGAGGCGAGGTTATTGTCACGACTGATGACGTCAACCGCCTCAACCTGGCCGGTCATGGGATCCCATTTCTCAGGCTGCATTGCTTGGACGCGGAAGGCGGCCTTCACTTTTTTGGGCGTGTTGTCCGTGTTGGCCAGGAAGTAGATATCGGCCGATTCGGTTTTGCGATGCACGAAGCCGATTTTCGGCGCTGCCGGCTCGAACTTGACGTCGGGCGTCAGGTGCTTGGCCAACGCCTTACCCAACTCTCTATCCGATTCCAGGAATATTCCCGGCGAGTTTTCGTCTTCGAACAGTCGCTGGGCGATTTCCTTAACGGTTTTTTGGTCCTCGTCGGTGGCTTTGAAACCCGGCGCGATGGAAGGGATGCTGCGCGTGGCGATCAATATTCCGCCGCCCTTTACGAATTCATCGAGTTTGCGCATCGTCGAGGGCGGGATGCGTTCCACGCCGGACAGCACCACGACCTTGTATTTCAGGTCGCCGAAGCTGAGGGCGCCGCCGTCAACCTTGCCGCGCATATCGAGCAAACCGTCGTCGAAGAAATCGAGATTGTAGCCGGATTCGAGTATCTGGCGGACAACTTCACGTCCCAACCGCCTGGAAACGGCGCCGTTCATGGCCACCCGGCCGGGCACGAAACTCGCCCAGGCGTCGGAGTCGGCCAGATAGAGCGCAACGTCATTGGCGGGTTGGCCTTGGCGCATCATGTAACTGACGCGCTGTAGGTATTTTGCCGTCTCGGGCATGACGATCCACCAGGGATTTTTTTCGCTAAACACCATGGAGGCGTAGAACCGCCAGCCGGGATACTCGGCCTCCGGCGGCGAATAGGGCCAACCATGACCGATAAGTTGGTTGATACCTTGCAGGAAGTGCATATCCGCCTCGGCCTTTATGTCCAGGGGAGTCGCGCGGAATATGGGAGAATGGAGCCAGGTCCAGGTCTCGGAACTTGTAATGGGTCGCCCTAGCAGATGATTGGCCGAAGAGGCCCAGCGCGTCTCGCGGAAACCCTTCCAGTTGTAGCCTTCGCCTTCGCCCAGGTCGGCGTATGCGTAACTGTAAAGTGCGGCGGGCGGCGTGCCGTAGGCCTGCAAACGGAATTTCGTCCCATTGGCCTTCGCCCATTTTTCAATGCCCGCGATGAAATAATCGTTGCACATTTCGGTCATTGTTTTTCCCCAATCGTGGCGAATATCGCGGGCTTTCGCGCTGGTGTTGTAGATCAAGGCCGCGAGATGCGGTCTAAGATCATAGCCCCGGCGTTTTTGAAATTCCTCGAAAATATTAGCCGTCCAATCCTCGCCGGCCGATTCCAAACTGTCGCAAAAAACCGAATAAGGCCGATTGGGACCGCAAGCCTGGAATTCAGGTTCGGCTATCAGCTTGATGAATTTGCCGATGACGGCCGGATTGTAATGGTCGATCACAAAACCCTCGGCGCCGTAGGCCGCACGCTTCACTTTCATCATGGTTTGGCTGGCAATGATGTACGTAACCCGCTTCATATCGCCGGAACCCTTGGGAATATCGACCCCCTTGTCGTGAATTTCGAGTTCTTTATAAACGACGATGCGATTGTCCTGCCCTCTGGGCGGGCCATCCCCGCCGTCCAGCTCTCTAAATGGATTGTCGTCTCTGGGCGGGTTGTCGCGGGATTCCTGATCTCCGGGGGCGTTGCCGCGAGGCGTTTCAGGCTCGTCGTCCGGCGGTTCGCCGGGTTTGGTTTGTTTGTGCGGGCCGATAAAGGCGGCGATTATCTTTTCGCCCTCGTAGATGTACGGCAACGGAACGTGTTTGTATCCCGGCCTGATTCGGACGTTTTCGACGTACAGCGAGCCGGCCGCATCGTTGACTGAAAATTGCGGTCCGCCATAAGGCCAACCGCTGCCCAGCGTCAAGTCCATGCGCAAGCCGAGTTCTTTGGCTTTCCCGGCCGTGAAATTCAGGGCGTCGAGAAATTCCGGCGACATGAATTTAAAATTCTTTATTCCCGCCTTCTCGTCGTCGAGCGCCAACGGATAAGTCGGCTGCACTTCAAATCCGCCGATGCCGCCGGCTTTCATCAACTCCATTTCGCGTTGGAGTTCGGCCTTGGTTACGGCCGGCCCGAACCACCACCAACGCATCATGATCCGCGAATCGTCCGGCGGCCGGTCGAAATTGAGTTGAAGTTCGTTGATGTCCGCAGCCAAGAGCGGAACCGCGCAAAGCAAGAGGCCCAAAACCGCCGTAACTACCGATTGAGAGTGAGTCTTCATTATTTACTCCATTATTCACGGAAAAAACGCCAATTGTCAATTTATTGAGTGTCAAGTAATGAATATCGCATTAAAGGTTCAGCCCGGGCACTTGTGCCCGGAGTTTTTCTATATTCCATACTAACAGTTCCAAGCGACTTTCAGTTTCCCTCTGGTTTAACCGTTGTGCTCTGCGAACTGGCCGGCACATCGAATGTTTCCACCGGATCAGGGCGGCTCGGGTCAAACGCCGGAACGTCATCCGCCAGGAATTTGACTATTCCCAGTTTGTTCGCCTTAATGCCTTCCACAATGCACTTGGCAAGCTCATAACTGCCGTAATTATTATGATGCGTGCCGTCCATGAACGCTTTTTTGGCGTTTTGCGGTCCCAAAGCCTCGTAAAACGTCTTGCTCATGTTGTTCAAGTCGATAAGCGGCACGTTTTCTTCCTTGGCAGTCTGACGCACGGCCTCGGGATAATCGCCCAACGAGTTTTCGACCTTGCCCTCGGAGTCGAATCGCAAGCGGTGCATGGAAGTAATAAGGACTGGATTAGCCCCCTGCTTGCGGGCATCGGCAATGAATCGCTTTAGATTATCTTTATACGTGGTGAACGCCCCGGCGTTGGGACTCTTATCCTTCATGTCGTTGTGCCCGAACTGTATGAACAGGTAATCGCCGGGTTTGATTGTGCTTAAAACTTTATCCAACCGTCTTTCGCCGATGAAGCTTTTTAGAGTCTCGCCTGATTCGGCGTGATTGGCAACGGCGAGGCCCGGCTTGAAAAACCGGGGTAGCATTTGCCCCCAACTGTTCCAGGGTTCCAGGGGCTGGTCGGTGACTGTGGAATCGCCCGCCAGATAGAGCGTAACCGCGTCGTCCGCCTTGGAAATTTCCAACGCGCAAACGCAGGGGCGCGGGCCGTTGAACTCCAATGTGAGTTTATCGTCCCAATGCATAACCAACGGCGGTCCTTTTTCGCGTGGTTTTAAGCGGACTTCTTTATCGGCGGCTATTTTCGGCGTGCGGACGTTGACCGTGAACGTGCGGGTTGCGAATTTACCGGGCTCCGTGACAACCTTTTCCAGCATCAAGCGGCGCGATTCGGTTTTGATCGTGGTATTCGTGGCTTCGGTCCGGTCTCCCAGGGTGACTGTAACATTGTAATTGCCCTCCGGCAGCGCGACCGAAAAGTAAAAAGGTTTGTCGCTGGTGCAAAAATCGCCGCGAAGGGCATCGTCCCCGCCGCGGTCCGCCGCCGAAACGGTCGATCCAAGATCGAATCCGTAGCCCAGATCGTTGTTGTATACCGTGGTCGGAAGGACCTGAATGTACCCCAGCTCGACGCGGCCCGGGCCGAAATCGAATTTATACGCAGTCTTTTCCTGGGCTGCGAACGCCCGCGGCTCATTAATAATAACGAATGGCAACGCGAGGCCGCCGATTATGACGCACAGAAAAATGCAATATCTAATGACCTTTTTCATGGCGAGTCATTTGGAATAAGCGAGTGTGGACGGGCAAGGTTCAAGGGATAGTCTGCTTTTTCGCACTTTCAAGCCGCAGGTCGGGCACGGATCGGCAGTCATGGGCGCTGAAGTCCTCGACATTATTGAGTATAAACTCCGGCACTTGGGGTGCAAGTTGGGCTTTGACATTGCGAAATTCCGCGTCTTTCACGTCATCCAGCATGAACGCCGGGCGCAGGTCTTCCTTGAGATAACCGACTTCGACGTTGTTCATCTCAAGGCCTTTGACGTGGCGGATGAAGAAACCGTAGGCCGGAATTGCGCCGAACATGGAAGGCTCGGGATATTCCCGCTCTTTTTCCGGCGGTTTCAGCGCGGCCTGGTCCTTTGTTCCGCCGCCCTGGTAATAGATGCGGATGTTGCTCAGCTTCACGTCTTCGATGTCATGGCCGGGAATGCCGCTGATGACTGAAGCGCACTTCGGATCGGCGTTGTAGGCTATCAGGTTGCTGATGTTCACCCGGCTGAGCCGACCCACCGGAACTCCTTCCGGGCCGCGCATGCGGGCGCCCAGTCGCAGGAAAATCGGCGCGCTTGTGACGTCGCGCATGGTGATATTCGTAATCGAGACGTCTTCCAGCAATCCGCCGTCGACCGTTTCCAGGGCCAGCCCGCGGCAGCGATCGAACACGCAGTTGGCAATGGCGATGTTTTTAAACCCGCCGTTCGATTCGGTGCCGAACTTGATCCGCCCGGTAATTCCGTCGTTATCCGGAGAATGTTGTGTTTTTCGCTGAAAGGTGCCGTCCAGCAGCGTGCCCACGTCGTAGCCGCTGACCTGGCAATTCACTATGGTGACGTTCTCCGTGGCCCGCGCGAAACCGAGCGCGAATGAACTTTTCAGCACGACTGCGTCGTCATTGGGCGAATTGACGCTGCAATTCGAGACCCGCACGTTACGGCAACAGTCGATGTCGATGCCATCGCGGTTGGTGTCGATTTTCAGGTTGTCGATCGTGAGATTATCCACGCCGGTGGCCAGGATGGCGAAGTGCCCGCAACTGAGCATGGAAACATCGCGTAGTACGACGTTGCGGCAGTTTTTCAAGGCGATCGCCTTGTTGCCCTGGCTCCCGACGCGGTTAAGATGTTCTAGTCCGCGGCTTAGCCCCTTGCCGTGGATGCGCCCGGAACCGAGGATGGATACGTTTTCCAGGTCCTCGCCCCAGATCAGGCTGTTGTGGAAATGGCTGTGGCCGAAATCCTGGTATTCGTACTTATCTCCCCAGACGTTGGGCTCGCCTTCGTCAAAAACCTTGGGATCGGCCGAGGCCTCGATCACTGCGCCGTGATCGAGAAAAAGAGCGATGTTATCGGCAAGGTGAATCGAGCCGGATAGATATACGCCGGCCGGAAAATACACCGTTCCTCCGCCGGCCGCAGATGCCGCGCCGATGGCCTTATTGATCGCCGCCGTGTCCAGGGTCTTGCCGTCGCCGGAAGCGCCGAAGGTTTTTACATCGAAGACGCGTTGCCCAACGGCAGCCGGCGGCTTATCCTCGCCCGGGCTGATGCCAGCGGATACGGCCAGGATCAAGGATATCGCAAAATAACGCTTGAGAATTCGCTGTGTCATGGAGTTCCTCAGACAATAAATTTTCCGAAGTCAGTGATCCTGCCGCTCGGGCACATCTGCCAAGTATTTCAACAGCGGGCAGTCCTTTAATTCCTTGAGTCCTTCGATGACGCACGCGGCATTGAGCTTGGCCCCGGCCGCGGTGGTATGGGTATGGTCCTTTTCGGTGAAGTATTCCGCCGCGACCTTGGCGGGTCCCTCCGCGTCGTAGTGCTTTGCGACGATTTCGTTAAGGTCGATGAAAAACGCTCCGCCGTCTTTTGCCGCCTCGGCCGCCCATTTGCCGTAACCCTTCGAGGCTCGGTTGACCTTGCCGTCGGTCCACATATTCCTGGGAATAAGCGAGAGGACGATGGGCACGGCCCCCTTGGCCCTGGCGTCAGAAACATACTTGCGAATGTACCAGCCGTAGGTATGAATCACTTCATTTTTACCGGTAACCTCGATCACGACTTCCTGGGTTTCATCGCCGTTGCCTTTCAACGAGGCCCGGGCGCGGCCGGCGTTTAAAGGACCGCCGTCGTTGTGGCCGAACTGCATCATGACGAAATCGCCGGGTTTCATTCCGGCCAAGACTTTATCCCACAGGCCTTCAGTCTGAAAGGTCCGGCTGCTGCGTCCGCCCAAAGCGCGGTTCTGGACGTTGATTTTGGTTTTGTCGAAGAATGAGGCAATTGGATAACCCCAACCCCATAAACCGCCGTCACCTTCTTCGCTGCCGTTTTTGACCGTTGAATCGCCGATGATAAACAAGGTCGGCAGGCGCGGATCGGATGCTCCCGGCGGTGTCGCCGGAGGATTTTCGGTAGAAGCCGCGGGTTGTTTCTCGGCCGGCTCCACGGCTTCAATGGTAATTGAGGATTCGGCCAATCCGACGGCTGAAGCGGTCAAGGCGATTCGGCCCGACGGTGCGCCGGCCTTCAGAATGGCAACGCATCGACCGTGGAATGCGCGACGCTGGGCGGCCTGGAAAGGTTCGTGGCTGGAACGATCTGAGTTGTCAACGGCAGCGATGACGCCGGGGCCGGTGATTTTAAAACTTATTAAATCGTCGGCCCATGGATTAAGTACGCCGTTTTCATCGGCAACCGCGGCAGTGACATAGCAAACATCGTCCCAATCGGTCGAAAGTTTATCGCGGTCCGCGGTAAGTACGATTTTGGCCGGTTTGCCGGACGTTTGCAGTTCGTCAACGGCCGCGACCTGATCCTTGTTTTTGCCCAGCGCTTTGATTGTGCCGGGTTCAAACTCGACTTTCCAGACGCGCGGCGCGTCGTCGGCATTGCGCGGTTTGGATCCCAGGGATTTATCGTTGAGCACAAGTTCCACGTCCTCGCAATTGCTGTAAACCTCGACGTTCTCCTCGTGCGGGTTGGCGTCTTGCGGGGTCCAATCGGAGAATTGGGTTTGGCGATGGTTCAGCGGCTTGAACTCGGGATCCGCCGCCGTGTCGCGCTCGGCGGCTACCCGGCGGGCAATACGGACCATTGGTTTCTCGCTCCACCAACTTTGCCGTTGGTAAGCCATCGGTTTGGGCTTGCCGGTCAGGTCCAAAAGGCCGGAACCCGACACGACTATCGGCCAGGCCCGCAATTCGCCCAGATAATCGATCCCGGACCAAATAAACTGGCCGGCCTCGGGCGGGTTGTCGCGCAAGGTCAGCCAAATTTTGCGGTCATGGCCCTGCTCTGTGCCGATGATCTTGCGCGTGGGTTTTGCCTGATACGCGGCAAGCAGTTCGGCGTCGCGGTAGTTTGTGCCTATCACGTCCAGCATGTCGGCCAGGCCGTTGTCGTAATCGTGGCTCACGTTCGGTCGAAACAAGGCCTGCGTTACCGGGCGCGTGGGATCGTTTTCGTGGCAGACTTCCACCAGGCCTTTGAGTATGCCCTTGGCCAGTTCCGCCTTTGGCGTGTCGTGAATCTCGTTGCCCACGCTATATAGAATAACGCTGGGGTGATTGCGGTCGCGTCGAACGGTGTCGCGGGCGTCCGTTTTCGACCACTCGTTAAAGAAAAGATGATAATCGTAGCGTTTCTTTTCCACTGTCCAGCAATCGAATAATTCGTCCATTACCAGCAGTCCCATGCGGTCGCACAGATCGAGGAATTCCGGGGACGGGGGATTGTGCGCGGTGCGAATGCCGTTTACCCCGATCTGCTTGAGCGCTTCCAGCCTCCGTTGCCAGACGCCCAACGGAACCGCCGCACCCACCGCGCCGCCGTCGTGGTGCAGGCAAACGCCCTTGATCTTGAAATTCTTTCCGTTTAGCCAAAAGCCGGTGGCAGGCTCGAACTTAAAATCGCGAATGCCAAACGAAGCAACCTCGTCGTCAAGCGCAGCGCCGCCCGAGCGGACTTCTACAATGGCGCGGTAAAGCATGGGATGGTCCAGGTCCCAGAGTTTTGGATTCTTGACGTTGAGGTCCTGCTGGAAATCGGCGGATTTGCCGGCCGGGATGGTTTGGGACGCGGTCTCGGCGGTTTGCACGGTCTGGTCATCTTGGGCAATGATGCTAAATTGCACCGAGACCTCGCGCTGGTCGTCGAATTGGTTGACCACCGTGGTTTGCACGCGGACTACCGCCTGGTCCGATTCGATCTTGGGCGTAGTGACGAACGTGCTCCACTGGTCGATGTGTGTGGGATTGGTCGCCACCAAACGAACGTGGCGATAGATCCCTGCGCCGCTGTACCAGCGCGAAGCGGGCTGGGCGGAATTATCGGCCCGGACGGCAAGAACGTTGGGCCTGTTCTCGCCAAAATTGAGCCCCCCGGTCAGTTCGTAGCGGAAACTGACGTAACCATAGGGACGTTTGCCCAGATGCCGGCCGTTGATCCAGACGTCGCTGTTGGCCATCACCCCGTCGAAATCGATGAACACGCGGCTCTTAGCGTATTCAGCCGGCAGGGTAAAATGCTTGCGATACCAGCCCACGCCGGCAGGCAGAAATCCGCCCGCTCCCCCGGTGGGATTTTTTTCATCAAAAGGGCCTTCGATGCTCCAGTCGTGCGGCACATTCAGCGTCCGCCATGCGGAGTCGTCGAAATCTGGATTCTCGGCGCCGGGGATTTTATCCGCTGCGTCGGCCTTTAGAAATCGCCAATCCTGATCAAAGGAAGACGTAATCCGAGCGTGCCGCGGAGATTCAGGAGACACCGCTGCCTTGGTTAAGGCGGCGGCCAACAGGGTAAAGATTACAATCGAGCCGGTAAAACGAAGCATTCTTATTTGTTGAAGCATTCCTATTTGTTGACGTTAATTGATGGTTGTTTCCAGGATTTTCTTTTTCAAATGACATGGTTGGCCTGACCAAAGACACGTCCGGCCGCGGCAAACTCGACGACTGTGAGCATAAATATCATGGTAGCCGCCGTGTATAAGCCCGTCAATTATGACAGCAGGACTTGCGGGTGCTTGAATACAATGGTAAATTAGTCGTCTAATTTCCTCCTGCCGGCAATTGGCGAGATGTAACGCAAGTCATTGCCAGGAAACGACTTGCCAGCGTAGCTTCAATTGGCAGAGCACCGCATTCGTAATGCGGGGGTTGTGGGTCCGACTCCCACCGCTGGCTCATTAAATATATGATTACCCTCACCCGCCCTCTCCCAAAGGGAGAGGAGTACGGGTAGAAATAATAAATCTTCCCCATCGGAGGAGCCTATTTCGATGACACAAATGCTGGATTTCGATTTAAAGCGACTGGTCTTGGTAAACGATACTTTCGGGCCGCGCGAGGTGCGGCAAATGCAGGAGGCCATTGCCCGCGATTTCTCGCAATATCAGGTGCTGCGCGACGCGGTCAACGAACTGCAAGCCAAGGAAGAGCAAACCCCGGCAAGCAACGTGCGCTTTGGAGTATGTCTACATTTGTTGGGACGATACTATCGAGCGATCGAGGTTTTGCGGCTAGCCGACGGCGGGGCGCTGGCCCATTATTTTCTGGCCAAATCGCTTTTCGCCCGTGAGGATTATGTCGCGGCCTGCGATTGTTATCTTGCAGCGGAAAAGGCCGGCTACGACGTCGGCGAATGCACTTTGGGCCGGGCTGAAGCCCTGCGCTATGCCGGAAAGGCCGCCGAGTCTCTCGCCGTTTTGGATCGGCTTTCCGGGGCCATCGAGCAAACCGCCGATTATCTGGCCCAGCGGGCGGCCACGGTTTCGGTCTTGGGCGGCAATCCATTCGAAGTGATCGCCCTTTACGAACGCGCAGTGGAGGCCGATCGCAATCATCCCGGGGCGCTGTTCGGCTTGGCCATGGAAAACGATCGGCACGGCAACGACGATACGGCCATGGAATTGTACAAACGGGCAGTGGGCCGGTTTCCCGCAAACGTGGGTTCGCTCTTGAATCTGGGATTGCTGTACGAGGATCGCGAACAATACGATAAAGCCGCGCAGTGCTATCAGCGGGTTTTGGACGTGTATCCCGACCATCCGCGAGCCGCGCTCTTTTTCAAGGACACCGAGGCCTCGCACGAGCAATACTACGACGAGGACGCACAAAAGAAACGCGATCGAATGAGCCAGGTGCTCAGTATACCGGTGACCGATTTCGAGCTTTCGGTGCGGAGCCGAAATTGCCTGCAAAAGATGGGCATCATGACGCTGGGCGATTTGTGCAGGTGTACCGAACAGGACCTGCTGGCTAGCAAAAACTTCGGCGAAACCAGCCTCACCGAGATCAAGGAAATGTTGGCTACAAAAGGATTGCGTCTGGGCCAGTTCGCCGCCGACAAACACGCCGCCGAGATATTCGAGCCGGAAATGCTCACCGCCGACGAACAGGCCTTGTTGGCCAAGCCCATCTCGGATTTGAACCTCTCCGTCCGAGCGCGGAAGTGCATGATCCGCCTGGGCATCAACGTGCTGGGCGAATTGATCCGTCGCACGGGCGACGACCTTTTGGAGTGCAAGAATTTCGGCGTGACCAGCCTGAACGAGGTTCGCGAAAAACTTACGGTCTTGGGTCTGAAACTCCGCGGGGAATAAGAACTCGGGCGATAAGGTTTTGTTTTCATCGAGATTTTGTTTTCCTCCAAGCCCACGGGTTGCAACCCGTGGGCTTAAGTATTTACACATCAAGAGGTTATATTTTATCAATTATTGCATGTCATCGAAGAAATTTTCCTTCCAACTGCATCACACCGACGCTGGTTGCAGAGCGCGGCGCTCGACTTTTTCCACCCCGCACGGGCCCGTCGATATGCCGGCCTTCATGCCGGTCGCAACCCAGGGAAGCGTAAAAGGGCTGGAAATCGCCCAAATCCGCGCTACGGGGGCGCAAATGCTGCTGGCCAATACCTATCACCTTGCGTTGCGCCCGGGCGAAGAAGCGGTCTTTGCATTGGGCGGGCTGCATCGCTTTATGGGTTGGGATGGACCCATCTTGACCGATAGCGGCGGGTTCCAGCTTTACAGCCTTGCCGATCGGGCACAAGTTTCCGAAGAAGAAGTAATCTTCCGCAGCCATATCGATGGCCGGCTGGTGACGATTTCGCCGGAGCGTGCCGTGGCTATTCAGGAGAGCCTTGGCAGCGACGTGGCCATGGTGCTGGACCATGTAGTAGGATTGCCCAACGATTCCGGCGTAATCCTGGACGCTGCCCAGCGCAGCGTACGTTGGGCAAAACGTTGCCAAAAGGCCGCAAAACGTGCGGATCAAGCGCTGTTTGCCATCGTCCAAGGCGGGCTGGACCCGGAACTGCGCAAATGGTGTGCCGAAGAGCTTTGTGAGATGGATTTCGCAGGCTATGCAGTAGGGGGGTTAAGCGTGGGCGAACACCCGCGGGAAATGTATCGCATCCTTGATGTAACAGTTCCTGATTTGCCCACGGACAAACCACGGTATCTTATGGGCGTGGGCCGGCCGGAAGATATTCTGGAAGCGGTGGCTCGAGGGATCGACCTGTTCGACTGCGTGATACCCACCCGAAACGGACGTAATGCCATGGCCTTTACCGATTACGGTCCGCTTAGGCTCCGCAACCTGCAATATGAGCGGGATGATTCCCCTCTTGAACCCGGATGTCTTTGTGCCGCTTGCCGGCGGAGTCGAGGTTATATTCGCCATCTTTTCATGGCCGGTGAAATGCTCGGACCGATATTGGTTTCGCTGCATAATCTTCAGTACTATCAACGGCTTCTGGCCGACGCACGCAAAGCCATCGAGGCCGATGGTTTTGAAGAATTCCGGCAAAAGAAACTCGCCGGCTGGAAAGCTACAAAAGATGAAGGATGAAGGAAGGGGTAGATTATACCTGATAGGTTGTTATGAGTGGCTAATTAACCGCCCATTTTATCTCGTTTCAACGCTGGAGTTTATAAACAAGTTTCATGACTTTTTTCATCCTTCATCCTTCCCCTCTCCCCTTGTGACTTGTGGCACAACAGTTTAATATAATGGGCTTAATATAATACAATAGCCACCCAACAAGAGGGGATTATTACGTGAATACACATTGGCTTTCCTCACTAATGCTTTTTGCTGACGGCGATAATGGCGCCGTAAATCCACCTACCGGCGGCGGAATGTCGCTTTTTATTCAAATTCTCCCATTCCTGTTGATTGGATTGCTGTTCTACTTCATGCTGATCCGCCCCCAGCGCAAGGAACAATCGCGGCGTCAGGATATGCTCGCCAACGTGAAGAAGAACGATCGGGTGGTTACCGTCGGCGGAGTTTACGGCGTGGTGGTGAACGTACACCGCGAAGCCGATGAAGTAAGCCTCAAAGTCGATGAAACTACGAATACCAAACTGCGGATAACTCTTAGTTCCATTGCCCGGGTAATTAGCGGCGAGCCGGCGGAGGAAGAAAATTCCAAATAATGAAGGGCATAAAGGGGTCAGAACTATTTTTTGTTTGTAGATCTCTTTTTCTTATTAACACAGAAATAAAAAATAATTCTGACCCCTTTTTACAACACAAAGAATCTAAACCACAATCCCTAGCCCCTAACCCCTAAATTTCCATGTCCTCGTACGTGAATGCGATTATCGTACTTGTCTTGATGGTGGCGCCATTCTTGTTGGGCGGTTATTTCGCCAAAACTCTGCGAATGCCCGATTACGGCTGGAAAATCGGCGTGATCCTTTGGACGCTATTCTGCAGCCTTACCATTTTGACGGTGTATTGGCCGCCAATACTGGGCATCGATCTGAGCGGGGGCATGATCTTGATTTACGATATCGATAAAAACCAGTTAAAGCCGGGCCAAACCCCGGATATGGATAAAGTCATCGCCGCGATCACCAAGCGCATCAATCCCGGCGACATGAAGGGAATCAAAATCGTCCAGTATGGCAACGACGGTGTGGAAATTATCATACCCGACGTGGACGAGGCCGCAGCCAATCGCGTAGCCGATATGGTATCCCGGGTGGGCACGCTGGAATTCCGCATCTTGGCCAATACACACGACAACAAGGAATTGATCGAAATCGCCAATGGCGAACCCAATCAAAACGTAATACTCGATTCCGAGGGGAATCGCGAGGCCTGGTGGGAGCCGATCTGGGAAGATCAAGAGAAAAAGGTTATTTCCAAGGATATCGCCGTACGGGAGCGCACGGTCGGCAAAAAGAAAGTTGCCGAAGTCCTGGTGCTCCAGGATAATTACAACGTCACCGGCGATTACCTGGATCATGCCGGTCCGGGACAAGATCCAAGCGGCGGACTCGCCGTCTCGTTTGTATTCAACTCCCAAGGCGGAAAATTATTCGGCATGTTGAGCGGAGACAACAAACCCGACGAAGTGACCGGCTTCCAGCGCAGATTGGGCATCATCCTGGACGGAAAAATATATTCCGCGCCTGGGCTTAAAGGACAAATTTTCGATCAGGGCATAATTGAAGGCACTTTCACCAAACAAGAGGTGGAACAACAGGTCGACGTGCTCAACGCCGGCGCCCTGCCCGCCACGTTGAACAAGGAGCCGATCAGCAAACTCTTCTGCGGTCCCACGCTGGGAAGCGACACTATCCGCAAGAGCACCATAGCCCTGATTATCGCCATGGTCCTTGTGCCCGCGTTCATGCTCTGGTATTACCGTTTTCCCGGGCTGATCGCCGATATCGCCCTGGCCATGAACATCGTGGTTTTGCTGGCGATCATGATCGGCGTAAAGGCGGCGTTCACCTTGCCGGGCTTTGCCGGTTTCGCCTTGACGGTGGGCATGGCCGTGGACAACAACGTGCTGGTCTTTGAACGACTGCGCGAGGAACTCGCCCGCGGCGCGGCCTTGCGCATGGCCATCCGCAACGCCTTTCAGCGAGCAAGCGCAACGATCATCGACTGCAACATAACGCATTTGATCGCGGCCGTGGTGCTCTACGCCATCGCCCCCGAACAGGTCAAAAGCTTTGCCGTGACCCTGTTCCTGGGCGTTTCGATCAGTATGTTCACCTCGGTTTTCGTGGCCCGGGTCATCTTCGACGTCGCCGAAAAACACCGCTGGATCACGCAGTTGAAGATGCACCACCTTGTCGGGCATACTGAGATCGATTTCATGGGTTTGTTCCCATACTGCGCGACCTTTTCGGTCCTGATCACGGTGCTGGGATTGGCCGTTGCATTTTGGCGCGGGCAGGGGCTGTTCGATATCGATTTCACCGGCGGAGTATCGGTGCAAACGCTGTTCAACAAGTCACAGGATGTAGCCGATATCCGCAATAAACTGGAAAATATGCCCAAAAATTTCCCTGATGTGACCATAAGCGAAGTGAGCGTCGGCCAGCAGGAAAAGAATGTGCGATTC
Organism: Thermoguttaceae bacterium; assembly: GCA_050013075.1. Taxonomy (GTDB): domain Bacteria; phylum Planctomycetota; class Planctomycetia; order Pirellulales; family Thermoguttaceae; genus JBEKIK01. The sequence continues at coordinate 9,118 of JBEKFZ010000016.1, read as the reverse complement.
GAGGTAAATACCTCGAATACTAACATCGAACAGGTAAAAGAAGAACTCAAAACAGTCTTTACGGGCAAACTGGCCGTAAACGAGATGGAGGTGAAGAAGATTTCCTTGATTGGCTCCGCGAAATCGGAAAAAGAGCCGCCGAAAGAGGAAAAACCCGCGGGAAAGCCGGCCGAGAAGATCGAGCCCGCCTCTGTTCCCGCCCAGCCTCTCGACTTGCCCGCCAAACCGGACGAACCCGGCGGGAAAAAGCAATCCAGCCGCTCCTTCAGGTCATCGAGCCTGATGGCGGTCGTAACTGCAATGCCGCTGATATTCGGTCAGGTCGAGGCGACCGCGGCCGCTCCGCCCGACGCCGCGGCAACCGAGCAGGCGAAACCGTTGTCAACATCCGCCGAGGAAAAGCCCACAGCCGAAAAGCCCCCAGCCGAAAAGCCCACACCCGAAAAGCCCGCGGAAAAAGCGCCTGCCGCGGAAACAATTACCGGTGCGGAAAAAACAGCGACGCAAATCGCCGATCCTTTCGCGGGCGGAGCCGAAGCCCAACTTATTTTTTCTGAAAAACTCGACCGCCAAAGCGTGGAAGATCTCTTGAAAGAATCACTTCAGGAAAAAAAGTTCGAGGAGAAGAATATACCGCTGGAAATCAAAGCCGCCGATAAAAACTTCGAAATCGATAAAAATTTTGAAGAGGGAAGCAAGGCAACTTACCCGAATTGGACCGTAAAAATCGGTCTGCCTCCGGAAAAGGCCGAGGACGTTTTCAACTACGTTAAACAGAAACTAAGCCAAGCGCCTTACTTTCCGGCCTCAAACGCCATCGGCGGCGCGGTGGCGGTTAACACCAGGTATCAAGCCATATACGCGCTTATGGCAAGCTGGGTGTTGATTATCCTTTATCTTTGGATTCGATTCCAGGGCGTGGCTTTCGGCCTGGCGGCCGTGATAGCCCTGGTCCACGACGTTTTGGTGATGCTCGGCGGGATCGCTTTCAGCTACTATCTGGCACCTTATTTCGGATGGTTGTACATCGATCCGTTCAAAATCAACCTGCCGATTATCGCCGCGTTTTTGACCATCATCGGTTATTCGGTGAACGACACGATCGTGGTTTTCGACCGAATCCGCGAAGTCCGGGGCAAGGATCCGAACATGACCGCCGAAATGGTAAACCTTAGCACAAACCAAACGCTAAGCCGGACGCTGCTTACTTCCCTCACCGTGTTCATCGTGATAGTGGTGCTCTACTTTTTCGCCGGGCAGGCCCTGCGAGGCCTGTCTTTCGCCCTGATCGTGGGCGTGATTACCGGCACCTACAGTTCGATCTACGTGGCCGCTCCCATCCTGCTCTGGCTGATTGGTAAAGGCAAGGCGACTTGATCGGACATCTCTTGTCGTCTGGTCTGGATGGCGAAGTATTTTTGGGCGCTGGCGATTTCCGGCTTGCGGGGATCGCCATTTTGGGCAATCAGGTAACAGGCGAAACGAGAGATCTGGAAATCAGGAATTTCTTGAACCACTCCCTTCCCACCAACAATGGGTTTGCGCGCGCGCAAAGTGATGGTCCGGGTCGTTACCCGATTGCTCACAAGAGGTTACAGCTTTTTGGACGGCCTTTTCAAAGCTTCGCCAATGGTTGTAACCCAAGAGCGGTTGAAGGTCGCGGGCACTCCAATACTCGGCCCCGTAGTCGTTGGTCTTTTTCAGGTCCTCGAAACCAACGCCTCCAACCTGGGGAAGTTTTTCTTCGGGCATTGTGATCCCCCTTTTCGATCAGATAACATTCTCCCGCACTGTGAAAATCCATGCTCCGGCCACAAGTATGCTACGCATGGTGCCAGCCGGTCTTCTATGTTGGGGCAGCAGTTTAACTGCTGCCCCAACATAGTGGGCTAAACGCGGAGGAAAATAAAGTGGGCAGTAAACTGCCCACCCCTCGTAATTCCCGATAACGCCCACCCCTTGTAATTTCCGCCTCATGTTCCTCATTTTTGGCCATTAGCATCCGGCTTGCTTGTTTCGTAGTGTTCCACCAGGGGCCAGTAGGTTTCAAATTTGAAATCCGGGCTGTTGTCGCCATCGTGACAGGAGACGCAGAAGGATTTTTTTGCGTCGGCTTTGGTCAGCCGTACCGCTATGCGAAATTTTTGCATGAGGGCCTCGCTGCTGCCAGATTCGGCGGCCACGTGTTTTTCGCCCGGGCCATGGCAGGATTCGCAGCCCACGTCGGTGAGTTTTGGCGTTTTTTCCTTGCTCTCAAATCCGCCTTCATAGGGGAAGAAGTTTGCGGGATTCCAGCCGACAACGTGGCAACTAACGCACTCGGGATCGAAATTCCGCGGGGGATCGAGTTTTACCAGGGTATCGTATGCTTTAGAGTGAAGGCTTTTTTTCCATATAGCGTAAGATTCCTCGTGGCAGGATTCGCACTTCGCCGAGCCGACGAATTTGCCGTTGGTCTCCTTTTGTGGTTGCGGGGCCGCACGCAGGCCCAGTCCGGCAAAACCCAGGGCCTTTAGTTGGTCCTGATACGCGGCCATCAGCAATTTCATTTCCGGCGAAGCCTTGAACCGGGAATCCAGGGGCACGCTCTGATAGCGGACTGTTTTTTGCGGCTCGTCGTAGAATCCCAACACTATTGCGTGCGTTCCCTTGTGTCCTACCTCGATATAAAGCGTTTTCATGTCCTTGAATTTTTGCAATTTATCCGGCGGCTCGGGCTGACCGTCGGAGGTCACTACCAGGTTAAAATCCGGAAATTTCCTGGCCAAGGCGATTGTTTCGTCCTTTGTGGCATGGGCGAGAAGGACCAGATAATCGGCTTGTTGTTTCAATTTGGGGAGGATTTTTTGGATGGCCGCCTCCGGATCGAGCATCTCGATTTCATTATTTTTGATTTCTTTTTGGTATGTTTTGCCCAGCACCGAGGTGACGCCGATCCTCATGCCTCCGCTTTTAATGATGCGGTAAGCGGAGGTCATGCCCGAGTCGAAGCCGAACAGTCCGACGTTGGCGGAAACAAAGGGGCTTTGTTGGCCGTTGAGGTTGGCGGCCGCGGCGGCGATTTCGCCGGCGGGCAGGTGCAACTCGGACGCGCCCAGGGCTATGGCATCGTAGCCTGTTTTGCGCATTGCCTCGACCAGGGTTTGAAATTTAATTTCCGCTTCCCGGCCAAAACCGTTGGCCAATCCGCCGACGTCCAAGCCGACCACGGGCCAGCCTCGCTGGCGAAGATCATCTTTAAATAGCGTAAGCCGCCGACTCATGCCGCCTTTCATGCGGTCAATGCCCGCACAACCGCAAGGCTCGATGTATCCTTCAATGACTCCGGTAATGACCAGCGCAAGCTTGGGTTTGGGCCAGCCGACAAAAATGGGACCGTTCTCTTTGACCGGGTCGAAGGGAACGTCGGTGAGTTTATTTTTGGGGCGCAATTGGACATTGGGCGGCGTTTCCGTTTTTGGGAGAAGCGAAGCATCAGACCGATCGCCGGGTTTGGTCGAAGAATCCAAGATCCGAGCGGGCCCGGGCTGATCGGGCGAACGTAACGGATTTATCGGCTCGTTTCCCTGGGCAATCGGTTGATCGCCGTTTCGCGCGCCCGGTTCCACGGCAATGAGCGACAACTGCGTCTCGTTGATCCGAGGCGCGTCGGCCTTTGAGTCTAAAGGCCCCGCGATCCCTTGGATCGGGGGCGTAAATTCTGTTTGTTTTACGGGCGTCAGCAATTGAGCCGGCGGATTTTGGGGTATTTTTGCCGGTTCGGCAGGAGAAGATTCCCGTACAACAACCGGACGGCGCTGCGCGGCAGACTCGGCGGCGGTAGATCTTGCTTCTAAATCATTATCCCTTGAGCCCCAACAACCTGAAGAGATAAGGAGAATTCCACATAATGATGATAGTAGCACTACATGAAACAAAGGTGTTTTTGACATGGCAAGAAAATGATAAATTTTATTGTTTTTCCCGCTGCCCCCTTGATCTTAATGGGGATTCTCTGCTGAAATGCTCGGTAAAGCAATCCCGGTTTTACGAACTGTCCGATAGCAGGCTAATTAACCCATATCTGATTGAAGACCAATTCCCAACATACGGCCCGTTAGGGGTAATTATTTGATTGATTAGGGCATCGGTTGTCCAGACCGTGAAGACGGATTGACCGATGCCGGGCCGCTTAAAACCGGCGGATTGCCGTCCCAAGGCGACCGGGCAATACGCCATGAGGCCGTTGCCACGCCTAGCGCGATACCCAATACCACGGCCAAAAAAAATGCAAAAAAAGTTTTCATGGCTATTAGAAAGACGCAATTTTAGCAACTATTTAGCGGTTTGCAATGAAAACGACAACGACTCCAAGTAAAATAAGTATTTTCACCACGAAAATACGAAATAACGAAATTACAAAATATAAGCCTATAAGTTTTTTTCTTTTTTCGTCCTTTCGTGTTTTCGTGGTGAATTGAGGTAATGATATGTGGTTTATCGTAAATTTTATACTCAGGTAAATAAAGTCGTGTGGAATATAAGAATAGTCCGGTCAAATAAAGGGAAGCAATCAAGTATACTTTACGCCGGCGATATTATAAAATGAATAATAACGTAAATGGTTTGAGTTGCAAAAAGGAGGTTCAAATGCCGCTATTGAAAATAATGCTCTTAATTGCCTGTTCGGCAATCGGTTCGGGCGCTGTTTGTGCCGCGGAAGCGGAAACCGATTTGCGGCCCACCGGCCTGCGTTGCGAGAATTTGGAAAATCCCTTGGGCATCGACGCCGTCAAACCCCGATTGAGTTGGAACTTCGAGTCTGCTAAAGGCGCGGGGCAAATTGCCCGGGGCCAAAAGCAGACGGCCTATCAAATTTTGGTCGCATCTTCGTTGGAAAAACTCGCCGGCGACGAAGGCAATCTTTGGGACAGCGGAAAAGTTACGTCACAACAATCCATTCATGTGGAATATGGCGGCAAAAACCTTCAGTCCTGCCAGGCCTGCTATTGGAAGGTGCGAGTTTGGGACGCCCAAGGCCGGATCGGAGCATGGAGTTCGCCATCGACGTGGACAATGGGATTGCTCCAAGCCGACGACTGGCATGGCAAATGGATCGGCCAAGACTCGGGCAATGCCATGCCGATATTCCGCAAGGAATTCGCGGTCGAAAAGCCCGTCCGGCGAGCGGAAGCCCATGTCTGCGGATTGGGACAATACGAACTGCGCCTGAATGGCGCCAAGGTCGGCGACAATGTTCTGGATCCGGGCTGGACGGACTACCGCAAATCCTGCCTTTACACTACTTATGATCTTACGGCCTCGCTGAAACAAGGCGGGAATGTCTTGGGATTGATGCTTGGCAACGGCATGTACAACGTGGAAAAAGGCAAACGCTATACCAAAGGCGTTTGGTCGTTCGGCCGGCCCAAGGCGATCGTCCAATTGGACATTCTTTATGCCGACGGGTCAAAGTCCCAAGTTGTCACGGATGAATCCTGGACATGCGCTCCAGGGCCCATCGTGTTTTCCGGGGCTTATGGCGGCGAGGATTACGACGCCCGGCTGGAACGGCCCGGATGGGATCGGCCCGGTTTTTCGGAAAGTTCGGAAAGTGAAATATGGAAACCGGTCTCAGTAGTCAATGGCCCGGGCGGGATTTTACGCGCACAGATGATTCCAGCCATGAAAGTCATGAAGACCGTCAAACCCGTCGGACCGCCCCAAAAAATCAAAGACGGTTGGCTATACGATCTGGGCCAGAACTTTTCCGGTTGGCCGCGGATTGTCCTAAGCGGTCCAAAAGGCGCGACGGTGCGTCTTGTGCCGGGCGAACTTCTATCGAACGGACAGGTCAACCAATCTTCCTCGGGCCGTCCGGCCTATTTCCAGTACACGCTTAAGGGCGAAGGCCGCGAAGAATGGGCGCCTCGTTTTAGTTATTACGGATTCCGATGGGTTCAGGTCCAAGGCGCGGCCCCCAAAGACGCATCCGCAACGGATGGAACCCCGGTTATCGAGGATCTGGAAGGGCAGGTGCTTTATCCCGACGTGCGAACGGCCGGAGTTTTCGAGTGCTCGAATCCATTGTTCAATCGCATCCATGAGATTATCAACTGGGCCATAATCAGCAATATGAAGAGCGTGCTTACCGATTGTCCGCACCGCGAAAAGCTGGGCTGGTTGGAGGAGAGTTATTTGAACGGCCCGGGCGTGATGTGCAACTACGATGTATTGCCGTTGTATCGAAAGATCGCCCAGGACATGGCCGAGGCCCAACTCGAAAACGGCCTGGTGCCCGACATCGCGCCGGAATACACAGTTTTCCAGGGTGGATTTCGCGATTCGCCCGAGTGGGGAAGCGCTTCAATCATCTCGCTTTGGTTGGCCTACCAATATTACGGAGACCTTCAAATCCTGGAAAAAAATTATTCCATGATGCAACGCTACCTGGATTATCTGGGCGCCAGGGCCCAAGGACATATTCTCAACTACGGCTTGGGCGATTGGTATGATATCGGCCCAAAGGGGCCCGGGCAGGCACAATTGACTCCCATCGCTGTTACGGCAACGGCCACTTATTATCGAGACGCGGTCATTTTGTCCGAAACGGCCCAGCGCTTGGGAAAAACCGCCGATGCCGCAAAATACCGCGATCTGTCGGCGGAAATCCTGGACGCATTCAACCAGAAGTTTTTTGATAGCCAGGAAAAGAACTACTCCACAGGCAGCCAGACAGCCCTGGCAATGCCCCTGGTCTTGGGGCTGGTCGATCCCGATTCACGGCAGGCGATTGTCGATCGGCTGGTCAAGGACATTCGCGACCACGGCAATCATACCACGGCGGGCGACGTGGGCCATCATTATGTGCTTAAGGCCCTGGCCCAAGCGGACCGATCGGACGTGATCTACGATATGGCTTCACGTAAAGATCATCCGAGTTACGGATACCAAATCGAACACGGCGCGACCGCCTTGACCGAGGCCTGGGACGGCCCGACTCGCGGCGCATCGCAAAATCACTTCATGCTCGGGCATATCGAGGAGTGGTTTTATAGCGAATTGGGCGGAATTCAAGTTGATTTTTCCAAAAACGACCCGCAGCGGATCGTGATCCGCCCCTACTTTTGCCCCGATATTGAATGGGTTAAGGCTTCATATCAGTCGATTATAGGCCGGATTGCGTGCGAGTGGAAACGCCAGGGTAAGCAGTGCTCGATGCAAGTGATTATTCCCGCTAATGCCGGCGCATCGGTCTGTATTCCAGTCAAGGATAACACGCTTGTAAATGAAGGAGGCAAACCGGTGAGTCAATCGGCAGATGTGAAGTTAGTCAGTCAGGAACCCGCTCAGGTCGTGTTCACAGTCGGTTCGGGGGAATATTCTTTCGAGTGGCCCGAAAATTAATAAAATCGCAATTGTAGTCGGCACACTCCGTGTGCCGATTCCGCACACGGCGAGGTTGTGATTTTTTGTAGGGTGCGTGAAACGCACCACAATCTGTAGCTGATGGTGCATTTCAGGCACCCTACGGACTGTGGCCATGATGACGCAGAATCGAAAATTTCACGCGCATTTAGTGTGCCTGTCCCGCACACGGAGTGTGCGGTCTACTTTCATGTGCTGTCTACAATTATTTCCGCAACCGGCGATGGAGCGTTTCGCGGCATAGGGTAAAAAACCGCTGATAATCTTCGCGACGATAGTCGGCGAAGGTGCAATCGTGGTGCTGCCAGCATTGGCGCTTGTAATAGAGCGTGACTTCGGCGTATATGCCGCGATTCAAATATATGCGGTGTGCGAAATCCTTGGTCGAGGCCAAAATCAACTTGCCCAGCGTGATGTAGCCGGGATCGAGATTAAGCGGGCGGTGCTCCGGATGCATTGCCAAGGCGGCGTATTCGTCTTCCCAAGCGTTGCTCAGCAACTTGACATCCACCAGGTCGGCCGGATCGAACGGCCGTTGTAAAGCGAAAAAGACTTTTTTCAAGCCCGGGCCCATGGTCGATGTGTAGTATTCCGTTTCGGAGAACTCAAAGGCCGGGCTTTCCAATTCAATCGGTCCCCACTGGGCCTCCGCCCGTTGTTTGGCCCACTGCAAAGCCTCCTCATACCGACTAAACGCGGCCAGCAAGAGCAATGCGGGAGAATGAATAGTCGGTTGGCCCATGAAATGATATCCAACATATTTAGCCCCGGGTGAATACACTCGGGGTCTTGACTGGTAGTCATATCGATAACCCGCCGTGTATTCATGGCGGGCTAAATATCAATTCCGGGCCTCCGCCAGTTATTTTTGCCGATTGTGAAACCGGGCATTGTCCTTGCGTTCGAGGCGGACAAGGTCGGCGAGGGTTTTGGCGGCGCCGTCGAGATCGATCATCTGGGCGTCCTTTTCCCAACGCCATTTCATTTCCAGTTTGCCCTGTTTCAGGCCGCGCTCGCCGATAACCACCCTTAGCGGAATGCCCAGCAGGTCGGCGTCCTTGAACTTTACTCCCGCGCGGCAATCGCGGTCGTCCAAAAGCACGTCGATCCCGGCGGCGGCAAGTTCGTCGTGAAGTTGTTTGGCGGCTTTCATCGAGGGCTCGTCCGGGACCTTCACGGGCACCAGCAGCACTTCGTACGGGGCCAGGGCCATGGACCAGATAATGCCGTTTTCGTCGTGGTTGGTCTCGATCAGGGCGGCAAGAATGCGGTTCACGCCGATGCCGTAACAGCCCATGATAATGGGCTTTAATTGCTCTGCGGAATCGAGAAATCGTGCGTTAAGGGCCTCGGAGTATTTCGTACCCAGCTTGAACACGTGCCCGATCTCGATGGCATGTTGCAAGGCCAATTTCGCGCTGCACCGCGGGCATGGATCGCCGTTGACGGCCTTTCGCAGATCGGCGAATCGATCGACCTGGAAATCGCGATTCAGGTTTACGCCCATCAGGTGGGCGTCGGCCTGGTTTGCGCCAACCACGACATTTACCATTGCCTGGATGTCGCGGTCGGCGAAGATGGGGATTTTTTGTTTCATGCCCACCGGCCCGGCGAATCCCACGGGCGCCCCGGTCACCTGATAGATCACGTCCGGGGCGGCCAGTTCGATTTTTGCGGCCGCCGCCACCTTGCGAATCTTTCCTTCGTTGGC
>JBEKFZ010000015.1:0-60361 GCA_050013075.1 Thermoguttaceae bacterium | reverse complement strand
ATCCTTGAACGCATGGGCTCTCTCCTTGACGTCGGTTTGGTTGACACAAACCATTGTCGGGAAGAGCCTTGCGTTCACAAATATCAATTTTTAACGGCTATCTGCCAAACTTGGAACTACTGAAATTAATGAATACGAATACCCTGAATACCAGAATACTGTACCGGAATGATTATTGACGGCCGACCGTAGAGATAATAAGTTCAGGGACCGTTGGGTACGTGCGAATGGAATCAACTCGTTTAATAAGGCACTATATGAAGATGCAATTGTTGACAATTGTTTTTGTGTTTTTTGCATTCATATCACTTGTGGCCAAAGCCCAGCAGGTTGTCAAGGAGAAGGCATATCAGCTTTTGGTTCCCGCAGGTTGGGAGCAAACGAAGAATGTTCCCCAGGGGGTTGAGGTGGGATTCAGAAAAAGGCTGCCGACCGGCGAATATGCAACTTGCTTCTTTCACCATGAAGTCATGCCCGCGGAAGCTGGCGCCCCTCCTTCCGACACTTCCGGCATGAAAGTTCAATGGGACTCCATGATCAGAAATAAGTATCCAGACATGCGTCCGGTTAATTCCGAGGTTCCGCAAGTCAACGGTAAAATCCTGATTAACGCATCGTACGATTTAACCGATGGCGGCGAAAAAGTCCGCCGTCGATACACATATTTCCTTTCCGACAGAACCGCGTTCATCGTGCAGTGCAGCACTCCTCCAACGCAATGGGCGACCGCCTTGGGCGATTTTGACAAAATAGTCTCTAGTTTGAAGCCGGGAAGCGAGAAATCCCAGATCGCGCCAAAATCGGACCAAGCGGCGGTTGCTGATTTAAAACGCCTTTTGCCGACCCTTGTTCATTCATTTCCATCTCAATGGGCATGTTCGTTAAACGACGTAGGCATTACCCCCAACTCGGCACGCGCCAAACGCACATTGGAAATTAAAATCGCCTTCAATCGATCGGATGCCAAAGACATTTATAATGCAACAAAATCGCTTTTCGGCATGATCAAACAAGGCAAGACCGACGCCGAGCTTAACAGCAGCATTCCAGCCGGACTTCAATCGGCCGCCTCTAACAGCGGAGAATTTATCAAGTACATCGGGCAAGTTTGGGGTGCTGCTTCGGGTTATGTCGCCGGTTGCAATCCAGTCATCGAATACTATACGGTTGCAATCGTGGATCCCGGCGGTAAACGGATCGGATCCGTAACCGTTTCAAGAGACGATGCCTCCGCAATTCTATCCGGCAAGGTCACACCAGCCGATGGACGGCGAATTGCTGGCATGTACCAATTTGAATGATCCGCACGGCTGCCCATGCTAGACCAATAAAAAGCTTCCAAAGTGTGCCACTGCTTCGCAGAAGCAGTGATGGACCGTGATCCTGTTAGTATTGCATTTACGTCTACGACGAAAAAGACAATATGCCCTATAAGCAGTCGCGCAAGCCATCCTTCCTAACTGTATAGCCTATCTGCTTGATTGAAATATCACAAATAATTCATCCGGCATGGAATTTCAGCTTTCCACCGTAGTATTTGTGTGGCAAGCGGCAACGGATTCTGTTGGGACGTTGGCCAGGTCGTTCATGAAGCTTAAGAGTTTTTTCGCGCGGACGGGATGTTGCAGGGAGCGGACGGCCTTGGTTTCGATTTGTCGGACGCGTTCGCGGGTGACGGAGAATATTTTGCCCACCTCTTCCAAAGTATACGAGTATCCGTCGGCTAGGCCGAAGCGGAGGCGGATGATTTCCCGTTCGCGATAGTCCAGGGCGTCGAGCACTTCGGCGATGCGGTTTTTGAGCGATTCCTGGTTTATGCCCTGCAAGGGATCATCCTCGCGATGATCTTGGAGGAATTCGCCGAAGTAGGTGTCGTCGTGTTCGCCCACCGGCTGGTCGAGGGAGAGCGGCTGCCGGGCCATGCGGAGGATGTTGACGGTTTCGTCCAGCGATAGCCCTGCCTGGGCGGCGGCTTCTTCAAGCGTGGGCTCCATGCCTTTTTCCTGGATCAACTGGCGTGTGGCATTGCGGACTTTGTTCATGTTTTCCAGCATGTGCACCGGCATGCGGATGGTCCGGCTTTGGTCGGCGATTGCCCGGGTAATGGCCTGGCGGATCCACCACGTGGCGTAAGTCGAGAATTTGTAGCCCCGGGCGTGTTCGAACTTGTCCACCGCTCGCATCAGGCCGGTATTGCCTTCCTGAATCAGATCCAGGAAGCTCAGGCCCCGGTTGCGATAGCGTTTGGCAATGGAGACCACCAGGCGCAAGTTGCCGGCGGAGAGATATCGCTTGGCTGTATCGTATTTTTTGTGCAATGCGGCAATGCGATCTAGCCGGCGGCTGAGCGTGGCCGGACTTTCCAGGGTCAATCGCATAAGATAACACAATTCCTTGCGGAGTTCCACGGCCCGGGCGCCGTCGTCTGGATCGCTTTGGGGTTCGGCCAGTTGTTTTTTGACGTTTTGCATGCGTTGCGAAATCTGATTGAGTTTATCGAGCATGGGCTGCAAGCGCTGGGTTCTAAGCCCGAGTTCTTCCACCAGGCGGACGGCCTTCACACGGCGTTGCAGCAACCGGCGCCATGCTTCACGGCGTTTTTTTCGGGGATGACGATCGTGGATCGCCAAGGTGAAATCGCGGCGGTTATGGACGAGCAAATGATGGAGCGTGTACAAATTAGGATCGAGCACCTTTAAGAGCCGCCGTTTTTCGCGGATGTTGATCACCGAGACTTCAATTGTCCGATCGAGGCGCACCTTGTTGTCGCGGATGCACTCCAACAGGCTGACGGCCGCCTGAAGCACGTAATCGTTGGCCAACATGCACTGGCGGAATCGCCGGCGGCTTGTTTCGATCCGCTTGGCGGCGGCCAGTTCTTCTTTGGGTTTAAGCAATGGTATCTCGCCCATCTGCATGAGATAAATCCGCACGGGATCGTCGATTTGATCGTCTTCGCCGGTAAGCTCTTCGGCATGATCGATTTCTTCATCCTCATCCAGATCGACATCGGCGAGAGATTCCGCAACGGCAAGTTCTTCTTCGGGCAGTACTTCGTCTACCGGCGGCAATTCGTCGTGGTACTCCGGTTGAATGTAGGTGCGATGCGGGGATTTTTTGCCGCGCGTCGATTTGCTGTAGTTGTGTTTGGGCATGGGGATCGTCAGGTTGGAAGGACCGACAAAATTGCACGAAACAAAGGGGAGCACTTCAAGTGCCAAAGGTCCTGATGAGAGATGGAGATGGTGTAAGATGTTGTTTTGCAAGAAGTTGCGGATAAAAGCGCACTTCTGTTGGGATTGTTTTTCTCCGCTTTGTGGGAAATTTGCCACAACAACAGGGAAACTGCGTGGCGAATTATCATCATGCCTTAAAAATCGACTGGGAAAAATTTACTGGTATTAGCGGAAGTGAGATCTACAACAGCCTATCAAAGGTGGTGGACGTCGGTTTGGACTTTTTATTTCGATGTTGATGCTAAATATCATTAAAGAGCCAAATATCGGGCCGGAATAATTTATATAATCCTACTACTTTGCCTTGAACAATCTACTTTTATTCAAGATCCGAATTATCACTTGTAGCGGATTTCCTATATATGTCGATATTTTCCATGAGTGGACGAGTGGAAGTATGGATATGGCGGACAGTAATGTTCCAGGCATATTAGGGGCTATCTGAGATATTTAATTTCAAGGAAGAGATCCCCATGGATATACGATTACTGAGGGTAACGTTATATACCGTTATATTGTTGCTGGCGGCTGCCTTATCGAATTCGTCATACGGGCAGAGTGCGGCTGGGGGCGGCCAAAACGCCGCAGGTGGTCAAAGCGATGCCAATTCTGGCGGAGTCGATGCCGGCAGCCTCGATAAGCTGCTGGATCTGGCCGAAAAAGACGTGGGGCAACTCTCGAACGTAAACGTATCCGGACATACCGGCTCGTCTTCTCTGGACCAGCCTGTAAGCACTGTCGAGCGCCAGGTGAGCACCGTGGGGAAAACGCCGGCGGCGGTGTTTGTGATCACCAATGAGATGATTCGCCGTTCCGGAGCAAAGACCATCCCTGACGTATTGCGCATGGTACCAGGCATGGATGTGGCGAATATCGATTCCAGTACATGGGCAGTTAGTTCGCGGGGTTTCAATAAGCGCTATGCCGAAAAGATGCTTGTTCAAATCGACGGCCGGACCATCTATGATCCGCTTTTTTCGGGCGTTTACTGGGACGCTCAAGATATTCTGTTGGAAGACGTGGAACGGATCGAAGTAATTCGCGGTCCCGGTGCAACGATCTGGGGCTCCAATGCCGTAAACGGCGTGATCAACATCCTCACCAAGAAGGCCCAGGATACGCAAGGAGCTTTTATCCAAAGCGGAGGGGGAACGCATGAGAAGGATTTTAGCAACGCGCGGGTAGGGGGGCGTATTGGCCAGGATCTTTACTACCGGGTATACGGCAAATGGTTCGAGCGCGGGCCGGGCGACCTGCCAAACGGCATAGCCGGGGATGATTGGCGTCAAGGAAGCGGCGGCTTCCGTATGGATTATGACGCAAGCAAGTCCGACGCAATGACGTTCCAGGGCGACAATTACAACGGATATAGCGGGGATATGACAACTTTACCGGTTCCGACTCCGCCCTATTCACAAACTTACGTCAGCGACGGTCACATTTCGGGAAATAATTTTCTGTACCGTTGGATACACACCACGGATGAAGATCGCGACTGGACATTCCAGGCCTATTACGATCGGGTTCTGCGGAACTATACGGATCAAAAGTTCGAGACGAACCGCGATACGGCGGATTTCGATTTTCAAAACCGCTTTCCCTTGGGCGAGCGAAATAAAATCATCTGGGGTTTCGAGTACAAGTTCTGGCAGGATACCGTGCAAGGCGATCCGTTTTTCGTATCCTTTGTTCCCGAGAGTCGCTACGACAAGGTGTTAAGCTTTTTTCTTCAAGACCAAATCACTTTGCGTGAAGACCGCTTGTATTTGATCGGCGGCTCAAAATTCGAGTACAATGACTACACCAATTTCGAGTTCCAGCCTACGGTGCGTTTGTTGTGGACTCCCACCGAGCGCCATTCGATCTGGTGCGCGGTGTCGCGGGCCGTGCGCACGCCGAGCCTTTTCAATGAAGATGCGCGGCTCAGACTAACGCCGATTTCCATCAATCCCGTGCCTGTATTTCCCATGATTATCGGCAATCCAGGCGTTCAATCGGAGGATTTATTGGCTTATGAATTGGGCATCCGCGTGCAGCCGACCGAACGATTTTCCTGGGATCTCGCCCTCTTCTATAACAAATACGATGATCTTATGGGCGTGATGCAGGGAAAGGCGTATCCAAGTCCGCCAGGCTATATCCTTCCTCTAAATTATCAAAATGTCGTCTGGGGCGAGTCCTACGGCGCCGAACTGGCATTGAATTACAAAATCAACCAACAATGGCGCATGCAAATGGCATACACTTACCTAAACCTATTTTTGCATACTGTGCCGGGCGCGACTTCTTTGACCAAAAAGGGCGACAATCCTAACAATCAGGTATACGCGCAATCTTCCTGGGATATCGGGCATAACTGGGAATTCGACTTGATTGGACGATATGTCGATGCCTTGATCTCGACGCCCCAAACCATTCCTAATTACTTTGTCATGGACGCACGGCTTGCATGGCATGCCAGGAAAAATCTGGAACTTTCAGTTGTGGGTCGCAATCTGCTCTTGGGTTCGCATTATGAGTTCAATTCCGACACCACCTCCGGCATGATAGCCACCCAAGTCGCTCCGGAAGTCTATGGCCAGGTCACTTGGCGGTATTGATTAAGAGGTTTGGGAAAGAGAACAGGGGATGGAGGATAGAGAAAACATTTAGGCGCGGCCGGGCGCCGAGTCAATGTTGGTCTGAGATCGGGAGTTGCAAAAGTATTACAGACGGCGTTGATCTCTGCAGAGTATTAGGAGCGAAATAATTCATATAATCCTGCTATTTTACCTTGAACAATCGACTTTTATTCAAGATCCGAATTATCGCTTGTAGGGGATTTCCCATATATGTCGATATTTTTTAATAAGTGGACGAGTTGAAGTATGGATATGGCGGGCAGTTATGTCCCAGGCATATTAAGGGCTATCTGAGCTATTTAATTTCAAGGAAGGGAGCTCCATGGATATTCGATTACATAGGATAATATTGTATACCGTTATATTGTTGCTGGCGGCTGCCTTATCGAATCCGTCATACGGGCAGAGTACGGCTGGGGGCGGCCAAGGCGCCGCAGGCAGTCAAAGCAATGCCAATTCTGGCGGAGTCGATGCCGGCAGCCTCGATAAGTTGCTCGACATGGCCGAAAAAGATGTAGGGCAGCTTTCGCAAGTCAATGTGGCCGGACACACAGGATCGCCTTCTTTGGACCAGCCGGTGAGCACCGTGGAGCGTCAGGCGAGTACGGTAGGGAAAACGCCGGCGGCGGTGTTTGTGATTACTAATGAGATGATTCGACGCTCTGGGGCGGTCTGCATCCCTGATGTGTTGCGGATGGTGCCCGGCGTGCAGGTGGCCCAGATTTCCTCGGATGAGTGGGCCATAAGCGCGCGGGGCATAAATCAACAATTTAGCAACATGCTTTTGGTGCAAATCGACGGGCGTACGGTGTACGATCTTTTCTACGGTGGGGTTTTATGGGACGTGCAGGACCTGATTTTAGAGGACGTGGACCGGATTGAAGTGGTCCGCGGTCCCGGAGCCACGATCTGGGGTTCGAATGCCGTAAACGGCGTGATAAACATAATCACAAAAAAGGCGCAGGATACGCAAGGGGTTTTGGTCCAGGGCGGAGCCGGTTCGCATGAGTTGGGGTACACCAACGCCAGAGTCGGCGGACGCGCGGGCCAGGACATGTACTATCGAGTTTATGGCAAGTGGTTTGATCGCGGCCCAAGTTATCTGCAAGACGGCGGCACGGCGCCCGACGAGAATCATCAAGGGCGCACCGGCTTCCGCATGGATTACGACGCCAGCCGGTCCGACGCCATGACGCTTCAAGGCGATTATTATGACGGGAATACCGTGACCTTGCAGCCAAACCAAATTCCCCTTGCGCCGTATGCGGTATCGAGCAATGAAGGCCACGTGACCGGCGAAAATATTTTATACCGCTGGAAACATACCATAGACGAAGATTCGGATTGGACGTTTCAGACATATTATGACCGGACCGAACGGCACTACCTTGATCCCGGTTACGGCTTGGATACCGACCTTTTCGATTTGGATTTTCAGCATCGCTTTCCGTTGGGAACTCGGAACGAGATTATCTGGGGTTGCGGTTACCGGTTATGGCAGGATTCCTTTCAGAATACGCAACCTTCTTCGGCCTTTTTCATAACCGTTGACCCGCCGGGGCGCTGCGACCATTATTTCAGTTATTTTATACAGGACAAAATCACCTTGGAGGAAGACCGCTGGTATCTCACTGCCGGCTCGAAATTTGAACACAATCCATATACGAATTTTGAATACCAGCCGACCGTGCGTCTTTTGTGGACACCCACCGAGCGTCATTCGATTTGGGGAGCGATATCGCGCGCGGTGCATACTCCGACCGAGCAGACGGATGATTCGATTGTAAGGTTGCCGGTGGTTGGTTATTTGCCTCCCCCTTTCTCCCTGCCTATTTTTCCCATGGCGATAGACAATCCAAATCTGCAATCGGAGGCATTATTGGCTTACGAAATGGGAGTCCGCGTTCAAGCCACGGAGAAATTTTCCTGGGATCTGGCCATGTTCTACAACCAATACGACAATCTTTTTTCATTTTTGCAGGGCACGCCCCAATTTGACCCGCCAGCTTATTACATTATACCGGAGTATTATCGAAACGGCATGGCCGGTGAGACCTACGGCGCGGAATTGGCGGCCAACTATGCCGTCAACGAGAAGTGGCGTTTGTACTGCGCATATACGTATACGCGATTGTTTCTGCACACCGTTCCGGGACAGACCAATTATTACAACCCCGGCGAAACGCCGGTTAACCAGGTCTATGCGCAATCTTCCTGGGACTTGGGAAGCAATTGGCAATTCGATCTGATCGGCCGTTACGTAGACGCTTTGCTCACCACAACCTCGCCGCCAATACCTAATTACCTGGTCTTTGACGTCCGTATGGCGTGGCGCGCCCGGAAAAACTTGGAATTGTCGGTGGCGGGGCGCAATCTTGGTCATGGATACTATTCTGAATACACTCCGTTAACCAGTACGGTTGCATACAAAGTGGGTCCTGAGGTATACGGTCAGGTCACTTGGCGGTATTGAAAAACAAGCCGGATGATTTTTAACAACACAGGGACAGGTTAAAAAAATCAGGTTATAAAGAACGTGAATCGCCTAATTACCAGTTTTTGCATCAAAGTTCGATCGAGCCTTTGCGTCGCCTTATTGGCGTTCCGCATGGAACCGCTGTGGAAGGCCTTGGTGCGTTTTCTTCCTTATGTTGGATTGGGATGTTGGGCGACAGGGATGATTTTCTTTGCCGGGACGCCCGCGATTGTTTGGGGGCAATCGCCCGATGCAACGGATGCGTATCAATCGGCGGAGGCGATTAATCCGCAGTACGAGTACAACGTCAAAGCCGCATTTCTTTATAGTTTCGGGCGATACGTTGAATGGCCCAAAGAGGCCTTTGCCGAGCGGTCGGGCGCGTTTGTCATAGGCGTATGCGGGGAAGACCCGTTCGGGCAGATCTTGGATCGCATTGCTCAGTCCAAGACGATCCAGGGACGGCACATCATCATTCAAAGGATGGCCACGATCGAGGAATTGCAGCCTTGCCATATCTTGTTTGTTTCCCGTTCTATTCCTCTCGCGCAACAAATCGCAATCATTAATAAAATGCGAGATAAATGGACGTTGCTGGTGGGGGAAGTGCCGGGGTTCGCCGAGCGCGGGGGCGGGATAAACTTTTTCCTGGAAGGAGGTACGGTGCGATTTGAAATCAACGTCGAAGCCGTCCGGCAAGAAAAACTGTTACTCGATGCAAAATTACTTAACCTGGGGAAAAAGGTGGCGGAAGGCGCGCCTCAATAAGTGAAGAATTCCAATTGAGCGTGAGTGATTTTACAACTCGCGCCGCAACAAGAGAAATTCATTGCACGCTAGAGGGGCGGTAAATGAAGTTTTTTCGTATCGGTTATAAATAATGACTGGACTTTTGCAAATTGGTCCCCTCTCCCTTTGGAGATGGGCAGGGGGTGAGGGCATGGGAAAAGCACACAAGCAACGCAAGCCATTTTTAGGCCAACAGCCCTCACCCTAGCCCTCTCCCGGAGGGAGAGGGGACCTTGATTCTGAAATTTGCAAAAATCCAGTAATGATTTAGAATCCATGCCGGTTAGACGTATGCTGAAGTTTCGCGACTTGTCAATTCGAACTAAACTGGTATTGCTGGCCATGGTTTCGGCCAGTGTTGCGCTTGTATTGTCGTGTATCGGATTTGCGCTGAATGACATCAAAATGATGCGCGATTCCACGGTACAGAGTCTCAGCACTCAAGCCCGTATGTTGGCCTTCAACAGCACGGCGGTGTTGAGTTTCCGAGACGCGCCCGCGGCGCAACAACTGCTGAAATCCTTGAAATCGCAACCGGCGATCGAATTCGCGTGTTTGTACGACAGCGGGGGAAAAGTGCTGACCACGTACTTAAAGGAGGAGGTTCCCCAAGTCAATCCGCCCCCGCCCGGCGACAACGGCCACGAATTTACCGACAGCGGAACGCTGGAGATGTTCCAAAAAGTGCAAGACGGCGAAGAGTTTGTGGGAACGTTGTATCTGCGGGAAAACGTGAGTTTTTTAACCCGACAATTGTTGGATTACGTGAAGATTGCATCGCTGGTGATGTTATGTTCCCTGTTGGCCTCCGGCCTGCTGGCAGTGAACTTGCAGCGGGCGGTGTCCAAACCGATTCTGGCCTTGGCCCGCACGGCGGTGGAAGTCACCACGGCGGGCGATTATTCGATCCGCGTACGGCAGCCGTCCCGCGACGAGTTGGGCACTCTGTACGACGCATTCAATAAAATGCTGGAGCGGGTGGAGACTTCGGAAAAGCAGTTGTTGGCGGCCCAGAACGTATTGGAAGAAAGAGTTCTTGAGCGCACCGCGCAACTGCGCCGCGAAATCGACGAAAAAGAACGTGCCCAGGCCGAACTCGAACGCTCCAAGGACGCCGCCGAATCGGCCACGCGCTCGAAAAGCGAGTTCTTGGCCAACATGAGCCACGAAATCCGCACTCCCATCACGGCCATTCTGGGCTTTGTGGAAGTGCTGCTGGAAGAACAGCAGGGGGATTGGGGCAAAGAGGAACTGGCCACCATCCAACGAAACGGCGAGCACCTGCTGGCAATCATCAACGATATCCTGGATATTTCCAAGATCGAAGCCCGGCGCATGACCGTGGAACGGATTCCTTGCTCGCCCTTGCAGGTGGTCGCGGACGTGAATTCGTTGATGCACGTGCGGGCCTCCGCCAAAGGCCTGGCATTACGCGTTGAATTTCATACTTCCATTCCCGAGACCATCCAAACCGATCCCACCAGGGTCCGGCAAATCCTGCTCAACCTCATCGGCAACGCCATCAAATTCACCGAGATCGGCGAAATAAAGTTGGTCGTATCGTTTTTGCCCGGCGATCGACCCATGATGCAGTACGATGTGATTGACATGGGCATCGGCATAACGGAACAGGAATCGAAAAATTTATTCCAACAATTTTCCCAGGCCGAAACCTCCACGGCGCGCCGCTTCGGCGGCACGGGCTTGGGACTGGCGATCAGCAAACGCCTGGCGGAAATGCTGGGAGGCGACGTAACGTTGGTGCAAACCCAGCCCGGCTTAGGAAGTCATTTCCGCATGACCATCGCCACGGGGTCGCTTGAAGGCGTTGGCATGATGGAGATGCCGAATTTGCTCACTCTGCAGGAAAAGGTGTGGCAGGGAACAATCGGGCAGAAAGTAACGCCTTCCGTTTTGTTGCCCGGCAGCATCTTACTGGCCGAAGACGGCCCCGACAACCAACGCTTGATCGCCCACATCCTCAAGAAAGCCGGAGCCGAAGTGACAATAGTCGATAACGGCAAAAAGGCGATCGACGCCGCAAGGGCCTCGGCTAAGGCCGGCCGGCCCTTTGATCTGATCCTCATGGACATGCAGATGCCGGTAATGGATGGTTATGAAGCCACCATGGCCCTGCGCGAAGAGGGTTACACGGGTTGGATAGTGGCCCTGACCGCACATGCCATGGCCAGCGATCGCCAAAAATGCCTTAATGCCGGCTGCAACGACTATGCCTCCAAACCCATCCAACGCAAGGAATTCTTTGCCACTTTGGCCAAATACGTCGGCGAGGGCAGGCAGACCGTTCAGAAATAAGCGGTGTTATTTCGACTGTTTATTTTATTGAGTCTATTGTCACAAGGCCGTGTGCCATACAAAATCATTCCGCCGGAGCGAGGGCTAATTGCTTAAGCGCATCGAGGATCGCCAGTACGTCTACCAATGCGATGTCTCGCCACCCGGCGAGTTTGCGGCTGATGACGGCTAACTTGAAGAGTTCAAAGGCTTCACTGAAGTCCGCGGGCATTGGAGGCAGATTTTCGAACGGGCGAAAAGGTTTAGCGGGTGCAATGCCGAGTGTTGCTGAGTCCGCGGCGCCGGCTTCGCCGGAATCGAAAGACGCCGAATCGGAAAGACGTTCAACTCTTGCCCTGGCGGCATGGACCTCGCCCAGCGTTTCAGTAATGGTTTTTGGCAATGATTGATCGCCGTCCGGCACGCCGTCTTCATCCGCCTCGGTTAGAAAAATCTCCGATTCCTTGGGCTTTAACTCCGGCTGGGCGCCGAGCGTTTCCCAGCGCCGGTTGCGCATCTGGGCGATCGACCAGCCGTTTTGCACGGCCCCTTCCAACCACATTTCGGCGTCGGGCCAGTCCAAGGCCGTATAAAAATGGCTCCAATACAACCCGGGATACTCCTGGCATACGTCCGCGAATCGCTCGTACACCCTGCGCAACCGTCCCACGTGTTGCGGGGTCACTCCGTGTACCTGTTCCGCCCAGGTTTCATCGGTGCGACTGGCCACGGCCGCCCCGGCCTGTTGCAGGGCCTCGCGCCATTGGACAATAATTCGGCCTTTTTCCCAATTCGTGGTGCTTACCAGGCGGTTCCACCGGCCGATGTATTCCTGCGATGTATCGAGGACCAGAGAAGAAACTTCCGCTTCCAATGCAGAATCATGGATCATAATTATCGGAGAGATTAAGGGTTAGGGGCTAGAGATTAGGGAGAAATAATTGGTGATTCTACTCTTTGTCACTAAATAAGCGTAGGCTGGGTTGGGCGTTCTATTTTTCCTCGGCTGTGGGAAAAAAGAACCTCATCCCAGCCTACGACCTTAACGTGGGTGACCGCTAATTATTGTACCAAATTCCGAGGGTTAGACGACAAGAGGTCGGATTTCAAGGGCGGATTGGAGACAGCGAAATGCGGAAAAAACGGCTAATAAAACATCTTTCCACCCTAAGACGTATGCCGAAAACCGGACGATGGATAGTGGAAAAAATGTCGATAAAAATGTTCGCTGGTTCCAACGCTCTGCGTTGGAACCAGCATTTTCCAGCACTCTGCATCAGCATTAAAGGCAAGAGATTCGCCCGTCGCCCATTCCCACGCAGAGTGTGGGAACGAGAGGAATGTTCTTTAATAATGCGCGGCAAATTATTTGGTTTGTTGCTTGGCTGGATTTGCTTCAGGCGCTTTAGCGTCGGCGCCGGCGGCATTGGCGGGGGCGTTTTGCTCGGAGTTTCTAGCGGCGTTTTTCGTTTCGATCACCTGAAACACGAATAACACCCTCCCCATGCCCGGCGAAGCAGCCTGGGCGGATGGCGCGATGTGGAAATTATCTCGCAGGGAATAAGCTTCTTGCCGGTTTTGCACTTCTGCAGCAGGATGTTGTACCTGTTGGAGGCCAGGTTG
Source organism: Thermoguttaceae bacterium (assembly GCA_050013075.1). Taxonomy (GTDB): domain Bacteria; phylum Planctomycetota; class Planctomycetia; order Pirellulales; family Thermoguttaceae; genus JBEKIK01. The sequence goes on along the minus strand of JBEKFZ010000015.1, from coordinate 47,321 downwards.
GTTCTGAACTGCTTGTGCCGATGATTTTGACTGTATCGTTTCAGGCCATGGCTTTTGGACGGCGCCAGAGAGTTCTTGTTTTTGAACTTCCGTTCCAACGCCGGACGCTTTTGCGTTATATCCGTAGGAAAAAGGAATGTGTTGAGCTCGTCCCAACGCGGCGTTTACGGACGCGGAGGAATCGGGCTTGTAACCGTATTGAGATTGACCTTCAGCCGGTTCCGCGGTTTGCTCTACGTTGGCCCGCGTTCCCAGGGCTGATTTAGCCATTTCGCGGCGGAAATTGGCGCCGCCGACGGCATGTTGAAGCCGGGAGTCCGCTTTTGCCGACACGACCGATACGTTTTTGAAGGCGTCGGTTTGGGCCGATAGACTGTTTAGCGCGGCTTCGATTTGGGCGGGCGAGGCTTCCACATAAACGATTTCCAAAGGTCCTGTTTCCGAAAGTTCAATTGCGGACAGATTTTTGGCATCCAAATTTTCTTTCGGCGTTTCGCTCCAAACAATGGCATTGTCTGTAAGAATTTTATCAAAGGCGTGGTTTTTTACAGCCTCCGGCGTGATCTCGCAACGGACTACAAGCAGTTCGTCGGCGGATACGGCTGGGGATTTTAGCTGGTCGGCGGGTTTTTTCTCGGCGGGCGGCTCTGCCGGTTTGATTTGCGATAAGGATTTACTTGCATTCACGGTTTCGGCGATCCGGGTTCCCCCCGACTGGGATTGGCTTTGAATTGTAAGGCCTGCTGCGGGAGTCGAAGACGGTGCGGCGGATTCGGCTCCTTTAGCCGCCGCCTTAAACGCGGCCTTGGTCATGTCCTTGGCTGCGAGTTTATCGCCGGATGTTACGCCTTCTTTTTTTGCTAATTCCACTCTATCCAGGGCGGGCCTTTCCGGTGCGGCGGCGGATTTACCTTCGGCCGGCTTTTCCACGCCTTCTAATCGCCCCGTCGCATCAGTCTTGCCCGCCTCTTCACCGGATTTTCGCAAGGCCGATGGTTCGTTCCGGTCGGCAAAGTCCGGAGATTGAACCGCCCGTTTATCGGAAGTTCGCTCGGTGATGGTTGGTTTTACCTCCGGTTTGGAGGCCATGGCGATACTTCGCTCCGCATTTCCGGGCGCAGCGACGTTGCGATTAGCGTTCTGATTGGGATAGTACACCATGAGCAATACGGCCACGGCGACAATCACGATTTCCCAAACCCACAGGCGGGGATTTTTCAGCCGGCGGAGAATTGTTGAAAAAATGGGGACTGGCTCCGAAATAATGGAGGCAGGCGCCCCAGCGGAGCTAGTCCCCATTTTTTCGGTCGAGATGCGGCGCTGGGCGATTCGCAAGACGTTTTCGCTAAGATCCTCGCCCAATTGTTGCCGGGGCAAGGATTTTAGCGCGGAGCTAAGCGAACGCAGTTCCTCGAGCAGTTTCCCGGCGGCAGGATTTGTCGCCAGCAAATGTTCGACTTGCGCCCGTTGATCGGCGGTCAATTCGCCGTCAAGATACGCGCTCAGCAGTTCGTTATCCGGCAAATCGTTCATGGCTAAATACATTTGGTTTTCAGTTATAAGTTTTAAGTTATAAGTCACAGGCCATTAAACTTATCAATTATAACTTGTATCTTATCACTTAGAGCATCTAACAAAATGAGGTGTGCCACTGCTTGCTTGCAAGCAGTGCTGTTGGAAGTAGCGGAAAATTACTGCTTGCAAGCAAGCAGTGGCACACAACTTAATATTTAACTTCATTTTGTTAGAAGCTCTTAAAACTTATCACTTCTTTCAATTCCTCGCGCAATTGCAACCTTGCCCGATGCAGGCGGCTGCGCACTGTGCCTATGGGCAGGTCCAGGATTTCGGCGATTGTCTCGTACCCGCAGCCTTCGATTTCGCGCAGCACCAGGATTTTGCGGTGTTCGTCGCTTAGTTGTTTAAGCGCGTGCCGGACTTGGCGGCAGCGCTCCTTCTGTTCGAGTTGTTCCAGGGGGCCGTTGCAGTTGTCCATCGGTTCCAGTCCGATTTGTTCGCGGTTGCGGTCGATCGAACCCACGGGCTTACGTTTTCTGCGCCAAGCGGCGGTCATGTTAAAGGCGATGCGGTATAACCAAGTATAAAACGCACTGGAGCCGCGGAACGAGTCCAATTTGATAAACGCCTGGACAAAGGCCTCTTGAACGATATCGCGTGCGTCCTCGACGTTGCCGGCCAGGTGTGCCACGGTGTTGAAAAGCCGGTCCTGGTACTTTTCGACCAGCTTTCCAAAGGCCGCGGTTTGGCCTGCCAGGGTTTCGGCGATCAAATTGGCGTCATCGCTCACGTCAGGCTCATAATATAAGATGCTTTATCCCGCCCGGTAGTTCCCGCCCCCCTTGCCATGCACTGCGCAGTGGTCGGGAGAGGGGCAGGCTTAGGGCGGTTAGGTTAATTAAGCATTATCCCCCATTTCCCGGTTTTACTCCAGCCCGGCGTAAAGGTTTTAGAGATTTGTACATAAGGGGCTGTCCAAGCATTACCCCCCTCCCCCACTTGCTGGGGAGGGGCCGGGGCTGAGGGCAGATTGCCTTGCAAACTTAAAAGTGATTTTTGGATAGTAGCTAAGAAGAACGAATTCTCTCAGGATTCTTTGTTTAGATATTAGCTGTCCATGTCCGCTATTATCCATATTTCATGTTACCCATGTTTGGTAGCCTTCACCTTTTCAGTCCCGAGTATAAGATTATAATAATATTTGTGTGAGGAGTATCTTGGATGGCATATTTCCAATTCCAATGGACTGACGAAATCGTAGCTTATTTGTCGGAGCATGATGTAAGCCGCGAGGACTTTGAGAGTGTTGTTAATCACCCCGAGCGACGCGGCGAGAGCCGATCTACCGGAAGACCGTGTTGCTGGGGCGAGACGCCTGACGGACGCTACCTGCTTTGCGTATACGAATATCTTGACATGCTGACCATTATCCCAATCACCGCGTAAGAAATCTCCCATCACTGAGAACGGCCGCAGCGATAGGAGCGAAAACCATGAGCGCACGGCAAATTCCAGAAGAATTATTGTCTCGGATGGAGGCCGATCGGAAGTTGATCGAACAGGAGTTGCCCGATCTGGCCGATCGCGATGTTCGCATGCGCGAAGCGGCCGATGAAGATACGCTAAGCGGGCACTTGCGACGAGCGATCCATCACAGTCGCCGGCCGCTGGGAGACATTGGGCGCGAGGCCGGCATTTCAACTACTCTCCTCTGCGATTTTTTGGAAGGGGAGCGAACGCTTCGCTCCGACGTGCTCGACCGTCTCACCCAGGCCGTGGACGTAACAATCTCGATGGTTCCTCATGCCACACAGTGAATTGCAGGGCCTTAGGTCCTTGTATCGGGTTCATAATAATCCTATAAGGAATTATATGGACGATCCGCCTTGACAATTTCTACTTGACAAGCCGAGCGCTGACCGAAGGTTTGTCGTGATATATGCGCGATTTAGTTGGGAAATTCATATCAATAAGTTCTGATATATGAAAATCCGAAAGAATAGAAAGATCGAACGTGAAGCGGTCAATGCGGTCAGGACTTTTTTTGAGTCATGCAACTGCGTTTTTCAGGAAGTTGAATTGGCGAATGACTATGGGAAAGATGCATATGTTGATCTAATTGAAGGCGATGATATAACTGGGCTTTGCATTGCGGTTCAGGTGAAAGGAGGAGAATCATATCGACGTTCAAGTGGTTATGGTATACCAATCGATGAAGACCATGTAAATGTATGGCGACAATCAAGTGTACCGGTTGCAGGTATTATCTATGATCCCGATGACAAAAAATTACGATGGTGCAATATTAGTGATTATTTGCGAAATATAAGCGAGTCTTTACCATCTTTCATTCCAGTTGATGCTACAAGGATTCTTAATCAAGAAAGTCTAGAAAGTGATTTCAGAAAATGTTTTCAATCTTATCATAGACAGATGGTTGCTGGGCCAGCCTTACTCCAACTTACATCCAATGATGAATCAGCTAGAACAGTTGCTCTTCTGGATTGTTTTGCTCTTGGACGTTCTGATGCGCGATTATTAATATTGCTTCGATATCTGCTTGGTATGTTCAAAGATGACAATTTAAGACTTGCAATTAGGATTCTTGCCCATGCAACACCACATCCAGATATCTTTTGGCATAAAGGAAATTGGATTCCAGAAACCGTTTGTGCAGAAGTTAAAGCTCATCTTCGATTATCAGAGGATGAAATAGCTTATTTGATGAAAGCTATACCATCTGAAGATTGGCAGAGAGGTGGCTCTGGACAAGATTTATACTCCATTTTATGTGTAGATCCTTCTATTGAGAAAAAAATGGGAGAAGTTGCTATTCGGGCGATAGAGCAAGGATGTGAAGAACTCGCCTTTTATGCAATGTACTTGATGATTTATTGGGCAAAAAAAGATGGATTAGCAATGTATGAGGGTTTTTTGCGCATCAATCATAAATTCCGCGATCTTGAACTATCCGGAGAGCTTGAATTACTTTTAAAAGAATATGGGTATGTAACGTTATTTGAGTGATTAATCCTTATTCATTGGGAAATAATCTGAATTAAAATTATATTTATAGCATAATGTGATAAGCTGAGTCAGGAGTCATTTTTTAAGTTCGAATATTGCTATCATTATTTACCGACTTATCACGGCAACTTCATTCCCAGATTATTTACCAGGAATGCCCAGAGGTCGGCGGTTTCTTCGATTTTTTTGCTTACCGGCATGCCTCCGCCGTGGCCGGCGCGGGTTTCGATGCGTATTAGCACCGGGGCGTCGCCCGCCTGATCGCGCTGCAATTCGGCGATGAATTTGAAACTATGGCCGGGCACTACGCGGTCGTCGGTGTCGGCCGTGGTCACAAGCGTGGCCGGATAGCGCGTGCCGGGCTTCAGATTGTGATACGGCGAATAGGCCAGTATCGCCTTAAACTGCTGGGGATTATCCGGAGAGCCAAAATCCTCGGTCCAGGTTCGGCCTTCGGTAAAGAGGTGGAAGCGGAGCATGTCCATCACGCCCACGGCCGGCAGACATGCGCCAAAGAGTTCGGGACGCTGCGTCATGACCGCGCCGACCAGGAGTCCGCCGTTGCTGCCGCCTTGGATGGCGAGTTTGTCGGACCGGGTGTATTTATTGTTGATTAGCCACTGGGCCGCGGCAATGAAATCGTCGAAAACGTTTTGCTTTTGCAGTTTCGTGCCCGCCAGATGCCAGGCCTCGCCGTATTCGCCACCGCCGCGCAGATTCGCCTGGGCATAAACACCGCCCATCTCCATCCAGGCCACGCGGCCGATGGAAAATACCGGCGGCAGGGAAATGTTGTATCCCCCATAACCATAAAGCAGCGTCGGATTCGCGCCGTCGAGCTTGACGCCTTTTTTATGGGCGATGAACATCGGCACGCGTGTGCCGTCCTTGCTCTTATAAAAAACCTGTTTGACTTCATAATCATCGGGATTGATTTTCGCCTCGGCCCGGCGGAACAGGCGGCTTATCCCGGTAATGACGTTGTAGTGATAGATGCTCGGCGGGGTAGCAAAACTGGAAAACGCGTAAAACGTCTCGATGTCGGTTCGCTTGCCCGAAAATCCCGTCACCGCGCCGATGCCGGGAAATTCCACATCGCGGACAAAGCGGCCGTCAATGGCAAAAACCTTCACCTGCGGCAAAACATCCTTCAGATACGAGGCGATGAACCGGTCGGCGACAAAACTCGCCTGCGTCAAGGTCCCTTCGGCTTGGGGAACGATTTCCTTCCAATCCGCCCGCTTGGGCTTGCCAAGGTCGATGGCTATGAGCCGGCGGCGCGGGGCGTCGAGATCGGTTTTAAAAAACAATACCTGGCCGTCGTTGCCCACATAAGTATATTCGTTGTCGAAGTTGTCGATTATCTCCACGGGCATGGAGTACATCTCGGTCAGGTCCTTCACGGCAATGCGGTATCGCTCGGAGCTTCCCAATTCGATGGTAATGACCAAGTATCGGCCGTCGTCGCTGACCTGTCCGCTGTAGAGCCAATCTGGATGCTCGGGCCGATAGTAGACCGGCACGTCGTCCGATTGCGGCGTGCCGACCTTGTGATAATAGAGTTTGTTGTTGAAGTTAAGGGCCTGATACATGGCCCCGGGCCGCGGCTCCTCGAAGCGGCTGTAGAAAAAGCCCCGCCCGTCTTTGGTCCAGGCGGCCCGGGTGAACTTGGTCCACTTGAGTTCATCGGGCAGGATTTTGCCCGACTCGATTTCCATCACGTACCAGGTGGCCCAATCCGAGCCCGCTTCGGCGCGGCCGTAGGCCGCGTATTTTCCGTCGTCGCTGAAAGTCACTCCCTGCAAGGCGATGGTGCCGTCCTTGGACCATTTGTTCGGGTCCAGGAGCACCTTCGGCTCGCCGTCCAGCGCGTCCAAGCGATAAAGGACCGCTTGGTTTTGCAGGCCGTCGTTCTTGAGAAAATAGTATCTTCCGCCTTCTTTCACGGCCCCGGAATACTGGGCAAAGTTCCAAAGTTCGGTCAGCCGGCGGTGGATCTTTTCCCGCTGCGGAATCGCTTCCAGATAGCCGAACGTGAGCTTGTTTTCGGCCGCCACCCAATCGGCCACCTCTTTCGAGCCTCGCACGTCCTGTTCCAGCCAGCGATAAGGATCGGCCACCTTGACGCCGTGAAGCTCATCCACCTGTTCCACCCGCCGAGTCTCCGGATAAACAAGCCGATTCTCACCGGCAGATACCGGCGAAATGAAAATCGAAATCAAAAAGCTTCCGATCATTGGGCAAATGCAATAAAACAAAAACATAGCGAAATCCCCGCAATTACTGGAGTTTTGCAAATTTATAGATTCAATGTCCCCTACACCAAAAGGTGCGGGAGTAAATTGCAAAACTTCGGCTACTAGTTTGAGAAACGAATTTTATACGAATGAACGTTAATCTGACAATAAAGTCATGGCAAGAGCAAGCATTAAAATGTTTCACAAGTTATTTGACTTGGTTTAGATTTTTTGTTATAAATAATCCCGTCTACGTCTATTTACCGTATCATGGCTATATACGAGGGGGGTGCGATATGTTTTATTCAGTCATGTCATCAAGTTCTCGCTGTATCCTTCGGATAAAATTTTTATTTTCTGTTATTCCGCTGATACTGTTATATTGTTCGATAACTCCCTCTGTTCCGGCAGCCAGTATTGAAACCTGGAGCAATGGCGTCGGCAACTTGCTATGGGGCGCTTCGAACAATTGGGATCCTAGCGGCGTGCCCGATGCTACTCAGACCGCGCTGTTCACCGACATCGGCCTATCCTCCGGCAACACCATTGATCTCGGCGGCGATCGCAGCGTGGGCGGTCTGCTCTTGGACACCGCCACTAACTTTACAATCGACGGGAGTTCAGGCGCCCTTACCATAGGTTCGGGCGGACTTGTCCGTTCATCGAACTCTTCTGACACTCAAACAATCTCCCGGCCCGTCAATTTGGGCGCTAATATCGTTTCCATTGCAGGGACAGGTGGATTAAACCTTGCAGGCGGAGGAACAAAAAGTGGGGCATTTACCATTGCTTCCGGCGCTACCTTGGGATTCACCGGCGGGACGTACAACCTATCCGGAGCGACGTTCAGCAACTCGGGGACCATTAATTTTTACGGGGCCACGGTTTCATCTAATTCTCCAACGACTATCTCCGGAATAGTCAATTTCGGTCTAGGAACCTTAAGCAGCACGAGCACGGTGACTTTTACCGGACTCTTGAACTGGACCGGCGGCACGATGAGCGGCAACGGCACGACCCTGATACAGGGAAGCACCAATTATTTCTACGACGATCTGATTCTCGACGGCCGCACGATGACCAACACGGGCCAGACTGCGTTTTCCCCTTACTTCTCGTCTAGCTTTTGCACCGATACGCGCCTGTATGGCAGAAACGGCGCGATCTTTAACAACCAATTGGGAGCAACTGTAATCCTGCAAGGACCGACATGGTTCATCAACGACGGCGGAACCGCGCCTACGATAAACAATTACGGCACGTTCGGCATGAATGCCCAGACGGGCTGCCCAGTCGAGATCGAGTTCGCCATGAACAACACCGGAACGGTGATAGTAAATGGCACGGGCGCGGTAATGAATCTTTCAGGAGGGGGAACAAGTAGTGGGACATTTACCGTTGCTTCTTACGCTACCTTAGGTTTTACCGACGGGGCGCACAACCTATCCGGAGCGACCTTCACCAACTCGGGGACCATCAATTTTAGTGGGGCCATTGTTTCATTCAATTCCCCAAAGAGCATCCCTGGAAAGGTCAATTTCAGTCTAGGGACATTTAACGGCACGGGCACGATGACTTTTACCGGATCGTTTAACTGGACCGGCGGCACGATGAGCGGCAACGGCACGACCGTGACACAGGGAGGCACCAATTATTTCTACGGCAATCTGATTCTCGACGGTCGCACGCTGACCAACACGGGATCGTCTACATTTTCCCCTTACACCATTTACACCAATACACATCTATATGGCAGAAACGGCGCGATTATTAACAACCAATCGGGAGCGTATCTATACCTGCAAGGACCGACCTGGTTTATCAACGACAGCGGAACCCTGCCTACGATAAACAATTATGGCACGTTTTCCACGAATCCCCAGACAGGCTGCCCAATCGACATCGAGTTCGCCATGAACAACACCGGCACGGTGCAAGTAAATGGGACGGGCACGGTAATGAATCTTTCAGGCGGGGGAACAAGCAGTGGAACATTTTTCGTTAACTCCGGCGCTACCTTGGGTTTTACCGGCGGGACGCACAACCTATCCGGAGCGACGTTCAACAACTCGGGGACCATCAATTTTGGCGGGGCCACGGTTTCATTCAATTCCCCAAAGAGCATCCCTGGAAGGGTCAATTTTAGTCTAGGGACCTTAAACGGCACGGGCACGGAGACTTTTACCGGAACTTTTTACTGGACCGGCGGCACGATGAGCGGCAACGGCACAACCGTGATAGGGGGAGGCGTCAATTATTTCTACGGCGATCTAATTCTCGACGGCCGTACGCTGACCAATATAGGCACGACCTGGTTTTCCTCCGCCGACGGGTCGCTTGGTACTACTACGTATCTGTATGGCAGAAATGGCGCGATCTTTAACAACCAATCGGGAACGTATCTATACCTGCAAGGACCGACCTATTTCATCAACGACAGCGGAACCGCGCCTACGATAAACAATTACGGCACGTTTTACGCGAATCTCGTGACGGGCTGCCCAATCCAGATCGAGTTCGCAATGAACAACACTGGAGCGGTGCAAGTAAATGGGACGGGCACGGTAATGAATCTTTCAGGAGGGGGAACAAGCAGTGGGACATTTAACGTTGCTTCTTACGCTACTTTAGGTTTTACCGGCGGGACGCACAACCTATCCGGAGCAACCTTCGCCAACTCGGGGACCATCAATTTTAGTGGGGCCACGGTTTCGTTCAATTCCCCAAAGACCATCCCTGGAAAGTTCAATTTCACCCTAGGGACCTTAAACGGCACGGGTACGGTGACTTTTACCGGATCCTTTAACTGGACCGGCGGCACGATGAGCGACAACGGCACGACCGTGACACAAGGAGGCATCAATTATTTTAACGGCGATCTGATTCTCGACGGCCATACGCTGACCAACATGGGCGCGAGTGTGTTTTCCCCTTACTTCTCGTCTAGCTTTTACACCAATACGCACCTTTACGGCAGAAACGGCGCGGTCTTTAACAACCAAACGGGAGCAACTGTAACCCTGCAAGGACCCACCTGGTTTATCAACGACGTCGGAACCGCGCCGACGATAAACAATTACGGCATGTTTTACGCAGCGCCCCAAACGGGCACAATCAACATCAGCTTCGCGATGAACAACACCGGCACGGTGGAAGTACAAACAGGAACACTTATTCTTCAGGGTGGAGTGACACAATTAGTCGGCAATACGCTAACCGGCGGCACATGGAATGTGAGGTCCAATTCTACGCTGGACATAACAACTGGCGGCAACATAACCACAAACCAAGGCAGTGTGACTTTAGATGGCGTCGGATCAATATTTACCAAGATCAATACCCTCTCAGATAACCAAGGAAATTTCAGCGTCCTTAACGGGCGGAATTTTACAACCATAGCCGATTTGGCCAATTCCGGCACTCTGACCGTGGGCGCGGATAGTGAGTTTACCGTCACCGGTAATTTGACCGGGACGGGAATTACTATCGTAGATGGCATGCTAACGGCAGATTCGATAGTGCAAAACACGCTCACCATCGGCGATGGCACAACACTGACGATCAATCCCATTGGCGGAGGTCTTCTCGGCGACGGAACAATACAGGCCGTCCCGGAACCGGGAACTTTAATCATGCTGTTGATCGCCGCGGCGGCAGCAGGCTGGATGAGAAAATCAGCCCGGCGAATTAGCCGAGGATTTTAACACCTGCGCGAGCATCCACGCCAAAATTCCCAGTCCGATAACCAGCGCGGCCAGGAACATGGCCATCGGCCCCCATTGGACATCGGTTTTTTGGCTGAACACGTCGAATACCATCCCGATATTTACGTTCTGCACCACCTGCCGGCTGACGGCGTTTATGCCCAGCACGCCCAATTGAGCCAAGGCTATGCCTGCGACTAGCAGACGTTTATTGATTGGGCAACGGCGTTCGGTCACAATCAAGATCCACGGCAAGCCCGGGGCCAGGGCCGTAAGCACAGTGAGCAAAACTGCCGGAAAGGAGAACATGGTTTTGCGAAGTTCTTCGCTCCACGTGCCGAACACATACCACGTTCCCGCCGCAGCGGCCCAGATCATGCCCACAGTATAAACAATCTTGGCGAATTTCCAAATCCAACGATTGTATTCTTCGGCGGTCTTGCGATTAAAAAACACTGTATCGGCCAATGCCCACACCGCCGTGGTGCCCAGCGCCAATCCGAACATCAAGAGCCATCGCGGCCAGAGCGTCGGATCGCCGAGATTTAAGCCGGTGCCCAACGCAGCGCCGGCCACATTGGTTTTGCTCCAAATCTCCTCCCAGCGGTCAACGTGGTCCATCAGGCTCATCCCATTGGCAAATATGAATCCAATGGCTATGAAAAATAGCGCCGCAACCCAGCCGGCCGCACGCCGCCAGACTTTTATGTCCGTTTCGCTATTGCGCAGTCCCCAAGCATACACATAAACGCCGTAGTATGCCGGGATCAAAAGAACGATGATCCCCAGCCAGAACCAGGCCATCAGGATCGTGGCCGGATAAAAGAACTTATAGTAAGCCACCTGGATGAACAACAACGGCACTATGCCCAGGTTTACGCCTACTGCGATGATTACGGGCATTTGAGCGATCAGCCGGGCGGCAAACTCCCGGCCGTGTTGGTTGCGGCCGAGGTGCAAACATAACGCCAAGAGCAATCCGGCGTACCAAAGGTTCATCGGCACGGCATGGAGGGTGAATCCCAAAACCTTGAAGAACTGGATGAACCAATGTGGGGCAGGCAAGCCCGCCGCCTGGGCAGCGTCAACAAGCGTTTGAGAAACCATCAGCGCACCTCCGGCGGTTGAGAACCCAGTCGCATTCCTTCCGGCCTGTGCGGGGCAATGCTCATCAGATAATCGGTCAATAGTTCGGCCTCATCGCTTGTGCCTGCCCAAGGGGGCATAAAAACATAGCTGTCCAAAAGCTCGATCAGGCTCCGCACTTGCTCGCGCGAGCGACCGCGCAACAACGGTCCCACCGCCGAATAACCCACGGCCCCGGCATGGCAGTCGTTGCAATGATATTGGAACAGGGTTTTGCCCAGGCCGATCCTGTCGGCCGCGTGCAGTTCCAGCAGCCGATTTTCTTCGATAGAGCCTTGGCTAATCGTTTGTGGATAATTTTTCGCTACGAAGGCTTTTGTCCAAACGCCGCCTTCCAAATATCCCTGGTTGCGAAGCTTGGGAACTTCATCCGGTTGTATTTGATTTCCCAGCACGACGTTATAAATCACGTAAGGTTTTCGCACGGCCTCGCGAATGAATTCGCCGGTGCTGAAAGCCGCCAGGCCGAACAAGAAAAGCGCACCGGCAAATCCCGGCGAAGGCCAGCCCGGATTGCGATAAGGACCAAAGTACAAGAGGAAAAACGTGATAATCGTAAGCGCGAAAATCAAGGCTATAAGAATATTCAAGCTGGCCACGCCGAGTAATATCGCCTTGGCCGACTCGGGCAAAAACAAGTACCAGCCCAGCCCGCCGACGGTAACCATAATCGCCCCGGCCAGCGCCGGCCGTGCCGATCGAGAACCGATCATGTCGCGCAAACGGCAATCCTTTATCGCCAGCGAAGCGTGAAAGTAGACGTATAATGAAGTCAGCAGCAGGGCCCCGCCCGTTCGGGCGATCGTCTGGGGAATGAATTGGGGATTGAAAAACGCCGTCCAAAAATCGCGCTTATCGAGCCAATCGCCCGGATTGGACATGAAAGCCGTGATGCCTGTAATCAGTACAAGGCTGATCCACGCCGCCAGGGCGTAAATCCAGGCCATGGTCACGTGAGTTTTTTCGGCCAGTTTTCCCCAACAATAATAAACGATAAAGGCCGACGCCAGCTCCAGCACGAAAAACACCCATTCCGTGGCCCAGCCGAACACGAAGGTGCGAATGAGCAACTCGGTGGCCAACGGCGAGGCCAGGGCGATCGTCCACCAGATGCCCACGCCCGTGATCGCGCCGAAAACCACGGTGAGAAGAATAAAAAAGCCTGCGTGACGCTTGAGATATGCCAAGTAATCGCGATCCTTGACGCGGTAGGCGTATCCCAATTCCACGGCCAAGAACAATCCGCCGCCCACGGCATAATGCGAAACCAAAACGTGCACCGTGGCAATTACCGCGATGAGCATGGGCGCGGTCAGATGCGGAACATACCACCAAGGATAATGCATGGCCGGTCGGCTCCTTGAGGGTTCAGAGGTCAGGGTTTAGAGTTCAGCGAGGCGCACAAATAACAATATCATCGGACGCCGGTTTGTAAAGGCCCGGCTCGATTGTCATCTATCGGCGCCATCGATATTCTGAACCTGCTGGGCAGCGGCGCTCCGACGCGGAGCCGCCGTCTGAGATCTCGACATTCACGTACCCACCCCGAACATGGGCAATACCCAGCGGATCAGCACAAACCACGCCGCAAGGATGCCGATAATAATCGCAGTTTTTTTCCGTGACATGATTATGGTGAGTGGTCTATTTTGTTATGCGATTTGTTTTGTTACGATTCAAAAAAACAATTTTATGCCCGGATTTTTTTTCCCTTTTTTTAACATCGCAAATGATGTCCTTGATGTCATACTTGAACTTAGCCGCGAGCGATTCACGATTTTTGCGTACTTCCGTCACAATAGGGTCTTTAAACATAATACTGCCTCATAATAACTCTTCCGGCGTGCAAATCACCGGGCACACGAATCGATCTTTTTGACATACTTTTTCGATCTTTCTTTTGATGGCGGCATTGGCAATATGCGTACAATTCCAGGTAAGTAAAAAATCCATCTTATGTACGGCCGCCAAAGCAATGTGAGCTGAATCCGCCGCTGCTTTTTTGGGAATTACTCCTGATTTAATCAAATCGTCCGCAAGTATCGAAACCTCGTCCGTGATTCCAAGCAAGGGAATTCCCTTGACCATATTCATTCGCTTCTTGGCCTGATTGGGATTACCCAATGCTATTTCGTCCAAAACGAACTGCGAAATATACAACTCAAAATCACTGCTCCTATTATTCCACCATTCCTGAGTAATCTGCTGGTGTCCGGCCACGATAATATCCCGGCTTAACAAAGAAGACAAATAACTCGGTATCGTTGATTCTAGATATAACTTCGGCTTCATCTGTGATTTATGTCGTATTTATGTTTGATTTCAGCCCATATAGAAGATACGCCAATCGAGGACCATAGTCAAGATTATTGTGCAATGCAAACGGGCCGTTAAATGACAAATCTCGGCGTCCCGTCTATAGCACGCCGATCTTATCCAAATGGTGTTTCAAATGGACAAGATATTGATCTATGATGTTGCCCAGGGTAACAGGCTCTTTGCCGCCGATAGTGCACTTTATCCCCAGTTTCTCGGCCGGAATGCGCCTGATGACGTGCGCCAGGTGCAGGTTGTACAAGCGCCACAACTCTTTCAAGTCGGGCCATGACGTGCTGTTATAATCTTGCACGATCACCCATTTTTCCTGGTCGTACGCGGGCGAAACAAGCTCGGAAGCCTGTTGCGCGCGCACAAAACGTTGATGATTGTTAGCGGCCGAGTCAATCAGGTGCCCTATGACCTCTTTTTTGGACCACTTGGATTCGGACGGCTTGAATCCCGCCTCAGCCGCGCTTATGGACCTGAGCCTTTCGGCCGCGGACTGTACGACTTGCGTAAGTTCATCGGCAATTTGTGTCATGGAATTGCTCCGATGCAATGAGTTTATATTGTCAGGATGTTACGAAATCGATATTTAATCCGCCGTGAATACACGGGGAGTTAAAAAGGGAAAACATTTCACGCGGCCCCGGGTGTATTCACCCGGAGCTAAATATGTTTAATAGGTTCTTACTGTTGCGAACCCGCTGCATTTCCATCGTCTTTTGGCCTTTCTTCCAGGCCCAATTGCACCATGCGGCGATACAGCCGGGGCCGGGTCAGGCCCAGCAGTCGGGCGGCTTTGGCTTTGTTTCCTTTCGATCGGGCCAGGGCGCGGCGGATCAACTCGCGCTCCACTCGGCCCAGATATTCATCCAGCACGATTTTCTCTTCCGGCCTCCTCGGATAGGCCGCCGCTTGCGCGGCCAGGTGCAGCCGCTCGGGCAGATCGTCCACGCCGATCTCAGGTCCGGCGGCATGACGGTGGGCCTCGGCCGTTGTTTCCATCAGTTCATCAAGATTACCCGGCCACGAATAGAAATAGAGTTGATCCAGCGCCTCCTGTGTGAAACCGCCGACCTGTTTAGCGCCCCGGGCATTACATTCTTCCAAGAACGCCTGTACCAAAAGCGGCAGGTCTTCCCGGCGATCAATAAGCGGCGGCAAAACAATCGTTATCGTGCTTAGAATCGCCGCCAGATCCCCGCGGAACTGACCCCGGGCGCTCAGTTCGGTCAAGGCAATCCTGGCCGTGGAAATCAAGCGGAAGGTGAAGGGTTTCCTAGTTAAAAAGACGGCCAACTCCATCTGCAATTCGGCGGAAATTTCATCCACGTGATTTAACAATATGCTCGTTTGCCGGTTTTTTTCGCCAGGAGGGTTCGCCCGGACAATTGCGGCCAGGGTCGATAAAATTAAATCTCCCGCCACTAGGGAACAGTCCAAGGGAATCAATCCTCCGGCCGGCAGCGTTGCAGTACGATCCAAAGGGCTAGCGTAATGAATGGCCGCGGCAAGGTGTTGACGCCCGCTGCCCGGAGGTCCGACCAAAAGCACGCTAAACCGGCCGGCCTCCGCCAACTCGACTTGGTGCCGGGCCAGAAGCATGGCCGGACTTGCACCCACCAGTCGATCGGCTCGAAGTCGTCCGGCCGCCTCTTGCCGAAAACGGCGGATTGCCTCGTGCAACTCGATGCCCCGAGGTTCCTCGCCGGTTTCATTATCCAAGGCTGAAATATCCTCCGGCAAATCAACCGTATCCACTTCCGCAATCACCCCGATCACGTCTCCGGGAGGCGATCCGAAAGGGTGAAACCACACACGCCGCCGCCGCATTCGACTGTCTTCGCCGTAATAAGAAACAACGGCCGAAACGTCCTGACCTGCAATCACCCCTGGCGGAGGACACAGTCCGGCCGCAACCGTTTCGGGGGTAAAAACCGCGGCCGGGGTATGGTACAAGCATTTTGTTCCGGGCAGTTGCTCGGCAATTGGCCCCAGCCAATTACTACAGTCCTGGTTGAGGAAAACAATCGTCAAATCATCATCCAATACATAAACCGGGTGCGGGGCCGAATTGAGCAGCCGAGCAAGCGACTTTGCATGGATCTGTTTGGTAGCCATCAAATATCTGTGGGCAAATAACGGTGTAAGAAAAGGGAAAATTGGAAAAAGGGAAAATAATCTATTTAAATCAAAAAAAGATAAACAGCTTCTCTATTCTGCCCTTTTTGCCTCTTTCCTCTTTACTCAACGGTTTATTGTTGTCATTAATTTATACGAAATATGAAATACTCTTTCGCCGGGGTGACATATAGTTGTCATTGGCGATGGTAATAATACCGTAATAATTCAAAGATGTGGATAGTGCCGTTCAGCAAAAAAACTCATCACCGCTTCGGGCTATTAGAGTTGGGGCAGGCTGGAGCGGTGGTTTTTTTGTAAATTACTCAAACTCTAAATGCATAATCTGCATATAGGCTTACATTAAAGGGATTACGGAATTCTCCTATTTCTAATGTTTTCTCGATTTTTGGGGTCTGGGATATTACCGGCCGGGCTTGATTCGATGCTTTTACCAGCGGTCTGGGGTAAAAACCGATAAATACCGTCACTAAGGCACATGCCACTGCGGCCGTCCATACGCCAAATCCCCCCTCCGCTCGAGACGCAGCCGAGGTCGCACGAAAATACATAACGCCCACAATACGCAAATAATAACCCGCCGAAATCGCCGCGTTCAGTACGCCGACTATCGCCAAGCCCGTAAACCATGAGTGCAAGTGCTGTCCTGCTCCGTCAAACACGCACAGTGCGCTTCCGAATATCTGAAGTTTGCCCCAAAAACCCGCCAATGGCGGGATGCCGGTAAGGCTGAACATGAATACCGCCATCATAGCGGCGGCTGCCGGCCGGGTACGACCCAGTCCCGCAAGTTCGTCTATGCTTTCTATTCGCCGCGATGGTTGACCGAGTAGTTCCAGCACCGCAAAGGTGCCTAGAGTAGCAATCGCATAAACGCACAAATAGAACAACATTGCCTCAATTCCATACCATGGGCCCGGCGATGGATCGTTCCGCATGGCCAAGGCCGCGGCAAGTCCGATCAGCAAATACCCGGCATGGGCAATCGAGGAATAAGCCATCATCCGGCGGGGATTGTCCTGCCACAGCGCCATGGTATTGCCCAGGGTCATGGTCAGTATCGACACGGCCATGGTAATTTGCCAGGCGAATGGTCCCATATTAGACATGGCCGCCCAAACCAATCGTACCAAAACAGCCAGGCCGGCCGCCTTGGGGATTACCGACAGCAATGCGGCATTTGAATTGGTTGTGCCCTGATAAACGTCGGGGGCGTAAAAATGAAACGGCACGGCCGCCAGCCGAAAACACAGTCCGGCAAAAGTAAGCGCCAAGGCCAGTTTGGCAAGGTTGTCAAAACCCTTGGGCATGTCCGGCAGGCTTGCCAGCGCGATCCGAATGCCGTGTAGATTCATCGTGCCGGCAATGCCATAAATAAAACTGAATCCGTAAAGCAGTATGGCCGAGGCCAGCACGCTTAAAAAGAAGTATTTTGCGGCGGATTCCTGGCATCCGACGTCGCCCGGACCAAGATATAGCAAGATGTAGGTGGGAATTGATATCAATTCCAAAGCAATGAACAATAGTATGAGGTCGTTGGCCGAGACCACCAACATGCCGCCGGCAATCGCCAGCAACAGCGATCCGATTGCCTCCTGCGTCCCGCCTTTAATCAGCGGCCGGAAATTCAGTAAAACCAACAGCAGTCCCGACGCCAGATTTAGCCAGCGGAGATAAAGACTAAAACCGTCGCTTTGTAAAACGCCGCTGTCTGCTACACCATTCTGCCTGCTTAGACAGACCATGGCCAGGATGATTCCCGTTAAAGCAATCCAAGGCCACGCCTTTTGCGTTTGAAAGAAAGCTCCCGCAATGTAAATCAACACCGCCGCGGCAATGAGCACGATCTCCGGCAGCAGAAAATAAATCGTGGACGCGGTCATGGCAAGGCGGCCGGGGCTAGGGGATAGAAAAGGATGAAGGATGAAGGATGAAGGATGAAATAATCGACTGGGGAATACGAACAGCAATATGTAGGGTGCGTTTCACGCACCCTACATAAATTCACAACCTCTCCGTACTCCGTACCGAATGCCGAATGTTGATTGCTAATTACTGAATGTTGAATTCTGACATCTAACCCCTGACCCCTGAACTCCGAATCCCGAACCCCGAACCCTGAACCATGCTCCCTTATCGTGGTCGCTTCTATCATGCCGGACGTAAGATTTTTTAGCGTGGGACTCATGCGATCCAGGAAGAATCGGGGTTGCAGTCCGATCCAAACGATGAATATCACAAGCGAGGATAGGGCGAAGATTTCGCGGAAGCAAAGATCGCGGACGGGTTCGCGCGGACCACCGGCCTCAGGTTCCTTAAGCGGACCGAAAAACACACGCTGGATCAACCACAACATGTACCAAGCTCCCAAAACCACGCCCGAGAGGGCCAGAACGGCAATCACACGATATTGCCAGGCATAGAAAGGCGCGGTTTCGGTCCAACCGCGCTGGAACATGCCCAAAAGCAGCAAAAATTCCCCCACGAATCCGTTCAGCCCGGGCAGTCCGATGCTGGAAAGCGTCAGCACGAGCATAAAGAAACTGAGCACGGGCAGCCTCCGCGATAATCCGCCAAGATCGGCAATCCGCCGCGTGTGATATCGTTCGTAAATCATGCCCGCAACGGCGAAAAGTCCGCCGGTCGACAGGCCGTGGTTGATCATTTGTAGTGTTCCGCCCTCGATGCCCAAAGGAGTGGCGGAAAACAATCCGATCATGCAGAATCCCATGTGAGCGATGCTGGAATAGGCGATCAACCGCTTGATATCCTGTTGAGCCAGAGCGACCAGGGAACCGTAAATAACTCCGGCCAATGCCAACCAAAGCACAAAGGGCATGAAACGCTCCGAGGCGTAAGGCAGCATCGGCAGGTTGAATCGCACGAACCCGTATGCCCCGATCTTCAATAGCACGCCGGCAAGGATCACACTCCCGGCCGTGGGCGCTTCGACGTGAGCCAGCGGCAACCAGGTGTGCAACGGGAGCAGCGGCACTTTTACGGCGAATCCGGCAAACAGCGCCAAAAATATCCACGTCTGCGCCGCCGAATCCATGGGCCGAATTGCCAAACTGGCGGTTAATGCAGGAATAGAGAAAGTCATTTTCCACGTCGTCGGGTCGCCGATTGGATGATAGTAATCCCAAAGAACTATCGCCAGAAGACCCAAAAAAGTCAGCACGCTCCCCGCCAAAGTGAAGATGAAAAACTTGATCGCCGCATGTCTACGCTGTTCATGTCCCCAAATGCCGATGATGAAGAACAGTGGAATCAGCGTGAACTCGAAGAACACGTAAAAAAGAATGATATCCCGGGCGGTAAATACGCCCAACATGCCGGTTTCGAGAATCAATAACAACCGATAGTATAGCGAGGCCTGCTCGGCAATAGCTTCCCAGCCGACCAATACCGCCACAATCATTAAAAGCGCGGTCAGGCCGAAAAGCCACAGGCTTAAACCATCCAAGGCAATGCTGAAACGGATGTCGATACTCTGCATGCCGAACCAAGAAAGATCGGTCTTGGCAAAATCAGTCCCGCTCGGATAGAGGTAAATCAATACGGCGGCAACGGCAAACGTCAACAGCACCGCGATCAGGGCGTACAACCGCGACCGCTCGCGGCTTCTCGGCAGCAGCAACGCCATAATCAACGGAAAAAACACTGCCGTTAACAATAAGCAATTGGGATTCGGCATTTATTTTCATTCCATAAAGCCGTGACGGGCACCATGCGGAACATGGTCGGTTGGTCGGTCGCGATTCTCTTAATTCCATCGCGAAACCGCAAGCGGTTCTATTCCAGCGCGAAGCCGCAAGCGGTTCGGATTATTCCATCGCGGAATCGTAAACGGTTTTCTTTACATCAACAATACAATCATCAATACTAAAACTCCCAAAACCATTGCCAGGGCGTAAAACTGGATCAGTCCGCCCTGCAACGGCCGCATTAATAAACCAATCAACTTCGGCAAAAATCCAATTATATCGACCGTTAGATCGATAACATTACGATCGAACCAAGCGCAAAACCGCGCAAATATCTCAAGCGGCCGAACAACGAGCACAAAGTATAGCGGATCGAAAAAGAATTTCCCATACGAGAGCCGGTACAGCCCGATCAAATCCAAAGCCGCTGTTATCTTTTCGACCATACGCCGCCTGCCGATATATAGCAACGTCGTAAATAGCAAGCCGATCAGCACTAAAACCATGCTCTTAACGGCAATGGAATTGTGCAATTTTTCCCGGGCGGCTGTATGAACTTCATTGCCTAAGAAAGCCAGAGACGGCGTGCGGGCAAGCATATCGCTCAGAACGTGAGACCATTCCAGCCATGCCCCAACAATCAAAGATCCCACGGCAAGAATTATCATCGGCACTGCCATCGATGGCAAAGATTCGTGCGTGTGTGCGCCTGCCTCTTCAGGCACTTTTTCTTTACCATAAAACGTAATGATAAACGGCCGGAAGGTATACACAACCATCAACAGGATCCCTAATAACGTTGCCCAGAAGAAGAATTGATAAACCGGATCTATCATTCCCGGCGGCGATTTTTCCGCCAAGGCCAGCAAGATCGCATCCTTGCTCCAAAAGCCGGCAAACGGCCACAAACCTATCAATGCCAGGGCGCCGAACAGGAACGTCCAATGCGTAACGGGCAGGCGACGCCGCAGGCCGCCAAAACGCCTAATGTCGATCACTCCGCCCATGGCGTGCATTACGCTCCCGGCGGCCAAGAAAAGCAGGGCTTTAAAAAACGCATGGGTCACCAGGTGGAACATGCCCGCGGTCGCCCCTATCAGCGTGCCCGTGCCCATGGCCAAAAACATGTAGCCCAAGTGACTGACGGTCGAATATGCGAGGATGCGTTTCAGATCGGTCTGAGTTATCGCGATGAAAGCCCCCAATAATGCCGTGACGCCGCCAATGATCGTCACCGCGTGCAAAGCAGTCGGCGAAACCGAGTACAGCGGCATGCACCGGGCAAGCATGTACACCCCGGCCGTTACCATCGTGGCGGCGTGTATCAATGCGCTCACGGGCGTGGGACCTTCCATGGCGTCGGGCAGCCACACGTGCAATGGGAACTGCGCGCTCTTGCCGCAAGCGCCCAGCAATAACAGCAGACAAATCGCGGTGCCTGTCAAACCACCGACAAATAAGCCCGGCGCCGCCAGACGCGTCTGTCCTAATATGCCTGCGTTTGTGACTGCGCCGTTGACCACCGTATCGTGAAAGTCAAGCGTGCCGTAGACGGTCCAGATCAAGAAAATGCCCAAGGCGAAACCGAAATCGCCGATGCGGTTGACCAAAAACGCCTTTTTTCCGGCCGCCACTGCCGCCGGTTTTTCATACCAAAAGCCGATCAGCAAATAACTGCACAGCCCTACAGCTTCCCAAAAAACGTAAAGCAACACGAAGTTGCTCACCAAAACCAACATTGTCATCGAGAATACAAAAAGCGAAATATAACTGTAAAATCGCCAGTATCCCCGGTCCCCATGCATGTAACCTATTGAATAGACCGCAACCAATAAAGATATAAACGTGACAACGGCCAGCATAACGGCCGTAAGCGGATCGGCCCGCAGAACTACATCCACGCTGAAATCACCCCGGCTCGGTGGTTGAGTTGAAGTCGTGCCGGTTGCCGGCGACTGCGAATATGCGGCATCAGTCCGTGCCCAAGACCATAGGGTGACAATTTTTTCATAACCCAAGACTGTTTTGGAGACACTCTGTTGTGCCGTTTCCGAACTCGCCCGATGAACTTGATGGACCAACATAAAACTGGCCGCGCAAGAGAGCGACAATCCTAAAACAACGGGCCAATGGCTTCGGGCGCGCAACACCCGAGGCCCCAGCATCGCCGTCAGCAGCGCCGCCGCCAACGGCAACGCCGGAATCAGAATCAAGAGTATCTTGATATCATTCATCCTTCATCCTTATTTACACCTTGGGCCGGTAATCGATTTTTTCGGGCGGCACATCGGGAGCAATCCCTGCCGGGGTAAGCCGCGGCCAGGATTCGGGTTGTTCTCCTGGCGTCTGGGAAAGCGGCTTGTCCTGGAACGGCGGTTGATCGGATTCGCGCAATGTCTGCCAGTCGGCAACATCCAACTGCCCGCGGCGCTGAAAGAGCGTTATCACCAGCGCCAGGACAACGGCCGCCTCACAAGCCGCAATGGCTATGATGAAAATCACCAGCATCTGCCCGCCAAAATCGTTGTGAAACCGGCTCCAAGCGACCAGGCTCAGCGACACGCCTTGCAGCATCATCTCGGCGGCAAGGAACATGACGATCATGTTCCGCCGGCTTAAAAAACCGATCAAGCCGATGCCGAACAGCACGGCTCCGACGATCAGATAATTGTTCAACAATGCGATTTCAGCGGGCATGATTTTAGAGGTCAGGGTTCAGGGTTCAGGACTTGAGATTTGGGGTTCGGGGTTTGTGATTCGGATTTCGGGAGGGAGGTAGGACTTGAGTCCTGAATCCTGAACCCCAAACCCTGAACCCTTTGGTTATGGGCAACAATCGCCGCAGCGCCTACAAGCGCGGCCAAAAGCAGCACACCGGCGACTTCGATCGCAATCAAATGCCGGCCGAAAAGTTCCATCCCAAAACTGGCGACATGATTTGGAGAAAGTACGCCTTGAGCCAACTGTTCCGGGCTGGAGACGGAAATTTGCCGTGCATCCATTGCAGGCAGCGTGCTAAACACGCTCCCGATAGTCAGCGACAGGACACCGACTATGACCATCCCAGCGGCTGCCGACAAAATGGCCTCCCAACTCACACGGTCGTAAATCGTATTTCCTTCCTGGTTTGCCAACATGAGCACGAACAAAAATGTCACCAATATCGCGCCCGCATACACCACGATAGTGGCCACGGCCAGGAACTGCGCTCCGATCAAGAGAAACAATCCGGCGACGCCCAACAACGTCAGCCCGAACCAGATCGCACAATAAACGGGTTTGCGAAAACTGACCGTTGCCGCGGCGGCGATCACTGTCACTACCGCCAATATTGAAAATACGCTCTGCCCAACCCAATCGCCCAACCGCGGCATCCGCGAAGCGCCCAGTCCCAAGGCCATTACGGCCAACACCGCACCGACGGATCGTCCGCGCGCACCGCCCCGGGGCAGCAACAGCCACATTCCCAGCGCAGCCAAGAGCGTTGCGAATATTAATATGTAAGGTGAATTGAGCATGTTAGTCGGCAGTAAGGGGTGGGCAGTTTACTGCCCACTTGGATGTGCACGTAATCGCGAAACCGCGAGCGGTTTTAAAAAAGTATTCAATTTATAGTACGAAATACGCAGTATTCATCTTTCATCCCTCATCCTTCTTTTTCATCCTTTCCTCGCGCGACGGTTCGGAGTGCTTGGTTTGATCGTATACGCTCAGCAGTTTTTCCTTGTCGAAGATCATCTCTTCCCGACTCTTGCCCGAAAGATCGTATAGGCTCGTCAACTCAATAGCGTCCACCGGACAGGCCTCTTCGCATATTCCGCAATAAATACAACGAAGTTCGTCGATTGTGAAGGACTGCGGATATTTTTCGCGGTCGGGCCAGGGGCTTTCGGCGGCAACTATGTCGATGCAATAAGCCGGACAGGCCGTGGCGCAAAGGAAACAAGCCACGCATTTTACCCGGCCTTGCTCATCGCGGTTCAACCTGTGCACGCCCCGATAAATAAGCGGATCGGGTATTTCGTGCCTTTCCTCTGGCGATTGGACGGTTATCTTGCGGCGCAGCAAGTGGCGGAAGGTAGTTGCCAGGCCGTGGAAAAACAACAATAAATACGATCTGCCCCACATGCCCAACTCGGGCGATTTAATCCACCGGATATTTTTATCGTCAGTTTTCATCCTTCATCCTTTCTCCTTCAGCCTTCAGTAATTCAATCGCTCCCCTACGGGTCGCGGCTAAACAATAAAAACCTCTAAATATCCGTGACTTCCTTATCCGGCGCGATCATACTGCGCCGAGGATGGTTATCGATGCGCGTCGGGTCGAACAGGGTAAAAACAAACCAACCAGTCACAAGCACGATCCAGCCCAAAAAGACCAGGCTCCAAATCCACGGCAAGCCGATGTATTTCATCAAACGCTCGCCGTATTCCACCCAAACCGCAACAACCACCAGGTTCGCCAACCCGCAGGGAATCATTACTTTCCAGGCGATGTCCATCAACTGGTCGTAGCGGAACCGCGGCCAACTCCAACGCGCGAGCATGAAGAACAAGATCACTCCCATTACCTTGACCAACAGTACGATGATCCGCAGGATCGCCACGGGCCAGGTTGCCAGGTCGCCGCCGACTGAATTTATTCCGCCGGTTATGCCCCAAAAGTGCCAGCCGCCCAGAAAAAGAATCACAATTAAGAATGACGCCGTTATCATGTGCAAAAAATCGGCCACCAGGTACATCATCAGTTTGATGCCCGAATACTCGGTATGATATCCGCCCACCAATTCCTGCTCGGCCTCGGGCAGGTCGAAGGGCAGGCGCCCGGCCTCGGCGAACGCCGCCACGGTGAAGACCACGAACCCCAGCGGCTGCGCAAAAACATTCCACACTCCGCTTTGGGCCTGTTGATGGATAATCGCATCCAGCCTCAGCGACCCGGCGGCCAACACAACGCCCACGATCCCCAGTCCCAGCGGCAGTTCGTAAGATATCAACTGTGCGCTGCTGCGAAGCCCGCCCAGAAAACTGTATTTATTATTGCTTGCCCAACCGCCCAACACCACGCCGTAAACCGCCAGGCTTCCCATGGCGAAAACGTAAATCATGCCCACGTCAATGCCCGGGGCGGCAATCAGACGAATCGGTTCTTTCACGCCCCAGGTTTCGGGAAACAGTCCGGTGGGAAGCACACTGCCAAACGGTATGACGGCGAAAACAACAACAGCCGCCGTGAAAATAATCACAGGGGCGATGAAATACATCAACTTATCGACTTGCCCGGGCGTGAACTCCCCCTTGAATATAAATTTCATCCCGTCGGCGATCGGCTGCCCCAGCCCAAACATGCGGATTTTCGTCAACGGTATGCCCACCCTGTTCGGCCCCAGCCGGTCTTGCACCCAGGCGGCAATCCAGCGTTCCAGCAGCACGAAATATGCCGCCGCGGTCATCAAACCGCCTATCAGCAGAGCGATTTTCACCAGGGCTTCAATTGTTATCGCCAACATATTGCTCATGCAATCAAATTACTTGTTCCCACGCTCCCGCGTGGGAACACACTTTTTATGCAAGCAAATTCACTTTCAAATCAACTCCAACCTCGGGAATCGATCCGATGGCCGCGGAAAAATATATGATTTTTCGGGCGATTTCATCCAGCACCGCCCGGGCGTTGTACATACCCGCCCTACCCAAAAGTTCCCAGTATAAACTCCCTTCCGCGCGCACGCCAATAGGCGGGCGGATGGCCCAGGGAACCGATTGCAGCCGATCGGCCCGATTCACGTACGAACCTTCCCGTTCGGCAAATGCTCCGCCCGGCAGTTGGTAAGCGGCCGACCGGATCAAGGGCGAGGGGAACAGATCTTGGATTACCAGTAATCTTAACTTCTCCAAACGCCAGGCGGTGTCCTCATCGATCCACTGATTCTTGTATCCTCCGGCAATCCAAAGGCATTGAATATCGCCCTGTTCCACAGATTTAAACAATTCTTCAAAACCCATGATTTTTCCGGTAAAGTGGGCCAGCATCTTCTCCACGCCCCGGCGGTTCGGACATTTTTCGGCACAAATTGTAAATCCCTTGGGAAAATGCTCGTCCTCGCCGACCGTGGGGATCGGCCCCAAGGCGAGCACGGCTTTTTCATCGACCGAGCGAATGAATTCGCACAACAGATATGCCTCTTCCACCGTCAGGAAAGGCGAAATCATCGCCCCGGCTCTACCTGTCTCGCGGAACCGCCGGCCGATTTCGCCGGGCAAACCGGTCCAGTCCGCATCGACGAAACCGTCGCCATCGCGGCGCAGCGGACGGACAAGCCGCCGTTGGTCGTGCACGTGCGAATACCCGTAACGCCCTTCGTTGCACATCCACCACTTATTGAGGTGTGGATTTTCCCGCGGCTTCAGCCGATAAATATGATCCTGATTTTCCTCGATCCAGATCGAGCAGCCCGTTGCACAACCGGTGCAAACGCCTCTGTGCCGGCGCATGAACCATACCCGTTGCTTGTACAAAAAATCCTTGTCGGCCAAGGCCCCCACCGGACACAGATCGACCACGTTGCCCGAAAGATTATTATGTAGGGGAAAGCCTTCCACGACGTTGATTTCCTCGTGTGTCCCGCGCCCGGCGACCATCAGTTCCCTGCTGCCGCTGATTTCGGAGGTGAATCGCACGCACCGGGTGCATAGAATGCAGCGATCGATGAACAGGGCGATATCGCCCAGGTCGCGCCGCCGGCTGGTAAATGGCACAAGATCGGCCCGCCGCTGGTTTTGCCCGTGTTTGAAGTGATAATCCTGCAACAGGCACTCGCCGGCCTTGTCGCAGATCGGGCAGTCGATGGGATGCCGCAACAATAGCCCTTCCTCGACCTGCGCCCTGGCTTGGATTACTTTTTCGCTATCAGTGACAAGTACCATGCCGTCGGTCGCCGGCGTGTTGCAGGCCGGGACCAGTTTTGGCTGCATGGCGATTTTGCCGGTTTTCGCGTCCCGGGAACCAACTTCGACCAGACACATGCGGCAACTGCCCACCACCGAGAGGCCCGGATGCCAGCAATAATACGGAATCTCGATCCCCGCCAGCTTGGCCGCCTGAATGCAATTCAGTCGCGAGCCGCTAGGCAGTTCGATTTCCCGGCCGTCAATTATAATTGTTGCCATGGCATCCACCACTTTCCACTAACCACTTGTGCACTCCAATCCGTCAAGTAGTGTTTTGCATAAGCGGGCATGATCTCCACCGGCTCGGTGATCGTGTAACCGACGGGATTGGTGCGCTTGATATAATCCTCGAATTCTCCGCGGAATTTGCGGATGGCGTTTTTCATCGGCCAGGCTGCGCCATCGGCCAGGCCGCATATCGTGGTGCCGGGAATTATTCCCATGGAGTCGGCGATTTCCAACAAAAGATCCAAGTCGATCAGCCGTCCGCGCCCGGCCTTTATGCGATCGACCATCTGCAAGGCCCAATGCGTTCCCTCGCGGCATGGCGTGCATTGCCCGCAGCTTTCGTGGGCGAAGAACCGGCAACTATTTTGCAGGAAATCGACCATCGAGTACGTTTCATCGAGCACCACGGCACAGGCGGTGCCCAGTCCGAGACAATCGACCTTAAGAGGGGCTGAAAAATCCAATGGCGTATCCAATTCGTCGGCGCTCATCACGCCGGTGCTCAATCCGCCGGGCACCACGGCCTTGGCTTTGCGACCTTTCCAGACGCCGCCGCCGAACTGGTCGATCAACTGCCGGCAGGTGATCCCCAGCGGGGCTTCGTAACAGCTCGGTCGATTGACGTGCCCGCTAAGGCCGTACAATTTCGGCCCGTAACTGCCCGGATCGCGCGGATCGCCGGGCGCGGCCGGAGTGCCCATCGACTTGAACCACGCCACACCACGCTCGACGATGTGCTTCACGCAGGCCAGCGTCTCGACGTTATTGACTACGGTGGGCTTGCGAAAAAGTCCTTCCACGGCCGGAAAGGGCGGCTTGATCCGCGGCCACGCCCGTTTGCCCTCGATGCTCTCGATCAGCCCGGTCTCTTCGCCGCACACATAAGCCGCCGCCCCGCGATGAATGTACACGTCCAGGGAAAAATCGCTGCCCAGGATATTTTTGCCCAGATAACCGGCGGAGTATACCTCGTCGATGGCCGCTTGCATTCGCTTCAGGCACAGTTGGTATTCGTAGCGGAGATAGATATACGCCGTGCTTGCCCGGGTGGCGTAGCAACTGATGATGATGCCTTCTAAAACCTGGTGTGGATCGAGTTCCATTTGCACGCGGTTGACGAACGTGCCCGGCTCGCTTTCGTCGGCATTGACGCACAGATAAATCGGCCCCGGATGGTTTTCCGGCAGAAAGGACCATTTTAGCCCAGTGGGAAATCCCGCCCCGCCGCGTCCACGCAGATTGCTGGCGCGAACCATGTTGACAATGTCTTGCGGACTTTTTTCTTTAAGCGCCTTGCGCAAAGTTCGATACCCGCCGCCGGACTGGTAAACGGCCAGGGTGTGACTATTTTCTTTGTGGATGTTCGCCAGTAGGACGGGTTCGTAATCGGACATGGTTAGGGTTCAGGATTTAGACATAGGGATTGAGAATTGGAAGTTATTTCCTTTCGACTTGCGATGCCGGTCTTCCGTGCAGGTCTTCGCGCGGGCGGATTACTTTTAGATTGTCGCCAGTGTCCTCCATGTCGAAGAGTTTTGCCCGAGCGCGACGGAACGGCTGATGAAGCACCATCATTAATTGCCCGTCGAACGTCCGAAAGAGCATCCCGTGGCCGCTGTCGTTGCCCACCAGGGGATCGAGTTGTTTCCAGGGTCCGACGAGTTTGCCGGACTCGGAGCGGGCAACAGTCTGTACATAACCATCGCGGTCGTAACTCGACCAAAGCATGAGCAGTTGGCCGGTCTTTGTGCGAAACATTTCCGGCCCGTCGGTGACGTATCTAATTTCCTTCTTACTGGGCGTTCGTTGCGCGTTTAGCCATGGGGCATCGGATGCCTTGAACAGATGGATAGGATCGCCGGCTGCGGCAGAAAGGTCCGGCTTCAGTGGAATGGCTTCCATCATTCCGTCGATCATCTGAATCCATTCGTGGGCGTAGACCATCCACGGCACTCCGTCCTCGACGTAGAGCGTGCCGTCGAGCGTCATGAAATCCGCGGGTGGATGCGGCCCGTCGGGTTTCAACACCTTAAAGGGGCCTTCCGGCGAGTCGGCCGCGGCTATGACGGTTCCGCGCATGTGAGTGATCCGCCAGGCGTCGGGCGGGCGGTCGATGACACGCTCCGAATTGTGCAGCGTGACGAATAGATAATACTTTCCGTTGTAGCGGTGAACCTCCGGCGCCCATGCGCCTTGGCTCGGATTGGCCCATATTCCGTCGGGAACGCTGAACACAATGTACGGCCCGTCCCAGTCCAGCAGATTCTTGCTCTTATAAGTCAACGTGCCGGAGCGACGCACGCCGTCCGCATTTTGCCGGGCCGCGCTGTAAAGATAATAGGTTTTGCTCTCCTCGTGGGCGAGAATCCAGGGATCGTGCACCGGCATGTCGGGCAATCGCAGCCCTTTTCTCGGTGCAAGCAGGGTGGGCGCCGGAGCATTGGCCGGCTCATCGTCGATGTCATTGGCCGGCTTATCGTAGGCAAACGCCGCACTGACAAAACCGAACATCGCCAAACCTAAGCAAAAAAGTTTTCGTGTCATAGCGATCATGGTTTTGTCCTTAAATGTCCAGCAGAAAGAACATAATTCGATGTTGCCCATTCGTGGTTCACCCGCTCCCCGACCAACCTTCGGTCGGTGCCCGGTCGCAGCTAAACATACTGCCTACCGACCACAGCCCACTGTCCACTATTATTTCCACTCAACCTTATTTTTCAAAGCATACGCCGCATAGGCTTTTTCCAGATTGGCGACCGAAACGGCCGATTTGTGGATCCAGAGGCGGTAGTTCAGGCGGATCGGTTGTCCGGGCGGAAAAGTCTTATTGAGTACGCCGGGCCAGCCGATGGAAAGTATCCCGTAATGTCGCGCCATCCAGGTCGGCGGATAATCGGGATGTTCGGGCGAAACAAACAGCGCCGCGCCGCTGGGAGTTGACGGCGATGTGAATGGATAACTCAGGTCGGCCCAAGCAAGCGGCGCTTCAGTCAGGTCTTTCTTGGCCATACCATTGGGCACTGTAATTACCGCCTCTTTCTCGTCTTTCACGTTGAATCGCATGTTCAGCCCGCCGTAACTCTTGCCTTCCGCGCCGCGTAGCGTGATTGGATTGTCAACGGGTATGAAAACAAACTGAAAATCTATCGACCGGCTCTGCTGGTCGGCCGAAAAGGCGCGCAGCCAACAACGCTCGATCATTACTTTCTTGCCGTCGGCGAACCAGCCGTTTTCCACGGCCAGGACCGCGCCCGCCGGCCCGGACTGGCGGCAGATCCAGCGCACGAATTGTTGCTTGATGTTTTCGTACTTCCAAAGATCGTACTGTTTATCGCCGATGCCCACGTGCGGCCAGGCCCAAAACACTCCGTGGTGATGATAATGATCCTTGGGAAAATCGTCGGTCAGCACTTCGCCTTGCAGTCCCCAAAGTGGATGCACATAGCAGGCCCGCGTGCGGCGGGCGTCTTTTGCAGGCACTTTTTCGTCGGTAATCTCGCCGTAGTTGTAAACAAGCACCGGCGAGGAGCCGTCGAGAATTTTCAACGACTTGTCATCGACCTCCTGAAATTGAAAGGCGGACTTTCCATCGGTGTTTTGCGCGGCCGGTTTAAGCAGGAATTGCCGAGTGGCGGGGTAGTTTTTACGGGGTGGGATGTTCGCCATCACCGTAACGGCCGACTCGCCGGCAGTTCCATCCTCGTTCATCGCCGGAACGATTTGAACGGCGATTTTATTGTCCGGGAAATCCTTTTCCACCAGTTGCCAATGCCCGGCGGCGTCTAATCGGACGTCTTTAGGCAAAGCAATGGATAACTGCAAAGGCGTTTCGGCGCCAGGCACCGTAAGGAGCGGCACGGTCTGGGCAAAACATGGTTGCACGGCAAAAAAACAGAACAAAACGAAAAGAAGGTTCCTCATAAATATTTCCTGTTAAAGTAACCTAAGATGTTTTTTAGAAAACAAAAGTTGGTTATTATTCACGATTGCAATTGAATAAAACGATTAATTCAACCTTTTTCACCACGAAAAATAGAAAGAACGAAAATGCGAAATAAAAAACTGTCGTAACTGATTTCGTCTTTTCGCCCTTTCGTGTTTTCGCGGTTAATAACAGCAATTTAATATATTTCGCTGCATACGGCAAAAAAGTTTCGATTTTCCTTGTCAAGATATTTATCAATTCCCTTTAAGATATTTCACGTAGTCCATTATCCACGGATGCGTCCAGGGATTCCAGGCGGGATAACTGGCCGAAAGCACGGAAAAAGCCAAAAACACCAGGGCGACTACCCGGGTCCAACGCCGCTTGGAAAGAAGGTCCGCGGCCGGCAGCATCGACAACAGCCATAACGGCGTGAGCCAAAACACCCAGCGGAAACCGCTGGTCATGCCGCCGTAGTTGCGCTCGCTTAGTGGCCGGAACAAATAAAATACAATGCAAACCAGCGACACGCCGCCGATGAGTACGGCCCATTGTCGCAACCGTCGGTCCTGGCCCGGCCAAAGACTGATGACAATTCCGGCCACAGTTAGCAGCCAAATCGGCGTAAGTGAAAAAATTCCATGATGTCCCACAAGCACGTTCAAGGCGTATATTGCCCGGGACTGCTCGCCTTGGTCGATCCCGGAAGGATGGCTCCAGTAGCTTTCGATTTCCTTGCCGTTGCGCTGGAAAGTGTAGTCGTACCAATTATCGCCCGGGCCGCGGTGCATGTATGGAAATGAGAGCGATCCGTGCGCGATCCAAGCGGTTGCGAAAAAGGCGGCGGCGACAACCATCGCGGCCGGTATGTATGCGATCAACGTCCGGCGAGGGGCTTTCCATAAAAGCGCCAGACTGATGGGGACGAACAAAGCCAAGGCGGTCAATTCGCCGGAGGCCATCAGGGCCCCGAAAAATCCGGCAAGCACGAAATAGCGGATGCGGCGATTATCGTCGCACCAGATCGGCGCCGCGGCGTAAACCGCCACAGTGGCGCAGACTGCCGCGAACAAGTGATTATTGATCGCCACGGCAAAGGTCGTCAAAAAAGTTCCGAACGTCGCGGCAGCGATCACGAACAAGCGTCCCCAATCGGTCGTGCCAAAGCGTTCAGCCAATCGGGCAAGCAGGATAAAACTTATCGCCAGCGGAACAACGTTGATTATCACCAGCATGATCCGCCCGACGATAAAGGGATGCGTAGCCAGCGACATCCCGGTAACGTGATAAATAATCCAATATATCCCGGCCATCAGCGTGGCCATAAGCGGAGGCTTGCTCGAATACAGATGGCCGTCGTGCTTGACCATATCGATGGTGTCCCAGTTGGGATCCTGGATTACTTTGTCGATGGCGTACGGCGCGCCTTCGACGCGCATGTCCGGCTCGACCAGGGCCCGAACCGTGCACCACCGGCTGCGATCGTTGCCGCTGAGAAACGGTCTGCGGAGTTGGGCCTCGCGGCGCAATTGAGTCTCGATGCGGACCAACTCTTTTTCCAACGCCTCGCCCTCGAGCCCCTGCTGCCGGAGTTGCTCTTTGCGGCGATCGAGTTCGCCGGCGATATGTTTTAGCCGATCTTTTGCCAAGGCCGTGCGATCCACCGCATCCACGGCCAACACCCGGCCCAGCATCATCCCCACGCTAAGACAAATCAGCAGCCAGTACGTGGCCTGGCGGAGTTTTAACATAGAGTTGTCACTGGAGAAGTTCATGAGATTAATGGACAGTGGTCGGTGGACGGTGGGCAGCGCGAAACCGCAAGCGGTTTTTTGAGTTTACAGTTACATGTTTTCAGTTGTCAGTATTCTGCGTTTTGCGTTCTACATTCATCCTTCATCCCTCATCCTTCATCCTTTCTTTTTCCGCTCCGGCGCGTTCGCAAATCGAGTATGTTTTGGTATGCGGACCGTGGTAGGCGATAAACAACTCGGCCAGGAAACCGATGGACATGAACTGTCCGCCCAGCAGCAACAAGGCTATGGAATAAAGCAAGAGCGGCCGGGTGGAAAGATGAATTACCTCCACGCCCAGATCCAGACGCGATATGATCCAATACCCGGTGAGATAAATGAGCATCAACGCCCCGATGACGAACGAGACCAATCCGATCGAACCGAGAATGTGTTGTGGCCGCTGTCCGAAGCCGGTAAGGAATTTGACCGTGAGCAGATCCAAGAAACCTTTAACGAACCGCGCGAATCCGTACTTGGAACGGCCGAATTGCCGCGGGCGATGGTTGATTTCGATTTCGCCCACGCGAAAACCCCGGCTTGCCGCCAACACGGGCACAAAGCGGTGCAGTTCGCCGTATAGTCGCACTTCGTCGAAAATTTCGCGGCGGTAACACTTCATGCCGCAATTGTGATCGTGCAATTTAACCCCGGTCAGTTTACTCACCAGGACGTTGAACACCCGGGATGGAAATACCTTGTGCCAGGGATCGTGCCGCACTTTTTTCCAGCCGCTTACCACGTCCAGGTTGTTTTGCATGGCGGCGAGAAAGCGGGGAATCTCGCGCGGATCGTCCTGCAAATCGGCGTCCAGGGTCATCACCAAATCGCCCCGGGCATGGCTGAAACCCGCGCTTAAAGCGGCCGCCTTGCCAAAGTTGCGGCGGAATCGCAACCCGCGCACCCGGGCGTCGCCGGCCGCCAATCGTCGGATAATTGACCACGATTGATCGGTCGAGCCGTCGTCGACAAAGATAATATCCAAGTCATAGCCCTGCGCATCGGACAGCTCGATCAACTCCCGGTGCAGAGTTTCCAGGCTCTCGGCTTCGTTGTAAACTGGGATGACGATGGAAAGCATTTTTTTAAAGGATGAAGGATGAGGGATGAAGGATGAATTTTAATAGCAATCAGCTATCAACTCTTAGCACGAGGAGTTGTGGCGGCCGACCACTGATCGCTGAATGCTGATCGCTGAATGCTGATTGCTTTGTATCAACCGTAAACTGTTAATGGTAAACTCTCCACAAATATAGGATACCAGAAATAATCAATTCCGACAGCAGCCAGATCAGTCTAAGCAGTCCGCCGGCGACCGCGGCCAAGGCATCGTTAATACCGCCGGGGGCAAACAGTTTTACCAGCAATGCGACCAAAACCAGATCGCGCACCCCCAAACCCGCTGGAATAAGCGACAGGAATCCGGCCACCATCGACAGGGAAACGGCGGCGATATACTCCGGGCCGTACTGGATAAGGCCGATATCCGTTATGCCCATGGCCCGAAACACGGCCCACAGACTGGCAGCCATTAATACCCACACCAGAATCATGCACATCCAACCCGCCAGAAGGGTGCTCCAGCCTAGACGCGATAAAGCGGCGGCAGCGGCCGGATCGGATTTTCCTATCCCCGCAAGACGGGCAAGACGTCGAAACACCGGCGGCAAAATGGGCAATCCGGAAATAATCATCAATCCGATCGAACCCCAGAACAATATGTGTTCCTCGCGCAGCCGCATGGCCAAAATTCCCGCAGCCATGAATGCACCGACCGCCATCATGGTCAAAGTCTCGAAAAACACGCTTGCGGCCGCCACGGCCGTATCGACGCGCCGGCCGCGGACCATCACCGTGCGTAGAATTACGACCATCGCCTTGCCCGGCACATATTTTCCCAGATGTCCGATATAATAGGCCCTAAGCGTATTGGCCCAATGCACGTCTTGCCCCAGAACTTTTAGAACGTAGTGCCAATATGCCGCAGCGGGCAGCAGGCCGACAAGATATATCGCCCCGGCCGAAACTAGCCAAAACGGACGCCAGTGCCAGGTTTGCTCGCCGATCTGCCGCCATGCCTTAATGAGCGTGTCGCGGATGAACCACGCCACCAAGGCAATGATGAGCAGTTTTACCGCGACAATCAGCCATTTATTTGAAAACAACGATCGCAAACTCACCGGCAGGCTCCCAAAAAATAATTCCCAAACTCTAGTCTCTAGTCTCTAGGCCCTTATTAATTGTGCTTGCCTTGCCCAGTCATAGCAAGACGGTTTGCATTCTTTTCCCGAGGATGATTATAATATCCCCCGAAGATTACCGAATAAACCGACGATTAAGGGAATCGCTTGTTTTAACCTTGCCAGACTGTTATCGTGAAAGTAGTATTATTATCATGACGGCGAAACAATTTTACGATTGGCAGACCTCCGGCGGAACCGACGATGTCATGCGCCTGGTGGATTGTCTCGAGAGGGCGGATATTACCTGGTGCGCCATCGGCGGCGTGGCGGTGAACCATTGGGCGCAAGAACCCATGGTAACCCAGGACGTGGATTTTGTCGTTGCCGCCGACGCCATCGAGCGCGCCGTATCGGTGCTCGAGGACGCGGGATTCCGCTCCGAGAGATTCCAGTGGTCGATTAACTTCAAGGGACGTTCAAAGGTTCTCATTCAACTCTGCACGGAGGAGTTTTACCGTGAGTTCCCCTCCCGAGCGATTCCGGCCGACGTCCACGGCATTCTCATGCGTGTAGCCTCATTGGAAGACACTCTGCGCGGCAAAATGAAGGCATGGGGCGAGCCGGAGCGAAGGCAAAGTAAGCGGATCAAGGACCTTGCCGATATTGCACGGCTTGTGGAAGCGCATCCCAGGCTTTGGGATTTTCTGACGGCCGACCTGAAACGGCAACTTCAGCCGCCTGAAAGAAAATAACCCAACCATTTTTAACAGGAGGACAGGCGTTCTTGCCTGTCTTTTTCTTGCCGTTTTTTTCCCAGCCGGACAAGAAAATCCAGTCTCCTGCTTTGGCTGGTTTTATTTTGTAACGGCTCCTTCCTTCTCAGATGTGATCCAGATGGCCTGTCCGCCGGCCTGGTGCAAGTCCGCTTCGATGATTGTGTTCGAGTCGACCGGGCGCGTTTCAATGCCGACTTTGGTCCGCGTCGCCGCGGAATCGTCGTCCGAGTAAATGCGGGCTACATAATTCTTGCCAGGAACAAGGAAATCAAGGGGAATATCCAACTGCCGTTGGTCGCTGTTGTTGATCGTGCCTATGAACCAGTCGTCGCCGCTGCGCCGGGCGATGGTGGCATACTGACCGATCATGCCGTCGACAACCTTGGTGTCGTCCCACACCGTGGGCACGTGCCTGAAGAATTCAATTTCCGGCTCCCCTTTATACATGCTCGGCCTGTCATACCAGAATATCCATTGCAAGGGGCTATACGAAACCACGGCCATTGCCAATTGGTGGGCATGAGTTGTTTTGATTCGCTTGTCGTAATAACAAACCGTGTAATCGGCCGACCCGGCGACGTAGCGGGTGAAGGGAAGCGTGCAATTGTGCTCGGGGGTGGGAAAGTGTTCGTTGCCGCGGATGCCTTCGACGGTCATCAGGTTGGGATAAGTGCGCGCCAGGCCGGTGGGGCGGTATCCGTCGTGGATGTTGAGCATGAGGCGGTGCTGGGCCGCTTTTTGAATGGTTTCGGTAATCCAGGCTGTTTCATCCTGCGGCCCGACGTCCACGAATCCGATTTTGATCCCTTTTATTCCCCATTTTTCATACAAGGGAAAGAGAACATCGCGTTGTTTTTTGATCTGGCGGCGATCCACGTACACGATCAGGCCCACGTTTTTTTCCCGGCCATATCGGACGATCTCGGGAATATCGAGGTTCGGCACGCGGACGGTGGTGGCGTCGCCGGTGTTGGGGGCTTCAGTGCCATACCACTTCCAGTCCAACGAGACATATTGCAGGCCGGCTTTTTCGGCGAAATCGATGATGGCCTTGGAATTTTCGGTTGTAAGCATGGTGTCGCGCATGGCCTTGCCGGGTTTTATCCAGGACGTGTCCTTCAGCGCCGACGGCGGGTTGAGGTTGAGCATGAGATAATTCCGCTCCAGCAGATCGCCCGGCTTCTGGCCCACGACGAACAATCGCCAAGGAGTAGAATCGCCCGGCGCAAGCGTCGCGGTTGGATCGTGCCGCTGGTGGGAATCCACGGTATTCGCGGTCGTGCCGCCCAGTGTGCTTACAAGCGATCCCGGCACGTCGGGCAAAGGCGATAACAACATCCGCGGGTATCGCTCATTGTCGGCCTCGGCCAGGCAGGCATACAGCCCGCCGGCATACTCCAACGTCAGCGGCCGCTCGCACCAAGGTTCAATTTCACCGGTTTTCACGCGTTTGTATTCTCCCTCGGTGGCGTGCTCTTCGTAGGCGTAGGTGTTTTCAGGAAAACGGAATTCGGTCCGTTCGCCGGTGAATTTCAGTTCCTTTTCCGCCTGCTGGGGGAACGAATACCGCAGCGCCGCACCCTCGTTGTATGCGCGGAAGGTGATGCGCATCAGCCGTCCGGACCGGTGTTTCAGATCGACGTTCAGTTCTCGATAGTTGTCCGGAACTACTTTGCGCTCGCCGTACACTTGCGTCCATTGTCCCTTGTGCTCGTTGGAGGAACTGCCGGTCAATTGAAAATCGCCGGTAAAGTCAGGCTCCAGGCCAAGCCGTGACTCGAGCACGATGGGTCTGCCCAGATACTCGATCTTATAAGCCGGAACGCCTCCGGCTTGCAGCAGAAATTCGACAACGACTTTCCCGTCCGGCGACTGAATCCGGTTTGCTGCGTATGGTTGTGCGCCTGATCCGTTTTTCGCGGGCGGCTGGCCGGGCTGCTGGGCCAAGGCAACCGATGCCGTGGCGGCGATTATTGCAACGATGACGGCCGTTCGCGGAAGATTTTGGACAATTCTCATGGTTTTCGCCATCCTTTTCATAAAGCCGCGACCGGTGGTTGCGGAGAAATATTACAATTTGGTTTGGTTTTCATTCGAGCGCGACCAACGGTTGCGGCTTTATGGATTAATTGATCATTATTACTTTGCCGGCCACCCCGGCGCAGTCACGTTGTCGAACATCACGGTGGTGGTCACGTTCGTAAGCCGGGAACAGGCGGCCAAACCGACCAAGATGTTGCTATTAAGCGGGACGGTAGGAGTTTGCATCTTCGTCCATATCCAATTTTTACCGTCGATTGAGATCGATGCGAAATAGTTGTCGCCCTTGCGAGTCAATCGCAACCAATAAGGCTCCATAAGGCGGCCCCAGATCATATGCGGCGGCTCAAGGTTTGGACCATTGCCCGCATAGGTTGTCTCCGCGCCCGCGGAAGGGCGAGCGATTATTCGTATGCTCCAGTCGGGTATTTCCACGTCTTTAGTGGACTTAGGCGTCAAAAGCATCGAAACATGCGCGGAATTGGCGGCTAGAGTCTCGCGCATCATCACGCCCATCTTGGCGAACTGGGAAGGAACTTGAGGGACGAATCTCGCAGTGATCTCGCCGTCGCCTTTTAAAGGCACGAAGGCGAATTGAAACTGGTCGTTCCCGCCGCCGATGTCGGTTCCGGCGCATTCGAGCGTGAAGGTGCGACCGTCGAAAAGCGTATTACCCTGAACTTGTACGGATCCAACGTCTTTCTGCGCCCAAGGATGGGGCAAACCGGCGGAAGCGGCAGATTCCAAGGTGTCGGCGCCGACACCGGCGAAGTTCGACGCCGAAACAACATAATAATATAACTTCCCGGCCTCGATGTCTTTGTCAACATACGCCGGCGATCTAACGTCTTTTGCAATGACCGCGTATGGTCCGCCGCTGGAGGTTGCCCGCTTCACCGCATAGGAGGTTGCATTAAGCGAACCCAGCCACCGCAGCGTTACGGCCGAAGGCGAGCCTTTCGCCATGACCGGCCCGGGAATGGCCGGCGCGGTCTCGGGTGGTCGATCCGAAGGTTTATACTGCGGAAGCGAGAAGAGCAACGTTCCGTATCCCGGGTGGTCGATAGCGCCTTGTTCCGGCCTGAGCCGGGCCGCCGCCTGAGCTGTGAAAGGCGCATCGATTCCCATCCGGTTTTGGTAATGGTTATATGCCATTTCATAGACCGGAGGAAATTGCCCCCTGTTTTTTTGTGAGATGAACGATGCCTTGTATTTTCCGGTCCTGTCGGCATAAGGCTCGAAGGGCACGTCGTTGCCGAGGTTGTATTTGGCGGCGTACTCGAATCCCTTTAAAAGCCGATTGTCCGCTGCGCCGTACATATCGATGCCCTGGTGGTAGCCGGTTTCACAAGCGCTTGCCAAAAGCGCGATGCCTAGTTGGGCGTGGCCTTGGTCGCGCCCGCTCTCCTGGCACTGCCCGGCTTCGTTGACGACATAGTTCGTCAGCGATCCGTTCCCCGATCCGTCGAGATAATACCTGACCGCGCGATCGAACATGGCCCTGTCGTCGCAGAAAATTCCGATCGACATCATGGTCGGCAGGCAGCAGGCGTCCCAATTCCCGTTGGCGAAGGCGGCAAAGTCCTTGATGACCGGATAGAATACCGTCTTCAGCATGGTCTTGAATTGTTCGATGTCTTCCTTCGACCAGTCCTTGTAGGAATAACGGATTATTTCGGCGGCGTTGGCGAACTTGTATCCGTAAATGCCCGCACATAGCACTGCGTCCTTGCCGTTGATGGTTTTGCACTTGTACGACCAGGCATTGAGGATCTCGACGGCTTTTTTAGCGTAATCTTCATCGCCGGTCACGTACCAGGCGATGGCATTGTTGTAAGCGGCCGTGCCGTCGCCCGCGATATTATTCATGCCGGTGCTGTCGACGCCGCGGCCCACGGTTTCCAACGGCCGGGGCTGGAAAGTTTTGGCCAAAAAGCGATTTTTTTGAAATTCCTTCCAGGCGCCTGCCCAAGGTTCGACGCCGTCTTTCACGTTCTTCTTGATCCGCTCCAGGTCAGCCGAGGAATGTAACATTCCCGGATGGATGAAACTCGCGGACTGGGTTTGGCCGGGCGATTGGGCGGACACAACCGATATCGAAACCAATAGTAATGCAAAAGCTGCCGTAATGACGGTAATTCTCATGGGATTCGCTAACTTGTTGATTTTCACCTAATTTTCTATCTGAAATCGGACCACGCACCCGCCACATGGGGCCAAGCGGAGGTTCAACGTGTCGGCGGACGTGACAAACCGATCTGCCACTTCCAGATGCTCGGCGTTGATTTGGCTGTCGGCAGCGTCTTTCCAGAGGCGGGCTTTCCAACGGCCCTTGCCCAGAAAATCGAGTTTCACGGCCAATTCCCTGGTCTTGTCGTTGCTGAGCGCGCCGAGAAACCACTGATTGCCCGAGCGCCGGGAAATCACAAGATACTCGGCCACTTCGGCGTCCAACACTCGTGTGTCGTCCCAAACGGTGGGCACGGCCTTAAGAAAATCCGTGCCCGGCTGGTTGAGGTAATGCCGCGGATGATCGCAAACGCAGCACAACGGGCTGTCGTAGACCACAAACAGAGCCAGTTCGGCCGCGCGAGTGCCTTGGACCTGTGCCGCTTTCGGATCAGCCTTGAACCGGTCGGGCTGGCGATTGAGAAAACCGCCCGGCGTGAAGTCAGCCGGTCCGGCCAGAAAACGCGTGAACGGAAGGGTGACCTTGTGTTCCGGCGTAACGCGGGCGCTCCAGCGGTTGTATTCATTGCCCAGGACGCCTTCGCGCGTGATCTGGTTGGGGAATGTGCGGTTGAAACCCGAGGTTTTAAACGCCCCGTGAAAATTAACCATCAGGCGATGCTCGGCAGCGGCCTTGGTGATTTTTTCGTACCAATTCACCATCTCCTGGTCGTCGCGGTCCATGAAGTCGATCTTCACTCCGGCCATGCCCCATTGTTCGTAAAGCGGGAAAGCCTTCTTGTAGGCGTCGTTGTGGTCTACATCGGTCCAGTGGAGCCAGAGCCAGAGTCGCACGCCTTTTTCGGCGGCAAAGCGGCGGACTTCGTCCATATCCACGGCCGGATTGACCTTGGTGATATCGGCGTCGGGCTTATTAAACGGTCCGTACCATTGCCAATCGATGAGTTGATACGGCCAACCCATGTCAGCCGCAAGTTGAATGTATTGCTTGAGTGTAGCAGTATCCATCTTGACATCGCCCGACCACCAGTGGTCCCAGGCCATCTTGCCGGGCTTCACCCAGGACGTATCTGGAAGCTGGCAGGGTGTGCTGAGGTTAAGGACCAGGTCGCTTTCAATGAGTTGGCCGGGCCGACGGCCGATCATCAAAATCCGCCAGGGCGAATTGTGTGGCGTCGTGGCTTTTATAAGACCTTGGCCGTCGCGGCGCGGGGCCAACTTTGTAGTCAGTGTTACCGCGCCGTTTTTATTGGCGCCAGCGGCCGGCGCAGCGCCGAGCCACATCCCGGCCCAATCGCGGATGTCGGCTTCCGTAAGCGCCACCCATGCGACGGGCGTCTTTACTAAAAGCGGCAAACCTATGATGGATTCGGCCTTGATGTCGGATAGCTTACAGGGTTTGAACTCCCATTCCTGCGGGCCTTGAAAACCTTTTTCCTGCCGGCCGGCGTAACAGGCGAAGTTGTCCGTAAAAGCGAACTCGGTTTGCTCGCGTGTCAGTACAAAGTTCTCCATGCCCTTTTGCTCCGGCAGAATGTAGCAGAATCCGACGCCGTCGTCGTATGCGCGAAATACGACCTCGAAATTCCGCCCGGTGTCGGACTTTTCGTGCATGATCAGGCGAA
Organism: Thermoguttaceae bacterium; assembly: GCA_050013075.1. Taxonomy (GTDB): domain Bacteria; phylum Planctomycetota; class Planctomycetia; order Pirellulales; family Thermoguttaceae; genus JBEKIK01. The sequence goes on along the minus strand of JBEKFZ010000015.1, from coordinate 5,807 downwards.
GTTCGTTGTAATGGTCGCGGACTTTTCTGCGCTTGCCCCAGCGGTTCTCCCACGTGGAATCCGCGCTCCTGCGCTCGGCCCTGAGCAATTCAACGTCCCGGTCCAGGTCGGCGCCGTCGCGGAATTGCAGACCGAGTTTTGACTCGCCAATGACGGGCATACCGTCCACGTTCACCGCATAGCTCAATATGCCACCGGCCGAAATCGCAACTTCGATCTTGCCGTCCGGCGATCGCAATGATAAAAGATTCGCGATCAAGGAATCCCGGTCGCCTGCCGTGACGCGGACGATAAGCGTGCCGAGAGTAAGTCCAGCCGCCAATGCAAGAAAGCAAAGTCGAAACAAGGTCTTCATCATCGTCTTCTCGGTTCCGCCCGGGCTATGTTCACGGTGATAAACTCACTATATCTTCACTTATCGCAAAAATCAACGGTCAACATGCCGCCGCTGATTCCGCTGCGTGGAATCGGTCTATAAAGCCGGCATGACGCCGCGAAAACGATCCACAAAGGTAAACCGGGCTTCTTCCACGGCGGTAAGGCCGTACCCCCCCGTCGCCACGGCCAAGATTCTCTTTCCGAATATGCACTGTTCCATAATGCGCCCGTCTGGTAAAAATAAGGCACATATAGGGTCCTCTGTATGCAATTTTTTCAACCGGGTGATATTTGGATATGCGATGAAAAGATATTTGAACATTTTTGGACGGCTCTTGATCCTATTTATATTCTTGTTTGCGGCTTGGCTTCTTTATGAGCGTTTAAAAAGATTCACATGCCTGGAAATCTACAACGCCTTAGTGGGAATTCCCTTAAGCAGTATAATCATTGCCTCGCTGCTGACGGTGATAAATTACCTAATTCTTGTCGGCTACGACTGGTTCGCGGTCCGCTGGGTAGGCGAAAAAAACTTGCCCTTGCGAAAAATCGCCCTGGCCTCGTTTACCGGATACTCCTTCAGCTACAATTTCGGCTCGACGCTCTTCGGGACCTCCATTCGCTACCGGCTTTACTCGGCCTGGGGAGTGCCGCTGGTAAAAATCCTCGAACTTCTGGTGATCCTGGGACTGACATTCTGGTTCGGGGTGTTCACGCTGGCTGGCGTGGTCTTTATTGCGGCCCCGTTTCCCATTCCCGACCATATTGACCTCCCCCATCACATGGGAACCCTGAATCTCCCCTTCACTCAAATGCACTGGGCGGGCGTTGTGCTGCTGGTAATCTCCGTGGGCTATGTGCTCATTAGCGCCATTCATCGCAAACCGTTTAAGTTTTTCCGTTGGAATATTCCGCTTCCGCCGTTGAAACTGACGCTCTATCAAATCGCCATCGCCTGCGGCGACCTGCTGGTTGCCGCCGCGGTTTTTTATTCCGTTTTACCTCCGGTCGAAGGCGGATATATAAAAGTCCTGGGGGTGTTCATGCTGGCGTTTGTCGCGGGCGTATTAACCCACGTTCCCGGCGGCTACGGCGTGTTTGAGGCGTTTATCATGTACTTTTTGCCCAGTTCTCCCGCTCAAGAACCAAAAATTTTCGCAGCCATCCTTGCATTTCGGGTGATTTACCATTGGGTCCCGCTTTTGATCGCCGCGATCATGCTGGGATACAACGAATGGACTTTAGCCCGCAATTCAACCGAGCCTAACGGTTCCTGACACGCGGACGCTTTTCCGTTATAGAGTTACTTTAGAAGGCCATGCTTCGTTTCGGCAGGCGCCCCAGAGGCGATTGATGTAGTTCAAGGCATATTCGTTCTGGAGTCGGTGAATCCAATATGCGGATCTCTCGGTAACACGGTAGCAGCCGTTCTCGCGGCTGAGTATCCCAAGTTTTGCGAGCAGCCTCAACTGGGCGCCATAAACGCTCTCAATATCACGGCCAAAGAGCCGGGAGAACTCCCGGACAGGGATGCTCATCTCGTAAATCCGCCAGTACAACCAATACAGCATTTCCAGTCGCCGATCAACGGGCATGGCCAGCGCCACGGGCAAGCGGCGAGGAAGTGCGGCAGCGTATTGTTCGATGGAAAAGGTGTTCACGAAAAAACGCCCGGGCAACATCGAGGCGGCGCTTGGACCGATCCCGATATAGTGGTGCCGAGTGGTCGATGTGAACTTCTTCCGCCCCGGACGGCCATACGACCAGACCGAGCACCTCGCAAGCCCGTGCTCACAGGCCCGGCGACGTATCACCGTAAGCATGTCGCGTATCAGATCGCCCCGGGGACGTCGTATCCGGCTGATCTTCAACCGGCGTCCAAGCTCGGTATAGGGGAACGTGAAGATCGGATAGGTCGACACCTGGCTAACGCCCAGCGTCAGTACGCGCTCCAAATCCTGATCCAACTCTTCGAGGGTCTGCGTTGGCAAGGCGAACATCATATCGGCGCTGACCGTGTCAAAGCCTTCCGCCACTGCGCGGCGCACGGCGTCTTCCGCAAGGGCCGCGTTGTGTGAGCGGCCGATGAGCGCCAGGAGACGATCTGAAAGACTCTCTACTCCCACGGATACCATAGTGACGCCGATCTGCTTGAGGATCTTCAAGCAGTCGTCATCCATGGCGGCGGGATGCAATTCGACGCCGATATCGCCGGGCCGACCAAACGCTTCCGTAATGTGTGTCACGAGGCGGGCAAGACTGCCAGGCTCGATCGTCGGCGTACCCCCGCCTACATAAAGCGAACCGATGTTCAGCCGCCTGTTGCCTCCATGCCCCTCGGTCAACCGCGCAGCCGCCAGATCGATCTCCTGATGTGCTGCGCGCTCATATTCATTATAAAGCGACGCATTAAATTTGACGCGGTTATACGGGCAGTATGCACACGGCTGACGGCAAAAAGGAACATGCAGGTATATTCCTAACTGCTCCAGATCCGAAGGGTAAGTCCCCTCCCCGGGTTCCATTCGAAAGGGTTTCCATTTGCCGGTCAGATATTGCTTGAGCAAAGGCTTCCATAGTCGCTTTGCCGGCCGGCAATCCCAAAGCCAGTCTTCCCAGGGAATCGCCATGAACCTTGTCCTCCTCCAATGAACATTCTCAGCCGCATTGCAGGCCCCGGTCATGTTAGTCTACTATCAAGGCGAGGTTTCAAACCGGGTATAACGCGCATCAACAGACCACGGGATTCTCAATCCATTGCCGATAGCACGGGTTGCAAAGATAAAGGATCAGCCTCCGGTAGACTTGGTCCATTGCCTCCCTTTCCGACAGGTCGCGCATCTGGTGGAGCAGCCGGCGGATTTCCGCTTTAAAGTCGCGGTGAAGGTCTTCCTCCGAGAAGCTGGGGGGTGTTGGATCCGCCATTGCTTCGATTTTTACCAGATAGAAATTGCCTTCGCCCGGTTTTAGTTCGGTCCCGCATTTGTGGCAGCATAACGGCAGATCGTCGTTTCCGTTGGATTCATTCATGGGGTAATTGAAAAACAACTCAAGCCGCGGCAGTTTTGTTATCCATCAAATTATTTAACAATCTCAAACGGAATGGCCGGCACAAAGCCCAGCGACACGCGTTTTTTGTTTGCCGGTTGCGTTCCGGTCTCCGGCTTTACGGTTCTTTCAGCCGTGGCCTCGATAATCAGGTTCCCTTTCAGTCCGGGCTTGACTTTATCGGCATCGGCGCTCAAAACAAGGGTCAAAACTTCTTGTGCATCCGATGCATTCCGGACGGTAATCCCTTCCGGCGGATTGGTTAAAGACAATTGAACCTGATTCAGCATCGGTCCCGTGGTTACGGAAAATTTCAGTTGCATGGTTCCGCCCGCGGGAATCGTCACGGGTTCTTCCCCAAGGAACTTCAAAGGCGCCCTGGGTCGTGGGCGTGCGAGAACCGCGGCCAGCAGGTCTTTCATGGGTACAAGATGGCGGTAGATGAAGGCCTGCATCATGTCTTCCGCCGGGACTGCCCTGCGGACGACTTCTCGATCCCGGATCATCGCGCGGCCTTCAACCGAGAGATTGCACGGTTCGTCCAGTGGAATTTGCGGGGCCTTCAGCGTGAGCTTTACCTGGTCCTGGTTCGCCGGCACACGGGCGCCGCTTATGGTGAATCCCTTCGGGGCGTCCTTTAATGCCAGTGTAATCTCTCCGGAAAAGCCGTCTTTTCGCAGGGTATAAACGGTGAGGGGAACTGACGCGCCGGCACGGACGTTGATGCCGGACGGCACTACTCGCAAGGCGAAGTCCGGTTGCGGCTCGCTAATCCGCAGGCGGTAGCCGTACTCCGCGCCGCCCTGGTGCTGGGCATCGCCAATATATAAATAGTAGACGCCGCTTACGGGCAAAACGGCTGTAAGCAGGGAATCGGCGTGATGCGTGCTCAATCCGCTCCCCTTGTCGCCGTAATCGTCGTTAAACGCCAATTGCCGCCCGGCCGCGTCGGTCAGTTTGAGCACCGAATCCAACGGTGAATCGAGCTTGCGGGCATCGACTTCGGCCACGATTTCCTGGCCTGCGCGGCCGTCGAAACTGAATACGTCCCAGTCGCCCGGCTTATCAATGCGCCCGTTGACGATAACCGGCAACGTTACCTGTTGGGCCTCGGACGGATTGTTGTTCGGTTCTTTTTCCAGACATTCCGGAAGCGTGTCCACGGCAAAAGGCACGCGGTTGGAAATCACTTCCCCGCGGCGCACGAAAAGCGGGATAATTCCCGGCCCTTTGTCTTTGGCATCCATCGAAAGCTTTTGCACCGGGAGATTCCAACCCTTAAGCTCCACGGCGGTTTCGGCGCCGGCCGGGCCGCCCAGCGGAAATACGCTCGTCACAAAGGGCAGCTCGCCCACGGCGATGCGATACACGAAATCCTCGCGCCCGCGGTACAAAGCGTCCCGGATTTCCAGCACGTATTGGCCGTCCTTGACGATCTTGTAGTACAGGACCGGATCGGGATGGAAACGATAATGGTCGTCGTACGCCAGTTCATTCCCGTTGGAATCGTAAAGCGCCAAGGCGGCTTGAAACCAGCCCGGAACGGCATCGGCCAAATAGGGAATCAATTCCCGCGCACTGGCGGCGACCACCAGGCGCTGGCCCTTGCGGGCCTGGAACCGATAACGATCCACCCCTCCGGGCATGATTTGTCCGTTCACCGTGGCCGGCAGCGTAATACTCATCTCCGGCCGGGACTTGCCGCTTTGCGCCCGGCCGATGCCTCCCAGAGCTTTGCCGCCCGGCGGTTCCTCGTCGCTTTTGGATTCCTTTTTGATGAATTCGGTGAGTTGTCCGACGTGAAAAAAAAGGGGATTCGACAATCCATTTGCCGCTGCCAGGCGCAATTCGCGTTGGCCCGGCTCCGCGTCTGAAGCCATTGTGATTTGGAGAATCACTTTTTCGGCAAGGACTGGATTGGCCCTCTTATTCTGAACATCATTAAGTTTATTCCTGATTTCGGCAATTTCCTTGATGGTTTCGGCGTCTCTCGGTTTTTTCTGTAATTCTTGCACCCTCTCCCTTAATTCGTTGACCTGTTTCGGCGTAAGGAGTTTGATGCACTCAGCGACTTTAGCCTGAACGCCGTCGCCCGAGATATACGCTTTGTCCGCGCTTTCCAGATACTGCCCGCCGACTGTGATCTGAAACGCTTCGCCCTGCCGGCCGCCTGCCGGATAGACATAGCCGATATGCGGTGCGTTTTGCTGCGCCCGCACGGCCTGCGCGGTAGCCAGTAAAAAAGCCACACCAAAAATCGTGCGCCACCGGCGTGAATTCATAAAATCCTCGACAGGCATATTTATTGGGTCTCAGGTAATGTATGTCACGTTTTCGCCTCAGAGCCGGGCCGTGTCGGCCCGGAATTACCGGGGCGACAC
>JBEKFZ010000014.1:0-60447 GCA_050013075.1 Thermoguttaceae bacterium | reverse complement strand
TTTCTTTCATCTTTGGGTCGACTTTTATGTCACCCGATTGTGGTTCAGTTTTCACCACCACTGGTGGCATGGTTGCTACGCTTACCTTTTCCTGCCCGGCCGCGGTTAAAGGATTACCGATTAAGACCATTACCATAGCGATTGCTAAAATGCTCTTCATAACAAAATCCTTTCTAATATTTGAGATATGAAACACTAATCAGTTGGCTTCGATGTATCCGGGGCGGCACACCGTGATGTCGTGTGCTCGAACGGAAAAATCCTCGGCTTCGTTTGGCTGCGTACTACTCATGTAAGCAAACCTCTTTCGATGGGCAAAAACTCTGTACATTTTAGCAGCCGTGACACCTGACCGCTATGCCCGGTTCGTGACGTATAACGCCGCCACTGCCGCGGCCATGGCCCTGTACGAATACTGCCGGCAATACCCGAAAGGTTAGTGAAGAATGATAAATTATGGCAATCTGTGTTCTTCACCGCGCGACTTGATATGTGGCCGGCAGGTGGCATCAGCGGATTTTGCGGCGGAGCTTAATGCCAACCAAAGTCACCGCAGCCATCGCCATGAGGACGATCGTACCCGGTTCGGGCACATTATAGACATCAACATCCGCCAGAGTCAAAACACGGTGGTCATCAAGCGCGGAACCAGTGTCGCCGGGGTCGGGGGTCTCGACCGCGCGTCTGATACGAACGAACTCGCCGAGCACCGCGTTGTCGAGCAATAAAGTGAGCGAACTCGGTCCGTCCGTATAATCGCTGCTTCCGCCACCCAATGTGTTGTGGGGATTCAATACGGGGGAGGTGTACAAAACAGTCGTGCCATTAGCCGCCAAGATCTGGACCGTGATATCGCGCAGCCGTCCATCGTAACCATCCATGCGATTAAAGAGATCGACTTCCCTGATGGATTGCGTTGAACCCAAGTCAACCATCCACCAAGGGTTGGTATCGCTTGTATCGGTATGTGCGAAGTTGCTTTTGAAGCCATCTACGGCATTGCCGGCCGGGTAAGATCCACCCCAGTTGGAGCTTTCCGTTGCCGTTTTGCCGATGGCCAAGTTCCCGGCGCGCACGGGGGGCGTATTATCCACATCGGTCTTTATTGCCTGCAATTGCGTCACCGAACTGGTCGGAATTAGGCCTGCTTTGTTCGGGGGGACATCGAGCAAATAGGTTGTATTGCGGGAATTCAAGGTAACGATTTGATCTGCCACCCAATTTGCGGCTTTCAGCGAGTTCGCGCCGCTATCGTGATAGAACCATCCGTTGTCGCTACGTAGGGTGGCGTTGCCTTCGCTCGGCACGGTATTTCCCACCGGCGGCAACTGACCCGAAAACTGGGTCTCGTAGTCCACGATATCGGTATGAGTCGCGTTCCCCTCATTAACGTTATTTATGAGCAATGTATTGGGCGAAATTTGCTTTATGTAATTATAGACGGTGTTATAGTTTATATATGAGTAAGTGCAGCCTTGGCTTTGATTCGCCCATCCCCAGCCGTCGACCCAAAGCGCGTCGATATGCCCGTAGTTGGTTAATAGTTCATGTAATTGCGCCTCGACGTAGGAAGTGGCATCAGCGGAACTCTTTAGTCCAAGTGTCACGTCATTCGAGTAGTATGTCGGTCCGATACCGTTATATTTATCCCAAAACGAATAATATAAACCGACTCCTAATCCTGCATTGCGGAAGGAATTGACATAGGATCCCACGATGTCCTGATGATAGGTGCTGTACCAACTGGTGCTGGCGACGTCGTAGTTGCTTTCGGCAGTGTCCCACAAGGCGAAACCGTCATGGTGTTTGGTGGTGAGGACGCCGTATTTCATCCCCGCCGCCACTGCCGTGGCTGCCCATTGATCGGTATTTACAAGGCCCCCGGGATTGAAAGTATTAATACTCGATAGCGAGAGCGAATGAGCCCATTCCTCATTGGTATAGGTTCCCATGTTATAGTGCAGAAACATGCCGTAGCCTTGATTGACATAGTTCTGCTGCAAAGTCGATAAATCGACGGCGGCGGCCGATGAGGAAATCACTGTGTATAAAACAAGCATTAAAATGGGTCTGAAAAACTTTGTCATCATATTGCACTTTCCTTTCAGTGCCGGTCATGGCATCGAAAATCAAAAGAATATTGCCCTTTAAAAGCTGGCACGCTTTAGCAGCAATCTAAAACAACATAAAAAACCAAATAAGTTAAAAAAGTCATAGCTGTTTAGCCGTTTGTAGCCCCAAATGGGCGGAAATTCTTCTAGTCCCGGGGATGGGTGGAGAAAAAAATATTTTGTCGGTTCAAAGGACCAACCGTTCATGTTGATGTCGGTGAGAAAGGTTGGCCCGTTGGGCCGAATCGGAAATGGTTTGGTTCATTTCCCCAGGGCTTTACCCTGGGCTGGGATAACGTAGGACCTGTGGCCCAAAAACGCCGCAATTCCGACCGCATTCTCATACAATTTGCAAACTACTGGTCGTGCAAACCCGATTTCGTTGCCATGTTTATTAAGGCGCGCCCTCATAAAAGGGCGCGCCCAAAACATATTTAGGATCTCTAACAATACCCAGCCGCCCTCACCCCCGGCCCCTCTCTCGCAAGCGGGCGAGGGGAGTATTGTTAGAGTCCCTTATATAAACACATATGGTTTTGCCGTGCCTTAACGCTTCCGGAAAGGCAACAGCATCGTCAAGCCGCCCATAATCAATAGGACGATCATCGAAGGCTCGGGAATGGCGATTTGTATGCCGTTTAATGCGTGCCAATCGTCGGTAGTCGTTTTCACTTCAAAATAAACGGTTCCAGTGGCATCCGTTGTTCCACTGAAGGTAACATAAGCGTCACCTTCGCCTCCGCTGATATCCCGGTCAGCCGCACTCGTGGTCTTCACGATATCTCCACTAGGATCGGAGAGTGTAATTGTCGCACCCTGTCCAGCAGTATCACCAGCGGAATATACAACTAGAGTGAATGCCGTAGATACAGGCAAGTTACTTAACTGTACCTTAATTGGCCAACCGTCTCCCGCGCCCCACCCAGCGGCAGTGATGTAATCCTCCATCAGAGACGTAGGATTCGATGTAGTGCCACCGGAATTGTCGGCGCCCGTGATGTAGTTCCAGATATCTACCGTGACGCCCGCGGCGTTACTTCCCGTTGAGTCCGTGATAGTCACGACGTTATGTGGACCCCAAGTCCAATTTCCGCCTGAGTATGCATTCCACACATCACCGTCAGAGCCCAACACCGCCGCTCCTGTCATTAAAGGTTGGTTGTCCATACCGCAATCCACATTGTACAAAACGTCTGCCAGAGCCGATTGGCTTCCGAAGGCAAGGCAAACTGCCAAAACGGCAATCATCAAAACAAGTCGATCTCGCAAAAGTAGTTTTTTCATAAGATCTTTTCCTTGAAAAAAGCATGGTTGTTACGTTTCCCAAATAACGATTGTTTCTTCCTGAAGTAAACTCCAGCGTCTTTGGAATACCGCGAAAAACATGGCGGTAATCCAAAAGACAAAAAACAGGTACAAAACGCGAGGCGATAACATAAGCGAATGTTCCCAAAAGGAACAATCACTTATTTCGGACCATCCCTAGTTTGAAAAGACAAGAACGCGTTTCATCCGTGACGGACTAGATAAATCGGACGGTATGCGCAATCCCCGCACATTGCTTGGACCATCGCATTTATTGATTATCTAATCAACGCGATAAAAAAAACGCTGCCTCACTGGGAAAAGAGTGAAATTGGTGAAATTGATTATGCATTTATATATCCGGTGTTCAAAATTGGTTGGGGAAGTATAAAAGGATATTAATATATTTCCCCTTTCCGTTTAGGATAACAATTTAAATATTATCTCAACAGTATTTATACTATCGTCGGGGCGACAGTTGAACTGTCGCCCCACTTATGTTTTTCAATCAATATCTTACCGGCGTCGACGCCGGTAAATGCCCAGTCCCATGGCGGCCAGCATGAGCATTGCCCAAGTGGCCGGCTCAGGAACCTGCGTCAACGACGAACCTGATGTCGCGCCGCCGTCAATCGCGGCAAACGTGGTCCCGGGATCTGTGCCGATGTTCAGGGTATCCTGAACAATCGACGTGGCGATCAATTGCGATGAGCCTGACAGCGTCGTGATGCCAGTACTTCCCGACAGAGCTCCAACCTGCTTGGTGCCGGAGGTAATGTTTAGGTCGCCGTAGTTGACCACGTTCATGTGAACGGCGCCGTCGGAGAACGGGTCGGCCGTTCCGCCTGCGTTCAGCGTGGTGCTTTCGGCGATGGTCATGGCGGCCTCGCTGGTCAAGGTCGGGGTGCTCGCCAGATCGATGGTGAGCACGCCGCCGCCTTGAACCGTGAGCGGACCGCTTATACTAACAGCAGTAGCGGCGTATGGCGCCAGGGTAAGCGTGCTGGGATCGGTATCAATTGTTCCGCCGCCCGGGCCGATTGAAAACGGACGGCTGGGATCCAATGTGAAGCTGGCAGTCGTCTTCAGGATGGCTTGGGTCTCGGATGGGTCTTTGTCAATAAGCAAAGTACCGATAACGGCGCCCAAGTTGCCGTCGCTGCTGACACTCAGGATGCCGCCCTTGATTTTCGTGCCGCCGTTGTAGGCGTTGGCTCCGGTGAGGGTAAGCGTGCCGGCGCCTTTCTTTGTCAAGCCGCCGTCGGGCGATGCCCCGCTAGCCAGGTTGTTATTGATAGCCACGTTGTAGCCGTTGGTGTCGATAACAGCCCCGCCCGCTTGCACGGTCACAGCCGAGAGCTCATAGAAGGAGGGGTTATAGGTGGAATATGAAACATTGGAACGCAGCCAGTCGACTTGGTTGGCTAGCGCCTTGAGTGTACCACCGTTGAAATTGAAGTACGCAAGGCCGGAAGATAGTATTGTGCTGCCGCCACGCACAAATTCTCGGTCGGTCGCCAGTATACCGCCGCTGTTAAGGTTGATCGTGCCGGTCGCAGCGGCATCCTCGCGGCCCAGCATGACGACGGTCGTGTCAGTACCGTTGGTCGTCGTAGTCAGCGAACCTCTGAAGATGTTGATGGTACCCGAATTGACGTTTAGGGTGCCGCTGGCCACGGCATTGCCATTGCCGAAAATAAGGCCGGTATTGGTACCGACGTTCACGGTACCGCCACTTACGTTCAGCACACCGGTCGAGGCCAGTTGGCCGAAGATCGTATTTGGCTCTGTCGGGTCGGTCGTGCCGTTAATGTTGAGCGTACCACCGGCCAAAACCGTCACGGTGCCGTTTCCGGTCGTATTGCTACCGACCGTCATATAGCCGGAATTAGCGGCAGTGGCGTCGATGGTTGTCGTACCCGTAATGCTCAGAGTGCTTCCCGCCGCAACATATATGCCTCCGCTTGAGGTGGTAATCGAAAAGTTGTTAGTGCCCGCCCACGTCAGCGTACCTGCTCCGCCCGTAATCGACTGAGCAGCGCTGCCCGTGATGTTGCCGCTAATGGTGAAGCTATTGGTCATATTATATATGCCGCCCACGTCGGCCTGAAAGTTGTTGAGTATATTTACACCGGCGGTGGAAGCGGTAATAGTGCCGCCATTCATCGTCACCGTGCCCAAGCCGATGGCATTATTGCTTCCAACGGCCAAGGTTCCGGCGTTGATAGTGGTGCCGCTGCTATAGTTGCTGCTGGCGCCACTGAGGGTCATGGTTCCGGTGGCGGTTATGACTATGCCAACGTACCCGGTGCCGTTGTTGATGTTGCCGGCGTAGGAACCGCTGTTCAGCGTCAGAATGCTAGAGCCGCCATTGCTGACGATTGCGCCGCCAGCGCCGGCTATCGTGGTGAAGGTCGGGCTGGAACCGTTCAGGTCCAATGTACCGCCATTCACCGTCACGGTATTCGTCCCGATGGTGTCGGTAGATGATAAAACCAGCAAGCCGGTTCCGCTCACCGCGGTAGTGCCTGAAACGGCGGTGTTAGCCAAATTCAGCGAACCGCCAGTCACCGTGATCGCGCCGCCTGAAATGGTATTGCTACCCGACAAACTCAGCGAGCCGCTGCTCACGCTGGTATTCCCGGACCAGGAGTTAGTGCCGGAGAGCGTCACAGTTCCGCCGCTAACCGTCATAACGCCCGAACCGAAGTTATTATTGCCGCTAAAAACCAACGTGCCGGCATTGGCTGTGGTTCCGCCGGTGTAGGTATTGTTGGTGCTGATAGTAACGGTTCCGGTGCCATTTTTCAGCAGGTAACCGCTCGATATGCCGTATGTGCTGGAACTAGAGATGGTGTAGCTCTTGTTGGAGTTATTGAATGTGGTGCTGGTTGGCGCCACGTTGGCGTCGGAGATGACCACCGCCGTGATGCCGGAGCCGACGTTATCGTCGAACAACACCGTATCGGCTGCGATGAAATCGGTCTTTGTGCCTTCGGTGTACAACTTCCAGTTTTTGGGATCATCGATCGCGGCCGTCGTCCAGTTCCCGCTCTTGGCGCCTGTCCACACGGGAAAGTCGCCGGCAATCGACAAGGCGATATAGCCGGTCGGGTTCGTTAGCGTCGCGGATTGGCGGGAGGTGAGGCCTGTAATGGTTCCCTTCGTAAAGGCCGAAAACTTCGCCGTGCCATCGAGAGTGCCATAGCTAACCAAATCATATACCGTCCCGCTGATCCAACTGGAGTTGGTGGCGTTCAGCGTGATGGAACCGGCGCTTGCGCCGGTAGTCAAGGTGGTGGTAATAAGCGCAACCGAGCCCGCGGTGTTCAGATTTAGCGCGCCCGCGCCGTTGAAGGTCAGCGAGCCGATCGTCAACGGACTGGTGGTGCCATCGCCGTTGGCGACGATTCCACCGGTTCCCGCACTCACCACCACGGTGTTGACCGTCGTGGTGCCGTCGAGCGTGCCGGTGGTGACGGTCACGGTCGAAGAGACCGGAAGTGAACTGTTTTGCACGAACTTCGCGCTGCTGCCGTTGATGGTGATGCCGCTGCTGGTGTTGATCGCACCGGTGCCGCTTAGGAGCAGTTTACCAACACTCACCGTGGTGGGACCCGCGTATGTATTCGAAGCGGTGAGGGTCAGCGTTCCTACGCCGATCTTGGTGAGGCCGCCTGGACCGGCGATGAGGGTGCCGGTGGCCGTGGCGGCATCGCCGCTGGCTGGCGCGGAGATGGTAATTGTCGGGCCCGCCGTATATCCGCTGCCGGGATCGGTGATAACGATATCGAAGACCTGGCCGGCCTGGTTGAGTCTGGCGACGCCAGTAGCGGTTGTACCGCTGGAGGGACTGCTAAATGTCACCGTGGGTATGGAGGTGTAGACACCGGTGGTGTTGGTAAGGCCGGTGAAGCCGGCGTTGCCGGTGGTGCCGGCAGCCAGAACACCGCTCCAGGTGAGATCGCCGCCCGTGGTGTCGATGGTGGCGCCGCCGGCGTTGATGTTCGTGGTGAGGGCGGATTCGGTGCTGAAGGCCGTGCCGGTCCTAAGGGTGCCGCCGCCGAAATTCAGAGTGCCGGTGCCCGTTCCACCTTTTGTCAGGGTGCTGGTGATCAGTGTGCCGCCGTTGAGGAAGTAAACGCCCGGTGCGCTCGCGCTGCCTGTGGCGAGAGTCCCCACTTCCAATCCGTTGGTCGTAACAGTCCCACCCTGCTGCACAAACAAGTAGGTGCCGACATCAGCACCCCATACACCCCCCACGACCAACTGGTTGGCGCTAGTGTTACTTGGCTTCGTGTCCCCAGTGACGGTGAGCGAAGCGGATCCACTCACGTAAAAGCTGGCTATGCCACGGCCACCGACGGACAAGCTGGCCCACTTGCCTTGTCCGACCGACATCGTGCCGGTTCCGCCCAAGTAGTAGGTGGTTATGGAGCCGGACAAGTCCGACATGCTAAAGCCGTTGGTTATGAAAGAGCCGCCGGTTTGCGTAAACGTGCCCCGGATTTGGTTCCAATTTGAAGTAGGGTTGCCTGATGTGCACGTGAGCGTGCCCGACGCGATATTAAACGCCGAGTTGTCCGCGCTCATGACTATATTGTTGTTGGGGTAACTGCCATTGCCGAGGGTCACGTTGCCGCCGTTCATGTTGAAGGCCGCACCGCCGGCGACGGTTATGTTACTACTGTCGTTCGCCGAGCTGTTGATCGAGCCGCCCGGACCCACCGTCAGCGTGCCCGCGTTCACCGTGGTATTGCCGGAATAGATGTTCGCGCCGGTAAGTACCATTGTGCCCGCGCCGTCCTTGGTAATGCCATACCCTGTGCCGCTGATCACGCCGCCCACGGTGAGCGTGCCGGCGTTTACGGTGATCGTGGGACTTGCGTTCAACGTTACCGCGCCGGTGCCGAGGTTCAGGTTGTTGGTGCCGACGAAGGTGAAGTTGGTGTTCCAGACCTGCGGGTTGTTGGTCGTCAGGGTAATGCCCCCGGTTTTGGTGCAGTCGAGCGAAGCGGAATAATACGTAGTGCTGTTGTCGAGAGTCAACGTTCCGGTGCCGATGGCGGAAGCGTTATTGATGTTGAGCGTGCCTCCGCTGACGGTCGTTCCAGCCGAGTAGGCGTTGGTGCTGTTTAGGGAAACGGCGCCACCGCCCTCTACGAGCAGGGTGGTGGGATAAGTGATGCCGGATTTAACATAGTCAACAATGCCGTATGTCGTCCCAGTGGCCGAACTAATCGCGTAAGTATAGGAGGAGCTGTTGTTGAAGGTAACGCTCGCAGGCCCGACGTTGGCGTCGGAAATGGTGACGTTGGTCGTACCACCAGCCGTCGGGGCCGAGTCATCGAACGTAACCACGTCGCCGGTAATGAAATCCGTGGCCGTGCCGGCCGTTATCAGCTTCCAGTTTGTGTTGCCGCCAACGGGCGTAATCGCGGTCGTCGTCCAGTTTCCGTTGACCAAACCGGTCCACTTGGGAACGTCGCCGGCAATCGTCATCTTGATATATTTATTGTCGGTGTCATTCGAGAACGTGGCGCTCTGGCGGTTGCTGAGACCCGTTACAGTCCCAGGCTGAAAAGCACTATATCCCACCCCGCCTAGACTGGAATAGTATATCAATTTATAAGTAGCAGGGGCCCAACTGGAGCTGGTGGTGGAGGCGTTGAGTGAAACCTTGCCGGACGTGTTGACCGCGCCGGTCGTCAGGGTTGTGGCGGTAAGAGCCTGATAGTCGGTGGACTGGTCGATAGTCAGACTTATCGCGCCCGCGCCGTTGAAGGTCAGCGAGCCGATTGACAACGCATTATAGCTGACGTTGCTGGCGGTAATGATTCCATTGCCCCCATCATTCACCACCACGGTGTTGGCCGTCCCGGCGCCGCCGAACGTGCCGTTGGTGACGGTTACGGTCGGGGAGATGGCGGTAGAACTATTTTGCAGCAGTTTCGCGCCGCTGCCGTTGATGGTGATGCCGCTGCTGTTGTTGATCGAGCCGGAGGAGCCCAAGAGCAGCGTGCCGGCATTCACCGTGGTTGCGCCGATGTATGTGCTTGCGTTGGTGAGCGTCAGGATTCCAGAACCGGATTTATTCAAGCCACCCGCGCCGCCGTTGGCTAGGACGTTGTTGATCGTCACGTTGAAGCCGTTCGTGTTGATCTTGGCCCCGCCGTCTAATACCGTTACGGCGGTGATAGGCAAATTATTTCCGCTGGTCGAAGATTGCAGCCAGTCGGTTTGACCGGCGAGCGCCTTTAGCGTGCCGCCGTTGAAATTGATATATGCGCTACCCGAACCAGTTGCGGAACTAGTATCGCACGCAAAATACCGGCTGGTGGCCAGCGTGCCGCCGTTAAGATTGACCGTGCCGACGGAAGTGGTGCTGTCCCTTCCCATCGCGA
This sequence comes from Thermoguttaceae bacterium, assembly GCA_050013075.1. GTDB lineage: Bacteria > Planctomycetota > Planctomycetia > Pirellulales > Thermoguttaceae > JBEKIK01. The sequence continues at coordinate 50,627 of JBEKFZ010000014.1, read as the reverse complement.
TAAGGCCTTGTTGGGTAGACGCGGTGCCGGCCAAGATAGTGGCTACACCGTCAGTGATGGTTAAAGTTCCGCTGCCGCCGCTGTTCGCTATGGCAAAGCCCATGTTACCATCGATATTAAAAGTTCCGCCGTTCACGTTAATAATGCTGGTGCCGGTTGTGGTCTGTTGGCCGAGAATAGAATTCGGATCACCGGTAGCGTTGGCAAACGTGAGGGTGCCGCCGCTGTTAATTACAACGGTGCCAATACCGGCGGTGCTGCCTATGCTAAAATAACCATTGACGCCGGTGGAACTGCTTCCCATTGAAAGCGTGCCGTTTACATTCAGGGTGCCGCCGCCTGTGACGTTAATATTGCCATAGTTAAAAGCCGGGCTGAGCGCGGCCGTGGTATTGAAGTTTAAAGTGCCGCCGCTCACGGACAAATTGCCGGTGAAACCGGACGTGGCAGGGGAAAAAGTCCAAGTGTTGGAGCCGACCATGGATAGGGAAGTTTGACCAGTCGGGCCGTTCGGGACGGTATAGGCCCAGATAGCATTGGTCGTGCCTCCGAGAGTGAATGTTTTGTTGCCCGAGCCGGTTACCGTAAGGGGGTTGGCGGCCGAGAAAGCCAATAATCCCGCGCCACTTTGGTAAAAGCCCCCGCCGCCGGTGGTACCGGATAGATTGAGCACACGATCGGTGGTTTCGCCCACGCCGGTGTACTGCAAGATGCCGCCGTTCATGTCAATCGTACCGTTGGCAACGGACGACGGCACACCCAGATTGCTACTTAGAGCGCCGCCGCTAACGCTGTTGACGCTAGCGACGCTTAAAATGCCGCCCGTTATGGTGGTCTTGCCGGTGTAGGTGTTGGCGCCGGATAGGGTGAGCGTACTGTTGCCCTGCTTGGTGAAGCCAAAAGATCCGCCGCTTTCCTTGATAATACCGCTAATGGTTGCGGCGGTGCTGTTGGCGCCAATGTAAGAATTCGCGTACAAGGTGACCGAGCCCGTCTGATTCGCACTCGCTTCCATGCGCAGAGCACCCAAACTTTCGGAATTGCCCGCGCCATATAGATTAATGCTGGCCCCGTAGGTGAGAGCTTGGTTGAGATAGAGCGTGGTGCTGCTTTCGACCTTGATGGTGGCACTGCTGGAGATAAGATTCGGCTGCGTGGTGGTAAAGCGGACCTTGTTGGCGCCCGATGCACTCAGGTTCAGGTCCAACGTGCCCGTAAAGCCGCTCATGTTGCCGGTGAGATAAGCATCGCCGGCAGCGGTTATTATGTTAATCGTGCTGCCTGCGACACCGGTAAAGGCATTGGCATAAGTCACGTTGCCGGCGTTGAGTAAAGCCGTGGCGGTGCCGCCGATGGCAACGGCGCCGGTGCCAAAACCGGCGGCGTTGGTGATCTTCAACGTACCGCCGTTTATAGTCGTGCCGCCGCCGTAGGTGTTTGAGACGCTGAGAGTAAGGGTGCCGGCGCTTGATTTGGTCAGGCCGCCCAAGCCGGAGATAACGCCCGAGATGGCTGTGTTTCCGGTGGTGTCCACGGTGAACAGGTTGCCGTTGTTGTTTATGGCTCGTGTGACCGTCAGGCTGGCGCCGGATGCCGCGCCCCAGGTCGCCGCGTCGGAAAGGATGAAGTCGCCGCTGGTGCCCAGGGTGACGTTGCCTTCCTCGACGGTGATGTTGCGGACGCTGGTGGATGAATTCACCACGGCCACGGTAAAGGTGCCGGTGCCGTCGGTGCCGGCCGAAAACACGGCGTCGCTGCCGGCGACCCAAGTGCCGATCGTGCCCGTGCCATCGGCGGTGTCGTCCCAAGAGCTGTCTGTCCAGTTGCCGCCGGTCGTACCGGAAGCGCCGCTGCCGGGGGCCGTGCCGTTAATGTCCCAATAATAAGAAACAGCCCGTGAGGTCGCTGCCGTGAAAAGGCAGATGCTGATAATCAATAATCCAATAAAATATTTGTTTAAGTGCGAATCATACAATTGCCGCATCATAGGACATTGTCCTTTCAAAAAGGTAAAAAGTAAATACGGGTGATACTCCGAACAATGTTTTCAATGCCTTTTCACGTTCCTAGCGAATTCCTAGCGAATGTGATCAACTGCCAACATATTCAAAAATCAATACGCCAAAACAAGCTGTCTTTGATCAAATTCGGCCTTCTTCTATTTCTATAAATAATGTTGGCATGTCCCAGGTGTATAAAACCGGCGACAAAGTACGTCCACCGATCGGCGATCGGCCGCGAGGACGTGCCTGCTAGTTACTGGGTGATGATCCAACTTTGTGGATAATTGCGTCGGCTGTCAGCGGCGGCTTGGATAAGTCGATGCCGGGAACATCGGGATTTATCGCATTTCACCGCTTCAAGGCAAACGCATATTCATGCCAAAATCTCCTTTCTTTCTCGAAAAACGTCAGTCATTAATGGAAGTAAAAATAATTTCACAGGTTTTGGTCGATTTGCTTTTCGATAACTTGCGAACAAGTATGACCACAATCGGACAAGCGAATGGTCCAAATGGACTGAAAAGCGTTCAGCCGATGTTCGATGGATGCCTCTTTCAATTAATATGTAAAACTAATGTTGAACTGAAGCAAATTTTATCTCTTCTCTGATCCGGCCCTTCTTCATAATTTTTTTATTGTTTTCCGTTGATGATGCGCGGTTTCCCGCCTCGCTGTTGTTAATACTTTTTCTCCTCCCTCAGGGCTTGCTGGATTCATAAATTTGTTTAATTTCCTCCGCGGTCAAGGCATTTCGGAAAATCATAAGTTCGTCCAGCCGGCCTGAAAGGTTGCGAATAATATCCTGGTCAGGGAAGTTCCCCTTGTCCCAAACGCCGATCATCGCCGGACCGATCTGGACGGCGGGAATTTGCGCAGATTTGAGCGTCTCGAAGTATTCGCCGTTAAGGTACAAGGAAGTTTGATTCGGCGTGTCGATAACCCCGGCAATCATGCACCAGCGGTTGAGGCAATCGGCGGGAACGGCCTTGGAGGAACAATAGTAGTCATGCCCATTTTCCCACTTGGTTAATTGGCCGCAAACATCCATGATTATTTGCCCGCTTTCTAGAAGCTGGAAATGCAATTTTTTGTCTTGCCCCCAGTCGTCGGACATCAAAATTCCGTTGTACTTATTTGCCAACCGCTTGCTGCTTAACCAGGCGATCACTGTTAGTTGCCGATACTCGCCGGGCAAATTCACTCGCACGCCCGCGTCTGCGGAGATGAACTCTAGGGCTTTCTTCTCAAAAAATCGGCCTTCGACCCAAGTGGCATTTTGAATTTCGCCATTCAGCCCCGCTCCGGTCAATGCCCGGTTCAGTAGCACTCTGGGATTGTTCGGGTCGGGCTGGAAGTCATAATAAGCCAGCAAATCCTGGCGGTGTTGCAACTCTCGGCTGGCATCCAGCCAACGCTGGTACGACGGCGCCGGCGGCAGCAGCGGGTGTAGCGCGGGGAAATCGCTTCGCGAAGCAACTTGGGAAATAAACTTCGTTCCTTCGCAAACCGCCGCCTGGCCCTTGTGGAGCGAAACCGGCGTGGTCCAACGACCATCGGCCCGTTTGGCTTCGGCATTGACTTTGCCCGCGAAAACGGCGACCGCGGCACGGCCTTTATTGTCGATCCTCACGCCGAACTCGGTGCCCAAATCCACGAATCGGGCGTCGGGCGTAAGGATGGCGAATTGCCGCGATTTTTCGGCCTCTGCCAGGGCAGTCAGTTTGCCCAGACTAAGAAAACCGGACTTTGGCGAATCCACGGTAAAGAAAACCGGCCCTTCGATCAGTACCATGGCCCCGTTGGAATATGTGATTTGAGCGATTCCTTTTTCGAGCTGCAATTGCTGGCCTGCCTGCAAGGGCATCATCTCAGTGGGCTGCGTTATTGATTGAGACCATTGGCAGTCTTTCATGACCGTGATTTGTGCTACGAATTCCGACTCCACCGACATCTTGCCGGATTGCAGAGTGGTTAGCAAATATGTAGTCGCCAAAAGCGACATGCCAAAGACCGCAACGAGCAAGATGTAAGAGAGGGGGGAGTGATGATTGAGATAATCGACAAAATTCCCCAAAAAACCCGGAATGGGAGAGCGGTTGGGGGGGGCTTCCACAGGGGCCGAAAATACTTGGGATTTTGAGAACATCATGCCGCGCTGCTTAGCGTTGAACAACCACAGAATTTCGGCGTTGACAGTGAGGAAGTCGACGTAAAATTCCTGCGCGCTGCGATCGGCGTCCAGCAATAATTCCAAGTCTCGCATTTCCTGCTGGGAGATTGTGTTATTGCAGACGGCATTAGTGAGAGTCAATATCCGAGGATTGATATTTTCTGGAAAGGACATCATAGAGAACCCTCCTCCTTAAGGGCGTTTCGAATGCATTTCCATAGTTTAAGGCGAATTTGGCTTAAGGTGTTGTAGATGCTGCCGACAGGCCGCCCCAGTTGTTTTGCCACCTCTTGTATGCTGCAACTTCCGTCGTAGCACAGTTTCAGTAAATGCTGGCTTGTCGCGGAAAGTTTTTCCAAGCAATAGACCAACATCGCAGAATTGATCGTATGCACTTCAGAACGATCGATCTGCAAATCCGATAGCTTGGCTAAGAGGGTTTCATTAAAACAAACGCGACTTCGGCCTTTGATCTTCAGAAAGTTTTGTGCTTTAAAATAGGCGATGCGACAAGCCCAGGCCATGAAATTTGTCCCCAATTTATATTCAAGGCGCTTATCCCAAAGAACTAAATTAGTTTCCTGAAGAATGTCATCCGCGTCTGTTGAATTATGGACCAAAGTAAAAATATAACCGTACAATGTGCGCTGATGCTGGGTAAGCAATTCAACAAACACGGCGCCTTGATTATCCTTAATGTCCTCCACCGGCATCCCCCACAAGTTTGCATAGACTACCATTATTGTGAACATTCGTTGTAAATATATACAATCTCCCTACCGTTATATTTACATGGAATATTAAACCTAATGAAAAATCCCAAAAATCTCGAAAAAATGCCTGTAACACTATTTCGTCCTGTTCAATAACGATGACATGCAATAAGTTGGGTTGCGAAACCGGCTTGCCGCCTTGCTAGTAGTCTGTCACAACGAAAGTGTGGAGTTGGTGTAGCACCTGATTTGAAAATCCTTTATCCTCTTGTCAGGGCGTTTCTCCCGACATGGAGGTTGAGGGATGAGCAAACGATATATTGTACGACTGACTCCCGAGGAACGGGAACAACTGCGCAAACTGGTTCGAGTAGGCAAGGCGGCGGCATACAGATTGTTGTGGGCGCGAATCCTACTCCAAGTAGACGAAGGAAAGGAGGGACCGGCACTGTCCGACGAGGAAGCAGCGCAAGCGCTGGAAACCACCGCCAGAACGGTGGAACGCCTCCGTCGCCGATTTGTCGAAGAGGGATTGGAAGCGGCGTTGCAGCAGAAAAAGCGGGATACCTCCTCGACTGCTCCTCTGTTGGACGGAAAGGCCGAAGCTCGCTTGGTGGCGTTGTGTTGCAGCGCGCCTCCCCAGGGGCGAAGTCGTTGGACGCTGCGTTTGTTGGCCGACAAGTTGGTGGAGTTGGAGGTGGTGGAATCGGTTTCCCACGAGACCGTGCGACGGACGCTAAAAAAAACGAACTTAAGCCTTGGTTGAAGAAACAGTGGTGCATTCCTCCAAAACAGAACGCGGAATTCGTCTACCGGATGGAAGACGTCCTGGAAGTATACGCACAACCCTATGATCCCGAATTTCCCGTAGTTTGCATGGACGAGGCTGGAAAACAACTGGTTGCGGAAACGCGAATCCCGCTGCCCGTCGAGCCGGGCCAACCGGCCCGATATGATTACGAATACGAACGAAACGGCACATGCAACTTGTTTGTGTTTTGCGAGCCCCTGACCGGTTGGCGGCACGTGGAAGTGACCTCGCGAAAAACCAAATCCGACTGGGCGCATGCCATCCGCGAATTGGTGGATGTGCGTTTTCCCCAAGCAAGGAAGATTGTTCTGGTGATGGATAACCTCAATACACACTCGCCTTCGTCTCTGTATGAGACCTTTGCGCCAGAAGAGGCGAGGAAAATTGTGGAAAAGCTGGAAATCCATTCCACCCCAAAGCACGGGAGTTGGTTGAATGTTGCCGAGATTATGATCGGTATCATGAATCGGCAGTGCCTCGATCGTCGGATCGGGGAAGCCAAAACCGTTTGCAGGGAAGTGGCAGTTTGGGAGGAGGATGGAAACCGTCATGCGCAACCAGTCCAGTGGCAATTCATCGCCGCAAATGCACGAATTAAGTTAAAACGCCTATACCCGACACTTTCGTTGTGACAGACCACTAGAGCCGAGTTCGAGATGCTGTAGCGTTTATCTGTTTTTTCCCGTATCCGGCGTGGCGGATGTATCTGAGGCATTCATTGGAAGGGAATCGATTTAGCAGTCGGCCCACTGCCTTCCACAAGGTGTTAACGGTGCGTTTAGCAGCGCTGCGCAGCAACCATTTAAATTTGCTAAAGAGATTTTCAATGGGATTGAAGTCGGGGGAATAGGGAGGCAGGTATCGCAGTTGAACGCCCACTTTTTCCAGAGCTTCTTTGATTCCGCTGATTTTATGAGCCGAGAGATTGTCCAGCACAACGATTTCACCTCTGCGAAGTGCTTTGCACAGATGTTGATTCACCCAGGCACGGAACATCTCGCCGTTGATTGCCCCGTCTATGACCAGGGGAGAAAACGGCCCATCCGCACGCAAGCCCATTAGCACAGTTGTCGTTTTCCAATGCCCGTGCGGTACGGCCTGGACCAGACGTTCTCCACGAGGAGCCCGTCCCCAAAGCCGCGCCATGTTGGTTTTTACCCAAGTTTCATCGAGAAAAACCAGGCGTCGCGGATCAAGCCGGGGCATGCCGGCACGCCATGTTGCCCGCCGCTTGGCAACGTCGGGACGATCTTGCTCGGCGGCCCTCAGTGTCTTTTTTTATATGTCAGCCGTAATCGCTGAAGCATTTTCTGCACGGTCGGGCGTGATACTTTTATCGATAAACGCCGACTGAGTTCTTTGACCGTGGCATCCGGCTGGCGGCGGACAAGAGCCATCAATTTATCCTCATGTCCTTTAAGCCTGGGAAGCGGCCCATGTCGTTGTGAAAAAGGAGCAATTCGGCCAGTTTCCCTGCGCCGCTGCTTCAATCGCCTCACCCAAGACGAAGAAACTCCGTATTTCTCCGCTACCAATCCACTCCCCATACCTGCGTCGCTATCCGCTAGCGCCCGCTCCCTCAAATCCATGGAATATGCTTTCATGTCCAGTCCTCCTTGACTAGATTGAATTATCTTAAAAATCTCCTCCAGACGCTATACCAACTTGAACTACGCTCTAGCTCAATGGGTCCCATCCAATGCGTGGGGGGCCTGCCCGGGGTGTGCCGAGTGTAACTAACCGACGTTGCCGGAGTTGGGATATTTTCTGCAAGACAATATCCTTGCTTCCCGTCACACATTCACACACATAGCAACCTCCAGCCCGATACCATCGTCACCCTGAATTCTATCAATTCTATCACCCACTTTTTCTGAAGACTCGGGCAGGTCGGCCAAGCGGGGACGATGGTAAGTAGAGTAACATCAATCCCGCCTGGCCTGCATCCGCCGTCGCGGCCTTCCCGGCATATAAATAGTTTACGTTGTTTCCTCGTTTTCAAACAGCCATTTGTGAACGTGATCCGTTACGGCAACTAACCGGGCATCCTCGATTTTCTCGCGGTATAGGGTCGCCATATCCTCTTTGGCGTGCCCCATAATGTGATCGACGGCGACTTGATCCTTGCTGTCACCTGCCACAGTCTCAAACGTGTGTCGCAAACTATAAAAGCCCAAGCCAGGTCGATGGATTTTTAGTTCCTTGATGATCTTGGTAAATTCCTTTGTGACAGGATCATCTTGATACATCTTCCGATCCCCGCCGTTTTCCTCGTCGGGTTCGCCTATCGTGAATCTGAACCACCTTCCGCCATACTTTGTAATGAACATCAGCCCGTTATCGGTCTTATCCTTGGGCTTTGGGCGTTTTTCCAGGGCGTCCTTGATAGCTGCTACTGTTTCCGGCCAGAGGGGACAGCGCCGGGCAATGCCAGTTTTCGGCCTTGCGAAGTCGATCCAACCGGCCTTCATATCAACCGCCTTGATCAGTAGGTTTGAAACATCGCTGTTTCCGAATCCGCAATTTATTCCAAGCAGGATCATGGCCTTGAGGGGGACGCCGGCAGCGTCGATGATCTTCCGTAATTCGTCGGCATCAAACATTTTCGGGCCTTTTTTCGCTCTGTTCAGCCTCAAGACTTTCCGGCTGGGCTTCTTGAACGTCGGCCCAAACCGGACGGGCTTGTCGATCAAACCCGCTTCGTATCCAAACTTGAACACGCTCCGAACCCGTTGTATTTCATTCCCCAAGCGGACCGGCCCCCACGTCTTGGCAAAGACTTTGCGGAGCCTTTCAAAATCATCGCTGGCAAGATCGTCAACAAGACGGTTGATACCGAAAATATCGCCGATCCGTTTGCAGGTGGAATATAATTCGGCGAACGTGCGCGGGCTTAGTTCGCAGGTGTCAACCAGACACCTCTTGCTCACCATGTAGCGGTCAAGCAGTTCCCGCAAGGTCAGCCCGCCGGGCTTAGTTCGCGGGGTTCGACCGGCTAAAAGTTCATCCCTTTGTTCAAGCCACAACTCTATGGCCTTATTGCCGTGGGGATCGTCGGCCACTTTGCCAAAGTAAACGAAACGCCCTTTAACCTTTTTGCACCATCGGCCCGTATTGTGAGGAAACAAAGGGAAGTCGGGCCGGGGCTTGGCAGGCTTGCTTGATTCGGCGGTTTTGGTAGGCTTTACCATAGCCACAGTTCCCGGGGGGTTAGTTGGTTCCAAAAATCGAAAAGGTGTCACTTTAGTTGTCTAAACTATTATATCGTCATTCCGGGCACTGTCAATAAACCTTTAGATATAAAGCAGTTACGCCCCGGTAGCTCAGGGGATAGAGCACTGGTTTCCTAAACCAGTGGTCACAGGTTCGAATCCTGTCCGGGGTATTTTTTGTGGGTTCAGTTGTCAGGGTTCAGAATTCAGGTGAAAGATTTAGAGCCTATCCTAATACCCATTTTTGTCATCCTGAGCATAGCGAAGGATCTTGATAATAAAGGCTAGATTCTTCGCTTCGCTCAGAATGACGACCGGTTTTAGGATAAGCTCTTAATACTGAATCCTGACAACTGAACCCTGACCACTGAATCCCGATCACTGAACCCTTATCGGAGGGCGGATACTTGAATAATGGTTCGACTGTCTTCATTGTCGACGACGATCCCGACATCCGTAAAGCGCTGACTGCCTTGATGCGATCGATGGAGTTGGAGTCGATGTCTTTTCAATCGGCGGTGGAATTCTTGGATGTCTTCGATCCCATGCTATCGGGATGTTTACTGTTGGACGTGCGCCTGCCCGGCATGAGCGGCTTGGAATTGCTGGAACGCATCAACAATCAGGCCGTGTGCCTTCCCGCGGTAGTGATCTCAGCGCACGCAGAGGTTCCCACGGTGGTCCGTGCGATGCGAGCAGGGGCGCTTAATTTCCTGAAAAAGCCCTGCCGCGATCAGGCGCTTTGGGAATCCATACAAGAGGCCTTCAAGTGGGGCGCCGCCAACCGCCGTCGATTGGCTCGTCAAGCGAAAATCCACCGCCGATTGGAACAACTCACTCGCGGCGAGTACGACGTTCTGGACCGGCTGATGGAGGGCAAATCAAACAGGGCCATTGCCGCCGATTTATGCCTAAGCGTCCGCGCCGTGGAAGTCCGCCGCTCCAAGCTTATGCAAAAAATGAAGGCCAAATCCCTGGCAGATTTGATCCAAATGAAAATGCTGGATTCGTTTTCATAGGTTTCAAACATTAGGATGTAGGATGTAGGATGTAGGATTGAACACAGAATACAATCTGTAAACTGTAAACCGAGAACAATCATGAAAATCTACACTCGCCGCGGCGACATGGGCGAAACAGACTTGCTCCACGGCGTTCGGGTGCGGAAGAATTCGTCGTGCATGGACGCCATTGGAACTCTCGATGAACTCAGTGCCGCACTCGGACTTCTACGTATCGAACGATTGCCTGAAGAGATCGACCGGCTTTTGGAACGATTGCAGAATGAGTTGTTTTGTGCCGGGACCGAACTGGCCTCGGCCCCATCGGCCGAATCGCCCTGCCAGAGGATCGCAAAAGGGCATATTCAAGCGATCGAAGCAACTATCGATCAATATGACGCCAAGTTACAGCCCCTGAAAGGGTTTATTTTGCCGGGCGGAGTCCGCTCAGCGGCAATGTTTCATGTTGCCAGGACGATATGCCGCCGGGCGGAGCGACATTTGGCGGCATTTATCCAGGTCGATAAGCAGGCTGTTTCAGCGGACCTGTTAGCATACATAAATCGTTTAAGCGATTTATTATTCGTTCTTGCGCGGCTATCTAATGCCCAAGCCGGCGTTGCCGATGTGCCTTGGAAGAAAACTTAATTAAAAAATCGGTTTTCACTCTTAGATGCCCATTATTTGAACATTAAATGCCTATCATTTAAGCAATACATGGTGGAAAACTTAGTAGTTTAGTCGTAAAAAAATCTCACAGCCTATCTGTTTGCAACATCTTACGAGTTTTATGCAATTATCTGATGCCTTAATTGGCATATAAATTGCTACTTGTTTGCAAAACTGTGCCAGGAAACTCTTTTTCGCTGATGAGGTTAGTATGAAACAGTCTATCAATCTTTTCGTGTTTTCATTGATCGTCGTTTTTGCAAGCCTTTTTCTTTCAGGGGACGTTTCGATTGCATATTCCGCTGACGATGTTTCAGCTCCCCAAGTCCAAACTCCCTCACCCCCTGAAATTACCCCCCCCACGCTCGACCGCGGCGATAATGCCTGGATGCTCACAAGTTCTGCGTTGGTCCTGATGATGACCGGCCCGGGCCTGGCCCTTTTTTATTGTGGACTGGTGCGAAAAAAGAATGTTCTTAGCGTAATGATGCAATGCGTGTTTTTGATGTGCCTGTTGACCGTGATTTGGGCTTTATGGGGATATACGCTGGGCTTCGGCGGTGATGCCGCCAAGTCGCCCCCTAAATGGATCGGCAATCTCGATCACGTATTCATGAAAGGCGTTTCGGCCGAGTGGACCGATGGCAAATCGGTAATCCCCCTGCATCCGCTCTATTCCATCCCCAGGCTGACGCACATGCTGTTCCAAGGGATGTTTTTCGTTATTACGCCGGCCTTGATCTGCGGGGCATTTGCCGAACGCATGAAATTCAGCACGATGGTCGTGTTTATGATCCTTTGGGGCACCATCGTTTACTGCCCATTATGCCATTGGGTATGGGGCGGCGGAATCCTTATGTACGGAAGCGACAATGCCGGAATATCCGCCGGCGGGGCCCTGGATTTCGCCGGCGGAACCGTGGTCCATATCAGTTCCGGGGTATCGGCATTGATCTGTGCCCTGTTGTTGGGAAAACGTTTGGGCTACGGCAGCGAACCCATGCCCCCGCATAACCTGACATATACCGCAATCGGGGCCACGATGTTGTGGGTCGGCTGGTTCGGTTTCAATGCAGGCAGTGCGTTGGCAGCCAATGGACTGGCCGCGAGTGCTTTTTGTGCCACCCATTTTGCCGCCGCGGCGGCCGGTTTGACTTGGGCCGGCATGGAATGGATTTTCCGCGGCAAACCCACCGTCCTGGGTGCATGTTCAGGCGTTGTGGCAGGTTTGGTGTGCGTTACGCCCGCTTCGGGCTTTGTCACCCCAATGTCGGCATTGATTATGGGCGTGGCCGTCGGAATTGTATGTTATCTGGCCTGCACCAAGCTGAAATCCCTGTTTGGTTATGATGATTCGCTCGACGTTTTCGGCGTACACGGAGTAGGCGGCACGCTGGGAGCTTTACTCACCGGGGTCTTTGCCACCCGGGCCACTGGTGCGTTTACCGATGGCAAGCCCTTGGGCTTGCTGGAAGGCGGTCCGGTCCTGATCTCCCAGATTATCGCCGTGGCAGTGACTTGGGTTTTGGCCATTGTAGCCACGTTTGTGATCCTTAAGGTACTCGACGCCGTCATGGGATTGCGTGTATCCAGGGCCGATGAAATCGAGGGCCTGGACACCAGTCAACACGGCGAAGAAGGGTATATATTTATATAAGGGATTAAAGATTTGGGATTTGAGATTGGGAAAAAATAGGGGAGGTCAGTTTACTGACCACTAAAGTGAACGGGATAGAGTCTTGTATCGAAGTTTTTAGCGTATTATCCCCTATATGAACTCGAAAAACTCGCCTTTGTTTTAATGGTAAACTTGATAGAATAAAGTAGTCTATAACCCGCCGATGTTGACGGCGCGATTCAAGGAGTTGTCCGATGAAAAAGGTGGAAGCGATCATTCGGCATTTTAAGCTCGAGGACGTGAAAAACGCCCTGAGCGAGCAAGGCATTGCCGGCATGACGATTACCGAGGTTCGCGGTTTCGGCCGCCAAAAAGGGCACACCGAAATGTACCGCGGCACCGAATATCAAGTCGATTTCGTCCCCAAAATCAAAATCGAGTTGGTTGTGCCTGATTCAAAACTGCAACTCGTTCTGGATACGATCATGCGTTCCGCCCAGACCGGACAGGTCGGCGACGGCAAGATGTTCGTGTCCGACCTAGCCGAGGTCGTCCGCATCCGTACCGGCGAAACCGGCGAAAGCGCAATTTGAAAAGAAGGGTTTGGGGATTAGAAAGAATGACGAAGCACTAATGTCTGATGACGAAGAAAAACAATTCGTCATTAGTCCTTGCTGTTTCGGCATTCTTTATTTATTCGTAATTAGGATTTTGACATTCTTTCCGTCATTCGTTTTTCGTACTTCGTCATTTCCCTAACCCCTGGCCCCTGACCCCTCGCCCCTCACATATGTCTTCCATACGGGCCAACGTTGTCGCAGCCAAGGCACGGTTGGCCCAGGGGTACGAAGAATTCAAACGCCTGCATCAGGATGGATGCCGCGGCGCGGAGTTGTGCGCAAGGATCGCCGATTTGCGCGATGCCGTGTTGCTCGACCTGATCCGGGAGGCCTTGGTCGATTTAAACGAGGCGGGCCCCGACGGTTTGCTCACAAAAATCGCCTTGGTGGCAAACGGCGGTTATGGCCGGCGCGAGGTGGCCCCATTCAGCGACGTGGACCTGCAAGTGCTTTACCCCTTGGGTCTTGGCACGCGCGTGGCGCCATTTGCCGAGCGGCTGTTGCGCGACGTATTCGACGCCGGGTTGATCCTCGGTCACGGCGTTCGCACCCCGGAACAAACCTGCCGCCAGGCCATGAGCGATCCGGATACCTGCACTTCCCTGGTGCAAACGCGGTTGTTGGCCGGCAATAAGAACTTGTTTCAGCGTTTCCGGCGGTTGTTCCGCAGGCAGGTCAACCGCCGTAGGCGGCTGTTGATCGCCCAAATCGAACGATCCCGGCAGGAAGAACGCCTCCGCTTCGGCGACACCGTGTTCCTGCTGGAGCCGGACGTCAAGCGTTCCAGCGGCGCTTTGCGCGATGTCCAATTCATACGATGGATCGGTTTTCTCCGCTATGATACCGCCGACTTTGACGCATTGGCCCGACAGGGAATCCTGATTGAAGAAGACCTAAGCGCGCTTAAGGCCGCGCTGGAGTTTCTCTTGCGCCTGCGCAACGAGTTGCATTTTCACGCCGCTTCAGCGGCCGAGGTGCTAAACCGCGCAGAACAGCTCCGCATCGCCGAGACCCGCGGGTATCGGCAGGTAGGCGGCTTGCTCCCAGTCGAACGATTCATGCGCGATTATTTCCGCCACACCAAGGCGGTCAGCCACATAGCCGCGCGTTTGGCCGCCCGGGCCAAAACCCGCGAAATACTGGGCCGGCTGAGTGCCGTGCTCTTCGGACATCGCGTCGAGGAGGGCATCCGCGTCGGGCCGGCCGGCCTGACTGCCGGCCGCCGCCGGGCGCAAGCCATCGGCCGGGATCTGACGGCCCTCATCCACTTCGTCGATTTGGCCAACCTTTACAACAAGCCCGTCACCCCGGAAACCTGGGAAATCATCCTCCGCGAGACAATCCGCTTACCCGACTCCATACCTCCGCCCGAGGCCTGCCGCCATTTCCTTTCCTTGTTGAATCATCCAGCCCGGCTGGGGCCTTTGCTTCACGATCTGCACGACGCCGGTTTGTTGGAGCGTTTCATCCCCGACTTCGCCCGCGCCCGGGGGCTTTTGCAATTCAATCTGTATCACAAGTACACCGTGGATGAACACTGCTTGCGGGCGGTCGATTTCGCCGCCGATCTGTGGTCCGATCCCGGCCCACTGGGACGCGTGTACCGGCACATGCGGCAAAAATACGTGCTGCATCTGGCACTTTTGCTGCACGATCTGGGCAAAGGTCATTTGGAAGATCATCTGGAGACCGGCGTTGCGATCGCCATTTCAACGGCGCATCGCCTGGGCCTTAACGCCCACGATACCGAGGCCCTGCGATTCCTGGTCCACAAGCACGAGTTGATGAACCACCTGGCGTTTCATCGCGATACGGCCGACGAGCAGCTTGCGGTCGATCTGGCCGTGCAGGTAGGCTCGCCAGATTTGCTGCAAATGCTTTACGTTATGACCGCGTCCGACCTGGGCGCGGTAGGCCCGGACGTCTGGGACGGCTGGAAAGCGGAAATCATCACCGATCTTTACCATCGGACCATGCAACAACTGGCCGGCGACAGCCCGGCCACCGTGCTCGATGAACTGCGGCGAACGCGGCGCGAGGCCGTTCGGGCGTGGCTGGGCCCGGAAAAAGATGATCCCTGGTACAAATGCCATATCGAAGCCTTGACTCCCGAATATCTCAATGCCGCCTCGCCCCGGCAGGCCGCCGCCGATCTCCGCCTGCTAAAGCAACTGGCAAAAGACGAGGTTATCGCCGTGGGACAATACATCGCGGAAACCAACACCTGCCAATACACCATCGCCACGTCCGAACAAATCGCTCCCGGCATCTTCCACAAGCTCACCGGCGCTCTGACGAGCCGAGGGCTGGCGATCCGTTCGGCGCAGATACACACCCTGGCCGACGGATTGGTGCTGGACCGCTTTTGGGTCCACGATCCGGATTTCGCCGGCCAACCGCCCCCCGACCGCATCCAACAGATCCAACAGGCGCTGGTCCAATCGCTGAAATCGCCCGGCGGCAAACCGCCCACCTTCCGCCGCACCTGGAACGTAAGCGGACGCCGTCCCATAAAAGTCCCGGGCGTGCAAACCCGCGTAAACGCCGACAACAGCACATCCGACTCCTACACCATTCTCGACATCTTCGCCCACGACCGCACCGGGCTTTTGTACGCCGTTACCCGCACGCTTTTTGAACTGGGTCTGTCCGTGGCCCGGGCGAAAATCGGCACATACCTGGACCAGGTGGTCGACGTGTTCTACGTGACCGATCAAAACAACCGCAAGATCGAAGACGACCGCCGCCTGGACGAAATCCGCCGCCGCGTTCTGGAAGTGATTGAAACAATGGCGGAATAAAAGTCATAAAGCCGCGATTGGCGGCCGCGGTTCGGGTGCGGCTATTGAGTCTCAGAAAAAGAATGTCGCATGAAAAGTCAGAGCCGGGGCGTGTCGCCCCGTAATTCCGGGCCGACACGGCCCGGCTCTGAGGTGAAAACGCGACATTCATTACATGAGAATCAATAAAAATCCCATTAGAGATTAGGGTTTTTACCTTGATGGTCATTCGATGCGGACCAGGCGATTTGCGGTGAACGATTTTCCAGATTTCAATTGCCCAGTCGAATGAGATTGCGTGTTATATTCCATTTGAGAAATGGTATAATATATTTTGTCGATAAGCGCCATATCCCGTATCGGATTGCCCGCGGATGTCAAAACGCAAGAAATCCCCCAATAAAGCCGTTTCCTCGATCCGGCCGGATAAAAAAATCTCATCGGCGCTAAACCTCCGTTTGCCGGCCGGAATGGCGATTATCATTCTTCTTGCCTTTATCGCTTATTTTCCCTCCATAAACGGCGGGTTCATCATGGACGATGACGGGCTACTGACGAACAACGATATAATCCGGACACCCAGCGGCCTTTACCGATTCTGGTGCACGACTGAGGCGATAGACTACTGGCCGGCGACCAATAGCACATTCTGGATTGAATGGCGATTGTGGGGAATGAACGCGACCGGCTACCATTTTACCAACCTGATTTTGCACATTGTCGAAGCGTTGCTTATTTGGATCATCCTGCGGAAGTTGGCAATCCCCGGGGCTTTCTTGGCCGCCCTTATCTTCGCCGTGCATCCGGTAAATGTTGAATCGGTGGCCTGGATCGCCCAGCGGAAAAACCTGATGGCGATGTTGTTCTTCCTGCTATCGATTTTGTGGTATTTAAAGGCCGACATGCCCACGACAAGCAACGGAGGACTGCGGGAACGAGAAAAAACATTTTCATCCTTCATCCTTCATCCTTCATCCTTTCATTTTTGGTACTGGCTCAGCCTGCTGGCATTTTTGATTGCAATGCTCAGCAAGGGATCCGTGGCGGTATTGCCGGCGCTGCTTTTGGGGATTATATGGTGGCTGCGTATTCTGACGTGGCGTGACTTAGTGCGGACCGCGCCGTTTTTTATTGTCGCGGCCATACTGACTTCGGTGAATGTGTGGTTTCAAACACACGGTTCAGGTGAAGTGCTTCGCAACGCTGGTTTTGCGGCCCGCATTTTGGGCGCGGGCAGTATGATATGGTTTTACCTATACAAGGCGATTTTTCCGGTCGATTTAAGCTTTATTTATCCTCTGTGGGACATTCCGGTCAATCAATTTCTCTGCTGGCTGCCGCTTTTTGCCGCCTTGGCGGTTACGGGAATTCTGTGGGCGTATCGGAAGAGCTTGAGCCGGCCGTTCTTATTTGCTTGGGGATTTTTCTGCGTGGCGTTATTGCCGACGATGGGCTTTACGGATGTTTATTTCATGAAATATTCCCTGGTGGCCGATCGTTATCAGCACATCGCCATTATCGGGATCATTGCACTGGCGTCGGCGGGATTTACCGCATGGTTTCAGGGCGCGAAAGGAGAAACACGCTGGGCAGCGGCCATTGTCCTCATCATGGCAATAGGATCTTGCTCGTTTCTAACTCGGCGGCAATGTGGAATGTACCGCGACGCCATAACATTGTATGAGACAACACTGAAAAAAAATCCGCACTGCAGTATAGTTGAAAACAACCTGGGCAAAGCTTTGTTCGATATAGGACGATTGCCGGAGGCGATGGATCATTATAGAAAAGCGATATCGCTCAATCCCGGCTACGTTGAGGCCAATTATAACCTGGGAAACGCACTGGTCCAAACGGGTCGGAGTCAAGAAGCGATTGAGTATTTCCGGCAATCGATAAAACTCGCCCCCCAACTCCCCATGGCTCATAACAACCTGGCCGTTGCCTTGTTAAATACGGGTAATCCTCGGGAAGCAATAGGCCATTGTCAAGAAGCCTTGCGGATAATGCCCAACAATATTGAAGCATACAACAACCTGGGTAACGCTTATAAAGCCATCGGCCAATATCCACAGGCGATCGAACAATACGAAAAAGCATTACAACTCGATTCAAACCACAATGATACGTACATAAACCTGGGCGCGACACTGGTCGAATCGGGTCAGCCCGGCAAGGCTATCGTATGTTGTAACCGTGCCTTGCAGCTACAGCCCAATTGCGCTACGACATATTTTGTTTTGGCCTTGGCCTATGCCAGCATGCGCCAACCCTCCCAGGCCTTTGCCGCGTCTCAAAAGGCATCAAGACTTGCCCGATCTCAAGGTCAAACAGATTTGGTGAAACAAATAGATAATTGGCTGAAATCTTACAGCGCCAATTTGTCCACTTCACCCAACACGCCGCCTCCCGAAAAAACCGCTCCCACAAAACAATAAAAAAAGGTCTTACAAAATGAAAAAAATCTATAAACATCCGCAAAAATCATATTTGGCGGCGATTCTGATCTTCACTTGGTATTTCATAATATTTTTCACAATATGCCCAGCAGTGAAAGCCGCCGATTACGCCGTGGGCGCCGATCTTTCCTTCCTCAAGCAGGCCGAGGATCGGGGAACCGTTTTCAAAGATAATGGGCAGGCAAAGCCGGGCCTGCAAATCTTCAAGGATCACGGATACAACTGGATCCGACTCAGGCTGTTTCATACTCCCACGCAACTCCCCAACAACCTGGAATATACAATCGCGCTGGCGAAAGAAGCGAAAAAACTGGGATTCAAAATTCTCCTCGACTTCCACTATTCCGACACCTGGGCCGATCCGGGCAAACAATTCATCCCCAAGGCCTGGAAAGACAAATCGCACGCCGAACTGGTCCAGGCGGTCGAGGAATATACAAAAACCACGATCGCCGCCTTTCGCCAGGCCGACGTGTTGCCCGACATGGTGGAGATCGGCAATGAAATTATCAACGGCATGATCTGGCCCGACGGAAAGCTGCCCGAGCGTTGGGACAATTTCGCCGATCTGGTGAAGGCCGGAATCCGCGGCGTAAAGGCCGGCTGCGGCGAGGGTGCTAAAGGGGACAGTCCCATTTTTGCTGGAGCAAAAATCGGGACAGTCCCCAGGATCATGATCCACATCGACCAGGGCGGAAATAAATACCGAACCAAATACTTCTTCGACAAACTGAATTCCTACGGCGTGGAATACGACGTCATCGGGCAATCGTACTATCCCTGGTGGCACGGTTCGCTTTTGGACCTTCGCGAAAACATGATCTTCATGGCCGAAGAGTACAAGAAGGACATCATTCTGGTCGAAGCGGCCTATTGCTGGCGGCCCACGGAATATAAAAACAAAAATGCCCCTTTCCCCGAGTCTGCCCAAGGACAAAAAGAATTTCTCGACGAGGTGAATCGCATCGTTATGAGCACGCCGAATAATCGAGGCATCGGCATCTTCTGGTGGGAGCCCGCAGTCGAGGGCGGGCTGCGGAGCCGGGGCTTTTTCGACAACGACGGCAACGCCCTGCCCGTGATTACGGTCTTCGACAAGTTCACAAGGGGCAAAACCCGCGAGTGAATAATCGACTAACCCGCATTTCTCATCAGACTGGTTCGTTCCAAAACAGTGTGCCACGACCAACCTTCAGTCGGTGCCCTGCTTGCAAGCAGTGTAGACGTAAATCAGCAATTCAACACTGCTTGCAAGCAAGCAGTGGCACACTGTGGTGAGCGGTCTGCAATCCGATTACCCGTAAAACGCGGCCACGGGCAAGGCGGTTTCGCGGCGCACGGTTTCGGCAATGGAATCCACTTCGGCATTGCTCAACGGGGCCACCCAGGATTCAGCCGGGCGCCGGGCAATGGTGTGGATTTGAACCAGCTTAATTATTCCTCCGCCCGCGACGATCTCTTGCAGCCGGCTGCAGTATGCTTCTATTTCGTCGGCCGGCGGCGGTTGCCCGCGGATCCGCATGAAAAGACTCTGGATGACTATGGGCCTTGCCCGGGCCGTATCGCGGAGATTGTCCAGAATTTGCCGCCACGACACGGCCGATCGGGCGACTTGGCGATAATAGTCCTCGGTGCCGGCGTCGAGTTTGGCCCAGATTTCGCCGTTGTTTTGGTCCAGGATTTCCAGCCCGGTGAGCACGTTCCAGCGATGAAGCAGGCTGGCGTTGGTTATCAACACCAGCTTTACGTCATCCAGCCGGTGACTGCGGCGGACGTCGGCGCACACGGCCACGGCCTGGGCAAAGTTCCGATAGGCGGTCGGTTCGCCGTCGCCGGAAAAGGCGATATCGTTCAGCCTCCGCAGCGACTCCGGCGTGCCGCCAAATTGCTTATCCTCGAAAATGCGGCCGGAAGTCACAAGATCGACGGTGCGATCTAATTCCTGCTCTAAGCGCTGCAGGTCGACAAGGTCGTCTTCGCCCGGCTCGGCCGTATCGACCTGGCAGTAAATACAGTTGAAGTTGCAAAACTTATTGCGATTGAGGTTCACGCCGATGGAAATCCCGCCGGCTCGGCGGCTTAAGACCGGATAGACGTATAGGTTGCTTTTGAAATCGCGGGGATGCACGGCAAAAAGCGGATCGGTGGAGTCGGTCATGCTTGTCGATTCAACGATGGCGGGATGAAGGCACTGCTTGCAAGCAAGCAGTGGCACACACGTGTTGGTTTGCAAGCAAGCAGTGGCACACAAGCTTTGCTTGCAAGCAAGCATTAGAACACAAGTGAAAGACTTGTCAACCGTTCATGCGCGGCGCAACGATGTATATTCGTCGACGGTTATGGCGGTCAATTCGCCATCGGGAAGTTCCAGGAGGATGGTATCGCTGTAAACTTTGTCGTCAAAATTCCGGCGATGGTGCAAACCGTGACGCCTGCGCTCGGTGCGCAACACGGTTCCGTATGTTTTGGTCGGCCAGCTATTGCGGCCCACGGTAACGGTATGCTCGACCTCGATTCGATCGCCGGGCTTGAGTTCATCGAAAAGCGTGTGCGCGCAACTGACACTTGTTGACATAAAATAATTTTAGAAAAAGTGAATCCTGAAAAAAAGACGTTACGACAGACTTGTTTAATCAAGTACGCAAATTACGTCGCCCCGGTTCATCGTCTGCATTGTGTGTAGATAAGAATGTTCGGCTGGCAGACAGAAGATTGTACGGTTAATGCAATTGTGCCGATATTGCGGTTTTCCGCAATAGGGATTTTGGCGGATAATACACAGCCGCACAGCAAAGGACCTCACTATTCCCCTCTCCATAGGGGGTATATTGCAAAATTCTGTCGCGGCGTAAAACCGCAACCAAACCCCCGGTGTGTTCACCGGGGGCTATTGAGTGTCAGAAAAAGTATGTCGTATGAAAAGTCAGAGCCGGGGCGTGTCGCCCCGGTAATTCCGGGCCGACACGGCCCGGCTCTGAGGCGAAAATGCGACATTTATTACCTGACACTCAATAAATGAATGATGCGCGCAAAATGCACAAAAATCCCAAATTCCAGTCCCCAATCCCCAATCCCTTTTTAAACTTCCTTGGCGTTGATCCAGGACATCAACTTGCGCAATTGCCGGCCGATTATTTCGACCGGATGGGAACGTTCCTTTCGGCGCAGGGCCTTAAACGAAGGGGCGTTGGCCTTGTTTTCCAGAATCCATTCCCGGGCGAATCGGCCGTCCTGGATTTCGGCCAGGATCCGCTTCATCTCGGCCTTGGTCTCCGGGGTGATGATCCTCGGGCCGCGGGTGTAGTCGCCGTATTCGGCCGTGTTCGAGATGCTATAGCGCATGTAGCTTAGTCCGCCCTGATAAATCAGGTCCACGATCAATTTCACCTCGTGGACGCACTCGAAATAAGCCATCTCGGGCTGATACCCGGCCTCGACTAGTGTTTCAAAGCCTGCCTTAATCAGGGCCGACAGTCCGCCGCAAAGCACCACTTGTTCGCCGAACAGGTCGGTTTCGGTTTCCTCGGCAAAGGAGGTCTCGATCACTCCGGCCCGGGTCCCGCCGATGCCCTTGGCATACGCCAGGCCGATCTTCAAGGCATCCGCTCCAGCGCCCTCGCCCAGGCCGATCAAACACGGCACGCCCGCCCCGCGAACGAATTCCGCTCGCACCAAGTGACCGGGACCCTTTGGCGCCACAAGGATCACCGCAACACCCTTGGGCATGTTGAATTGGCCGTAATGCACATTGAATCCATGTGAGCAGACCACCATGTTGCCAGGTGAAAGATTATCGCGAATATGCGTGTGGAAGACGTCGGCTTGCAGCTCGTCGGGCAGGAGGATGGTAATGATGTCCGCCTTTTTCGCGGCCTCGGCTACGGAGACGGGCTTGAATCCGTCTTTTACCGCCAGTTGGTAATTGTCCGTGCCCGGCAATTCGGCCACTATCACGTTGCAGCCGCTGTCGCGGAGGTTTTGTGCATGGGCGTGACCTTGCGAGCCGTAACCCAATATGGCCAGCGTCTTGTTGTTCAAAAGAGAAATGTCGGCATCTTTGTCGTAATAGATTTTGGCGGGCATAATTACGTGCTCCAAGAGATATTTTTAGTGTTTAGTTTTTAGGGTTCAGAATTAAGGGTTCAGGGTTCAGGATTTACAGGGATGGTCAGTTTACTGACCATTTTTAGAAATCCAAATCGCGAAACCGCAAGCAGTTTTTTTCAAGTTTTCAGTTATCAGTTCAAGGTTATCAGTGGGCAGTAAACTGCCCACCCCAAACTAACGAATGTCCGTTGTTTTCATCCTTCATCCCTCATCCTTCATCCTTGACTATATTGCTTCCCCTAACCATCGCGATTCGCCCGGTACGGACGACTTCGAGGATGCCGAAGGGACGCATTAGTTCAATAAAAGCCTCGACTTTTCTTTCCTGGCCGGAGATTTCGACCATCACGGAATCGAGCGATACGTTTACGATCCGGCCGGAAAAAATACTGGCCAGTTCGCTGATCTCGCTGCGTTTGCCGGGCGGGGCGCTGACTTTGATCAACATCAAGTCGCGTTCCACAAAGTCTTGGGAACTGATGTCGTCGACGCGGACCACGGTGACGATTTTTTCCAATTGTTTGCGGACCTGCTCCAGCACGCTGTCGTCGCCGACGATGACAAAGATCATCCGCGACAAATGGGGGTCCTCGGTCTCCCCCACGGCTAGGCTATCAATGTTGTAACCCCGCGAAGCCAGCATCCCGGAAATGTGCGACAACACACCGGGTACGTTCTGCACCAAAGCCGACAAGACATGCCGCATATATAATCCTTAAAAACAATAAAACGACTATTTTAATACCCAAGGGGCCATCAAACAAGAGGCACGAATAGGATTCAGGGTTCAGAATTTTGGATTCGGGTTTTTGGATTCGGTGTTTAAATTCGGGGTTTGGATTCGGGTTTTTGGATTCGGTGTTTAAAAGGGGTGGTCAGTTTACTGACCACTTTTTGAAGTCCACAATGCAAAACCGCAAGCGGTTTTATGCAGATTTTAGTTTTCAGCCATCAGCGTTCAGCGTTCTCCATTCTGCGTTTTTCATTATTTCCATTCCCACTCCCCTTCGGGTTGCGGCTAAACTAATCCCCAATCCCCAATCCCTAATTATTGCACGTCTTCATGTTTGACTTCGCGGATCATCTGCAGAAATTTTTCCATCGAGGGACAGCGTTGGCCCATCAGAGGCTCGATGCAGGCGTGAATGGCCTTGGCCAAGGCGGGATTGATTTGCGGGCGGTATTTGCTGATGTCGATGGGCGGGCGGTCGTGGGTCATGGCGGCCATGCCCGTGGTGCCGCGCATCCACGGCAGCTCGAAGGTGCAAATTTCATAGGCCGTCACGCCGAAGGCAAAAACGTCGAGACGCTGGTCGGTTGTGTGGCGGCGGACCAATTCCGGGGCCATATAGTTGGGCGTTCCCGTGCGATTGCCCGGCTGCATGAATTCCTTGGTGGAAGGCACGCTCAGGCCGAAGTCGATGAGTTTGATGTCTTCGCCATTATTGGTGAGCATGAAGTTCCTCGGGCAGATGTCGCGATGGATGAATCCGGCTTCGTGGACCGCCGCCAGGGCCTCGGCCGCCTCGCGGATAAACTTTACGCGGCGTCCTTCCAAGTGCGGATCGCGCGCCACCAATGCGGAAAAAAGCGTGGCCCCTTCGAGGAACTCCATTACTAAGTACAGTTCGTCCTCGGTCGTCAGCCCATATTCGAAGGTCTCCACGATGTTGGGGTGCTTTAGCAGCAATGAAATTTCGCCCTCGCTGGGTTTGTGCAGGCCTCGGAAACGGGCGTTGAATTCGGCCCTTTTCTTGGGATTGAGAATCTTCAGACCCACGATGGCGTTGGTCCTGAGGTCGCGGGCCATGTAGAAACTCGACATCGTTCCTTGAATCGCTTCTCGCAGCAAGGCAAAACGGGCGGATACGTTCAGCCTCCTTCCAGCAAACAGTTGTTTGAAGCGATCCAAAAAGGGCATATATAAGTGGACAGTGGATAGTGTAAAGAATGGGGTGGGCAATTTATTGCCCACTCTGAATTGTTAATGGGGTGGGCAATTTATTGCCCACTCTGAATTGTTAATGGGGTGGGCAATTCATTGCCCACTCTGAATTGTTAATGGGGTGGGCAATTTATTGCCCACTCTGAATTGTTAATGGGGTGGGCAATTTATTGCCCACTCTGAATTATTAAAGAACAAAGGAAAACATGAATATCGGACAGTGAGGGCCGGGCAATTCATTGCCCGGTTTATCGTGGACCAATGGGCAATGAAACTATGTATATTTTACATACGCCGCGCTTATATTTAATATACCATCCAAAGCAACCGGAATTCCATATTTTTGCGAGAAAAAGCCCGCAAAGCCCCTGTTTTCAACTGCCCACTGCACTCCGCGTGAAACTCAGCCCCCTAATCTTCTATCCCGTAAGTTGATTCTCCATACTCTATACTCCGTACCCCGTACTTCGTACTTTAACCCCCGCAAGAAATCTCCTCCTCCATCTACACTAATCAAGCATTCCACCAACCAGCCCATCTACCCGCCTCTTTAATCGATTATGAACTCCTTGGAATTTTTACATTAACTCTGTTGGCATTGCGTCGATGATCTTGACTGTTTCGATACTCACGCGTACCACTTGACCTACCAGACGGACTATGTACTCCGGATCATCGGGACGGTTGGGGTCGCTATGGATTCCCGACCGCTTGTCGTCACTTACTTGATACTGGTCGATGACCCAATCCAGCGCGGAACGGTTGCCTAACCGGTAGCGGAATATTTCTGGCGGGATGCCTGAAAGTGTGAGTGAATCATTCACTTTCAGTGATGTTTTGTCTTTGCTCAACCGCATCTTGTCTTCCACGCAGTAGGAGAGCGGCACGTCGGGCGGTTCGATCCACTCAAGCGGCCAAGGCACTAACTTTTCATAATCAAGATGCAACTGGGCGAGTTCCTTGCCCGCCTTAACAAATGCCTTGAAATCGGCTGCCAGTGGAATCCGCGGCAATTCCCGTTTCAAGTTCTCCGCAAACCGCTCCCGATAGCCCGGATGGTGCAGGATGCCATAAACGTAATAAAAAATATCCCATTTCGTGATCTTCTTATCGTCGTAATGCTCGCGAAAGTGCTTTAAGGCCCAATCGGTGATATTCTCCCGGCGATTGCTTCCGTCTTCATCGTAGACGTAGAAAGGGAAGCATTGATGTGAATCGAGTCCCGCACAAACATGCAGGTCAACTATAGAATTTGCAATCAGCGTACTGAATGCTTGAGCGCGATAGCCAATATCACTGACTACAATTACTCGATTATCTTCCTCACATGTTGATGTGGGGAATATTTGTGGGAAAACATATACCTCTTCATTAAGTATCCGGTCGAAAAAGAGATATCTGTGGTTGAAAGGCCGATATAAAGCCTTTCTAATTTTTTGCTCTTGGAATTCACCATATCTGCCCCGTTGCAAATCGGCTTTTAGATCACGGCTCCATTTGATCTTTTCGTATATAACAAAATCATCCAAATTCGCTTTTCCGCCGACGCGAATAAATCGGTCAACTTCGGAGTTGTAGTTTTCGATAAGATTTTGCACACAATAAACGAGATCTTTTCGACATGAATTGTAAACAAATTCATCACGACACGTCGCCACTCCGCGACCATAGATTTTGAATATAGTTTTAGAGGTTTCGTCTCGGGATGCCTTCGATTCCTTGCATCCCAGCGATACAAATCTATCGAACTCGTCGGTGTGTTCCGGTGTGAGCCAGTTATTCTTTTTGTCTAATTGCAGGGTCTTCCACTTGATTTCCTTCAAGTATCCATGTTGCACAAGCCAGGCGAGTTTTTTTTCACGCCGCAAATATTTTTCAATTCGATGTAATAACAAGCGATGTTCTTGGTGCCGCTGGCAACGAATGGCTATTGTAATTCCTACACCCACTTGGATGCCAAACACATTGTATGCAGTACCTGATAGATTAGGATTGTGTCGCACGTTACCTTCTAAATGCAGGTGGTAGAGGCGTGTGAAATCCTGCATCATGTGTTTGCGCATTCCATCAAATGCGATTTGATCGACAAAGCTATTGTTACTCACGAACGCTATGATCCCGTCGCGGCCGTTGAGGCGGTCGACCGCCCAGCGGAAGAACTTCACGTACATGTCGGAAAGGGCGTTCTTATTACTTGCCTTAGAGTCTTTGGCGTAGGTCTGGCTAACCCGGCGGTCGATGATCTCATACTTGCGATTCTTGTTGTTATCGTTTTCGTTGAGTTGCCAGGCATTGTAAGGCGGGTTGCCGATGATGACCGTGATGGGTGATTGACGCTCTCGTTCGACGCGGACAACATTCTCTTCCGTCATGAAGCCGAACGCGCTTTGTTGGCCTTTGGCTAAATCCAGTGTATCGACGAAACACATCCCTTCGAAGGGTTCATAATTTCCCGTTCGCTCATAATATGCGTGCTCGATGTTCAATGCGGCAATATAATAGGGCAGTAGCATAACTTCGTTAGCGAATAGTTGCCCTTGGTACATGTGCGGCAGGTCCTTCTTGGGGATGCGGCGGATTAGGTTGACAATGAAATTGCCCGTGCCTGTACACGGGTCGAGAATATTGACCTCCTTATCACCCAATGTCTTGCCAAATTCGGTTTCTAGCACTTCGGCCACGCTGGCGCACATGAAATCGACGATCTCTTGAGGCGTGTAAACGATCCCATGCGTGTCGGCCACCTTGACCGAATAGCCCTGGAAAAATCGCTCATAGACTGAATTCAAAAAGTGCTGTTTCTCGGCGAAACTTTCAATTGTTTCCGCGGCCGACTCGATGGCCATGTAAAAACGGTCAAGCGATTTGAGAAACTCGTGCCGGTTGAAAGATTTACTCACCAGTGCGTCGATCACCTTTTCCACTTCGGCGGCGATGACATTGCGGCGCGTAAAATCCTGGTTGTCGAAGATCCGCCGGATCAGCCGCTCCGTGAGCAAGTGCTGTACGAGCATCTCATCCACCGCCTCGACGCGGAGGTTCGGATTAAGCGAATTCCGGCACAACTCGTAAAACTTCTCGAATGCCTCGATAAAGCGGGGATTGCTCTTATGGGCCTCCTGGATCTTCTCGACCAGCCCCCGGGCCAGATCGGGCACCCGCTCCTGAAATTCTCCAATGGCCTTGCTAAAGTCCTCATGGGCCGGCTGAGTGTACGAGAAAAATTCGTTCAACAGATCGGCCAAGGACTGCGGCCGGGTGAGGTTGGCCTTCTTCGCCAGTTGGCCATCCCGATACAAATAGCCCTCGCGTGTATCCTCGAAGATGATGTTGAAAAGAGGGTAGCCCTTAGCGATTTTCTTTTGAATCTCAGTTTCCAGGCGATCCAGGGTATCCTTAGCCTCCCAGTGACCCCGCGTCATGTAATAATCGTCGCGGAACGTACCATCAGGACGGACCGTTTTGCCTTTCGCCTTTTCGGAAAGCTCAGGAATAAGCGTCCAGCCGAAGGATCGGCCTGTCTCGTCCAGAAGATTCTGGAATGCTGAACGCACCGCCAATTCGTGACCCACGTCCTGATGCGCATACGCTTCAAGAGCCTTATAATAGCTTTTGATTGCCTTGTGAGTTGGCTTGATCACGTGGTTACCCATATTGGCTAACTACATTGAGGTTGCTCTCTTTCCATGTCCGATATTCTACCCCGCTACTACACTGATGTACAATCCAGTAGTTGCACCCGTGCGGTCTATTGGGTGGTGTTCGCTGATTCTTCAATCAGTTTGAGGCGAAGCAATTCCTCCAAGTCAGAAAGTGCCCCTCTCACTTCGTCGCGTAAAAGATTCGCTTCACTCTGAATCTCATCGGCACTGGCATGAACAGCAGTAGCCTTTGTATTAATATTCTTCACTCGTGCAAGTGCTGTTCTGATCCGTTGCATCTGAGCATGGACCGCTGAGGCATCCAAGGTCGGTGTTACTGCCCTCTTGCGAGCAATACCCCACTGGATGAGCAGGAAACGTACTGCTGTTATTAGGTGCTCGTCTGTGCATGCAATCCATGATCCACGGTCGCATACTCCCTCCGCCCACTCTCCGATTTCTTTTCCCAGACCATCCCGATTACGGCTGAGATATATGGCGGCGTTTGCTTTGCGTTCAGCCATCGCAGTCGATAGATCTTCCGAGATGGCTTTCCGTCCTTTTGCCGTCTGCCTATCCCGTACTTCAATTACGAAAAGCAATTGTGATGATCCATCAGTTAGGTCTTTAATCTTTACCGTGATGTCGCCGGGCTTATTGTCTGGTCCTACGTATTCTATTTCGGCGCCAATTGGTTGCGCCCAGGTCTGGAGACGAGTGACGGTTTCCTCTTCATAGGGCAAACCCTTTGCAGTTGTCTGAGCCAATGCCTCTTCGGCCGCCTTTTCACCGCGAAACTCGAGCGTAAGCTTATCAACCCGTTCTGCAAGAGGTCTCACCGCGTCTGCCACTACCGTTTTGACCGTTTGAGAAAGAATCCCATCATTGGCGGTGACATTTCTGATAGCTAGTTCTAGAGATCCTTGGATGGAGTCAGATCGCTTAGGGTCCAAGATTTCAGCGATCTTTCGGAGTGCCCTTGACAACGTTGATGTGTCTTTGCTTGGGTCTATCTCCTGCAAAAGTAGTTGCCGTACTTCCCCTAATTTGTCGTTGGCGGCTGTTGAGACATTATTAACAAGTCTTTGGATAGGATACAAAACTTGACCATTTTCCGTGCCAATCTTTTCAATCAATAATTTCTGAATTTCTGCCGGTATCTTCGAAACAGTCTTCTGGACATCTGCCATCAAAGAATCGATTTGGCGTCTAACGAACTCAAGGTCCTGGCCTGATCTTGCTCTTTCAAGCGATAAGATTCCAATTTCTACTGCGCGAATGACAGTAGATTCACGTTCTGGTTCCGTTAATGGACGAAGGAATTCTGCCACCTCAGATCTTTGTATCTCTAGATCGTGGATTATGATTCCATCAGGTAGAATCTCGATTTCCGTGCTGCTCATATTTCTATCTCCACTGTTGCACGAAGGTGCCACTGCTGGCTTGTCCAGCAGTGTATTTCTGCTGATTGTACACCGCCCACTGCCCACTGCCCACCGCCCACTTTTATTCATCCTTCATCCTTCATCCTTCATCCTTCATCCTTCCCTTCGCGTCCTTCGTGCCCTCCGTGGTAGATCCTTCTGTCCTCCAGCCTCCGGTCTCCAGCCTTTCTTCTGCCACCTCTGGGCATAGCCCGTCCAACAATCGCCCTTTTTCATGAAAAATCACTTCAGCCAAAAACAAGGAAAAATGCCCGAAAATACCAAAAATGCTCGAATATGAATTTCCTCGCTTGCAACTTTTTTCTAGTGTGTTTGCCCCCATCACTTTCCGCATCTCCCATTTACACAACAACTTGCTTCCAGCCCCCCATGTGGTTTTTCTGAAAACTCAAATTCTGACTTTTCAGAAATAATTCATTTCCAAAATTCGCCTGTGGAAAAATTCCAACTCCTTATCCCGCAATACATTTGCGCGCACCATAACCGCAGTCTTTTCACTGATATTTTTTAAGCACTAAAATGCCTAAAAAAGCGGCATCATAACCCCTTATTTTCCAACCCCTTAACCCCCGCCCACAATCCGGTAAATCCGTTTTCTCCGTATCCCGGAAACAATTCCAAACCCCCTCAAGAAAAAACCTCCCCTTTCTCATACACCCCGAACCCGGAGCCAGACAAGAATGTCCGGCCTCCTGAACCCTGAACCCTGAACTCTGAACCCTGCCCACTAACCACTAACCACTATTTACCGCAATAATCGATGGTCCTTGCCAGTTCGCTTTTTAGATCCTTGCGCCGAACGATGCGGTCGATAAAACCGTGTTCCAGGAGAAATTCGCTGGTTTGAAAACCCTTGGGCAGTTCGATGCGGATGGTGGCCTTGATAGTCCGCGGGCCGGCGAAACCGATAAGTGCCCTAGGCTCGGCGAAGATCACGTCGCCCAGCGAGGCGAAGCTGGCGGCCACGCCGCCCATGGTTGGGTTGGTCAAGACGGAGATAAACAGCCCGCCCGCCAGGTCGAAGCGAGCCAGGGCCGCCGAGACCTTGGCCATTTGCATTAGCGACAAGATGCCTTCGTGCATGCGTGCCCCGCCGCCGGAGCCGGAGATGATAATCAGCGGCAGTTGTTGTTGGGTTGCCCGTTCGATGGTGCGGGTGAGTTTTTCGCCCACCACCGAGCCCATGCTGCCCATGATGAAAGAGGAATCGGTCACACCGAAGGCCACCCGGCGGGCGCGGATCATGCCCGTGCCCACCACGGCCGCTTCCTTAAGCCCGGTGCGCTGTTGTTCCTCTTCAAGCCGCTGCGGATATGGTATTTTGTCCACGAAGCCCAGCGGATCGGTCGATTGCAAGTCGGCATCCCACTCGTCGAATGTGCCCTCGTCCAGAACTTGTTTGATGCGCTCTTGGGCAGACACGTACCAGTGGTAATCGCACTCGGGACAGACCCCGAGGCGTTTTTCCGCTTCTTTGCGGAAGATGGTTTGCTGGCACCCGGGACAGCGTTTCCACAATCCTTCGGGCACGCCGCGCTTGGGACGCTTGATCAAATTCCGCCAACTGCCGGCATCTGGTGCGTTAGATGGCATTGTCAGGAAACAGGCTGAATGGTAGATGGTTTACAGTTGTCAGTATACAGTTTACAGTTTTTTGAATTCATCATTTAGCATTCAGCATTCATCATTTTTTCATCCCTCATCCCTCATCCTTTAACAAGAACTTCTTCCGGCTCGACTTGTAGGATTTCCACGCGGCTGTGGCCGTTGGTGGGCTTCCACAAATCGCCCAATTCACCATGGGCGATAAAACGGCGCACCAGACTAAGCAGCGGCTCGGGCACGCAGACGCCAATCATACCGTCCTTGTGGCGTTTTAGCAATTTCATCATGGCTAAGCGGACGCGCTGGTCGGCCGCCTCGAGCATTTCACCCTCGGGCGGGCAGACGTGTTCCGGTTGCTCCTGCCATTGACGATAAACCTTGGGCTGCTTCCGACGCACGTCCTTGATCAACATTCCCTGCCATAGTCCGTAATTGAGGTTTTGCAGGCGATCGAGTTTTCGCATCTTTATGTCCAAGTTTTCGGAAATGGTTTGCGCAGTGCGAAAGGCCGGCTCGCTGGGCGGTGCATAGATTACTTCCAAACCCTTGTCGCGCAATTCCTCGGCCGCCTGGGCCGCTTCGGCCAGGCCTTGCTCGTTTAAGGGGATGTCTAACGTTCCTTGAATCCGCTCCTGCAAATCATAGTCGGTGGTTCCGGGACGGATAAGCGCGATTTTTAACATTTCTGGCTACAATTTCCTCTCTTTAAAGGGGACAGTCCCCCGGCAAAAATCGGGACAGTCCCCAACTTATTATACGTGTACATTTTTCGCGGATATTGCCAAGGCGGTCATCTCTTCAATAAATCTGCCGTAATCTTCCTGGGAAAACAATGCTGAACCGGTGACCAATAAATCGGCGCCTGCCCGCGAACAATCGCCGATGGTATCGTGCCCAATGCCGCCATCTACGGAAAGCAACACAGCAGGATCGGTCATCTCCCGCAGATGCCGCAATTTTTCCAATGTAACCGGATTGAACTCCTGGCCGCCGAAACCCGGCATAACGCTCATCACTAATATCAGGTCGCACAGATCGAGGCAGCCTTCCAGCGCGGAAACCGGAGTGATCGGATTCAGTGAAATTCCGGCCGCCGCGCCAAGTTGGTGGATTTCGTCCAACAGGGGGCGGGGATTTGGCACGGCCTCGATGTGGATAGTCAACAGATCGGCGCCGGCGCGGCGGAAGGCATGGATGTACCGCGCAGGCTCGGAGAGCATCAGATGCACGTCCAGGGGCAGATCGGTCGAGCGGCGGACGGCCTCGACCACCGGGATCCCGATGCTCAGGTTGGGCACGAAATGGCCGTCCATTATGTCCAGGTGCAGGATCTTCGCGCCCGCGAGTTCCAGTCGGCGGATTTCTTCATCAAGATGGGCAAAGTCGCACGACAACAACGACGGATTCACCAGCGGGGCCGCGTTGCGGAGATCAGTGAGCATCCTTGAAAAAAACATAATACAAACGGCTGGAATGGAAACAAGCAATGGCGGCTGGCACGACAGAAATGCTACGATAACTGCCCGGTCGGGTTTTTTCCCGGCCGCTCTTAGGGTCGCTCGACCAACAACGTACGATCGCAACCACCGCCTGAAGGGAGAAACCGATATTCCGGTCGGCACCGGCGTCGAGGCCCGTCCCTCGACATTGTTTATTATATGCGTCTATTTTAGCAAGCGAAGCAATACTCGTCTGCGCTCCTTTTGGGGGAAATCGCATCTCCTTTCCAAATAAGGAGTTAAGGCTACATCGGCGTGTCTTCGCTTCTGGGCAAATCATTAAGCGATTGAAGATTGAAAAGACGCAGGAACCGCTGCGTAGTGTAATAATCAGGCGTGCGGCGTTTGCTCTGGGGTCGTTGGATTCTAAGCAGACCGCGCCGCACCAATTGGGTCAAAATATGACTGCTGGGCTTGCCGCGCAAACGGCTTACCCGCTCGCCGGTGATCGGTTGTTGGTAAGCCACGATGGCCAAAACGTCGATGGCGGCTTGCGACAAACGGGCCTCGCGTATGCGGCCGTAAAATTTGTTTCGCAAGGCGGAATAGGTTTTTCTTAGCGTAAGACGATACCCGTCGCCCTCGCCTACGACGTGGTATGGACAACCGTCGGCGGCATAGCGCCCATTGAGTTCTTCGACCAAGAGGGGAATTTCCTCGGCGGCAACGTCGCGCATCAACTCGGCCGCCTTGCCGGCCGAAAGCGGTTTGTTATCGCGATTGCCCACGAAAAGCATGGCCTCCAGAATGCTCAGCGGACTGACTGGGCAGGCGTCTTCTTTGGCCGGCGGGATAGACGGCAATTCGCCGACTTCCGGCTGAACATCGGTCATTGGTTGTACGACGTCCGCCGGTTGATCGGGAATGGATGGCGGCTGAGCAAGTTGTTCCGCATTCGGCTGCACCCGCAGCGGAGCGCCCATCACCTGCGCAAACGCCTGTGCCAATTCATCCAGCGAAATGCTTTCCTGCCTGCGCGGTTCGATTGGTGGCTCGGGAGTTTGGGACATAATTCACGGCATCTTATCCGGATCGAGCGGCGTAGTTTTTCCAACCGCATGGTCTTGCAGTGCTTCTTGGCGGGCTTTTACAAGTTCAGGACGAACGCGCGGGTCTTGCAACAGTGATTCCCATGGATCCGGATCCAATAGCACAAGCACGGCATCGAATCGGCCTTTTATATCCACATGTTCATTTAAAATGACATTTCCGTCTTGGACCGTCGCTTTGATGGCTTGCATCTTTATTACTCCCTATATTACCGCCCATTGATATTGTAGCCCATTGGGTTTTGGGTTCAAGATCGGATACATTCCAGCAGATCATTCTTTCGTTTGCCGACGATCGGCCGCGCGGTTGGCAGAACGTCGGCGAAATCATCGGGCAACAGGGGCAATTTCACGCGTTGCATGATCTGGTTCAAACGCATTAATAGTTTGTCATCCTGGAGATAATCCCACAAGACCCGTTGGCGGCGGAATTCGGCGATCATGATCGCCAATCGCTCGGTCGGGCGCGGGGCCATGCGGTTCACGGCGGCCTCGACCAGCGCCGGCTCGATCTCTTCCAAAAGTTGATAATATCGCTCTAAAAGACGGGGATTTTCCTCAATCAAGGCTGCATCGAGCAGGATCTCGAGGAGAAGATGGCCTAGGAAACTCGGTCGCAAACCGTCCCGGTCGCTCAAGGCGTCGCGGACCATCACGGTCAATTGCCAGGAAAGTTCAGTAAATGCCCGGGTTTTGTGAAATCTGGCGTCTTCGTCCAGATGCCGCGACACTCCGCCCGCCACCGCTGCAACCACCGGATCGGTATCGGCCAGAAAAGGCTCGACGTGCTTGGCTCGCAATCGCAAGCGGCGATCGGCGACGGTCAACCAATCGGGCACGCCTGTGCCCGCGGCGAAATACGGCCGGTCCAACAGCGGCAGTGCATGGGCAAAGTAATTCATCTATTTCCCTGTAAATCTTGACTTTATAAACTATAATTATGCAAAGGGAGATAATATCATGAAATGCCTGCTTTCTCGCTATCGCGGTTTTTTGCCGTTGTTGACTTTGTTGATCGGAATCGGTCTGGGCGGTTTTCTTCCGCACATACCCTTGCACGCCGTGGCCACCGATCGGGCCGAAACCTACCTGATCGCCACCGGGCTGCTCGATGCCGACGTGGAAGCGGTGTATTTCCTCGATTGTCTTACCGGCGATCTGCTTGCCGCGGTGCCGGGTAAGGTCACGGGAGGGTTTACGGGTCTGTATCGCTACAACGTTTTGAAAGACCTGCAGGTTGACCTGGCCAAAAATCCGCATTTTCTCATGGTCACCGGACTTGCCGATTTCAGGACCGGAACGAGCCGGGGGTATGGGGGAGCCTCGGTTGTTTACGTGGCCGAGACCACCACCGGCAAAGCAGTGGCGTATGTCATA
This sequence comes from Thermoguttaceae bacterium, assembly GCA_050013075.1. Classification (GTDB taxonomy): domain Bacteria; phylum Planctomycetota; class Planctomycetia; order Pirellulales; family Thermoguttaceae; genus JBEKIK01. The sequence goes on along the minus strand of JBEKFZ010000014.1, from coordinate 15,903 downwards.
CCCTGGGATCGATCGCGCTGGAACAGTCGCACGCCGATCCAGGACGTGTTGCACCCTATTGGAGCTATAAATTTCCGCAACGCACAGACGATTTTACCGACGACAAAACCGTAAGGTATTATGGAAAAATGCTTAGAGCTTATCCCAAAACAATAATCGTCATTCTGAGCGAAGCGAAGAATCTAGAAGGAACATAATGTCAAGAATGGGTAATATGGGATTGTGACAGAGATCCTTCGCTGCGCTCAGGATGACTTTTGGGATAGGCTTTTAATCTTCGCCGCGCAATTTCAGGTTTTTTATCGCCTCGATAAGGGCCCGGGCCTTGTCTTGGGTTTCCTGGAATTCAGCCGGCGGATCGGAATCGGCTACAATGCCCCCGCCCGCGTGGAAATAGCATCGGCCGTCCTTGATCACAATCGTGCGGATGACGATGCTTAGATCCATCGGCCCGGCAAAATCGAGATAACCGATTGTCCCCGAATAGATGCCGCGTTTGACGCCCTCCAGCCGGTCGATAATTTTCATGGCTTCGATCTTTGGCGCGCCGGTCATCGAACCGCCGGGAAAACACGCCCGGATCAGGTCCAACGCGTCGCGTCCCGGGGCAAGCCTGCCGCGGATAGTCGAGACCATCTGAAACACCGTGGCATAGTCCTCGATCAGCATGAACTCCGGTACCTCTACGCTGCCGAAGCGGCATACGCGGCCGAAATCGTTGCGCACCAGATCGACAATCATCAGGTTTTCGGCCCGGTCCTTGGCCGAAGCCGATAATTCCTCCCGCAACAGTCGGTCTTGTTCAAGATTTGCGCCGCGGGGCCGAGTGCCCTTGATCGGCCGGCTTTCGGCAACGCCGTCAGGCCCCAAGGAAAGAAACCTTTCGGGCGACGAGGACGCCACCTGTGCCTCGGGAAAATTCAAGAACGAGGCGAACGGCGCTGGATTGATCCGCCGCAACTCTTGATACAAATCCCATGCCGTACCGCCGATAAGCGGAGCGTCCAAACGCCGGGTCAGGCAAACCTGGTACACGTCGCCCGCCGAAATATGCTCCTTTATAGTTTCGATTGCCCGGCAGTATTTTTTCTTATCGAAATAGGCGTGAATGTCGAGCGAAATATCGCGGTCTGATCCGCAAGTCCCCTCTACCGACCAACCGACCCTGCTCCGCACGGTGCCCGTCGGTGCCCGGAGAGGATTAGGGTGAGGGCTTTTCGTACTAGACTCAAAATTAGTAATTTTAGCAAGCATCTCTTCTCGGCGTAACTCGGCCTGCTTGAGTGCGTCATTGACATCGTCTCCCCGGCCGAGAATCGACAAATAAGACCGGCCGCTAGAATGACAATGGCCCAGAACGGTGGAAAAAAACATCAGGTAGATATCGGGCAATCCAAGATCGTCCACGCCGCGGTCGGGCAATTCCTCGATGAAGTAACCGGCCTCGTATCCAAAATATCCAACCGCGCCGGAGAGAAACGGAACCGGATGGTCGGCATACTCGCGGTAATCGACGCGATGCGCGGCCAAGAGTTGGCGCAAATACTCCAAGGGCGGACCGATTTGATGTGTAATTGATGTTTTTTCCAAATGCCGGCCGGTTGAATCGGCCAGTTCAATGACTTTGATATCCGCGATGGCGCTGCCTTCCGGCTTTAATCGCTTGGCTCGAAAAACCAGCGTGGGATCGCCGCCGATAAACGAATATCGTCCCATCTGATCGGACTCCTTGGCGCTATCCAGCAGAAACGAATAAGGTGCATTGCGATACAGTTCGTAATATCGCCAAAATGGCAGTCGTAGCAGCACTTCGTCGAGTAAATGGCAACAAGCCGGCGGTATTCGTGGCGGAGTATCATTCATTAACAGTAAATCTTATGTGTAAAAAGGGAAAAAGGGAAAGGGGGAAAAGGGAAATACCCGGGCCGTCGCGCCTATTGACAAAGCACAGTTTGCCGGTCATAAAAGACGATAGAAAAATCATTTCACCTTTTCCATTAGGAGGGCAAGTCATGGCTACTTTCATAATGTTGGGCAAGTACACCCCCCAGGCCTTGGCCGATCTTAGTCCGCAGCGGACCGATAAGGCCGTGGCGCTTATCAAAAAGTACAAAGGGGAATTGGTATCGATGTACGCCGCGCTGGGCGAGAACGACCTGGTGTTGATTCTCGAATTTCCCGGCGTGGAAGAAGCGATGAAGGCATCCATCGCGCTGACCAAGATGTCGGGCATCGCCTTTAACACCTCGCCCATCCTTCCGGTCGAAGAATTCGACAAGTTGACGGCGAAATTGTAAAAAATAGGGTTCAGGGTTTAGGGGTGAGGGCGGAAGGATAAAGAAAACCGCTTGCGGTTTCGCACTGCACGCCGTTTACAATCCCCGATTCCCAGTAAGACGACTTTAAAAGTCGACCTACTATCCCCTATTGCCTAATCCCCGCTCTCCGGGCGTGTCATGCGCCAGGGATCTAGGGCTTTGTTGAGCTGATCTTCGGGCAGGATTTGCTTTTCCATGCAGAGTTGGCGAATAGTTTTGCCGGTTTTGAAGGCCTCCTTGGCCAAGGCGGTGGCTTGTTCGTAGCCGATCAATGGATTCAGCGCGGTTACTAGCGAAAGGCTGTTTTCCACGGCGGCTTGGCAGGCCTCGGCATTGGCCTCCATGCCTGCCAGACATAGCGTGGTGAACGCCCGCAGCGCGCTGGACATAAGACGCACGCTTTCCAAAACCGCGTCGGCCATGACGGGCATCATCACGTTTAGCTGGAACTGTCCGCCGGCAGCGCCGCAAAGCGATATTGTTTGATTGTTGCCCATGACACGGGCGGCAACTTGCATCACGCTTTCGCACAGCACCGGATTGACCTTGCCGGGCATGATCGAGCTGCCGGGTTGCAGGTCGGGAAGTTTGATTTCGTAAAAACCGCAGCGCGGCCCGGAGGCCAGAAGCCGAATATTGTTAGCCACATTAAACAGCGTGACGGCGATGGTTTTCAGTTGGGCATGACATTCGACCAGGGCGTCGCGTTGGGCGTTGGCCTCGAAATGATTGACCGCCTCGACAAAGGGAATGCCGGTCCGGGCCGCAAGGACTTCGCACACGCGGTTGCCGAATTCGGGATGAGTGTTCATGCCCGTGCCTACGGCGGTTCCGCCGGCGGGCAGTTCCAAAAGGGCTTCGATGGCCGTTGCCGCCCGGGCTACCGAACGCTCCAACTGCCGGGCGAATCCGCCGATTTCCTGACCCAGGCTAAGCGGGGTGGCATCGGCCAGGTGCGTGCGCCCGATTTTCAGGATCTCCCGCCACTGCCGCGATTTTTCGGCCAAAACCGAGGCGCAGCGGGTCAAGGCGGGCACTAAATCCTCGTGAATGGCCAGGGCCGCGGACAGGTGAATGGCGGTGGGGAAAATATCGTTTGTGCTCTGGCCCATGTTTACGTGGTCGTTGGGATGGATCGTTTTTACGGGACTAAAACGGTCGCCGCCGGCAAGTTCGGTTGCCCGATTGGCGATCACCTCGTTGGCGTTCATATTGCTCGAAGTGCCGGAGCCGGTCTGATAAACGTCGATGGGAAACTGGTCGTCGAAACGCCCGTCGGCCAGTTCGCGGCAGGCGGCCAACAGTGCTTCGATGTGCTTTTCGTTTAGCGAGTGAGAAAAGGGGACAGTCCCATTTTCGCTGGAAGACAAAGGGGACAGTCCCATTTTTGTTGCACAAAAATTGGGACAGTCCCCGAGTTTTCCCAAATCGCGATTTACAATTGCCGCGGCGAATTTTACCAGCCCCAGGGCGTGGATCAATTCCTTGGGCAAGGTTCGGCCGGAAATAGGAAAGTTATCCACCGCCCGTTGGGTGTGTGGGCCGTAATAGGCCGCCGCCGGCAAGCGGACCTCGCCCATGGAGTCGTGTTCTATGCGAAATTCGGACATATTGCACCTCGGTTGTTGGGGCGAGAGTTCAACTGTCGCCCCAATGATATTTTCATTAAGGGTTTGGGGTTCAGGAATGGAGGTTAGGTTTTTGTCCAAAAGTATCATAATCACGGAATCCAGATTCTCGATTCCCAATCATTCCAATTCTGAACTCCAAATCCTGAACCCTTTTCACTCCACAATATCCATAGAATCGGATTATTGCAATGTTCCCTACGCCCCCCGCATAAGGAGGGACAGTATTCAGTTGACAGTTTCTTATTGCGCAACCAGAATTGAATGTTTGGAAAACTAAAGCCTATAGCCTAAAGCCTATAGCCTATCCCTAAAGGAGACTCCCGTGACTGCCCCCTGGATCACTTATCGACCGGAACTGAAGGTATTGGATTGCACAGTGCGCGACGGCGGACTGGTGAACGATCACATGTTCGAGGACGGGTTCGTCCGCGCGATATACGACGCCTGCGTGGAGGCGGGCATCGATTACATGGAATTCGGTTACAAGGCCGACAATAAAGTCATCGCTCGCGACCAGTTCGGCGCATGGAAATTCTGCAAAGAGGACGACATCCGCCGCGTGGTGGGCGATAATCCCACGCCGCTGAAACTCACCGCCATGATCGATGCCGGCAAATCGGACTGGCGCAACGACGTGCTCCACAAAAAAGACAGCGTGCTAAGCATGATCCGCGTGGCGTTTTACGCCAACCAGGTTTCCGAGGCCATGGACATGATCAAGGACGCCAAAGATAAAGGCTATGAAGTGTCGGCGAACCTGATGGCCGTGACCACGGTTAAGGAACAGGAAATCGACCAGGTGCTGGAAGTGCTGGTTACCTCGCCGACTGACGTAATCGTGGTCGTCGACAGCTACGGGGCGATGTACGCCGAGCAGGTGGAATTGTTAGTCAAGAAATACCTGGAATACTGCAAGGCATCGGGCAAACAGGTGGGCATCCACGCCCATAACAACCAGCAGTTGGCCTTCGCCAACAGTATCGAAGCCATCATCCACGGGGCGAATCGCATCGACGCCTCAATGGCCGGCCTGGGGCGCGGGGCGGGCAATTGCCCCATGGAACTGCTGATCGGTTTCCTACGCAATCCCAAGTTTAAAATCCGGCCCGTCTACCAAGTGATACAAGAGCGCCTGCTTCCGCTGAGCCGCCAGGTGGAATGGGGGCCGTACGTGCAATACAACATCACCGGGCAACTCAACGAGCATCCCCGCAGCGCAATCGCCGCACGGAACAAAAGCGAGAAGCGCGATAACTACGTGGACTTCTACGATCGTTTGACTAGCGACGTATAGTACATTGCCAGGGCAAAGCCCAGGCATATATTCAATATCGCAAATACAAACGTTAACATCAGCACAACACGACCTTTTCGATGCAGAAGGTAAAGACGGCTATATCAAATATAGATCAAAGATAAGCATGCAATGAAACCGCTTGCGGTTTCGCACCACCCGCTGTTCACCGTCCACTACCAATTCTACCCTAGCGCGGCCTTTATTGGGTCTCAGAAAAAGAATGTCGCATAAAAAGGCAGAGCCGGGGCGTGTCGCCCCGGTAATTCCGGGCCGACACGGCCCGGCTCTGAGGCGAAAACACGACATTCATTACCTGAGACTCAATAGCCGCAACCAAATAGTTTAAAGTAGATGGTAGATGGTTATCAGTTTTCAGTAATCAGTTTCCAGTTAAGAGTACGAAGTACGGAGTAAAGTGGCGAATCACGCAAGTGGTTAAGGTTGTTCAATTTGCAATTGTCAATTTGCAATAAAAAATCATGCGCGCAAAATGCGCGCGAATCTCGACACAAAGACCCTATCCCTTATCACTGTCCTTGCCGCCAGGTTTTGGAATTGAGATTTGGATTGGAGGACCATTCCAGGGCCGGCTGTTTGGGTTGGGGTAATTCCAGAGAGGTCTCTTGGCGGCCTTGTTGAGATTGAGCTTCGGCGGCCAACTGCTGGAGGAACTCGGGCGAGGCCTTGTCGAGCATAATCACCTCGCTCTTGGCTTGCGGATTGCGCCGCGAACGGACAATGCAAACCACCTCGGCGCCTTCTTTCAGCCGGCGGTGGATTTCATCCATGGCGGCCTGCTCGCCGGGATTCAATCCGGGCCCGAGCGTTCCGGCGGTTGCCATCGGTTGTCCCATATTTACGGGTAGAACGTTGGATATTGAAGAGGACGGAGCCGCTTGAGTCATCTCAATCGCCACGGCCGGCGCGTTTGTCCCCGCAAGCGGCGGCGCCGTTCCGCTTAAACCCTCATAACCTTTAGGCGACTGGAATGCGAAAGCCAGATGTGCATCGTCCAACTGGGCGCAGATGGTCTCCAGCGCGGCGTAAAAACCTTCCTGATCTTGAGGATCGCGGGCGTTGCACACGCCGATCACCAGTCCGTCGGCCGAGAACAATCCGCCGCCGCTGCGGCCTTCGGTCGGTTGGCCCGCCACTTGTAGATTGGGCGATCCCGCATAACGATTCAACGAAGTGACGTAGCTGTAACGCACGGCCGGATCTTTGCCGTTATCGCAACCCACGCCGGCCACACGGTCGCCTTTGCGAACCTGATAACCGGGCGGGGCCAATCGAACCGCCGCTATCGGGCCCGGGGCTTTAATGAACAGCAGGCCCACGTCGCGCTTCAGATCGTAGGAGATCAACTGGCCGATCACGCGCTGACCGGCGTAAGGACCGAATAAATCCACGTCGATTTTCCCCTTGCCTTGTGAATCGCGGAAAATATGTCCGCAGGTGAGAATCAAGGCGTCGCCGCCGCGGGCGTCGATTATGGTCCCCGAACCGCAGGAATTGCCGTTGGGGTCTTCGATCCGCAGCCGCACGCTGGAGTCTATGAGTTTGGCGTCCGGCTCGCTTCCCCTTGCCGGCATGTTCACGCCCGGCAGAGACGACCGTGCACCGGCGGCAAAACCTTCTGATCCGCCCGGCGCCGGCGCTGAGGTCCACTGCTGCGCGATAAGCGGCGTTGTATTGCCGGATGGTGCGAACGACGCGGGTATTACATTCGGATCTTCATGCCTGGGCGGAGGACCGGGCGTGATTTTACACATCCGTTCCAGCCGGCTGAACGTGGTGCTGCCCACTACCCGATCGACCTCTCGATCGTCGACGACCATCACAAAACACGGCACGCCGTTGACGCCGTATTTTGCGGCCAAGGCTGGGTTTTGGTCTCGGTTGACCTTTTGGACGGGATAACCTTTTTCTTGAAGCGCCTGCACAGTGGGAGCCATTGCCCGGCACGGACCACACCCGTCGGCATAGAAATCCAACAAAACGGTTTGCCCAGGGTTGGATAACAATAGGGCCGCTAAGGCCGCATGTAACGAGACCATCGGTTCCCTCCTTTGGGTCCTCGTGTGCTTGGGTAATGTTTGGTCGCCGCAATCCTTGCGACGTTATTGCCCCGCGTCAGTAGACGGAGCCGGAATTGTTTTTCATCAAAGTTGTGAGGCCCAAACATTTACCCTGCCGGTACGTGGGACGGCTTGAAAGCCGTCACAAAGTGTCCAAGGGTGTGGCATTGTCGCCGGAAGGTCGATTTCACACAAGCGCAACTTGGTGGTTTTTTGGCTTCCGATTAATGCACACCACCCATAAGTATGTATTTTGTCCCTTCATTCTCCACCCTCCATTTAGTCTTCGTATCAAAAAAACCTGATCAATTATGAAGGGAAAGCAGGATTCTTGTCTGTTTTTTTCGGGCCAGAAAGGCCAGACAAGAATGTCCGGCCTCCTGATTTGGAGAGTTTATTTTGTCACGGCTCCTTTCCATTCACTTACCCTTTGCCCTATGCCCTTTACCCCCATTAAAGGGGTGTTTGTCTGGTAAATATAGGAAAACAGTTACGACCGCTTGATCTCGACAAACGGGTTTTTCCGGAATAACCGATAATTTTTCATAGCCCTGCAATGTCTAACAACGATAAGGTGCCTTCCGTGAGCATACACCCACTTGCCGTTATCAGTCCCTTGGCCGAGATCGGGCCGGATGTCAAGATTGGACCCTATTGCGTGATCGAGCCGAATGTGACCATCGGTCCGGACTGCATTCTGGAAAACCACGTGGTTATCAAACAGGGGACCACGCTAGGGCCGCGAAACCAGGTCTTCGACGGTGCAGTGTTGGGCGGGTTGCCTCAACACGTACACGTTCCGGAAAGGCCGGGCAGGGTACTGATAGGCTCGGGTAATACGATCCGCGAGAATGTTACCATCCACCGTGCTTTGGATGAACATCGCACCACGGTTATCGGCGACAACTGCCTGCTGATGGTCAATGCACACGTGGCCCACGACTGCCATATCGGCAACAATGTGATTCTGACCAACAACGTGATGCTGGCCGGACATATTACCATAGGCGATCGGGCGTACTTGTCCGGGGCGGCGGGCGTTCATCAATTCTGCCGGATCGGCACATTGGCTATGGTCGGCGGCCAGGCCCACGTCTCCCAGGACGTGCCTCCATTCGTGACCGTCGATGGCATAAGCAGCCTGATTGTGGGTTTAAACCAGGTCGGGTTGCGACGCTCCGGCTACGATCCGGCCAAAATCCAACAACTTAAAGACGCTTATCGCATAATCTATCGCAGCGGCCTGATGTGGAAAGAAATCTTGGAAATTCTCCGCACGGAGTATGTATACGGTCCGGCCTCGCTGTTTTACGAATTCCTTTCCACGACCAAGCGCGGCATAGTTTCCGAGCGCCGCATGCCGCCCAACGCCACGCTGAAAATCCAGCCCCGCGAAGCCGAAGAAGAAGTCCTGCCGCAACGCAAAGCAAAAGCCGTGGGCTGATGACAAAATTGGCTCCCGAGCCCGAAAAAACAGCCGTATAGAATCATCCAGCCGGGTGTCATTCCGAGCGTAGTGATAGTCATGCTCCGGGGGCATGTAAAAAAACATCGGCAATACTATTGGCGTATTTCAGAGCTTGCTTCATTACCGACGCGGCATTAAAATAGCTAAAGATGAAGTTTCATCTTTAATTTGGATATCAACTAATGTATATACCCGTTGATAATCGTGGTTAAAAAAACCATTTCCCTGGACCAGTTGCCCGCCGGACAAGCCGCCTTTATTCGTAGTATCCGAGGAGATCCGGACCACATACATCGGCTGGAAGAAATTGGATTGCGCGGCGGGATGCGCATCGAGATGTTCCGGCCGGGCAATCCTTGCATCATCCGTCTGGCCTGCAATAAAATTTGCCTGCGGGCCGACGACATGCTGCACGTCCTGGTCGAACCGATTCAGGCGATATGAATTCCACTAATCATATTAAATGTCCACCGCCGCCGAAAAATCAGTTATAACGGTCGCATTGATCGGCAATCCGAACACGGGCAAATCTACGCTTTTCAGCGCGCTGGCGGGCATACATCAGCATATCGGCAATTATCCCGGCGCCACGGTGGAAAAGAAGACCGGAACCATGAAATTCGCCGGAGTGCGTTACGAACTGGTCGATTTGCCGGGCCTGTACAGTCTTGCTCCCCGCTCGCGCGATGAAATGGTGGCGGTCGATTTGCTCTTGGGCCGGCAGAAAGATTATCCGCCGATTGACGCCGTCATTTGCATCGTCGATGCCGCTAATCTGGCCAGGAATCTTTATCTGACAAGCCAGGTGCTGGAGTTGGGCCTGCCCACGGTTCTGGCAGTGAACATGCTGGATGTCGTTTATGCCCGGGACATCGAGATCGATCTCGCCAGGCTTGAGCAACAATTGGGCATTCCGGTGGTCGGCATCCAAGCCCATCGCCGTGTGGGCGTGGCCGAGTTGAAGATCGCCCTTGCCCGCGCCGTTGCCGCCAAGCCATGCACAAGCGAAACGATATTTCCCCAAGTTTTCGAGCGCGAGACGTCCTGGTTGGTGGAAAAATGCGAATCTTTTTCCGCCGCGGATGAAACGAAAACCCCCATGCCCTCGTTTCTGGCCCGCCGCTTGCTCTTGGATTCGAACGGATATCTGGATCGCACGGTTTCGTCCGATCTGGATATCGATCTGACAGAGTATTTGGAATTGGCGCGCGGGCGATTGGCGGCGGCGGGCTGCAACGTTCCGGGCGTGGAGACCTCGGCCCGATACGACTGGGTCCATCGCATCTTAAACGGCGTGGTTACGGAACCCGGCCATTATCATCATACTTATTCCGACCACATCGACCGGGTGCTGACTCACCGCGTAGCCGGGCCGGCGATTTTCGCCGCGCTGATGCTGCTTATGTTCCAAGCGGTTTTCGTCTGGGCCCATCCGGCCATGGACGCCATCCAGGCGGCAATCGGAGCGTTGGGCGCCTGGGTGGAAGGCCGCATGGCCGAAGGGACGTTGCGAAGCCTGCTGGTCGACGGCGTGATTAGCGGCGCGGGCGGAGTGCTGGCCTTTCTGCCGCAAATTCTCATCCTCTACTTTTTCATCGGGATACTGGAAGATTGCGGATACATGGCCCGGGCGGCGTTCCTCATGGACCGCGCCATGTCGCGCATCGGGCTAAGCGGAAAATCGTTCATTCCCATGCTCTCCTCGTTTGCCTGCACCGTGCCCGGAATCATGGCCGCGCGGGTGATCGAAGACGAACGCGACCGGCTCACCACGATTCTGGTCTCGCCGTTGTTGACGTGCTCCGCGCGTTTGCCCATCTATGCCCTGCTGATAGCGGCGTTCATTCCAGGGAGGTCGTTCCTCCACGGATTGGTGAATTTGCAGGGGCTTACCCTGGCCGGCCTGTATGTTCTGGGAATCGTCATGGCCGTCGGCACGGCGATGGTCTTGAAACGGACCCTGCTGCGGGGTCGGCCGCCGCCGTTTGTCATGGAACTGCCCGGTTACAAGTGGCCGTCGCTGAGGACCGTGGCATATCGCGTCGGGCAGCGAGGATGGGTTTTTCTGCGATGCGCGGGCACGCTGATCATGGCGGTCTCGGTTCTGGTTTGGGCCGGGTTGTATTATCCGCACTATCCCAAAATCGCGGCCCCGCTGGCAAAAGAATGTCGGGAACTTCAAAGCCAATTGGAGCGGATGGACCCAGGGGATCCGCTAAAGGCCGAAACCGCCGCGCGGATTTATCAATTGCAGCGCGACATTGAGACCGCACATCAGCATAACAGCCTGTTGGGCCGCCTGGGCCGCTTTATCGAGCCGGCGGTAAAACCACTGGGCTGGGATTGGCGGATCGGCTGCGCGGTGATGGCCTCGCTGCCGGCGCGAGAAATCGTCGTGGCCACGTTGGGCGTGATGTACAACCTGGGCGGCAATGCGGACCTTAAGTCGGACGCCGATTACACCGCCCTGCAAACCCGGCTCCGCGCCGTTACTTGGGAGGGGACCGACAAGCCGGTCTATAATATCCCGGTGGCGTTGTCGATCATGGTGTTTTTCGCCCTTTGCGTTCAATGCGCGCCTACGCTGGCCGTCATCCGCCGCGAAACGAACTCTTGGCGCTGGCCGGCCTTCGTCTTCGCCTATATGACAGCGCTGGCCTACATAGGCGCGTTGATAACCTATCAAATAGGGATGAGGATATGACTTTCTCCTGGCAAGATATTGCAGCCGTAGTGGTCATTGCGGCAGCGGCGATTTATATCGTCATGCGGCTGTTTCGCATTGGGCCGTGGAAACGAAGGCCTTTCTGCGACTCCTGTGAGACGTGCGGGATTGCTCAAGAGAATTTACTACGTGAAAATTATTGCTCCGATACACGTCAACAGATAAACTGCGAACAACACCCACCAGCCGATGCGGATAAGCGGCCGCTCCGGCGTCCAGAAGACCAAGAGGATAAAACTCAACAGCGCCCCTAAACCGCTCGCTCCCGCGATAGTTTTAAGTGGGATAAATTTCAGAATGCTCAAAAATATGCTCAAAAACACGGCCACGGCAGTGGTCAATGTAAACATATCGGCGAGCGTATATTGGAACGGTTTTTTGCGGGGAAAATCGTAAGCTGAAATCCGAAAATATATCCTCGCCAGCATCGGCGGAGAATATTCTTTTGCCGGAGGCAATGGCGCCACGGCATAGCCCTCCTCCGGGTTTTCCTCGCCGTCGGGTTCTTCGCGCGGTTCATCCATAAACTTTTTCCAAGCAAACCGCTTGCGGTTTCGCAATGCACAACCCCCGATGTGTTCACCGGGGGCTATTGAATCTCGGATAAATAATTACGTGGAAAATAATCAGAGCCGGGGCGTGTCGCCCCGGTAATTCCGGGCCGACACGGCCCGGCTCCGATGGGAAAATGCAACATACATTACCTGAGATTCAATAAATATCAGCATATCCTGGGCAATTGTTCGCCGGAAAGCATGTCGAGTATTCGTCCGCCGCCCAGCAGGCCGCGTAATACCACCGTGCCGGCATGTTCCCGCGTGACCTTGCCGATAATGGCCGGGCCGTGCGCGCCCGGATGCTTACGCATGACATCGAGCATTTTATCGGCGGCACTCGGCGAAACAAATGCCGCCAATCGGCCTTCGTTGGCTACATATAAAGGGTCGATCCCCAGAATTTCGCAAGCGCCGGCGACCGGATCGGAGACTGCTATGGCCGACTCGTCCAACTCGATGCCCACCGCGGCGTCGGCTGCGATTTCGTTTAACGCCGCCGCTAATCCGCCGCGAGTCAGGTCGCGCAGGCAGTGAATTTCACGCTCGGCGGCAAGCATCGCTTCGACCAGCCCGGCCAGCGAAGCGCAATCGCTCTGCAAATTTCCCTCGAATCCCAATCCTTCGCGCACGGACATTACGGCCATGCCGTGCCGGCCGATATCGCCGCTTGAAATTATAACATCGCCAGGCTCAACCCGGGCGGGAGAGATGTCAACGTCGCGCGGCACAAGCCCGATGCCGGCGGTGTTGATGAAGATGCCGTCCGCTTTGCCGCGATCGACCACTTTGGTGTCGCCGGTTACGATCCGCACGCCCACTTCCCGCGCGGCGGCGGCCATCGACGCCACCACCCGGCGCAGAGTTTCCATCGCAAGCCCTTCTTCCAGCACGAAGCCGGCGCTGAGATAAAGCGGTTTCGCCCCGGCCATAGCCAGATCGTTGACCGTGCCGTACACGGCCAGCTTGCCGATATCGCCGCCGGGAAAAAACATGGGACTAACGACGAAGGTATCGGTGGTAAACGCCAATCGTACCCCGCCGATCTCGATTACCGCGCTATCGTGCGCGGGCGTTTTACTCCCGGCACAAGTGCCGGAGTTATTGAATCTCAGGTTATGAATGTCGTGTTTTTCCATCAGAGCCGGGGCGTGTCGGCCCGGAAATGCCGGGGCGACACGCCCCGGCTCTGATTTTTCTACGATATTATTTTCATGAGATTCAATAAACTCGGCGAACGCGGGCAGGAACATCGACTCGATCAACTGGCGCATGAAACGCCCGCCTCCGCCGTGAGCCATTTGCACCGTGGGGTGATCGCGAAGCGGAACCGGGCACTGCAACTGGAATTCGTCGTTCATAGAGTGTAATTTTTATCTATACATTAGCCGGCGGGTAACACCCGCCGGTTTGAATATATTATTTCACACGTTTCTCCGGTAGCGATAATACGCCGCGCAGGCCCCTTCGGCCGATACCATCGGGGCCCCCAGCGGCCAATCGGGCGTGCAGCGTATGCCGAAGGCCGGGCAGTCGGGCGGTTTTTTCCGCCCTTGCAGCACCTCGCCGGCAATGCACTCGCCGGACTCCTCGGCGGTTATATCCGATACTCCGAAGCGGCGCTCGGCATCAAACGCCGCAAATGCCTCGCGCAAGGCTAAGCCGCTGGAGGGAATCTCGCCCATGCCCCGCCACTTTCGCGGCACAATTTGGAATACTTCCTCCATTTGCCGCCTGGCCGAAACGTTGCCCTGGGGCCGGACCGATCGGGCGTATTGATTTTCCACCTCGCAGCGGCCGGTTTCGAGCTGGCGCACGCACATCAATACGCCCTGCAAAATATCCAGCGGTTCAAAGCCGGCAATCACGATGGGCACGCGGAACTCCGCGGCCAAAGGGCGATATTCCTCGATGCCGGTTATGGTACACACGTGTCCGGCGGCAATAAAGGCCTGAACCCGATTGCCGGGCGAAGAGAGCACGGCCCGCATGGCCGGCGGCACCAGCACGTGCGAAACAAGCAGGGAAAAATTCGCAAGCCCCAGCCGTGCCGCCTGCACAACCGCCATGGCGTTGGCCGGGGCCGTGGTTTCAAAGCCCACGGCAAAAAACACCACTTCGCGGTCGGCGTGTTTTTGGGCCAGGGCAACCGCGTCCAGCGGCGAATAGACCACGCGCACGTCGCCGCCTTCGCTTTTTACCGTGAACAGGTCTTTTTGCGAGCCGGGCACGCGGAGCATGTCGCCGAAAGAGCAGAAAATCACTCCCGGTAGCGAGGCAATGGCGATGGCCTTGTCAAGGATCTCCACGGGCGTGACGCACACCGGGCAGCCCGGGCCGTGGATCAACGTGATCTGCCGCGGTAAAAGTTCATCCAGCCCAAAGCGGATAATGGCGTGCGTTTGCCCGCCGCAGACTTCCATGATATTCCACGATCGCGTAACGGCCGCGGCAATGGCATCGGCCAATTGTTTCGCCTGCCGTGGATTGCGGTATTCGTCGATGTATTTCATATCAGGGGTCAGGGGTCAGGGATCAGGGGGCAGGGGTGGGCAATTTATTGCCCACTTGCCTGACCAAATTCGTCATTCGTGCTTTGCTATTCTTTTGTCATTCGTAATTCGACCTTCGTCATTTTGCCCCGAACTCTGCTCTCCAACCTCTTCCTCGTTTTCCTCGATCTCTCCAATCTCATTGAGGTACGAAAAAATCTCTTCGGCTTCGGCCTGGTCGATGCGGCTGATGGCAAACCCCACGTGGACTAAAACATAATCGCCCACTCGGGCCTCGGGCGTATAGGCCAGACATATATCTTTATAAATGCCGCCGAATTCGACCTTGCCCTTGGGCAATTCCAAGTCGGCTTGCGGATAAATTTCGACCAGTTTTCCAGGCACGCCAAGACACATAAGATGATTACCTCGAATACTTCCCGACCGCGCTCCCCGACCAACCTTCGGTTGGTGCCCGGTCGCGGCTAAACTATTTCCTATCCCCTATTCCCTAGCCCCTATTTAACAACGCGGCCACGTAAATTTGTCCCAGGGCGATGCCGCCGTCGCCTGGGGGGACCTCCTTATGAAGATACACTGAAAAGCCTGCCGTGTGCAACCGATTGTACACCCGTTCGGTCAACAAGGCGTTTTGGAAACACCCGCCGGTGAGCACGACTTTATCTAATTTTACCCGTTGCGCGATGTCCAGGGCCATTTCGGCCAAGGCGTTGTGGAATCGGGCGCTTATTATGCCGATGGGCAGTTTTCTTACCAGATCGGCGAGTATCACGCGAAGCATCGGTTCCCAATCGGCGATTAGGACCTGATTTTCATCGCAATGCAAAGGGATCGGGTATGCCGACGGTTCGCCCTTATCGGCGGCGAATTCCAGGGCCATGGCCGCTTGACCTTCAAAACTTACAATCGTCCGCAGTCCGCACAGTGCGGCAACGGCATCGAAAAGCCGGCCCATGCCGCTGGTGCGCGGAGAGTTTATTCCTTGAGCCAACATTTGCATCAATGCGGCCGATTCGCCGGGTTTGAACCAGACGGCGGCGAATCGCCCGGCCTCTTGGCCGAGAATTTCGTGCAGCAGTCCCACGGCCGAACGGCGGGGTTCGTGCATGGCTTTATCTCCGCCGGGCAGGGAAAAAGTGCGCAAATGCGCGGCACGCGAGAATTCCGCCCCTTCGCAGCGCAGGGCTTCGCCGCCCCAAATGCTTCCGTCGCCGCCGTAGCCCGTGCCGTCCCATGCCAGGGCGAGCACCGGCCCGTCCAGATTGTGTTCGGCCATGGCGGCGGCGGCGTGGGCGTGATGGTGTTGCACTCGCACGAGC